>JAVVWE010000004.1:0-115458 GCA_036652255.1 Alistipes sp. | reverse complement strand
CCCCATCCCGTTTGAAACTGGGACGTGGCTTGTCGCCATATTTTTTGGGACCATACGCTGGCTTGTCGCCATAAGTACGTGGTTTATCACCATACGTGCGTGGTTTATCGCCGTAAGCTGGCTTGTCGCCATAAGTACGCGGTTTGTCTCCATACGTGCGAGGTTTATCACCATACGCTGGCTTGTCGCCATAAGTACGCGGTTTGTCTCCATACGTACGAGGTTTATCTCCATACGCTGGCTTGTCACCATAAGTACGCGGTTTATCACCATACGCTGGCTTGTCACCATAAGTACGGGGTTTGTCTCCATACGTGCGAGGTTTATCACCATACGCTGGCTTGTCACCATAAGTACGCGGTTTGTCTCCATACGTGCGAGGTTTATCGCCATACGCTGGCTTGTCACCATAAGTACGAGGTTTATCACCATACGCTGGCTTGTCGCCGTAAGTACGGGGTTTGTCTCCATACGTGCGAGGTTTATCGCCGTATGTACGCTGCGGACGGTCGCCGTAAGCAGGTTTGTCGCCGTATGTGCGCTGCGGACGGTCTCCGCCTGTGGGTCGATTCTCCGACGTGAAATTCGGATTATACGAAGCGCGACCCTCCGGTTTGCGATAAGACGAGTGTTCCGAATCGGAAGCATCACGCTGCAAACGCGGGCGACGCTCGGCGTACTCAGCCGAAGCCGTGGTATGTTCCCTTTTATCGCGTCCGAAACGCGACAGGATAGACGTCGAGTCGTTTTTTGAATCTTTCATAAGTGAATGTTAAAAAGTATGTGGCAAAGGTAATTCAATTTTTTGTGATATGAACACGTTGCATACCGCTTTTATATAGAAATCATAAAACGCATCGTTTTTTTAACGAAATAGCTGTATATTTGCACCGTTATGACGATGAATAGAGAAATTCTGCGTATCGCAGTTCCTAATATAATCTCCAATATCACGGTGCCACTCATGGGCATCGTAAGTACAGCGATTGCCGGACATTGGGGTGCCGACTCCGCCGCCACGATTGGCGCATTGGCAATCGGGGTTTCCATTTTTAATTTCATCTACTGGAACTGCTCGTTCGTACGTATGGGAACGAGCGGACTCACAGCACAAGCATTCGGCGCGGGCAACTTCCACGAATGTACCAATATGCTGGCACGCGCCATGGCGGTCGCTCTGGTGATGGGGGTGCTGATGGTGCTGGTGCAATACCCACTGGGCGAAGCGGCTTTGTGGGCGATGAAGGGCAATGCCATGACCTCTGAATACTATTATGCCCGCATCTGGGCGGTGCCGGCAGGCATCCTTCTCTTTGGATTCAACGGCTGGTTCACCGGTATGCAAAATGCTATGATTCCAATGGTTACAGCCATCACAGTCAATGCTGTACACATCGTTTGCAGTTTGTGGTTTGCCTTCGATTTAAACATGGGAATTGTCGGAATTGCCTACGGATCGGTTATCGCTCAATACACAGGCGTGGTGATGTCGCTGCTGCTACTGTGGATTTACTATCGCAAAACACTCACCAAAATTGATTGGCGTGAAGTGATTGATATCAAGCCATTGCGCGAATTTTTCATTGTCAATCGGGATATTATTCTGCGCACACTCTGCATCGTGGCGGTCTACACCTTTTTCACAGGAGCATCGGCACGCATGGACGACCCTGCATTGCTGGCGGTCAACACCTTGCTATTGCAACTATTTACCCTTTTCTCCTACATGAACGATGGCTTCGCATTCGCTGCCGAGGCTCTCACGGGGCGTTTCATCGGGGCACGCGACGAACAATCACTGCGCGACTGTCTCAAAAAATGTATCCTCTGGGGCATCCTCATTTCTGTCCTATTCGTAGCAATCTACATCGGTTGGTGGCGCGAATTGCTTGGCATCTTCGTGCAGCCCGACACCCCCAATGCCGCCGCAATTCTTGCCCTTGCCGAGCGGTATATCGGCTGGATCATCATTATTCCCATCGCCAGTGCCATGCCCTTCATCATGGATGGCATCATGGTCGGAGCCACCCACTCGCGCATCATGCGCAACTCGATGTTCTGGTCTACGGCTGCCTACTTCGCCATCTATTACGGGCTTTATGAGTTGATTGGCAACAACGCCTTGTGGCTCGCGTTCACGCTTTATATGTTCCTGCGTGGCATACTCCAATTCTTCATGACTCACCGTCTGAGCGTGATTTACGACAAGGCGCGATAGGGCGATAGGTAATTGCAAAACGTAAAAGCGGGGCACACTGTGAAAGTGTGCCCCGCTTAGTTCTTGCAGTATTTCAGCTTACTGCTGCAACGCCTTGAATTGCTCGTTGTATTTGGTGTATTTTTCCATCACACCCTCTTCGTCACGCAGACGGTAGCAGATTGATTTGAGGTAATCCACCGTCGTACGGTCGTTCTCTTTGAGTGCAAGTGCCTTCTCAAACCAAGGAATAGCCGCAGCATAAACTGCATTAATCGTCTTCTGCTCTGCAGTGTAAGCTGCTTCACCAGTCCAAGGCTTCTCGTTCAACACAGCATTCATTGCATCGCCTTTCTCCACATAGAAATAGCCTGTGTAGAAATAGCCCTCAAAATTATCAGGAGTCAACTCCGCTACTTTTTTGAACGAAACGATGCACTCGTCGTTGTTCTTCAGTGCAGCGTAAACACGACCACGACCGAACCACAAATCGACATTCGTAGGCTCATCAGCCACAGCAGCTTCGATGCGAGCAATCAGGTCAGCAGGATCGCCCACCCCTTTTTCGGCCGTATAAAGCGACATCAGACCGTCGAGAATACGCTGACTCTTGGGGAACTTTGCAATACCGGTCTCCAACGCTTGTTTTGCTTTTTGCAAATTCTCAGGATCTTTGTCCCTCTGTCCGTAATAGCAGTGGAAAAGGTAGTAATAAGCATTACCCTCTTCACCTTCGTAACCCATCTCAATCGCTTTGTTCAAGCATTTCTCGCCTGCCACAAATGACGCAGGATCAATCGTTCCATTGAGTGTATCCATGAAACCGGCATTGTAAAGCAATTCAACATTCGGCGCGCCATAAGCTGGGCACTCCTGCGCTTGGTAAGCCAACGTAAAGCCATCGGCTGCGATTTCGTAGTTCAGCAAATCAAAACTTGCGAAACCAATCTGTGTACAGAAATCACAAATCTGTTTCAGACCAGTCTTCACTTTGTCAGCACTCTTAGGATCAAGCTCATAGGCTTTGTTGTAGGCGGCAATTGCATCCTCAATCAGATTGGGTTTCACCACGACCGTTTGCAACCATGCAACCACCTTTCCATCTGTGATATAGGCGCGGAAATAGGGGTAAACAGCCACATCGAAAGATTTGTCGCCAATCTTCGTCTGTTCCATACTGATTACGTCGCCGATAGCGAGCTTCAGAACAGCAAGCTCCATCCCTCCGAAGAGGTTCTTTGTAGGTTCAGCAGCAGCCTCGAAGTAGGTCTTACCGCGGTTGAGCCAAGTAGATACTTTCGCATTTTTCTTGGCATCGGCAATTTCAGAGTCGCTCTTTTCAAGTTTCGACAGGATTGCCTCCTTATTGACTTTCTGCGCCTGCGCTGCGGGTGCTGCGAGCAGCAAAACCGCTGCCGCCATCAGAATCAATTTTTTCATAAATCAATAAATTTTAGGTTTTTGTTATAATGTTTTTTATTCGTCAGTAGGTTGTGTCGTCTCCGTATCATCCTGTTCAATCTCCACAGGCTCAATCACTTCACTCGAATCGGTAATCACCATGCTATCTGCAATTGGGACAATCACTTCGTCTTCCGATGCCGGAACCGCCATTACCGAAGCAATAGCATCACCATCGCGCAGATTGATGATTCTCACTCCCTGTGTAGCACGACCCGCCACGCGAATCTGAGCCACTGCCGTACGAATCGTCAGACCCGAACGATTGATAATCATCAAATCGTTGTCGTCCGTCACCGCCTGCATAGAAATCAACTTACCGGTTTTTTCCGTCACGTTGATTGTCTTCACACCTTTACCGCCACGGTTCGTGATGCGATATTCGTCGATGTCGGTTCGTTTTCCGTAGCCATTCTCGCTCAGCACCAGCACATCCTGCTTGCTCTCTGGCTCCAGACAAATCATGCCAATCACCTCGTCACTCTCGTCAATCGAGATGCCGCGCACACCAGCACCCACACGTCCGATAGAACGTACAGTGCTCTCGTTGAAGCGAATAGCTTTACCCTCACGAGCCGCAATCATCACCTCGGCATTGCCGCTTGTCAGGCTTGCCTCAATCAGCTCATCGCCCTCGCGAATTACAATGGCATTCACACCATTCAGACGCGGACGCGAATAAGCCTCCAGTTTAGTCTTCTTGATGGTACCATCCTTCGTACACATGATGATATAGTTGTTGTTCACGTACTCTTCATCCGCCAAACTCTTCACATTAATATAAGCACGCACCTTATCGTCGGGCTCAATCTGAATGACGTTTTGGATGGCACGTCCTTTAGAAGAACGTGTTCCCTCCGGAATTTCGTACACCTTGAGCCAGAAACAACGACCTTTCTCCGTGAAGAACAGCATCGTATTGTGCATCGTGGCAACGTAAATATGCTCGATGAAATCTTCATCGCGCGTAGCACTACCCTTCGCACCGACACCGCCCCTGTTCTGCGTACGATATTCCACCAACGGGGTGCGTTTGATATATCCCATGTGCGAAATGGTAATCACCATATCATCATTAGCATAGAAGTCTTCGGGATTAAACTCCTCCGAAGCATAGACAATCTCCGAACGACGCTCATCGCCGTACTTTGCCTTCATATCCAGCAACTCGTCCTTGATAATCTGCATCTGCAATGCACGATCAGCCAGCACATTGGTGAAATATTCAATCTGCTTAGCCAACTCATCGCGCTCGGCAGTCAGCTTACCATGCTCCAGACCCGTAAGGGCACGCAGGCGCATCTCAATAATTGCAGTAGACTGCAAGTCGCTCAACGAGAAGCGATCCATCATGGCTTGCTTAGCCACATCGGGCGTTTGCGATCCACGAATGATGTGGATAATTTCGTCGATGTTGTCCTGCGCTATGAGCAGACCCAACACGATGTGCATCCGCTCCTCTGCTTTGCGCAAATCGAAACGCGTACGACGCACCACCACGTCGTGGCGATGGTTGACAAAGTGATGAATCAAATCGCGCAGGTTGAGCATCATCGGACGACCATTGACCAGCGCAATATTGTTGACGGCAAACGAAGTTTGCAGTGGCGTATTCTTGAATAAGGTATTGAGCACCACGCTCGCCATGGCATCCTGCTTAAGGATGATGATGATACGCAGACCGTTACGATCCGACTCGTCGTTGATGTAGGAGATGCCTTCGATCTTCTTGTCGTTGATCATGTCGGCAATCTTCTTAATCATCTCCGCCTTATTAATCATGTACGGAATCTCGGTAATGACGATACATTCGCGCCCGGTTGGAGTAATCTCAATCTCGGTTTTGGCACGCATCATCACACGACCGCGCCCCGTGAGCAGAGCCTCTTTCACCCCTTCGTAACCATAGATAATACCGCCGGTCGGGAAATCGGGACCTTTGACATATTTCAGCAGCTCCTCGCACTCAATATCCGGATTGTCAACATAAGCACAGCAGCCATCGACCACTTCGCTCAGGTTGTGCGGAGCCATATTGGTCGCCATGCCGACGGCAATACCACTCGCACCATTGACCAGCAAAAGCGGAATCTTGGTCGGCAGCACCGTAGGCTCTTGCATCGTGTCATCGAAGTTGAGCATCCAATCCACCGTCTCCTTGTCGATATCCGCCATCACCTCATCGGTAATTTTCTTCATTCGCGCCTCGGTATAACGCATTGCCGCAGGCGAATCACCATCCATCGAACCGAAGTTACCCTGTCCGTCCACAAGTGGATAACGCATCGACCACACTTGAGCCAAACGCACCATCGCATCATAAACTGAGGTGTCGCCATGGGGGTGGAACTTACCAAGTACATCACCCACAATACGCGCCGACTTACGTGTTGGTTTATCCGAATAGAGGTTCAACTCAGCACTCATATCATAAAGAATACGACGGTGAACAGGTTTCATGCCGTCACGCACGTCGGGCAGCGCACGCGACACGATGACAGACATCGAATAGTCGATATACGCCGACTTCATTTGCTCCTCGATGTTGACAGGGATAATACGCCCTACCAAACCAACATTTTTTTCTTCTTCCGTTAACATTCTATATTTTCTAAGAAAATTACATTTAATTTTGAACGACTCCGAATTTACTACTAACTTTATTCGGTCTCATACCCAGCAAAATTACTAATTTCTTGCGATTTGACCAACTTTGCGAGCTTATATTTTTTCTTTTTACAGATTATTTTCTGAGAACGTCTTGTTTTTGGCTGTTTTTAGCCGATTTGGCGGCTTAAAAAAAATTTCCCGACAGTCTGTCGGGAAATTATGATGTTGTGATACGGAATTTCCCTTTTCGTCACCATAAATTTTACACTGGCGAGCTCCTGTTCGAGTTTCGCAGCAGATTGAAAAAACACTTCACACAGAAATTTGTTCCATCATGCACACTTTTTTGATTTCCTCTTTCGAAAAAAAATTATAGTGGGCAAAACAAATTTAGCACTCGTTAGCGAAAATCGATTAATTCGTAGGTTTTGTACTCCACACGGTTGAAGACACGCGGTGCAGATTTGGCGGCACTCATGCGCTGCACGGTGATTTCCACCCGATTGCCATCGAAGTCGTAGAGCAACGATTTGGGCTGCATCTGCTGCGTATCAACCGTCACAGTCATCGTACTCATCGACGATTTCGACGATTTTGGAGTGAGCCGCACTGCCGCCGTTGTGCCCCGTTCCCAGAGTAATTCGACCGTAAATTCGTTGCCCACCAAATCGAAAGCACGAGTTGGATTATTGAGGATATTGCGAGCCGATGCATCCATTTTGTCGATGGAGACCTCCTTGGTTTTGTTGTTCACCTCGTAGCGCGTCGCGGCATCGCCATAGACCTCCGCATCACCTATATGTATATAGTAATTATTGCCTTGCACGGCATAAAATCCCGCCGTCGTCTGCTCGCCCGTAACCACTGAAAACGCCACCTCGTAACGTCCCAACGCTCGCACGTGCGAGGCAAGTCCATTGAGAATCTCAGCAGCACGCCCATTCACTGCCACCGAACTTTGCGCACAGCACAACAGCAACGCAACGACAAATATCAAGTTTTTTTTCATCTTCATCCATTTAAAATACCCCTAAATCTTGCAACTTTGCCTCCAGCGACAAGGAGTCATGGTAGAGAATATCGCGCGGTTTCGCACCCTCTTGTCGTCCTACAATTCCCGCCCGCTCAAGCTGCATCATGATGCGCCCCGCACGGTTAAATCCCACCTCGTAATTACGCTGAATCATCGAGGTAGAGAGGTTGCCGCCAGCAACTGCCGTGCGAGCAATTTCGGCAAACAACGCATCGTACTTCAATGGGGCACCGCTTTCGCTCCCTAACTGCTGTTCATTGCTCGATTCCGGAGTATAATCAGGCAGCTTATATGCCTCTGTATAACCCTGTTGCTTCGAAATGTAATCCACCACGCGCTCCACCTCTTTCGTCTCGACCAGCGCACATTGAATACGTGTCAGCTCGCCATCCTTCGAGAAAAGCATATCACCGCGTCCAATGAGCTGATTAGCACCGGGTTGGTCAATAATAGTGCGGGAATCAATCATCTGCATCACACGGAAGGCGATACGTGCAGGGAAATTCGCTTTAATACCGCCAGTAATTACCTTTACATCAGGACGTTGAGTAGCAATAATCAAATGAATACCAATTGCTCGCGCCTTTTGTGCCAAGCGCATCACCGGGCTCTCCACCTCGCGAGCAGTCATAATTAAATCCGAAAACTCATCGACCACCACCACAATATAGGGCAAAAATCGGTGTCCATGTTGCGGATTCAGGTGGCGCGAAATGAATTTCTCGTTATACTCGGCAATGTTACGTACACCCGCTTTCTTACACAGTTCCAGACGATTATCCATTTCTATACAGAGTGAATGCAGCGCGTAAACTGCCTTCTTTGGGTCGGTGATAATCGCCTCATCTTCCGACTCCATTTTCGCCAAGAAATGTTTTTCAATTTTGGCATAGAGTGAGAATTCGACCATCTTCGGATCAATCATCACAAATTTCAGTTGCGAGGGATGCTTCGTGTAGAGCAATGAGGTAATTATCGCATTGAGTCCCACCGACTTACCCTGTCCCGTAGCACCTGCCACCAACAAATGAGGCATCTTCGTGAGATCGAAGACGTAATTCACATTTTGAATCGTACGACCGATGACCACAGGAAGCTCGGCTTTCGACTCCTGAAATTTCATCGAGCGAATAGACGAATGCATCGAAACCACCTGCTTATCGCGATTTGGGACCTCTATACCAATGGTTCCGCGTCCCGGAATTGGAGCGATAATACGAATACCCAATGCCTTAAGACTCTGAGCAATATCATTTTCAAGTCCTTGAATTTTCGATATTTTCACCCCTTGCGCTTGCACAATTTCATAGAGGGTCACTGTCGGACCAACCGTCGCCTTAATGCGTTGAATCGCAATGCCGAAATTCTTGAGTGTTTCCTCAATTCGCGACTTATTTTCATAAATTTCCTCATCTGTAACCTCCGTATCCGAAACGTAGTCTTCGAGCAACGAGACAGGCGGCTTGCGGTAATTCACCAAATCCTTCATGGGGTCGTAAGCCTCTTGTGTAATGGCATTTACATCAACTAACTTCGCCTTATGCTCCTCCACAGTTACTACAACTCCTTCTTTTGCAGCGTTTTGCTGCATATTTTCTGGACATACAATCGGCTCATCGAGGGTCATCTCCAACATACCATCCTCAGGTATAATCAGAGGCTCTGCCGTCTCCGCAATCGAATCAACAAGCTCAGGCATAGTCACTTCACCCGTCTCCGAAAGGTCAAGTTCCACCATGCCATCCTCACCAATCACCACCCTGCCGGGGGCAGGACGCACAACTTCAGGCTTGCCCGCGCGCGCAATTTCAATAGGTGCATCGCCATTGCTGGTCATTTCAATAAATGGACTCTCTTCTACATTGATATTCAGCGGTTCAACCGTATCATCCTCTTGTATTACTTCAGATTCAGGCGCAACCACTGTCGCCTGCGGCTCCGTCTCATTTTGAGTCACGTGCGAAGCGACCGTCTGCTTAACTATATCCACAATTTTGCCGCCCTGATCGACCATGGCATTGCCCGCTGTATTGACTGTGTTGATGAAGTTGCGGTTAATGAAGACACCCGTAAGTATCCATCCACCAAGCAGTAAGATTATCATACCAACTGCCCCAATATTGCTACTAAGCAGCTGCGCAACCTCGATGCCGAGCGCGCCACCCCATCCCGAACTCGTACAAAAACTCCAATTATCACCAAAAGCAAAGCCGAGCGTGAGTGACCCGAGAATCAACAGGATAAAAAGTGTAAGTATTGAGTGGTTGAAAAGTAGTGGTTTCTGACGGATAACACGCACACCCACAAGCATTAACATCACAGGAAGCAAGATGCCAAACACACCAAACCCACGTCCTGCAATCCACTCACCAAGCCACGCGCCCGAATAGCCGCACAAATTTTCAACCGAATTATCAAAGCGTGGATTTTCAATGCCCACCCCTTGCAGAATGCTCAAATCGCTGCTCCAACTTATGAAGTAGAAAAGGACAGATGCCGTGATATAAAGCCCCGCAAAAAAGAGCATCAAACCACTAATCCAACGGGCACTATCGCCGTTGGAACGCTGTACAGTCTGCTTTTCAGAAGAAGAGGTTGTATTTTTAGATGCCATTATTTTCAGAGAGACGCTTGATTTTATCAAGCGAAGTTAAGGTTTTTTTTTGAGAAAATGAAATTATTTAGCCAAAGCCTTTTGCTCTAACCGACAACGATACGTTTCGTCGGCAAAAGAGCAAAATTCATAGCGCGGTTCGTGCATTGCATCAGCACACAAATCGTGCTCTTCCAGCAACTGCGCTGCGCGACGAGCAACAGCAGGCGAAGGGTCAATAATAGTCACATCACGCCCAGCGACAACTCGCTCAATAACAGACAACAAGAAGGGATAATGCGTACACCCCAACACCACTTGATCCACCCCCCGATTGAGCATGGGGGTCATCACGTTGCGGACGCACGTCTCCGCCTCAAGCGTATGTTCCATGTCTCGCTCAACGAGCTCCACAAAGCCCACGCCGGCAGCTGTAATCACCTCTACATCACGTCCATAACGAGATGCTGTGCGGCGGAACATATCGCCATCAAGGCTGCGTTCGGTAGCCAACACCCCTACCAACCCGCTGCGCGTATTCAGGCAAGCGGGTTTCACGGCAGGTTCCATTCCCACAATGGGCATTGGGGCGTATTTCGTGCGCAAAAAACCAATTGCAGCAGCCGTCGCCGTATTGCAAGCCACCACAACCATTTTGCATCCCGCAGCAACAAGCGACGCCACAGCTTCGTCCGCCAAGTGACAAATCTCCTCGCGCGGACGTGATCCATAAGGGCAATTTTTCCCGTCACCAAGATAAATCAACGACTCATGTGGCAACTCGCGACGCAGCTCCCGCCACACCGTAAGACCACCCATCCCAGAGTCGTAAACACCTATTGGACAATTATTTTTCACCTGTTACTTCGTGCAATAGTTTAGTTATTAATTCATCATCGGAAATCGCCGCACAATTCACAATCGAATGGGCTTGGGCATAAAAAGGTTCACGCTCAGCCAGATTTTGCGTCATGTGTTCGACTAACTCCTCATCGGTCAATCCGCGCAGATTGGGACGCTTCTGTCGCCCGTAAGGGCTCAGTCTGTGGACAATTTGATCGACTGTGCGTTTCAGATAAATGGTCTGTCCCGCACTGTTCATCAGCTTCATATTATCCTGACATACAGGCAATCCACCACCCGTAGAGACCACACAAGCACCCTCTTCTGCAAGAATCCGCATCACCGTTTCACGTTCCATCGCACGGAAATGCTCCTCTCCTTCGTAGTGGAAAATATCGGCAACCGATGCCCCCTCGCGCGCCTCGATCAAGCTATCCGTATCGAGGAACGGTATATTCAAGCGGCGTGCCAACTTGCGACCGAGCGTACTCTTGCCGCAACCCATATACCCCACCAAAAAGATTGGTTTCATCCTTAAAATAAATTTAATTGTTCGGGGTCAATCATTTGGTCGGCATCGCCTCGCGCACGCTCAATCTCAAATTCAACCTCCGTATCCACCGACTCAGTTGGCTCCTGCAAGGACTCCAGTAAATCCATAAGCACCTCTGTTTCAGCCTCGTCGTTCAGCTCATTCTCTGCACTATCCTCCTCCGATGCCACCACTTCGGGCTCGATGAATTTCAACGTATCTATATCATACGTAGTCAGTCGTTTGCCTTTGGCACGATGGCTTTTTACACCAATAAATTCATCCACATCCACCTCATCAACAGGGCGCGAAGCGTAAGCACCCTTGTAGGTGATGCGTAATTTAGCACCTGCAACGCGCGTGAGACAGATAAAATCGGACTGCCCCTCTTCGTCAAGGAAAAACTGCATCCGATCGCCCATCTCGACCGCAAAACGCTTCATGTAATAGTAACCCTGCTCGCGATCGAAGTAACAAAGCGAATAAATGCGATCCGATTCGTACTTCTCAACTCGCACCGTATCGTCAGGAAAATGCTGCGTAAGATCGTAGTTTGTAATATAATACTGGTTTTTTGAAGTCCAAACAATCAATTTATCGTCGCCGATAAATTTGCCCAGCAGCACACCGCGCCCTTCGTCATTCAGACGACGCACATCCTCGTCGAACCAGACATTCTGCACCCCTAAAGTAGAGGTACCACGCTCCTTCATAACGATTTTATGAATGCCATAACGCGAGAAAAGGTTGCCTTGACTTTGGCGACCTTTGATTGCCAAGGTCGAGAAATCGAGGTCAACAATCACCTTTTTCAACCGCGGACGTGGCTTAAAGTAAATCTTCAACACTTCTGCCTCACCATTCGGATTCACAGTCATATACAAGATTTCACTCTTGGGCGTTCCCTTGGTTATATCGTACTCTTTGTCGCGCGTTACCCCCTTGATGGCGCATCGTTTCATCAGGATGCCACCACTCTTACCGTCACGGTAAAGCACATTATAAATTGTGCGTTCGTCGTTGCGTTTAAAGACTCCAATGTAGTAGATTCCCTTGTCGAAAAACGCCTTGTCGCTCACCTTCGTAATCACATAACGTCCATCACGCGTGAAGACAATCACATCGTCGATATCCGAACAGTCGCAGACCAGCTCCGCCTCCTTCATCGACTTGCCGATACCGAAGAATCCCTCCTCGCGATCAACATACAATTTAGCATTTGTAACCGCCACCTTCGATGCCTCAATCGAGTCAAACTCACGTAGTTCCGTGCGGCGTTCGTGTCCTTTACCATATTTTGTACGAATACGCTCATAGTATGCCACAGCATAATCCGTCAAGTGATCCAAATCGTATTGGGTCTGTGTGATATCGGTTTCAATCTGCTTGATTTCGTTGTCAGCTTTATCGGCATCGTAACGCGAAATACGAATGAACTTCAACTCTGTGAGTCGCTGCACATCCTCCAGCGTCACCTCGGCTCGCAGCAGTTTTTTGAAGGGCTCAAGTCCCTTATCAACCTCTGTATAAGCCGCTTCACGCGTCTTACAACCTTCGATAAGTTGGTAGAGTTTGTTCTCGATAAATAATTTTTCGAGCGAGGCGGCGTGCCATGCTCCATTCAGCTCATCGAGCCGAATCTGCAACTCACTTCCCAGTAGGCGTTTCGTTCGCTCGGCAGTGCGTCGCAGCATCTCTGAAACCCCCAAAAATTGGGGCTTTTCCTGATCAATAACACACGCATTGGGGGCAATTGACACCTCGCAATCCGTGAAGGCATAAAGCGCATCAATAGTCTTATCGCTCGACTCATCGTTGGCAACTTGGACGATGATTTCGACCTTCTCTGCCGTATTGTCATCGACCTTTTTAATCTTTATTTTACCCCGATCGTTCGCCTTAATAATCGAATCTTTAATCGATTCGGTCGTCGTTGTGTAGGGAATTTCGGTGATTGCCAAGGTGCGCTTATCAATCTTCGAGATGCGCGCACGCACCTTGACCGCACCACCACGCAAACCGTCGTTGTAACGTCCCACATCCGCCAGTCCTCCCGTCGGAAAGTCGGGATAAAGCTGAAACGACTCACCTCGCAAATGGGCAATCGAGGCGTTAATCAACTCAATGAAGTTGTGCGGCAGAATCTTCGATGCCAATCCCACGGCAATACCGTCAGAGCCTTGAGCCAGCAACAACGGGAACTTAATGGGCAGAGTCACAGGCTCTTCATTACGTCCATCATAGGAGCGCATCCACTCTGTCGTCTTCTTATTGAAGACCACATCGAGAGCAAATTTCGACAGTCGCGCCTCAATATATCGTCCTGCTGCGGCATCGTCACCCGTTAGGATATTACCCCAGTTACCCTGACAATCAATCAGCAAATCTTTCTGTCCCAGCTGCACAAGTGCATCCTTAATCGACGCATCGCCGTGAGGGTGATACTGCATGGTCTGACCGACGATGTTCGCCACCTTGTTATAGCGACCATCGTCCACATTGCGCATCGCATGTAGAATACGTCGTTGCACAGGTTTCAGACCATCCTCGACATGAGGCACAGCACGTTCGAGAATCACATAGGAGGCGTAATCCAAGAACCAATTGCGATACATACCCGTGAGTTTGCGCACGCTGCCCTCGTCGATAGTCAAGCGTTCGAACTTGCTCTGCACCACGGCGTTGACAGGCAGCTCAACCGGCTGATCCTCCTGCTCTTCTGTTCTATCTTTATCTTCTGCCATAACTAATTAAAATCCGCTTCTACGATATCCTCCTCGATACGAAGATTGTCGATGATGAATCCCTGACGCTCAAAACTATTCTTACCCATATAGAACTCCAGCAGGTCATGAATCGGGTCGTCTTTGGTGATTCGCACCTTGTCCAGTCGTATATTTTCGCCGATAAAAGCACCAAATTCGTCGGGCGAAATCTCACCCAAACCTTTGAATCGCGTAATTTCGGCATTCACACCGCATCGCAACACCGCCCGCTGCCGCTCCTCATCCGAGTAGCAATAATGAGTCTCCTTCTTATTCCGCACACGGAACAGCGGCGTTTGAAGAATGTATAGATGTCCGCTGCGAATCAAATCGGGAAAAAATTGGAGGAAGAACGTGGTGAGCAGCAGGCGAATATGCATACCATCCACATCGGCATCGGTAGCAATAATCACCTTGTCATAACGCAAATTATCCATATCGTCCTCAATGTTCAGAGCCGCCTGCAAAAGGTTAAACTCCTCGTTTTCGTAGACCACTTTTTTAGTCAACCCAAAGCAGTTGAGCGGCTTACCGCGCAACGAGAAGACCGCTTGAATATATGGATTGCGACTCTTGGTGATAGATCCGGATGCGGAGTTGCCCTCGGTGATGAAAATCATCGATTTCTCCGCCAAATCGTTGCGATCGGTGCGATGTATCTTGCAGTCGCGCAGCTTTTTATTATTGAGCGACACCTTTTTCGCGGTCTCGCGTGCTTTCTTTTGGATGCCCGAAATTGCCTTCCGCTCCTTCTCGTTCTCGATGATTTTCTTCTGAATAATCTGAGCAGTTTCCGGATTTTTATGCAGATAATTGTCGAGCTGTTGAGCTAAGAAATCGACCACAAAGTTGCGCAATGGCACTCCGGGTTCGAGCTCCTTCGAGCCGAGTTTAATTTTGGTTTGCGACTCAAAAACAGGATCCACCACCTTGATTGAAATGGCTGCAATAATCGACGTGCGCACATCTGACGGATCGTAATCTTTATGATAAAACTCCTTGACGGTCTTCACGATCGCCTCGCGAAATGCTGTTTGGTGGGTACCTCCTTGCGAAGTGTACTGACCATTGACAAACGAAAAATAGCTCTCGCCATAGCCCGTACCATGGGTAATTGCCACCTCTATGTCATTACCAGCCAAGTGAATAGGCTGATAGAGCGGCTCCTCGGTCATATTTTCGTTCAGCAAATCTAACAGTCCATTTTTCGAGATGTAGCTCTGCCCGTTCAGGTTGAAGGTCAGCCCAAGATTCAGGTAGGTGTAGTTGCGCATCATCAACTCGACGTACTCCATATTATATGCGTACTGACCGAAAATTTCCTCGTCGACACGGAAGGTGATTGATGTGCCGTTTTTCTCCTGCACACCACTCTCCCACTTGTCGCTCTGCTCCACACCGCGCACAAAAAAGACCGTGCGCGCCTCACCATCACGCACCGAGCGTGCCGTGAATTCGCTTGAGAGCATATTCACCGCTTTGACACCCACACCATTCAAACCCACCGTCTTTTTGAATGCCGTGCCGCCATACTTACCACCCGTATTCATCTCGCTCACCGCCGCCGAGAGCGACTTAAGCGGAATACCACGGCCATAATCTCGCACCGCAACCACATTATTCTCGACCAAAACATCAATCTGCCGTCCGGCACCCATGATAAATTCATCAATCGAGTTATCGACCACCTCTTTGATTAACACATAAATACCATCGTCGGACTGTGAGCCATCGCCCAACTTACCGATGTACATACCCGGTCGCAGGCGAATGTGATCGCGCGGCGAAAGGGTGACAATCGCATCATCGTCGTAGTTGGTTGTACCTTTATTATTTAGTAAATCTGCCATAATTATTTTTTAGCTTCAAGCCGAATTTCCGCGAGTGCCGTGCTCATCGCATCGTGCACCTGCTCCATCAACACTTTGGTCTCCATCGTCGCAATTTGCGCCGCCGTAATAGGAGGCAATACACTGAGTGTAACCGTATTGTGCCAGTTGAAAAGTTTATTCTTTTTAATCATTCGCTTCGTACCGTCCACCACCACAGGCAGTAAATCGACACCCGCTTCGCGCGCCAAGGTAAATGCACCCGTTTTGAAACGATGGATTTCGCCGTCCTTAGATCGCGTGCCCTCCGGGAAAATTGCTACCGATGCCCCGCGGCTGAGCCACAATTTACCATCGCGCAGCAACTGCTCCAGAGCCTCTGCGCCATGTCCACGGTTGATGCAAATGTCACCATGCACCGACAGAAATTGCCCAAAGAATGGCAACTTGAAGACTTCGCGCTTGGAGACCCAGCGGAAGTTGAGCGGCAAAAAATAGAGCGACGGAATGTCGGTCATCGCACTGTGGTTGATGACAATCACATAGGATTTACTGCGGTCTATATGTTCCATACCCAGTACTTTATGTCGCCACGTGAGAGGCACAAAGAAGAAAATACGCACCATGCAGCGCGAAATTTCGTGCACCACGCGACGTGACTTTTGAAAGGGATAGGTCACACCCAACGCCACAATCGACACCACCAGAAACGAGGTGCAGATGACAACCAAAAAAAGATAAAAAAGCAGACTTAACATAACGGCAATCGACAATTATTCAATTTGCAAATCTACGATTTTTTATCGGATTTCCGTCCTCAATTTCCGCGAGTTTTCAACAAATATATCTCTTCCGCCCTCCTATCTGACACTTAGGGCTCAGCATCAGCGTGCGCGGTGAATGCCGAATAGTGTGGGCAGACGATCGAGCAGCGGTCGACCGGCGATGATGAGCGTCACAGCCACCAATATGAGCACCACACCCAGCGCAATGCGCGAAGTGAAGGGCTCACCGAAGACAACAACCCCAAAGAAAAGTGCCGTGACGGGCTCCAAGGCTCCCAGAATTGCCGTAGGAGTTGAGCCAATATGACGAATGGCAATCGCCATCGTCACCAGTGAGATGACCGTTGGCAAAAGCCCCAATGCCAAGGCGTTGACCCACAGTGCCGGGGTGGGAATAGCCTGCAAGTCGGCACCAAAACGCAAACGTACAAAAAAGACCGACAATCCGAACAACAAGGCATAGAAAGTCAACTTTTCGGTCGCCATTTCGCGCAGTGCCGAGCGGTTTACGCCCACAATATAAATCGCATAACAGAGAGCCGAAACAAAAACCATTACGACCCCCATAAGATTCAGTGTAGCACCATTTTCGCCCTTATATAGCAGTGCGATACCACCCAGCGCAAGCAAGATGGCAAACGTAGTCAGTAACGAAATGCGCTCCTTGAAAAAGACCGCCATAATAATCGCTACCAAGACCGGATAAACGAAGAGCAATGTGGCCGCAATTCCCGCATCCATCAGACGGAAACTCTCGAAAAGCGTGAGTGACGACATGGAGAAAATCAACCCCATGACCACCAGTGGAGCCACCTCGCAGCGACGCAGAGCGAACGATTGCCGTTGCCCCAGCATCAACACTGCCAACATGGTCACAGCCAATACATAACGATAGAACAATACCGAGTCAACCCCCAAGCCCGCCGCATACATCGGCAGTGTGAAGAGCGGACTGAGTCCGTAACTTGCCGCAGCAATTGCACCACAAATATATCCTTTTAACTTTCCGTTTTCCATTTTCATTGTTCGAGCCGCAAAAGTAAGCATTCTTTTCGAATCGGGCAAAAAAAGCGGACGACTCTCGAAAGAATCGCCCGCATAATATTGCGCTGAAAAGTTAGAATTCCACCGAAGGAACTGTTTCAGCACCCTCAGCAGCTTCGAAACGTGCCTTCTCCACAAAGCCAAACATCCGCGCCATCAAGTTGGCAGGGAAGCGACGAATTGCCACGTTGTAGGCATTCACCGCACCGTTAAACTCCTTGCGAGCCACAGCGATACGATTCTCCGTACCCTCCAACTGCGCCTGCAATTCGAGGAAGTTTTGGTTGGCTTTCAAATCGGGATAATTCTCCGCCACAGCAATTAATCGTCCCAATGCCGACCCCACTTGCGACTGCGCATTTTGGTATGCAGCCAGCTTTTCAGGCGACAAATCCTTCGTATCGACATTAAACGATATGGCTTTGGCACGCGCCTCAACCACCTCATTGAAAGTTTGGTTTTCGTGCGCCGCATAGCCCTTGACCGTGTTCACCAAGTTGGGAATCAGGTCGGCACGACGCTGATATTGGGTTTCAACATTCGACCAAGCAGTCTTCACTGCCTCGTCCTTCGAGATAAATCCGTTGTAGGTCACATAGAGAAAAATTGCCACCACGGCAATTGCTCCAAGCCAAATCCACGTTGTTTTTTTCATGTTTTCGTTATTTTTTAGTTTGTAATTTCGTTACCACCGCGAACCTGCGCCGCCACCACTAAAGCTACCGCCGCCAAATCCACCGCCTGAGCTACCGCCACCGAAGCCGCCACCTCCCATGAACACGCCGCCTGCACCACCACCCAGATTGTCGTTACGCTGACTGCGGGCTTGGCGTTTGACCACCATACCGCACTTCGAACAGACGTAGGTATATTCGATAAGTCGTGAGAGTTGCGTCAGCTCCAGCTCCTGCTGCGACTGCTGCACAAGCGACAAGTGGTGACACCGCGGACACCGTTTTTGATAGTAGTAAACGCCCAAAATAACCGTCAACGGCACGATGATGAAGCCGAAGACAATCACCAAAATAGCCCACGCCGGCAGCTCTTCATCCGATGCTGTATCGCCCTCACCCAAATCGAGTTCCGACCCATCGAGTCGTTTTCCAACCGCCTCCACGCCTGCCACCATGCCCGCACTGTAATCATCCGCACGAAACGCAGGAAGCATATATCGCATCTGAATCCGCTTGCAAATAGCATCGGGCAGTACCCCCTCCAATCCGCCACCGGTCACAAAACGAATCTCGTGACGGTTGCGCACCAGCAAGATACCCAACCCGTTATTTTTGTCGGAGGTTCCCACACCCCACGCATCGAACAACTCAACGGCAAAGTCGAACACATCGTCGCCATCAATCTCATCGACCGCCACCACTGCCACCTGTGCAATTGCTCGTTGGCGCAACGAGGCGCAAATGGAGTCGATGCGCGCCACCGCCGCAGGCGAGAGTATACCGTCGGGATTGGAGGTGTATTGCGCCTTGTTGACACGTTGTACATTAGGAATATCGCGCACACCACGCGGTGCGGCTGCGGCTGTCAAGGTGCAAAGCACCAGTAGGATGATTAGAATTTTTCTCATATCGTATTCGCAAACATACGAAAAAAAATTTACATTACAATAAGTATACGAAAACTCCACCCATCCATTTCGCACTCGACGTGCTCCGGCAGCTCAACCCGCACGCCCGACAACGCATCGGTGTACGAGCCGGCATAGATGCCCGTGTGAAAATCGGCATGAATCGCATAGGGCGAGAGGTTGAGCATCGCAAAGACGCGGTTGTTCGCCGTCTCGCGCACAAAACTCAGCAGGCAATCTTCGGCATTATTACCAATCCAGACCATCGCACCACCCCGTTCGCCCGCCGCCAAGGCAGGTGCCGTATGATGCAAGTGGATGAGCTGCGTCAAGAATGTGGTCTCAGCATTGAGTTTACAGCAAGGCATCGGATCGCGATCGAAGAAGGCGAAAGCATGGTCGTAACCCACCTCCTGACCCGTGTAAATCAGCGGCATACACCGCGGAGCGACAAACACAAAAGCCATCATCGCGCGTCGTGCCGCCCCCAAGCGCACAAACTCAGAGCTACTCCACGAATTTTCGTCGTGGTTCGAGGTGAAGAGCATCCGCATCGCACTCGATGGGTATGAATCCGCCATGAGCCACTCACGGATTACCGTCACACGCTGTCGTTGTTGCGCCACATCAACCATAAGGTGGTGCAGTTCCCACGCGTAGCACATATCGAAGGTTCGATGGTCGAATAGGTCGGGTTGCTCCGCCTCTGCGAGCAGGAAAAGCTCAGGCTTGAGCGCGCGCAGCTGCCGTGCCACCTCGTGCCAAAATTCAATCGGAACCAGCATCGCCATGTCGCAACGGAAGCCGTCGATGGCATGGTCGGTGAGCCAGAAACGCATGGCATCTATCTGCCCTTGCCACACGGCACGGTTGGCGTAGTTGAGTTTGGCAGTATCGGTCCAATCCGCCGGCACCAAAGCCTCACCCTGCGCATCGCGCTCGTACCAGTCGGCAGGGCATTCGGCAATCCAACGAGCATCGCGCGCCGTGTGGTTTGCCACCCAGTCCAGCAGCACCTTCATGCCCAAGGCGTGAGCCTCCGCCACAAAAGCGTCCAAGTCAGCAAGCGTGCCCATGTCGGGATTCACAGCACAGTAGTCACGAATCGAGTAGTAGGAGCCCAACGACCCTTTGCGGTTGGTCTCGCCAATCGGATAAATCGGCATCAGCCACACGGCATCTATGCCCATCGCGTGCAGAAATCGAAGGTGCGGTATCGCCGAACGAAGCGTACCCTCTGGGGTGAGCTGTCGGATATTCATCTCGTATAGCACCGCTGTATAGCTCCAATCCGGATGTTGAATTATCATCTCAATTTATGTGTTACGCTGCCATCAACTACGTAGCGATGACCGCATATTTCAATCTCGACAGGTGCACCCTCACAGTTCACCTCAACAGAGGTGTGGGTGGCGCGCACTGCAATGATACGCCCACGATAGTGTATGCGGAAGGTGAGCGACTGCCATTCCGCAGGGAGCACAGGAGCAAAAGTCAACACCTCCCGACGCAGGTGCATTCCCCCAAAGCCTTCGACTACCGAGAGCCACGATCCAGCCATGGAGGTCACATGACAACCCTCGTCAACTTCGTGGTTGTAGTCGTCCAAATCGAGCCGCGCTGCACGCAGATACATCTCATAAGCCTTATCCAAATCGCCAATGCGCGCCGCAAGAATAGCGTGAACACAAGGCGAGAGACTCGACTCGTGCACCGTACGAGGTTCGTAGAAGTGGAAGTTGTGCCGCAGGGTTTCCAAATCAAAGTCGTCTTGAAAAAAATACAATCCCTGCAGTACATCCGCCTGTTTTATCAGGCACGAACGCAGGATACGATCCCACGACCAGTGTTGATTAATGGGACGCTCGGCGGCAGGCACGTCAACGGCAAACAGCTGCTCTTTATCCATATAGCCATCCTGTTGTAGGAAGATACCCCCCTGCTCACCCCAATACATCTTATCGTTTATCTCAAGCCACCGCTCACACTCTGTCGGCTCGTCGAAATGGCGTTTGGTGCAGATGCGGTCGTAATCCGCAGGGCTGTTTTCTCGCACCCAGCACGCTGCATCAGCAGCATAGCGCATCGACCAGCAGGCAATATAAGAGGTGTACCAGTTGTTATTTACATTATTTTCGTACTCATTGGGTCCTGTGACCCCTAACATCACATATTTTTCGCGCGCTGCCGACCACGTAATCCGTTGCGCCCAAAACCGCGCTATGGAGAGCAACACCTCCAAGCCATACGTTGCCAGATAGTGTCGGTCTCCCGTATAGCGAATGTAATTCCAAATGGCATACGCCACCGCGCCATTGCGGTGAATCTCCTCGAAGGTGATTTCCCACTCGTTGTGACACTCCGAGCCATCGACAGTCACCATCGGATACAATGCCGCACCTGCCGTGAAGCCCAATTGAGCGGCATTCTCGATTGCCTTATCCAGCTGATTGTAGCGGTAGATGAGCAATTCACGCGCCACCTCGGCTCCAGTCGTTGCCAGATAGAACGGCAGGCAGTAAGCCTCCGTATCCCAGTAGGTTACACCACCATATTTCTCACCCGTAAAGCCCTTCGGACCAATATTCAAACGGGAATCGCCCCCCGTATAAGTTTGCAACAACATAAAAATGCAGAAGCGAATGCCCTGCTGTGCCTTGGCATCGCCCTCAATCGTCACATCGCACGTGCGCCACCGCTGCTCCCATGCAGCAGTCTGCTCCGCCGCCAGTGCATCAAAACCCACAACAGCCGCTTCGGTAGCCACCGCACGCGCTGAGGTAATCAACTCCGCAGCGGGGTGGTTGAGCGACGAGCAGATACCAACATATTTATAGAGTGTCGCAGTGCTATTTTGCGCCACCGCGAGCGTATGTATTTCAGACACCAATTTATCCGAGGTATTCACCTCTGCATTCGTCCCCACCAACGTACAACACTGCGCCCAAGCCACTTCAAAACCGCTTTTGCGTGTGCGCATCTGCACCGCATCGCCTTCCGTGGCGACGTGCTCCCAGAATTTCTCATCGTAATTAGCATCCGTGTTGCGCACATCGGCATTGATATAGGGCATAAACGCCACCTCCACAGCACGGTTGAGCGGCATAACGCTATATCGCACCACCCCCGTTTGGCGATGCGCCAACGGCAGAAAACGTTCGATGTCAACGGCAACCTCGGTCCCATTCTCGAAGCGCACCGTCATGCGACGACGCAACACCCCATGGAGCATATCCAACTCGCGATAGAAGTGCACTATCTGCACCTTTGCCAAATCGAGCTCCTCGCCGTCAATCCACACATCGACACCAATCCAAAATGCGGCATTGAGCACCTTGGCGAAGTGTTCGGGATAACCGTTTTTCCACCAGCCAACGCGCGTTTTATCGGGATAGTAGACTCCACCAATGTAGTTGCCCTGCAACGAGTCGCCCGAATAGTGCTCCTCGAAATTGGCACGTCCACCCATCACTCCGTTACCCAAAGCGAACAACGATTCAGCAGCTTTGACGTGTGCCGCATCGAAATGATCCTCAACAATTTTCCACTCGTCCGTCTTCATCCTTTTTCTATTATGTATGCAAATTTACACTTTTATCGGTTTCAATCGGCATCATTGATAAACAAAAAAGGTGTCGGCACGCATTTTCTTGCACCGACACCCTATTCGAACAGAGATTAATTATTGAATTTCTTTGGCGTTCTTCAACTCCTCAATCGTTTTTTGATCCGTAATTTTTGTCCATACCGTACGAATACCGGTCGTCTCCGAGGTAATAAACTCCGCCCACGTCTTGCGCGTCGAGTCGTTGATTACCACATCCAACTCCACACAATCGGCAGCCACACTACGTGCTTTTATATCGGTGCTCGCACAATAATTGTGTGTTTGATAATCAACGTTTTGTGTCGATAGATAAAGAATCCAACTATTATTACTATTATAAATAAGTTCAAAGGCTCCGCGATATACGCCCCATGTACGTCCATCTTCCAAATAGATAAATTGATTTATTGCACCATTTTTATCTACCGCAAAACGATTCAAACTATTCATCACGCCACGAGAATCCGTTTCCGCCCCGTACTTCAGCAACATCAGCGATTTTTCATCCACCTTTTCAACTCCATTTACGGTGCGAACAAAATAAGAACGCTCTTGCCAATAGTTATCTTGCAGTGTTGCAACTACATTCCACCAACCCAAGGAGGCAGGCAGCGCAGCAGCGCATCTTGCCAATTGGTCTGGGTCAATCAATCGCGAACAAACCGTACGTAGCCCAATCACATTTAGGGGAATCGAAACTCTCAGTTCAACAAGTTGCGCACGCATTTCATCACGCAACGGCGAGTCAAATACCACTCTATCAACCACAGCTTCCACAATCTGCAACGATTGATTTGCCAACCAATTCGCCTTGTCTGCGCCACCTTTTTCCTTTAGCTCCAATGTTTTCGCCACATCATCATAAGTATAGGCATACTTGACACCATAACTCATGGGCATTTGTGATTTCATAGATTCCCTATAAGTAAGCACTTCGCTTCTTTTTGAAAAATTAAACAGACCAAGACCATATATATTATCGTAATTTAGCCCCTTGTTACCAATGGTGGCATTCAACGACTTTTCAGACAATTTTTTCTCTCCATTTTCCGAAAGTAAAAAATAGGTTGTCCCATACCAATAACTCGTTTTAAGTAGCTTTTCAACATTCGTCTTAGCGGCGACACCCTGCTGTTGAGCTTCGTCATCATCGCTGCACGCGGTGCACCATCCGACGGCACAGATAGCGACAAGTAAGAAGATTTTTTTCATAATCAATTAAGTTTAAAATTAAGAAGCTGTTTGAATTTGTTACCGAAGTTATTTTAGAGCTATTTTTGTTTCTGTTTTTGTTCTGCAAATCCGATTTTAGCGAGCTAAATGAGGATTTACAGGGCGGAAACTGGGGCAAAAAGAGCCGAAAAGAGGAGATTAATAAATTCAAAACAGCTTCTAAAATGAACGTTGTTATTCATTGCTTCATCAAAGTTAAGCTAAATTTTCATCATTAACGAGAAAAAGGGGGGGGGTATTTTAATCTATCGCCGCACACAGTTTGTCGAAAGTGAACCCCTCAAACGAGGTGAGTTGCATGGTTGCCTCCCCAAGGGTCGGACTTCCACCCACCCCCACCGAGCGCATACCGGCACGTGTGGCAGCCTCGATACCCGCCACCGCATCCTCGAAAACCACACACTCACACGAATCAAAGCCCGCAAGTGCCGCCCCCGTAGCAAAAATCATGGGGTTGGGCTTGGCGCGCGTGACCATCGTACCATCAACCACCACATCGAACAACTCGCGGATGCAACAGCGATCGAGAATCGTCGCGGCATTCTTCGATGCCGAACCCAGTACCACCCCCACACCGCGCTGGCGCAGTTCGTGCAAAAACACAGCCACCCCCGGTAGCAGTTCATTGGGGGACATACGAGCAACCAAATCCAAATAAGTGGCATTCTTCTCGGCTGCCATGCGCTCTTTGTCTGCCGTCGAAAAACGGTCGCTCATGCCACCCACACGCAGCACCACCTCCAACGAGGTCATGCGCCCCACTCCTTTAGTGGCTTCGCCATCGGCTTCAGTGAATTCAAAACCCAGTCGGCGAGCCAATTGAGCCCATGCTAAATAGTGATAACGCGCCGTATCGACCACCACGCCATCCAGATCAAATATACAACATTTAATCACTATTTCCAGAGCTTTTCAGGATATTTACCGGCATCAATCATCGTCCGTATGGCTGCCATCAACGCGGGTTTATCCTCCTTGTAAGTCACACCGAACCACCGAGCCGCCGAGCGCAAGACACGCACCTCAGCACGCCCCTCCACAATGAGTTTGTTGACCATCGAAGGGAGATAAAATTCCGATTTGAGATTCGCCATGTTCTCTTGCAAAAAGCATTTGAATTGAGCATCGGAATAGGCAAAGTAGTCGGGTGTAAATCCGAAAAGATTCATCGACACAGGGGCATCTTCAGCCAAGGGTTCATCGTGACCTGTGTCGTGATAAACAATGCTATCATCCGCCACACGCTCGATTTGCGTTCGTTCGACCATCTGTACCAAATTTTCCTGCGCATCAATGGTGCACACGCCGCGCGAAACAGTCCCATTCTCCGAGAGGGTCTTCGCCAAATCATAGGCGACCATGCAATATTTATTGTGGCTGCCCTCCAATGTGCAAAGATAGCTCGCAATCGTTTTATAGGCTTCGGCACCATAAAAATCGTCGGCATTAATCACCGCAAACGGCTCTCGAATCTTCGACGCAGCCATCGTCACTGCGTGATTTGTACCCCACGGCTTCACCCGATCTGCGGGCACCGAAAACCCTTCGGGCAGGCAGTCAAGTTCCTGAAAGACATACTCCACAGCGATGCGTCCACCAAATCGTGTCGACGAAAAAACCTCCTCAAACTCTTTAGCAAAAGAGTGGCGAATGACAAAGACCACTTTACCAAAACCCGCGCGAATAGCATCGTAGACCGAGTAGTCGATAATAGCTTCGTTGTTGGGTCCCACGCCATCCATCTGCTTGAGCGAGCCATAACGCGAGCCCATGCCGGCAGCAAGGACCAATAATGTAGGTTGAATCATAATTTATTTTTATTTTATACGTTTCTTAGAGCAAAGGTAAAAAAATTCAAACAGCTTCTGCTATTTTCTGCAATTTTCGTTACCTTTGTACAATTCGAATTACGTAAAATGAAAATCCAAAAATACAGACTTCGAGCTTGGTGGCGAGATGCTTTTCGTAAGCGTCGCATCAGCCTGCGTAACGTCATCGACGGCAGCGAGGAGTGGCACATCCACCTCTCGCCAGCAAACGTTTTTGCAGCTTTCGTCTCCTTCGCCCTGCTGCTCTTCATCTTGATTCTCATCCTGACCGCCTACACTCCCGTGCTCGATTTTTTACCGGGCTACCGCAGTGACGCAACCCGCTCGCGCGAGAGCTTAATTCGCGATGTCACACGGCTCGATTCGATGGAGCGCATGATGAACGACATGATGACCTACAACGAAAATATCGCCTTGATTATGGAGGGCAAGACACCCGTAGTTCGCACCGTGATAACCGCCGACAGCACCCGCATAGACAAAACCCTCGTCATGCCCACCTACGAAGACTCGCTGCTGCGCGCACAGATGGAGGGAAAGGGAGTCTATTCGCTCGCTGGAGGAGGCTCTTCACGGCGATCAGTGCGCGAATCACTTGAGATGGTGACACCCGTCGAAGGGTCGCTCACCACCCCCTTCGATATTAAGCAGGGACGAATGGGTGTGCGCATCACAACAGCCGCCAACAGCAGTATCACTGCCGTGTCCGGGGGCACCGTGGTGATGAGTCTCTGGACACCCGACACGGGATATATCATCCAACTGCAACACTCCAACAATCTGCTTTCGGTCTACAAACAACTCTCGCAATCACTCGTCACGGCGGGTCAAACCGTCCATAGTGGAGAGGTGATTGGTTACGCTGCCGCCGAAGATAAATCAGCAGATAATCTTTTCGAATTTGAACTCTGGAACAACGGCAAACCCGTCGATCCCGAAGGATATATCCTGTTTTAACCATGCAACAACGACTGGCAATACTCGGCTCAACTGGGTCAATTGGCGTACAGACGCTCGATATTGTACGCGAAAACCCCAATCGTTTCGAGGTGCGCGTGCTGACTGCCGGGCGCAACTGGGAGCTGCTGGCACAGCAGGCTGCGGAATTTGATGTGGATGCGGTGGCCATCGCCGACAAAACCTATTACGAATCGCTGCGCCAAGCCTTGGCGCACTTACCGATTAAAATTTATGCTGGCGACGATGCCGTAGCACAAGTGGCGGCAGCAGGCGATACCGACGTGGTGGTCAACGCCTTGGTGGGTTATGCGGGGCTTGCCCCAACCGTGGCAGCACTCACAGCAGGAAAAAAATTAGCCTTAGCAAATAAGGAGTCATTGGTCGTAGGTGGCGAATACGTCATGCGCTTAGCAGCCGAACATCACGCCCCAATCCTACCCATCGACTCGGAACATTCAGCCATTTTTCAATGTCTGGTTGGCGAACACGCCCCCATCCGACACCTTATCATCACGTGCAGTGGCGGTTCGTTCCGCGACCTGCCGCGCGAAGCGTTGAGCGAGGTGACGGTAGAACAGGCACTGCGCCACCCACAATGGGAGATGGGAGCAAAGATTACCATCGACTCCTCGACGTTGGTCAACAAAGGCTTCGAGGTAATCGAGGCGCACTGGCTCTTTGGCACCGATGCCGACCACATACGTGTCATTCAACACCCGCAATCAATCATCCACTCGATGGTCGAATTTGAGGACGGGGCTATCAAAGCACAATTAGGCACCCCCGATATGCGAATGCCTATCAGCTACGCATTGCTCTTTCCCGAACGCGCAAATCGCCCCACGGAACAGTTCAACTTCATGAATCACCCACAGTTGACCTTCGAAGAGGTCGATCGCGTGAAATACCCTGCACTTGAAATTGCCTACGACTGTCTGCGGCACGGTGGCACGGCAGCTTGCACGATGAACGGTGCAAATGAGGTAGCTGTGGCGGCTTTCTTGGCGCACCGATGCAGCTACTTAGACATCGTGCGCACCATTGAAGATGCCCTGCACCGCGCCACCTTCATCGCCCATCCTACGTTGGACGACTATGCCGCCTCGAACACCGAGTCGAGGGAATTGGCTCACACTTTCTTACACTTATAACACTCAATGAATGGATATTGTAATTAAAGTACTTCAGCTGTTTCTTGCCTTCACGATTCTTGTGGGCATTCACGAATTTGGTCACTTCATTGTGGCGCGCTTGTTTCACATTCGCGTCGAGAAGTTCTACATTTTTTTCGACCCTTGGTTCTCGCTCTTCAAATTTCGTCGCGGACAGACCGAATACGGTATCGGCTGGCTACCGTTAGGTGGCTACGTCAAGATTGCAGGTATGATCGACGAGTCGATGGACAAGGAGCAGATGGCACAGCCCATGAAGTCCGACGAGTTTCGTGCAAAACCAGCATGGCAGCGTTTTCTGGTCATGATTGCAGGCGTGGTGATGAACGTCATTTTGGCAATCGTCATCTACTGCGGCATCTGCTACACATGGGGCGACTCCTATTTTTCGAACGACGATGCGCACTGGGGCTACAACTTCAGCGAGCAAGGTGAGGCTCTTGGTTTTCGTGATGGTGATCGCTTCATCTCCATCGACGGCGAGCCCGTGGATAACATCACGAAAATCATCAACGACCTGATTATCACCGAGGGCGACCGCACAGTGATGGTGGCGCGCAATGGTGCACAAACCGAAATCACCCTACCTCTGAGCGAACTGATTACCTTGCGCAAAAACAAAGGTTACGAAAATCTATTCACACTGCGCACCCCCTTCATCGTGGACAGCGTAGCCACTCAGAGTGCCGCAACAGCAGGGCTGCGCCACGGAGACGAAATTGTAGCAATTGATGGAGTTCGAGGGATGGATTTCCCCGCTTACGCTGCCTATCTGAAGACACGCAGCGACAGCACTGCCACCCTCACCCTACTACGCAATGGGGCACAAATAGAGCTTTCGGCACAGGTCTCCGACGAAGGGAAGTTGGGTGTTATGGCACTCAATCCCTACACATTACGCACACAAAGCTACACTTTCATGGAGTCGATTCCTGCAGGCATCCACAAGACGGGGCGCGTGATTTCCTCCTACTGGGAGCAGTTGAAACTAATTGTGCAACCGAAGACCCAAATGTACGAAGAGTTGGGGGGATTCATCGCCATCGGCAGCATCTTCCCCAGTGAGTGGAACTGGCAGGATTTCTGGCTCAAAACTGCTTTTCTGTCGATTATCCTCGCCGTGATGAACATTCTACCCATACCCGGATTGGACGGTGGACACGCCATATTTACCTTCTGGGAGATGGTCACACGCCGCAAAGTGAGCGATCGCGTGTTGGAAGGGGCACAGTATGTGGGGCTGGCAATTATCCTCGCCCTGCTACTCTATGCCAACGGAAATGATGTGTATCGGTTCTTTATAAAATAGACGACTGAGAATTAGAGAGAGGTCGAAAATAATGGCGAAAATGGCGAAGGTCAAGAAAGCATATTTCTGCAAAAGCTGCGGATTCGAAGCTCCCAAGTGGTTGGGACGCTGCCCTTCATGTGGCGAGTGGAACACCTTCACCGAGGAGATTATAGCCCACGACAGCGGTTCAATACCCGCCTCAATTGCGGGTAATATCCCCACCACCAAGCCCCAACGAATACGCGAAATTAACCAAAGCGAACACCATCGCATTGATTTGGGCAACCACGAAATCAATCGTGTGCTGGGTGGCGGTCTGGTACCGGGATCACTCGTACTGCTGGGAGGCGAACCGGGCATCGGAAAATCGACACTCTCATTGCAGATTGCCCTCGCAACCAATGGATTGAAGACGCTATACGTCTCGGGTGAGGAGTCGGCGGAACAGATTCGTATGCGCGCCGAACGCATCGGAATCGGCAATGACGACTGCTTAATTTATCCCGAAACATTGCTCGAAAATATCGTAGCGCAAATCGAGGAACATCGCCCCGATTTGGTGATTATCGACTCCATACAGACCATATATACCGACCTGATTGACTCCTCGGCAGGCAGCGTGTCGCAGATACGCGAGTGCGCTGCCACACTGCTCAAGTACGCCAAGGGGACAGGCACCTCTATCTTCATCATCGGACACATCACCAAAGACGGCACCATTGCAGGTCCCAAAGTGCTGGAACATATTGTCGATGTGGTGCTGCAATTCGAGGGCGATAACAACTACACCTACCGCATCTTACGAGGCATAAAAAATCGCTTCGGAGCCACCTTCGAGATTGGGGTCTTCGAAATGCTCGACAGCGGACTGCGCGAGGTGGACAACCCATCCGAAATTCTGCTTACCCACTACGACGAACCGTTGAGTGGCATCTCGGTGGGAGCCGCAGCCGATGGTGTACGCCCTTATCTGATTGAAGTTCAAGCACTCGTGTCGGGTGCAGCCTACGGCACACCACAACGCACAGCCACAGGCTACGATAGTAAACGCATGAATATGCTGCTGGCAGTACTCGAAAAACGCGTCGGAATGAAGATGTTTCAGAAGGATGTATTTCTCAACTTCGCCGGTGGCTTCAAGGTTGCCGATCCGGGGCTGGACTTAGCAGTCGTAGCCGCCGTCATCTCCTCCTACTACGATCGTCCAATTGCTGAAGGGGTCTGCTGCGCAGGCGAAATCGGGCTTTCGGGCGAAGTGCGACCCGCTCCACGCAGCGAACAACGCATCAGCGAAGCGGCTCGCTTGGGTTTTAAACGCATCATTATCTCCGGCTATCTCGCCAAACATACCAAGCGACCGAAAGGAATCGAAATCGTGTCGATTCACAGCATCGATCAGCTACCCAAAGCTCTCTTTGTGGAATAGTTTTTGCTTATTCCTATTTCAAAACAAAAGAAATGGGAAAGAGAATCGTCGTCTTAGGCGGTGCTGGACTAATTGGAACACACCTCTGTCTTCGGTTACTGAGCGAAGGAAACGACCTGTTTTGTGTCGATATTCGTGATGCAGCCGATTCACCACTGCTTACCGAAGCTCTCGGACAGAGCCGTTTTCGCTATGTAACTCACAACATCATCAATAGTTTCGACATTCGCTGCGACGAACTCTACAACCTCACCGTACCCACACGACTGCGTTATGACCGCACACTGCCCGTTGAGACACTGAAAGTCAACGTATTGGGTGCAATCAATGTGCTCGAAACAGCGCGCACCGAACACGCTCGGGTGCTCTACGCTTCATCGGGCGACATCTACAACACCTCCTTCTCCGACACCACAACTGGACCAATCATCTCAAATACATCAAAACAGATTCTCGCCGAAGGCAAGCGCGCAGGCGAAACATTCCATCGCGCTTACCGCAATGAACACGGCGTAGACTGCCGCATCGCACGCATATTCAATACCTACGGAACGGGCGGAAGCATTGAGGATCAACGAGTAGTGATGAAAATGACAATCGCAGCACTGCGCAATCGCGACCTCGTAATTTACGGGAGCGGGGAGCAATTACGCACCTTCTGTTGGGTGGAGGATATGGTAGATGGATTGGTGAGGCTGATGCAGGCTCCTCCAACCGAACAGACGCGCACCATAGATTTGGGTGCAAGTCACGAAATTTCAATCCGTATGTTAGCCGAGAAAATCATTGCTATCACGGGCAGCCACTCTCGCATCACCCACACCGAAGCCTACAACTACGATTCGCTACGACGCACACCCGATTTGTCGGCAGCCCAACGCGAGTTGAACTGGAGAGCTGAAACCTCGCTGATTGAGGGGTTGAAACGCACGGTGGAATATGCCGAAAAAGAACTTTCACGAACCGCATGGGCCGAAATGAGCTGGATAGAAATGAACGCTTAAAAACACTTATTATGAAAGATTTTGACAAAGTAATTTGGCGCGATGCGCTGACCTTCGTAGATTTTTTCGCCTCTTGGTGTGGACCTTGTCAGGTGATGCACCCCGTAGTTGACAAATTCAGAGAACAAATGAGGGGACGAGTTGATGTCTACAAAATTGACATAGACGCGTCGGAAGATGCCGAAATTATTCACCGCTACAACATCCGATCTGTGCCTACATGTATCCTTTTTCGACACGGAGAAATTCTGTGGCGTGAAAGTGGTCAAATGACCTTCGAGCATTTACGCAATATCTTGGAGGAATACGAGCGCAAAGAACACCTAAAAACCAATTAACGAGGAACTTACTCCTCGAAACGCCAGGTGAGCTCCTCGTGGATGAAGTCTGCGGAAGGGGTGGAGCCGAGAGAACCGATGGTGCTGAATATAGCATCGCGGTTCTCCTTTTTTTCTCCCAAAACCGCCAACAACGCCACCGCGCCCTGCGCCGTGAGACGATCATCGGGATTATGGCGTATGACCTTTGCCGTTGGTTCTAAAAACTCGATTGTAATACGTGGATTGCGCGCTGCGCCAAGCAATGCAGCATATTGAATCACAGGCGATTGCCCCTCAGTTGTCCATGCAGCAAAAAGCGCACTCAGCGGCTCACAGCGGCTCACAAGTGCTTGAGCAGCCTCTGCCGCAAGCTCAGAATTAATGATTCCCGCAGCCCAAAAAGGCATCTCCGCCACCGTCAAGCAATCGGCATCGGCAATCCACAATGCCGCCAAACGCAATTCACGGATATCTTGTTGATAGAGGTATTTTGCAAATTCATAATCTTGCTTTTCGGCACGCGCCATGGTGCGCAAAGTGGGTAGGCTAACACCATAATTCAATCCGTAAGCCTTGCCGTAATAGCGCATCGAAGAGGCTGTCTCACCGTTCATTTCGCGGCGGATAGCACCCAAAAGTTCGACCATTCGAGAGGTGAAATCCATAGAATTAATCGCGAGGGGAAAGTACATTCACCGTGCGTCCCATCTCAAAAAGAGGAAGCACAACACTCGTAAAGACCTGATTAGCATAGACAACCGTACATTCTGACGGATCGGCTATGCGGTAAGTGACGAGACCCGACGCTTTGCGCACATCGCGAGCAGATGCCTCATAGGGACACGGCGTTTCGCCCGAAGGGGTAATCTGCAGCAACACCATATCTCCCGAAAGATCGCTCTCCGGCAAGATGCCCGCATCGGATGCAAAACGACAAATCACATATTGGTTTTTACCCTCTTTGAGCGAGAGGTAATAACGTGCAGTCGAGGTTGTATTGACGCATTTGCCAAGGAAAAGTTCGAGATAACTCTGCTCTTGGCGCGCTATTTCGGACAATGCAGCTTTCAGCCCTTCGCCAAAAACATTTTCGCCAGCTTCACCCGTGATAAGCTCCATGCGGTGCTTGCGCAACGAGAAAATAGTCATTGCCGCCTCACGTGCAGCATCCTCCAATCCCAGCGTAATTATATCCATCTTATCCGGTTGAATACGAGCAAAATCCGTATCAGAACGGCTGTGCGAAAGCACCTCCGATTCAGCGTTTTTAGGTGCCCGTGTATTCTGAATTGAGGTCAGATTTGCATCCGCCAACGCCAAGGTAACACGCTTCAATTCGTAGGTCGTTTTGTCGGTCAGGGGAGCACGAACGCCGAGAAATTTTTGAGCATACCGCGCATAAGGACCACAAGTAATGACCTGTTTCACGGTTGTGAGATCAGCAATTAAGGTAGTGCGCGGAGTGGATACAACTATCTGACCATCTGTTTTATATACTCCATTTAAAGCCATATAAGGATTCTGTGCAACCGCACTAAAAGCTATAAATAGCGGTATAAACAACATAGATAACTGTTTCATATTATTGAATTTAAAATATTCTTATGCAAAAATAACCTTTTTTTGCGGCTAAATCAAAATTTAAGGTAAAAATCGCGCGTCAAAGCCATATATTCCGCCGTGTACTGTTCGTGCACGCCTGTACTAATCGTAAGTTTTGTCGATGTAAACGGTTGATGAACTGCGCGTTGAAGCTCAACCAAAACCCGGCGCACACCCTTCATTGGAGTCGAATGCACCTCCATGCGACAAACAGGGTGCAACTCGCAACAACAACCAAGAAACAGCTCCATCTCAGCAGGAGGTAAAATCAAGCAGAAGCGTCCCGAAGGGGCAAGAAGGCGCACAACAGCATCATGTAACTCACTGAATGACAATTCAGTAGCATGACGAGCTTGCGTGCGTCCGGCATCGGGACATACCAGCGAATCGACAAAATAGGGCGGATTGGAAAGAATCAAATCGAAGGGTACAGCTGCCTCAAACTGTTGAATGGGTTGTTGCACCATCGCCACACGATGCGCCCAAGGTGAAGCTGCCGCGTTGGCTTGCGCCTGCGTTACGTCGCCCACATCAACGCCCGTAACGTGCGCATTAGCACATCGTTGCGCTAACATAAGGGCAATGATGCCCGTACCCGTACCGATGTCTAAAATGCGGCAATCCGTCGTTGCAACCCGCGCCCATGCGCCCAACAACACTGCATCCGTCCCGACCTTCATCGGGCACCTATCTTGCTGTATAGTAAACTGTTTGAAGCAAAACATAAATCAATCTAAATAACCATCGACACCCGCGCCGAACAACGAATAGTCGTAACGGACAGGATCCGATGGGTCAAATGTGCGAAGTGTGGCGGTAATCTCCTCGACAGCTCGCCAGTCGTTTTGCCGCCGCTCAAGCAACCCCAAAGCGCGCCCCATAGCCGCGGCATGAACATCCAAAGGCAAGTACAATGCCGACATCGGAATGCGCTGCCACTCACCGAAATCGACCCCTCGATCATCGTGCCGCACCATCCAACGCAGGTACATACAGAGCCGCTTGCACGCCGCACCGCCATCGATGGACGAGAGGTGCTTTTCGCAACGACTTGCGTGATCGACACAGAAAAATTCACGCCGAAATGCCGACAACACAGCGGGAATTGTACCTAAAGCGACGTAGTGTTCCTCGAAAAATGTGCCCAACCCACCATGACGCTCCTCAAAGGTGCGGAGAGCTAAAATAAACGTTTGTAAATCACTGCCATTGAAGGTTCTATGTACATAACTTGACAACTGTGCAAGTTCGCGTGATGAGGCATTTCGCACAAAATCGGCGGGTGCATCATCCATATATTGCATCATGCGCGCCGCACTGTGGAGAATGGATTTGCGGTTACCCCACGCAATGGTGGCTGTCAGAAAACCGGCAATTTCGCGGTCTGCGCGGTCAGAATATCGGTGAGGAATGCTAATCGGATCTTCGGCAATGAACTCTGTGCGGTTGTATTTATCGCAAAGTCGTTCAAGTAATTCTTTCTGTTCCGCGCGCTCCACAATTAGAGAATTTGTCCGTCAGACATGGTGATTTTACGATCCGCCATCGCTGCCAGATGTTCGTCGTGGGTGACGATGACGATGGTCAACCCCAGGCTGTCGCGCAACTCAAAGAAGAGCCGGTGAATCTCTTCACGATTATGCGAGTCGAGGTTGCCCGAAGGTTCGTCGGCAAGCAGTACGGCAGGCGAATTGATGAGTGCGCGTGCGATGGCAATACGCTGTTGCTCACCACCCGACAACTCGGCAGGCTTGTGCGATGCGCGCTCCGATAGCCCCATCATCGAAAGCAATTCAGTCGCCCTACGCTCGACTTCTGCGCGGTTGCGATGACCGATAAATCCGGGGATGCAGATATTTTCGAAGGCTGTGAATTCGGGAAGCAAGTGATGAAACTGGAAGACAAAGCCAATGCGCTCATTTCGAAACGTCGACAATGCGCAATCACCAAGCGTGAAGAGGTCAACTCCATCAATGACCACCCTGCCGCTATCGGGAGCAAGCAACGTGCCAACGATTTGCAATAGAGTGGTTTTACCTGCCCCGCTCGCGCCGACAATTGACACCACTTCGCCCTGCGCCACGTCGAGCGACACCCCACGCAGCACCTCTAATGTGCCAAAACTTTTGTGAAGATTGGTAATTTTTATCATCCTTGAAACTGGTTAAACAGACGAATTGTATCAACTGCCTCTCGCGTATCATGCACGCGCAGAATGGTGGCACCTTGGCGCAAACACTCCCAATCCAACGCAATTGTACCTGCCAATGCGCAATCGGGAGTTGTATTGAGTAGCTTATAAATCATTGACTTACGCGACAACCCAGCCAAAACGGGATAGCCCAATTCGCAAATATGGTGCAACCCTTTGAGCAACGCGTAATTCTGCTCCAAGGTCTTGGCAAAGCCAAAGCCCGGATCGAGAATAATCCGCTTCACACCAGCAGCCTGCATCAACGCCACACGCTCCAGAAGATAACTCGTCACCTCCTGTACAATGTCACCGTACTCGGTCATGCCTTGCATCGTAGCAGGCGTACCTCGCATATGCATAGCCACATAGGGCACGTCGTAATGCGCCACCACAGCAAACATCTCGGCATCCGCCTCGCCAGCTGTGATGTCGTTGATAATCACCTCACCAAAGGTCTCAATCGCCCGCACAGCCACTTCGCTGCGGAACGTATCGACCGAGACCGCCATCGTAGGGGCAATGCGGCGCACGGCTCCAATGCCCTGCTCCACACGTCGCCACTCCTCGTCCGACGATACATCGTCAGCACCCGGACGCGAGGAGTAGCCTCCCACGTCGATGATGTTGCATCCATCTGCCACAGCCGCACGGACACATGATTCTGTGTCAGATGGTTGCGGCATACGGCTACCGGCATAGAAAGAGTCCGGTGTAACATTTAGAATCGTCATCACCTGCGGTAGACGGAAGTCTATGTTAATAGTTTTTTGCATCATTTCTAAATTTTCGATCGAGGGTCGCCACAGTGGGTTCGAGATCCTCCTCCAATACATTTACCAAAGTGTAGTCGGCTCGAGAAGCCTGCTCATCGTCGCTCATTTGCGCTGCTATACGACGGTTCACCTCCTCAGCACACACATCATCGCGCCGACACACGCGCTCCAAACGCAACGCCATGGGTGCCAGCACGGCAAGAGTGCAATCAACCACCGTATCGAAACCCGATTCGAAAAGAATGGCACTTTCCAGCAAGACATAATCGCCCTGTTGCTGCGTGCACCACGTCTCAAAATCGGCTTTCACCGCAGGGTGGACTAAGCGATTGAGAGTCTCAAGTGCAGCTGCATCGTTGAAAACGAGCTTAGCAAGATAAGCGCGATTAAGTTGATTGCCATCAAAGGCAGACTCACCAAAGAGTGTCGTGATTTGACTACGCAACGAATCAGCCATCAGCCGTTTCGCAGCTGCATCGGAGTCGTAAACTGCAACTCCAAGTTGCTCGAAAAGGCGACAAACCGTACTTTTGCCACTGCCGATGCCACCCGTAATGCCCACCTTCATCATAGCGACGAGGGGTTGGGCGTATCAATTTCGGGCACTGAGCCGATTGAGACTATTTTAATATCGCTAAAGCGCATTGAAAGAGCGTCTTGTAACGATTGTGGATCAATAATCAATTGTCCTTCATGCTCCTCTTCGTGCGAGCGTTTGTAACGCAGTTCGGTGAGTGGAATACGCAAAGTTTTATTCATATAAACCTTGTAACCAAAGAGATTGGTTCCAACACCCTCCACCACACACGTCACATCGAACTCCTCTCCATCGACATTGACGTGCATCAGCTGCTCAGTGGTGTAGGCGTAGTTCAACTTGGCGATGTACCACAGGACAAACGATGCCAACAATAGAGCCAAAAATATCGGCGAAATATACTGCCGCAACCATTTTACAATGCTTTCCATCGAAATTATTCATTAAATTTTCAACAACAAAGGTAAAAATAAAAAGGGCTGCGAACAACATCCGCAGCCCTTTTTATTTACAAGGTAGTTTTAATCCTCTACATCGAGCTTTGCACGCTTTTTCATCAAGTCATAAGCGATAGGCGTAGCCACGAAGATGGTGGATGCCGTACCGATAATCACACCGATGAGCAGTGCAAAGATGAAGCCGCGAATGGTCTCGCCGCCAAAGAAGAACATGGCGAGCAAGGTGACAAGCGTCGTACCCGAAGTATTAATCGTACGCGAAAGCGTAGAGTTGATAGCGTTGTTGACGTTCTCCTTGAGATTACGCTTCGGATAGAGACCCAAGTACTCACGAATACGGTCAAAGACAACCACAGTATCATTAATCGAATAACCGATAATGGTCAGGATAGCTGCAATGAAAGCTTGATTGACCTCCAAGTTGAAGGGTACAAAACCGTAGAGCAATGAGAAAATACCGATGACAAAGAAGGCGTTGAAAGCCAAGGCTGCCGTAGCACCCGTCGCCCACTGCCAACGTTTGAAGCGGAAAGTGATGTAGAGACCGATGGCAACCAGCGAGAAGAAGACCGCCCAAATAGCGTTCCAAGTCATATCTTTTGCGATGGAAGGACCAATCTTATCGGCATTGACGATACCGTTGGCATCGGACTGTGTATTGCGGAAAGCATCGAAAGTCAGGTCGTAGCTATACAGTGGCTTAAGGGCGTTGAAGAGGATATTCTCCACCTCGGTAGTCGCCTCGTCCGACGTGTCGTCGTACTTGTACTGCGTCACGATACGCATTTGGTTTTCGTTACCATATTGTTTCACCTCGAAGCTAATCGATGAAGCATCAGCACCAGCCATGTGGCTGAAAGCACTGTTCAAATTCTCACGGACATTCTCAGCCGAAACGGGTTGATCGAAGCGTACTACATAAGCACGACCACCGGTGAACTCAGCACCAAGGTTCAACTGACGCGTAACGAACGAAACGCACGACAGAAGAATCACCGCACCAGCAATGGTATAAGAAATCTTGCGCAAGCGAACAAAATCGACATGTGTGTTATTGAGGAAATTCTCCGACCAACTACGTGAGAACGAGATTTTGCCCCAACGACCTACAATCCATTCAATCAGCAGACGAGTGATGAAGATGGCGCAGAAGAACGAAGTAATGATACCGATAATCAACGTCGTAGCGAAGCCCTGAACAGGACCGTTACCGAAGACGAAGAGGACGATACCCGTAATAATGGTAGTCAAGTTACCATCGATGATGGCTGAATAAGCCTTCGAGAAACCATCTTTAATGGCAAGTGACAGACCCTTGCCACCACGCAACTCCTCCTTGATACGCTCATAAATAATCACGTTGGCATCGACGGCCATACCCATGGTCAGCACGATACCCGCGATACCGGGCAAGGTCAACACTGCACCGAACGAGACGAGTACACCCATCAGCAAGAAGACGTTGGCAAGTAGTGCAAGGTCAGACATCCAACCTGCAGTTTTATAGAATAGACCCATGTAAAGCAACACGAGAAGGAAGGCAAAAACGAACGACAGCAAACCTGCGTTGATTGACTCCTGCCCCAGTGAAGGACCTACGACTGTATCTTGAATGATACGCGCTGGAGCGGGAACTTTACCCGATTTGAGCACGTTGGCAAGATCCTGCGCCTCCTGAATGGTGAAATCACCAGAGATGGACGAAGTACCCTTGTCGATTTTGGTACGAACCACAGGTGCCGAATATACATAACCATCCAAAACGATGGCGATACACTTATTAATGTTCTCGCCCGTCAGACGCGCCCACTCTTGTGTACCTTGGCTATTCATGGTCATCGAAACCTCCGCCGTAGCACCACGCTGCGCGTAGGTCTCAACGGCCTCAGTCACCACGCTACCATCGAGCGGAGCTTTGCCGTCGGCCGTAGATACTCGGATAGCATATAAGTAGTAGCGACCGTCAAGCTTATCGTCACCTTTGACACCCCATTTGAACATCACGTCCGAAGGGAACAAATCGCGCACAGCCGGATTCTTCAAATAAGCATCCACAGTAGCCATGTCCGCCTTGTAGGCAGCACCTACCACCGCACCACCTGCATAGTCAGGGTTCAAAATCGAGAAGAGCGGGTTTTGCTCACGTGTATAACGCGATACCTCTTGGGTTTGCGCGTCTTTAACTGCGGGGGTGTTGTCAACCTCAGCAATCAAATCCTTCGCAGCCGAATCAGTTGTTTCGGTGAGTAATTTCGCAGCAGTAGTGTCAGCGAGTTCGGCAGCAGCAACCGTAGTAGCAGCCATCGAATCGGCAACCTCAACCTCCTGAGTCGCAACCAAGGTAGTTGTATCGGCGAGCGAAAGGGGTTGATTCTTGATGAACTTATCGGCATCCATCATGCGAGGCATGATTTCGCGCGCATCGTAAGTTGTCCAGAACTCCAACGACGCAGTACCCTGCAATAGGGAGCGTACACGTTGTGGCTCCTTCACACCCGGCAACTCGACCAAGATACGGTGCGAGTTAGGCAGACGCATGATGTTAGGCTGCGTAACGCCAAAGTGGTCGATACGGCTGCGCAACACGTTGAACGACGCTGCAATAGCCGATTCAGTTTCACGCTTCAGAATTTTCGCAACATCACCGTTCGAACTTTCGAGGGTGATATCTTTACGGTCGGGGCTAACAAAAAGCGCAGCCAGTGAAGCTCCGTTCGAATGAACCTCAAACGACTTCACAAAATCGTCGATATAATCTTTTGAAGTACCATTTTTCTGAGCAGTATTTGCCTCATTAATTGCGGCAACGAAAGCTGGATCGTTCTGGCTGTCACCGGCAAGAGCCTTGATGACATCTTCGACTTGCACCTCCAACATGACGTTCATACCACCCTTGAGGTCCAGACCAAGATTCAACTCTTTTTCCTTTACCTCTTTGTAGGTGAATGACTTAATACCGATATTGAAAACGGGCAAATTCTGCACCGAATCCAAATAGTGTTGTTCGGCATCAGCCTGCTCGCTAAGACTGAATTTTGCGGCATACTCGGCCGCTGCCTTCTCTACATTCCGAGTCTTAAACGTGAACGAGAGCTGGTAAATACACGCGATGGCCAGAAGGACAGCGAGTAATTTAATGGCACCTTTACTTTGCATTTGAGTTGAGAAATTTTATTATTTATGTTTTTGTTTTATACTGTTGTTGTTCTGCTACTACGTATAATAGCACGCAAAGATAACAAAAAAGAATTAAAAATGTAAAATACGAATCAAGAATTATCTCGGAGCACGAAAAATAAATACCTTTGCCGACGATGCCCGCACACAACACATATCGTTATCATCTCATCGCCATCTTCACAGTGGCAGTGTGGGGTACTACATTTGTATCAACAAAAGTACTCATAAACAACGGTTTAACGCCTGCTGAAATATTTTTCATGCGCTTTCTGCTCGCCTACGCTGGCATCTGGTTTGTCGCCCCACACCGCTTGTGGGCAGGTTCGCTGCACGACGAGGCACTCATGTTAGCAGCAGGCATTTGCGGGGGCTCGCTCTACTTTCTGACCGAGAACATCGCATTGGAGTATGCACCCGCCTCAAATGTCTCGTTGATTGTCTGCACCGCACCGCTATGGACTTCGTTGCTGCTCAGTGCTTTCCATCGCGATGAGCGGATGAGCCGCCGTCAGATAGCAGGTTCTGTGGTCGCCTTTGCCGGCATGGTACTGGTGGTGCTCAACGGTCATTTTGTCCTTCAACTCTCACCTCACGGCGATTTACTGGCACTCACGGCGGCACTGCTGTGGGCTCTTTATTCGCTCATTATAAAAAGTATCGGATCGAAATATTCCACGATTTTCATCACCCGCAAAGTGTTTTTCTACGGGCTGCTCACCATCGTGCCCTTCCTGATTCTGCGTCAGCCTACCTTCGACACCACCATTCTTTCGCGTCCCGTGGTGTGGCTCAACATTCTGTTTTTGGGCATCATCGCCTCAATGCTCTGCTACTTGTTATGGAATATGGTGATGAAGCGATTAGGTGCCGTGCGCGTCACCAACTACATCTACATCAACCCTTTAGTGACCATTCTAACCGCTGCACTTTGCATCGGCGAACGAATCACTTTTGCCGCACTGACTGGTGCCGCCTTGATTCTGGTCGGGATGTGGCAGGCAGAGCGGTAAGATAAAAAAAGGGCTGCCTTGCAATTTGTTGCAAGGCAGCCCTTTCATATATTCTATTTCGAGTCTATTTCACCTCTTCAAATTCCACGTCTTCGGGCTGATTGCCACCTGCACCATGCTCACCACCGTTGTTATCCTGCTGCTGACCAGCACCCTGCGCACCGCCCTGCGCTTGTTGTTGCGCATAGATATCCTGCGATGCAGCCTGCCATGCGGCATTCAGCTCAGCAAGAGAGGTGTCAATGGCTGCTAAATCAGCGTTTTTATGCGCCTCCTTCAGCTTGCCCAGTGCCGTTTCGATGGCAGCTTTCTTGTCAGCAGGCAGTTTCTCGCCATACTCCTTGAGCTGTTTCTCGGTGGCGAAGATGTTCGAATCGGCAGCATTCACCTTCTCGATGCGCTCTTTTTCTTCCTTATCCTGCGCCTCATTTGCCTTCGCCTCGTCACGCATACGTTGAATCTCCTGATCGGTCAGACCACTCGAAGCCTCAATGCGAATCTTCTGCTCCTTGCCCGTACCTTTATCCTTAGCTGAAACATTCAAGATACCATTGGCATCAATATCGAAGGTCACTTCAATCTGAGGAACTCCACGCGGAGCGGACGGAATACCATCCAAGTGGAAACGACCGATGCTCTTGTTGTCGCGCGCCAAAGGACGCTCGCCCTGACAAACGTTAATCTCCACCGAAGGCTGATTGTCCGCAGCGGTCGAGAACGTCTCGCTTTTGCGAGTCGGAATCGTCGTGTTCGACTCAATCAGACGGGTCATCACACCACCCAGCGTCTCAATACCCAACGAAAGAGGCGTTACATCGAGCAGAAGAACATCTTTCACCTCGCCCGTCAGCACACCGCCCTGAATAGCAGCACCTACGGCAACTACTTCATCGGGGTTCACACTCCGGTTGGGAGTACGACCGAAGAAATCTTCGACAATCTTCTGAATGGCGGGAATACGAGTAGAACCACCAACCAAAATAACCTCCTGAATATCACTCGCTTGCAGACCTGCATCACGCAATGCAAGTTTGCAAGGCTCGATGGTCTTGCGAATCAAATGGTCGCACAACTGCTCGAATTTAGCACGCGTCAATGTCATGACAAGGTGCTGCGGAATACCGTTCACCGGCATGATGTACGGAAGGTTAATCTCTGTCGAAGAGGAGGACGAAAGTTCAATCTTCGCCTTCTCGGCAGCCTCTTTCAGACGTTGCAGAGCCATCGAATCTTCACGCAAATCGAGGTGATGTTCTGCTTTGAACGACTCCGCCATGTAGTCAATCAACACGTGATCGAAGTCATCACCACCCAAGTGCGTATCGCCATTGGTCGATTTCACCTCGAAGACACCGTCGCCCAACTCCAGAATCGAAATATCGAACGTACCACCGCCTAAGTCATAGACCGCAATCTTCATGTCGCTATTTTTCTTATCCATGCCGTAAGCCAAAGCTGCAGCAGTCGGCTCGTTGATGATACGACGCACCTTCAGACCGGCAATTTCACCTGCCTCCTTCGTAGCCTGACGCTGCGAGTCGGAGAAGTATGCCGGAACCGTGATGACAGCCTCCGTGACCTCTGTGCCAAGATAATCTTCGGCTGTCTTCTTCATCTTCTGAAGAATAATTGCCGAAATCTCCTGCGGTGTATAGTGACGACCGTCAATATCCACACGCGGTGTATTATTGTCACCCCGCACAATAGAGTAGGGCGCGCGCTGAATATCAGCTGTAACTTTGTCGTAAGTCTCACCCATGAAACGCTTGATAGAGAAGATTGTACGCTTGGAGTTAGTGATGGCTTGACGCTTAGCAGGGTCACCTACTTTGCGCTCACCATTGTCCGTAAATGCCACCACTGAAGGGGTAGTGCGATGTCCTTCCGAGTTTGGAATCACCACCGACTCCGAGCCCTCCATCACGGCAACACATGAGTTTGTCGTACCTAAGTCAATACCAATAATTTTTCCCATAATCTTTTTATTTTTTAAGTTGTAATTTTTTTCATCTTCAGCCTCGGCTCCTCGCCGCAGCTTTGTGCCCCCTAATGAACAAAGGTTGTACCAAACATATATTTCTGCCATTTGCCTGCCAAAATGACAAAACGCCCCCTCATCGCCCACCACGTGCCACGCTATTCGTGTCTTTTTGTCACGAATGGAGTGAGCGGGAGAATCTGACTTACGTCTGATTACCGCGCGGTTTATCCTACCCTGCCGGTCTTGTTCTATTCTTCCAGCCTTGCCCTGCGCTCTTCTTTCGCTGTCGAAAGTACAATGAAAAAATTGCCGCTGCGCTGCGCTTCTCGCAAGAATAAGGGACGCGCACTCCTCGCAGCGACAAAGACACATAAAAAGGGGTCTGCTCTCGCAAACCCCTCAGTGATAAATGTCGAAATACAATTATTTGCCGTTCAAGATACGCATTGCCGCATCGAGAATCGCTGTATCGTCGAGTGTCACTACACCACCATCAGGACCCTGTTCAAAGTGGACACCTACGCCCTCTTTGGCCTGATGTTGACCTCCAAAATAATTACGGACGGCCTCTACATCAATTTTCAGTTCATCTGCAATGCGTTGCGAACTGCCACTGGGCAGTTTGTCTTTGATCCGACGCAACTCGTTAAATGTAATAATCATATTTTTGCGTTTTAAAAGTTGATAGTTCTCGACTACTAAGTTAATGCTATTTCATGAATCTGCAAAACTTTTGTCTTATTTTTTTTATTGTCTTCAATTATCTTCCGCAAACCTTCAAAAACAGACAAAAAAACAGACAACCGAGACAAAATAGCCTTGTCTCGGTTGTCTGTGAAAGACTATTTGATTCAAACCACAAGGCTCAAATTATTTTTTCTTCTCGATATAGAGTTCAAACAACAACGGAGCGTAGGGTTGAATCTCGGTTGAAGTGGTAGTGGTGGTTACCTTAGGTGTGGTCGGCACATTGTAATTCTCATACTGCCCTCCCATATAACCACCGTAGTAACCGCCGTAGCCACCATAGTAATTATTGGCTCCGTAGTAGCTATTCATCGAGTTGTAATAGTTCAGATAGTCGTAGTTGTTGCTTGACGAACCGGAGGTCGTGGTCTTCCCCGGTTTACCTTGCGAACCGTAGGCATTTGCCGATGAGGTGACCAAGCCCGCCCACTGTCCGTAGCGCAGATGTGGAATTGCATAATAAAACGCCTCGATTGCACCGCCACTCTCGGGCGTATATTCCATCGGTTTGCCTTGCGATGTCTTCTCACCGAAAACCAACTGCCGCACCCCGGGGATGTTTGAGTCGATAATGAAGCCGTCGAGCAAACGGGCGATATACCATATTTTTGCTGCTCCCTTCAGCGTAACCTTATCCTCAGTTACCTGCGAAGGGTCGTACACACCAAAGCGATTGACCAATGTGTCGCAAATATCCTGCTCCAACTTTGCAAAATCAGCATAGGGCGCGTAAATCGATTTGTAAGCCGACGAGTAGATGAACTTCTCGGTAGGCTTGAAAGAATGCTTTATATATATGTGTGGAATCGTATCGTTGGCAGGTGTCCATTGCATGAGCCCATTTGCCTGCATCTGTTTAGGGTTTGAGGGCTTGGGAACAACGGGCAGCACTCCGCCATTTTGTCGCGCAAAAGCATCCACATCAACACCTTCACGCTGCAACGGATTGCGCACCGTGTCGGTAATTTCCATCGTCACAACAAACGGATAACCGCTCTTCAGTTCGTAGCCCGCCTGACCTTCATAGCCACCCGTACCACCCATGCCATCCACGCCCACCACCGTCGAGGGCATATACAGCGTCACCTTGGTACCATAGCGCATCTCAATCTCCGCAGGCAGGTTGTGCTGTGCGGCATACTCCTTTCCGAGGGTCAATTTGTTGCGCATGGCGAGGTAAGTACCCTCCAGAAGTGAGGTGTTGCGGTCGCCAGCATAGAATTTGAAATAGGGAACGTAGTGTGTATATTTAGTATAAGTTCCAACTTGACGCGACTCAATCTCACTGCGTGACAGGACAATATCGCCACCCAAATTACGTCCCGTAAAGGTGAAACGCACCCATGTTGCGGTATCATTGATGGGCTTCGCGTCGAGCGATCCGCGCTCCAGCACATCCACATAATAGGCTCCATCGCTCTGATAGTTAGCCACTAATTCGGGATGATGGAGCTCCATCCATGCGCGAAGAGCTATCTTCTCGTTTTCTGTATAGGACACAGTCTCCTGCTCCGCGCACGCCGAAAACAGCACCATACCCACTGCTGCTGCACACACCATTCGTAATATACGATTCATCTCTTATCTATCCGTTTTTCTTAACTTTATCCACCGTGAAGAAGACCGCCACGGGACTTTCTTTGGGCACAACACCGAAATCGTCTCCGCCGTATGCCATATTATAGCTCATGTAAACCTCCACCCGATCGTGCTCCCGGCATCCGGGTAACGCAAATTCGAGCCCTTTTAGTATTTGTGTCGCACCCAATTTTATGCGCAGCGGCTCGAAAATCCATCCGGGGGTCAAACCTGCGTCAATATACGCCTGCTGCAAAGCAACATCGTTCGAGTAATAAGGCATATCCACCTTCTCGCCCGTAGTGGTAATATTCTTAAAATCAAACACATACATACGAAAAGTGAGCGTCACACTATCACCATATTCAATCAACGTATTCTGCTCACGAGTGGCATTGTAAATATCTAATATATAACGATACGTACTGTCGCCAGCCGTGGTGTAATATTCGGGATTCACATCCAGCGACGCATTTTTTTGCTTCTCCGACAACAATGCCGGAACGTGCGTCTTTGTAAGATACGACACGAATTTCTTCTGTTGTTCGGGCAGCACATCCTCCTTCTCGCCACAACTGCTAAGCAGCGCAGGAAGCAGGAGTAATATGTAGAGTAGGTACTTCATCAACGTACAAAGATAGATAAAAATATTGTAAAACACATTTTTTGCTCTAATTTTACATCCGTTTGAGTGCCATGCGCACCGCCTCTTCGACCTTCACGCTCGGATTTTCTTTGAAGACCGCCGACACTGCCTTGTCCGCTGCAGCTCGCGGGAAGCCAAGCATCATGAGTGCCGCCAAGGTCTCCTCGCTTACTTCATTGCGCACCGTGGCGGGTTGCGTCGCATCGACCAGCCCCAACCCCGCCATCTTGCCGCTCAGCTCGACAATAATCTTCTGCGAAGTCTTGAGTCCAAGACCCTTGACATTCTTCAACAACACCGCATTCTCAGTGGCAATAATCGACTGCAACTCACGCGGCGAGTAGGTCGAAAGAATCATGCGTGCCGTGTTACCGCCCACCCCCGAGACACTCAGCAGATGGCGGAACAACTCCCGCTCTGCCTTGGTGGCAAAGCCATAGAATTGCTGCACGTCTTCGCGTACAATATAATGTACATAGAGTTTTGCCGTCGTTGCCTTCTCAATCTCGGAGTAGGTTTGGAGTGAAATATTGAGGTAGTAGCCCACCCCACCGCAATCAACCACCGCGTAAGTCGGAGCTATTTCGGCAATCGCGCCACTTATATATTCATACATGATTTCAAAAATTAATTCGTTACGGGCAAAAGTAAAGAAATTTTTTTACCTTTGTAAGTCCATAACGCTTTTTTAATTAAAAATGGGATTTATAATTCAAAAAACAGGAAACGATATGAAAAAAATTCTTTTCACAGCACTTGCAGTCGCAATCGCCTTGAGCTCGTGCACCAATAAACAAGCAGCTGAAACAGTTGCAACAGAGACACAAGCCGTCGTAAGTAGCGATATGGCATACGTCGAGGTCGAAACGGTCTTGTCGAAATGCGATCTCTACCTGAAAGAGGGCGTTGCCTTGCAGAAAAAGACAGAGACTGCACAGAAAGGTTGGGCTCAAAAAGAGAGAAATCTTCAATATGAAGCTGCTCAGTTGCAGGAGAAGTATCAGAAAGGGCTGATTACGACCAACGATGCCCAAATAAAACAAAAAAGCATCGAACAGAAAGCACAGAGCTACCAAGCCAGCGCACAGAAAGATGCCCAGACACTTGACGAGGAGAATTACGTATTCACCAACCGCGCACAAGAGTTGCTGCGCCGCGCAGTGAAGGAGATCAACGCTGAGAAAAAATACAAATTGGTAGTCAACGCCAACGCACTCATTGATGCCGACACAACCCTCAACATCACCTCTGCCGTACTCGCAACGGTGAATAAGCTCTATGCTGCCGACCAGAAAGAGTCACCAAAAAAAGTGGAGGAAAAATAGTTTCATGCCCCACAAGTGCCATTCATGCAATTTGTATCGCACCTCGCAAAGGGAAATAATCATGCCGACTTTCTATGTGAAGTCGGCATTTTTTTTTACCTTTGCACAAAGAATTTTTAATTGAGACTTATGGGATTCGTGCCTTTTACATTTATCGACTTCATAGATATCATCCTCGTCGCGGCGATTATGTATTGGATTTATCGTGCCACAAAAGGGACGAATGCCCCCTACATCATCACGGGTATCATCATCATCTATCTACTGTGGGTGGTGGTTAAAACCCTCAATATGGAGCTGTTGTCGTCGATTTTAGGGCAATTCATCAGCGTTGGTGTCATCGCCCTTATTATCGTTTTTCAACCCGAATTACGTCGATTTTTGTTGATGATTGGTATGCGGCAGAAGGGTTTCAACTTCCTGACCCGCATTTTTGGCTCCACCAACACCAACGCTCCACTCAACATCGCCCCCATCGTCGGAGCTTGCTGCGAAATGGCGGCTGTGAAGACTGGCGCACTGATTGTTATTGGTCAGGAGAGTGACTTGCGGTTGATTACCGATGGCGGTATCACCCTCGAAGCGCGCATCTCAACTCCGCTGTTACAGAATATTTTCTTCAAAAATTCACCCCTTCACGATGGGGCTATTGTCATCGAAAACGACCGCATTGTAGCCGCTAAATGTATCCTTCCCGTCACACAAAGTGATGTTCCGAAGTCCTACGGCACGCGCCACCGCGCAGCAATCGGCATGAGCGAAATTTCCGATGCCATCATCCTTGTAGTCTCGGAGGAGACCGGAGGAATCGCCATAGCTCACGGTGGACAAATTCAACGCGACATCGAACCGGCACACCTACAAGTGACCTTGCAGCGTTATCTGGACATCAACATTCGCAAGCATACCGACAAAAAAGAGGTTGCCGAATAAGCGGACAAGGACAAACACGCGTCTGCCCCTCGATAAAATCAAGGGGCAGACGAGAATATAATTCAGAAATTTTTCTTAGTAACCGAGAATACGGAGCATCGAACGATACGATTGCTCCTTGGCAAACAGACGCGTATAATATTCGTTATCGCTCTTGTCGCGGTCGATGATGATATGCTTCGGCGCGGGGATTAAGCAGTGTTGCAACCCTCCAAAACCACCAATCGACTCTTGATAAGCTCCCGTGTGAAAGAAACCAATATATTGCGTGTTTCCAGCCTCTAACTTAGGCAGGAAGATGGCATTGGTATGCGACTCGGCATTGTAAAAATCTTCGCTATCACAGGTCAGTCCACCGAGGAATACGCGCTGATAATCTTTGTCCCAGTTATTGACAGCCAGCATGATATAACGCTGATTAATGCCCCATGTATCGGGCAGCGTGGTGATGAACGAGGAGTCAATCATGTACCAGTTCTCTCGATCATTCTGCTGTTTCTGATTGACCACCGAGTAGAGCGATGCGCCACTCTCACCAACGGTGAACGAGCCAAATTCAGTAAAGATATTGGGATCCTCTACCCCATTGCGGGTACAAATATTTTTAATCTGCGCCACAATCTCTTCGGTCAAATATTCATAATCATACTCGAAGTTGAGCGAATTTTTGATTGGAAAGCCGCCACCAATGTTCAAACTATCCAATTCGGGACACATAGTCTTCAGTTCGCAGTAGACGTTGATGCACTTCGACAACTCATTCCAGTAGTAAGCAGTGTCGCGGATACCTGTATTGATGAAGAAATGGAGCATCTTGAGTTGGAACTTTTTGCTATTCTTCAACTTAGCTTTGTAGAACGCCACAATGTCGTTGTAGCGGATGCCCAAGCGCGAAGTATAGAAATCGAATTTGGGTTCCTCCTCACAAGCGATGCGAATACCTATTTTGCATTTTTTAGTAAAAGCGTCTTCAAAAAGGTCGATTTCCTCTTTGTTGTCAATCACCGGAATCGTATTCGAGAAGCCATCATTAACCAATTGCGCGATGTTCTCCACGTACTGCGGACGTTTGAAACCGTTGCAGATAATAAAGCGATCTTTATCTATTATACCGCTGTCGTATAGCGAGTTGATGATATGAATATCGTATGCCGACGAAGTTTCAAGATGAATATCATTCTTCATAGCCTCTTCAAGCACAAACGAGAAATGGCTCGATTTTGTACAGTAGCAATAGTTATACGAACCTTTGTAATCCACCTTTGCCATCGCCACGTTAAACATACGTTTTGCACGATTAATCTGTTGCGAAATCTTCGGAAGATAGGTAATCTTGAGGGGCGTTCCGTACTGTTTAATCAGCTCCATCAAGGGTATATCGTGAAAATTAAGCTCACTGTTCTCGACGGTGAACTCGTCCTGCGGGAAATCGAAGGTTTGTTCGATTAGGTCGCTGTACTTGTCTTTCATAGCTCGTTCTCTATTATTCTTTTGATCCGTCTCCGTTACATTGTAAATTCCGGAACAAAGTGGCTCGGATGGATTTTCTCTTTTTTCAAGATGCAAAATAGGCGATTATTTTCGACAACAACAACGGTTTTTTCGGTTTTTTTTTAATCCTTGCGTTTTTCTTGGCTTTTTACGTGAAAAATGTCTATTTTTGTCTCAAATTTCAATGCTCAGAATCGTGCTTATACAGATTATCATAAATTACCTTAGGTCAAACAAACGACTTATCGTACCTCAACTCGGTGCATTCATCGTTAAGGTACCCAACGAAAACATCCTCTTTTCCGAGATGCTTCGCCGCGACGACGGGGTGTTGCGCGGTCTGCTGCGCGAAGCAGGCATGAGCGAATTGGAAGTCGCAGGAGCCATCGACCGCCTCGTGTTCGAGGTGCGCCACGCCATACAGCACAACCAAGAGTATGTGATGACGGGGCTTGGTGTATTTCGCGCCGGAGCCAATGATACCATTCTCTTCAGCTATGACCCGCGGTGTAAAGCGGTCGTTGAGCAGAGTGTACCGCACCACAAAGTGACGACAGCCTACGAGAAACCCAAGCTCACTATTTCGCCCAAGATGGAGCCCGAACCCTATGTCAAAGGTTTACGCTATGGCAAACCGGAGCGGACGAGTGATGCCTACACATACGTAAGTCGCGTTCCACGCCGCAAAGGCTTCGACAAATTACTGTTGTTTGCCATTATTGCCGCGGTCATCGCCTTGGCAGCCATCGCCTACGGTTACATCCGTTCGTCGGGCGAGGAGGCAATGGATGCCACACCGACCGAACAAACCACAACAGATGCCGCAGACAGCATGGCTCTGTTTGGAATAGAAAATCAAACGACAACTCCACAAGAATAAAATGATTGATTTAACAACCGTCAAGCAGCGATTTGGTATCATCGGAACTTCGGAGCTCTTCGACAGAGCTTTGGAGGTTGCTCTGCGCGTTGCCACAACCGACCTCTCCGTGCTTGTCACAGGAGAAAGCGGTGTGGGTAAGGAGTTCTTTCCGCAAGTTATTCATGCCTATTCGGCTCGCAAGCACAACAAATATATTGCCGTCAACTGCGGTGCAATTCCCGAAGGAACTATCGACTCAGAGCTCTTCGGTCACGAGAAAGGTGCCTTCACAGGTGCACTCGAAGCCCGCAAAGGATACTTCGAAGAGGCAGACGGTGGTACGATTTTTTTGGACGAAGTGGCTGAATTACCCCTACCCACGCAGGCACGCCTACTGCGAGTTCTGCAGGCGGGAGAGTTCATCCGCGTTGGCTCATCGAAGGTGATGAAGACCAATGTGCGCGTGGTGGCTGCCACCAACACCGACCTGCAACGTGCTATCGCAGCGGGACGTTTCCGCGAGGATCTCTACTATCGACTCAATACGGTGCCTATTGCCGTGCCTGCACTGCGCGAGCGTCCGGGCGATATTTCGCTGCTGTTCCGAAAATTTGCGGGCGACGTGGCAACCCAATACCGTATGCCTGCCGTGACTCTCGATGCGGGTGCACGTCAGATGTTGGAGAAATATTATTGGCGCGGTAACATCCGCCAATTGAAGAATGTAGCCGAGCAAATATCGGCTATTGAGCAGGCGCGGCTGATTACGCCCGAAATTTTGTCCAAATACCTTACGGCACAAGGCTCCGACATCCCCATGCAACCCACCTCGGGACGCATGGAGGGCGAGGGAATGAACACCGAACGCGAACTGCTCTACAAAGTGCTCTTTGATATGCGTGCCGACATCAACGACCTCAAACATATGATTACGGAGCTGACACATGGTACGCCGCACCGCGAATCAATGCACGATATTAAAGCTCTGCTGCCCACCACAACACAATCGTCGAGCGACTATGCCGAGACCGAGGAGGTGACCGACGAACCCGTGCGCGAGCTGACCAAAGCGGATATGCAACGCGAACAGATTATCCGCGCACTGCGACGCAACAATGGACGACGTCGCGAAGCGGCTGCCGAATTATTCCTCTCAGAAAGGACGTTGTATCGCAAAATCAAAGAGTTAGGAATTGAAGAAAATGATTAGACAAGAGATCAGATGAAAAAATACCTTATATATATGTTTGCGGCTGCGCTGCTCACAGCGTGTGGCTACAAAGTGAACTACTCGCTTTCAGGAGCTTCGATTCCGGTCGATGCCAAGACCTTCTCGGTCGCCTACTTTCCCAATAACGCTCCAATGGTCGCCCCCACACTCAGCTCCACCCTCACGGAGGCTTTGCAAGACAAATTTTCGAGACAAACACGCCTGATACAGGTGCAGGAAGGTGGCGATTTCGCCTTCGAAGGTGAAATTATCAACTATATGTCCAACACCTCTACCGTCACAAGCAACGATGTGGCGACCCAGAACCGACTGACCATCAGCGTTCGTGTCCGATTCACAAATGTAGTGGCTGAGAAGAAATCGTTTGTACGCGATTTTTCGGCATACGCCGATTACGAAACCAATACCCCTTTGCAGTCGGCTGAGGGTACGTTGATTCCTCAAATATCCGACCAACTTGCCAGCGACATCTTCCAAGCCGCAGCAGCAGACTGGTAGTAGCATGGCAACTTTCAAAGAATACATCGCTGCAGAAGGAGCCGCAGACAAGCTACCCCGCGAGGTGCTCGACGATTTGCTGCAACGCTACGAATGGTTCTCGGTAGCCCGTGTAATACGCTCTGCACAGGAGAACGCGATTGATGGGCGATTGGCAATTGTGGCTGCCGCACGCGCTCATAGTTCCATCAACCAGCAGGCGGTCAAGGGGGAGATGATTATCTCACTATCGTCTAACGACTTGATTGATCGATTCCTCAAAGAGGACAACTTGCGTATCATCGCCGAAGAGGGTGAACCCGCAGGCGACATCCTAATCGAGGCGCAATTGACTGAAGAGGAGGACGTGGTGAGTGAGGAGTTGGCGGAAATATACCTTGCACAAGGACTTTATAAGGATGCAATCGCCATTTATAACAAATTAAGTTTGCAGAATCCGGAAAAAAGTGTTTACTTTGCCAAGATTATCGGGAAAATAGAAACAAAATAATTAAATTTAAGAAATATGTTATATTCAATTTGTATCGGTTTGATATTGGTTGCGAGCGTGTTAGTGATCCTCGCAGTGTTGGTGCAGAGCCCCAAAAGCGGCATGGCTGCAAACTTTGGCGCGTCGAACCAAGTGATGGGTGTGCGTGAAACCACGAACTTCCTCGAAAAATTCACTTGGACGATGGCTATTGCAATCGTGGTGTTGAGTCTCGTAGCTACGTTGGCAATGGACAAGGGTCTTGTTGCAACCAGCAATGGCGAAATTTCGAAAGATGTGAAAGCGTTGCAAGAGCGCGTAATTGACACCGAAGCCCCCGCTGCAATGCCCGCTGCCGAGATTCCTGCAGAGCAACCCGAAGCTACGGATGCAGCTGCTCAACCGGCTGCAACCACCGAGGCTCCCGCGACTGCCCCTGCGAAGTAACACAAACGCACGAATAAGCAGGTCGAACGGTGCGTAAACGCCTTTTCGACGCGAAGAAACATCCGCCTACGCGCGGAGTAATAGATTGAACCCACCACTGCGTGAACACGCCGTGTGATAATAAATGGAAAGAGTGCCGAATATTCGGCACTCTTTCCATTTATTATTAATAGAATAAAAAAGAGCTAAAAAACCCATAAAAATAGAAAAGTTTTTTGTTTTTATGGGTTTTTTATTTATATTTGCCACAAGATAAGACCAGAAAAACATGATTCAAAAAGAACGCATTATTAATCAAGCAATGCAAATGTTCGTAGAGCAAGGCATCAAGACGGTACGGATGGACGATATTGCACATCAACTGTGCGTGTCGAAACGCACTTTGTATGAGATGTTTGGCGACAAAGAAGAGCTGCTGCACTTAGCGATGGATCGCTATTTCGAAGCGTATGAAATACAGCAAGCAACGCTAATCAAGGGGGCAAACAACATCATCGAAGCGATGTTCATCGTCTTGCGAGATGTGCTCAACAACTCCGAAAAAATGAACCGCACGGTAAATACTCTGCTGAAATTCTACCCAACAGTCTACAACAAATTAATGGCCGCTGGGGATGAAAAACGTCGTCGAAACTTGAAAGAGGGGATTGAACAAGGGATGAAAGAAGGGTTATTTATTCAAAATATCAACCTCGATTTAGCCATCGTATCACTCTATTTCACGGTCTCGGCAATCATCGTGCGCAAGGAGCTTATTCTACCAACAAAACTATCTGAACGAGAGGCATTTATGCAGATTGTAAGCACTTTTTTTCGTGGTATAGCCACCACAAAAGGGCTTGAAATGATTGACCAATACATGGCAGAAAAAGAGCTCGAAAAAGAAAATAATAATTCAAGATAAAAAGATATGAAGAGATTGTTTTTAACTGTGTGTCTCAGTTTTGCAGCACTATTCTGCGCCCGGGCACAGATGCAACTCACACTCGATGACGCAGTGCAACTCGCTCTGAGCGAGAACCCGACTATCAAGATTGCCGATCTTGAGATTAAACGTTACGACTACGTGCGACGCGAGACGTGGGGCAATTGGATTCCTCAAATTAGCGCGAGCGGAACCTACAACCGCTCAATTGTAAAACAGGAGATGGCGAAGGGAATTTCGTTCGGTGCCGACAACACCCTCACCGCGCAAGCCGACGCTACATGGGCATTTTTTGCACCGACCGTGTACCAGACTCTGAAGTTAAATAAAGTGCAGTTGGCCAACGCTGTAGAGAGTGCGCGTGCATCGCGTATCACCTTGGTCGCCGACGTAAAAAAAGCATTTTACAATATTCTGTTGGCTGAGCAATCGCTTGAAGTACTGCGCGAATCGGAGGCAAATGTGCAACGCACAGTCAACGACACGGAGCTGCAATATAAAAATGGGCTGACTTCGGAATACGATCTTCTGACGGCGCAAGTGCAGCTGAACAACCTGCGACCAACCATCATTAAAACTGAAAATTCAATTCAGGTTGCTAAGCTACAACTAAAGATGTATCTATCAATTCCTGAAGACGTTACTGTCAACGTTGTGGGTAAATTAGATCAGATGCGCGACGAAGTGCTCGCGGGTGTGAATGAGCTGACAACCGATCTTACGGGCAACACCAATCTACGCGCGATAGACCTTCAGAAAGAGCTACTGCAAAGACAGTTACGTCTATCAAATGCCAGTAGGATGCCAACCGTGGCAGCCTTCCTAAACGCCACCATCACGGGCAACGATATGGATATGTCGATGTTCGGATCACTCGGAGGCAGCACAACACCGAACCCGGTGAATGGCAGCAACTTCTGGTGGCAACACCCTGTGTCGGCTGGTCTAAAAATTTCAGTTCCAATTTTTTCAGGACTCACAAAAATGAATCGCACACGACAGATTCGCAATCAGATTTCTCAGATTACGATGCAACGCGACTACGCTCAGCAACAAGCAGATGTACAGGTTCGTTCATCCATTAAAGACTTGATGACTGCGCGCGAAATGATGTTCGCACAGGAGCTGACCGTGGCGCAAGCCGAGAAGGCGTACAACATCTCCGACACTCGTTATCGCGCGGGTGCAGGTACGATTCTTGAGTTGAATAATTCGCAAATCAACATGGTACAAGCGCAACTGAGCTACTCGCAATCCATCTATAATTACATCTCAGCCAAGGCGGAATACGACAAAATCATCGGAAAAGAACAATAAAAAACAGAACAGAATATGAAGAAATTAGTGATTTTACTGGTTGCCGTTGCCGCCATGAGCGGCTGCGGGAAGAAAAACGCTGCCGTGCAGGAGCAGACAAAAGTACTAACCAAAACCACTGCTGCTCAAGCTGAAACAGTCATGCTAAATGAGGTATTTACCTCCGAAATTCAACCTTACAAAGAGAATGACATCATACCCGCTGCGTCGGGCATACACATCGGACGCATTCTGGTTGACGTAGGTGCAAGCGTCCACGAGGGACAGTTGCTCGTCACACTCGATCCCACACAGTACAATCAGCAACTCGTTCAGCTGAAGACCATTGAGGATGACTACAATCGTTTGCTACCCGTTTTTGAAGCGGGCGGAATCTCGGCACAACAAATCGAGCAGGCAAAAGCACGACGCGATGTGCAACGCGAAATTGTCGCTAATCTCAAGAAAAATATCGAATACCGTTCACCTATCACGGGAGTTGTGACGGCACGCAACGCTGAGGGTGGCGACCTGCTCACGGGACAGCCGATTCTTCATGTGATGCAGATTAACCCGCTGAAAGTCACGGCAAACGTCTCGGAAAAATACTTCAACAACGTAAAGATGGGTATGCCTGTTGAGTTGAAAATCGACCTCTTCCCCGACACAAAAATCGTCGGTAACGTATCCCTTATCCACCCCGCACTCGACCCCACAACACGCACCTTTACTGTCGAGGTGAGAGTTCCCAATGGTGACAAAAAATTACGCCCCGGAATGTTCGCCCGCGCAATCTTTAATATGGGTCAAAAAGAGGGCATCATGGTGCCTGATGTGGCAGTCATGAAGCAAGTTGGAACCGCCGAGAATTACCTCTACGTAATCAAAGAAGGCAAGGTGGAACGTCGCGGCGTAAAGATAGGGCGGCAAGTCGGTTCAAATGTTGATATTTTATCGGGAGTAGCTTTGGGTGAGGATGTTGCCGTAACAGGACTCTCAAAATTATCCAACGGAATTACCGTAGAAGTGAAGAACAAATAAGACGCAGAAACCATGAAAATATACGAAAGTGCGGTACGAAAACCCATCTCCACCATCTTGATTTTTGTCGGGTTGATGGTCTTCGGTCTTTTCTCGCTGATGAACCTCGCCGTAGATCAATATCCCGAGATTGAGATTCCACAAATCAGCGTTATCACGATGTATCCGGGTGCGAATGCCGCGGACATTGAGACCAATATCACCCGCGTATTGGAGGACAACCTCAACACAGTAAACAACTTGAAGAAGTTGACATCGAAGTCGCAAGACAACGTGTCGATGATTACGGTCGAGTTCGAGTACGGTTCCGATTTGAACGAGGGGGCAAACGAAATCCGCGATGTGGTGAGTCGTTGCCAATCCTCCCTGCCCGACGACATCGACTACCCTACCATCTTCAAGTTTTCGACCTCGATGATGCCGATTATGATGCTCGCCATTACCGCTGATGAGAGCTATCCGGCGTTAAATAAAATCCTCGACGACAAGTTGGTCAACGTGCTCAATCGCGTGGATGGCGTGGGTGCAGTGACGGTCATGGGTGCCCCCGAACGGGAGGTTCAGGTGAACATCGACCCCAAAAAATTGGAGGCTTACAACCTGACTGTGGAGCAGTTGGGCAAGATTATCGCAGCTGAGAATGTGAACATTCCGAGCGGCACAATCGACATCGGCAACAACACATTCAACGTGAAAGCCGATGGCGAATTTAAACTCAGCAGCGAACTGCGCAAAGTGGTGGTTTCGAATGCCGGTGGACGTACCATCATGCTCTCTGACATTGCCGAGATTCGCGACACGCTCGAAAAAGCAACCATGGATGAGCGCATCAACGGACATCTGGGCGATGTGGTAATGTTTCAGAAACAATCGGGAGCCAACACAGTCGATATCGTCAAGCAAATTCAAAATCGGCTACCCGAAATTCAAAAGACGCTGCCTCCTGATGTGAAGATGCAGCTCATTTTCGAGGGATCGCAGGAGATTACCGATGCCATCGGATCGCTGTCGGAGACCATATTATATGCCTTTATCTTCGTGGTGCTGGTGGTGATGATTTTTCTTGGACGTTGGCGTGCAACCTTCATCATCTGTATGACGATTCCTGTCTCGCTAATCAGTTCGTTCATCTACCTCTTCGCAACAGGATCGACGCTGAATATCATCTCGCTCTCGTCGCTCTCAATTGCCATAGGCATGGTGGTCGATGATGCCATCGTGGTGCTGGAGAACATCACTACCCACATCGAACGCGGGTCGAACCCCAAGGAGGCGGCAATCTACGCCACCAACGAGGTGTGGCTGTCGGTCATCGCCACCACACTGGTTGTTGTAGCGGTCTTCATGCCGCTCACTATGATCCCGGGCATGGCGGGTATTCTGTTCCGCGAACTGGGGTGGATTGTAACCATCGTGGTCTGTGTCTCGACCACTGCCGCCATTTCGCTCACCCCGATGATGGCTGCCTACATTCTCAAACGCGAAGGTGGTCAGCACGACTACAAAGGTGTTGGGGCAATTTATAAACCAATCGACCGCTCCTTGACGTGGCTCGATGGCGCATACGCCGACTCACTACACTGGTGTGTCTCGCACCGACGCATCACCTTCTTTACGATGATGGGGATGTTCCTTGTTTCGCTGGCACTGCTCACCAAAGTTCCCACAGAGTTCTTCCCACCCTCGGACAATAGCCGCATTTCGGCAACCGTGAAGTTGGAGCAGAACATCAATGTGGAGTACACGGCGCGCGTGGCTCGACAGATTGACAGCATCATGAACCATTCGTTCCCCGAAATTGAGCTCATTTCAGCATCGGCAGGAGCCAACACTTCGGACAACGCCTTTGCAGCCATGCAGACCACGGGTTCGAACTTGATTAATTACAATTTTCGGTTGTGCGATGTCACAGAACGCACGCGCTCCATCTACGCCATCTCCGATTTAATGCGTGAGGAGATGAATCAAATTCCCGAAATACGTGAATACACCGTCATTCCGGGCGGTCAGACAGGCAACATGAGTGGCTCGAGTACGGTGGATATCAAGGTCTTCGGCTATAACATGACCCAAACCAACGAGGTGGCTCACGACTTGATGAAAAAGCTCGCCGCCATCCCCGGCACGCGCGATGTGCAGCTCTCGCGCGATGAACTGAGACCCGAATACAACGTAGTTTTCGACCGCGATAGATTGTCGTACTACGGCATGAACAGTGCTACGGCATCGCAATTCGTGCGCAACCGTATTGACGGTCTGGTTGCCTCGCAATATCGCGAGGACGGTGACGAATACGACATCGTAGTGCGCTACGCCGAGCCGTTCCGCACCTCAGTGGAGGATATTGAGAACATCACGCTCTACAACCACGCCGGACGACCCGTCAAACTGAATGAGGTGGGACGTGTCGAAGAGCAGTATGCTGCCCCGATGATTGAACGTGAGAATCGTCAGCGTGTAATCTCCGTCAAATCGTCACTTGGTGCAGGTGTTGCACTGAGCGATGTAGTCGCAGCGACGAAGAAAGTGATTGATGAATACCCTACACCCGATGGCATCGACCTTGAGGTGGGTGGTACAGTCGAGGATCAAGGCGATGCCTTCTCCGACTTGATGACGCTCTTTGTGCTCATTGTCGTACTGGTCTACATCGTCATGGCAACGCAGTTCGAGTCGCTGAAGTTCCCATTCATCATCATGTTCACCATTCCGTTTGCCTTCACGGGTGTCTTCCTCGCACTGTGGATGACCTCCACCCCGCTCTCGCTGATTGCCCTGATTGGTGCCATCATGCTGGTGGGTATCGTCACCAAGAACGGTATTGTGATGGTCGACTACATGAACTTGCTCATCGAGCGCGGTTCGGGTGTCTTCGAGGCGGTGATTGCTGGTGGCAAGAGCCGTTTGCGCCCGGTGCTCATGACCTCTTTTACCACTATTTTGGGTATGCTTCCCTTGGCTTTGGGCACAGGCGCAGGCTCCGAGACGTGGCAACCAATGGGTATCGCCGTCATTGGCGGTCTAACCTTCTCGACCATTCTCACGCTGTTCATCGTTCCGGTACTCTACTCGTTGCTGGTCAACCGTTCGCAGCGCAAAGAGAAGGAGAAATTAGCCAAGTTGGCCGCTCAACACCAATCATCGACACACTAATAGATAAAAAAGATGAAAGCAGTATTTTATTCATATAATCAAGCACTTACCGACCGCGTGAACCATATTCTCGACGATCAAGGCATCCACGGCTTCACGCGCTGGGCACTGACCGAAGGGCGCGGATCATTCGATGGAGAACCGCACTATGGCACCCACGCATGGCCCTCGATGAACACTTCATTTCTGGCTATTGTTGAAGATGAGCAGGTTAAGCCCCTGTTAGACGCATTCCGCGCATTGGATGCCGCGACCAAGATGCAAGGTTCGCGCGCCTTTGTGTGGAACGTCGAGCAAGGTATGTAGGAAGGGAAATCCGCGCTTGTCATTGCGAGAAGCAGAGCGACGGGAAAATTCATCCTTTTCCCCACGATACCTTCGGTAGCAGAAGAAGCTCGCAGATTATCGAAAGAAATTCGTATTTTATGAAAAAGGGCTGACGTATCTCAGCCCTTTTTTCGTATATTTGTGGATATGAAACTCACTTTTTTAGGAACGGGAACCTCACAAGGCGTACCCGTAATCGGTTGTCAATGCGCTGTTTGCACCTCACAAGATCCGCGCGATCGACGTCTGCGCACCTCGGCAATGGTCGAGACGCAGGGGGTGCGCATCATCATCGACGCAGGTTCCGACTTTCGCTACCAGATGCTGCGCACAGGGGTGCGCCACATTGATGCCATCCTGCTGACACACGAACACAAAGATCACATTGGCGGGTTGGACGACGTGCGTGCCTTCAATTTTGTCGATTATCCCACCATTCGCAAAGTCGCCCTCTACGCCACACCGCGCACACTAACCTGCGTGCGCAAAGATTTCGACTACGCTTTTGCCTCCGACAAATACCGCGGTGTTCCGGAAATTGACCCCATCGAAATTGATCCCGACAAACCATTTCAAGTCAAAGGAGTCGATATAATTCCCATTTCAGGGCACCACTCCGAACGTTTCACAGTGACGGGTTTCCGCATCGGACACATGGCATATCTCACCGATTTCAAGACCATAGCCGACGAAGAGGTGGCGAAGTTACAAGGGGTTGAAGTGTTGATTGTCAATTCATTACGTTCTGAATTACACGATTCACATTTCAACATCAGCGAGGCTTTAGCACTCATCGGTCGCGTCCAACCGCGCGATGCCTACCTGATTCATATGTCCCACGAAATCGGTCTTCACGCCGTATTCGAGCCCACCCTACCCGCGGGCGTTCATTTGGCATACGACCAACTGCAAATAGAGATAAAAGACTGATATGAAAAATCTTAGAGAGAAAGTTATCATCGTCACGGGAGCCTCATCGGGCATCGGCGAGGCAATGGCGCGCGAATATGCTGCGCAGGGTGCACGCGTGGTTTTGGGCGCACGCAATGCCGAAAAACTCGCTACCATCACCGCGCAAATTTGTGCCGCAGGTGGCACAGCCACATGGTGTGCCGCAGATGTGGTGAAACCCGAAGAGTGCAAAACACTGATTGACAAAGCTATACAAGAATTTGGTTGCATTGACGTATTGATTTGCAATGCAGGAATGTCGATGCGTGCAATTTTCGACGATGTGGAGCTAAGTGTGTTACACCGATTGATGGATGTAAACTTCTGGGGAACAGTTAATTGCTGCAAATACGCACTTCCATATCTTCAACAGACACACGGCTCAATTGTCGGCATTTCGTCGGTAGCAGGGCTCCACGGATTGCCGGGGCGCACGGGCTATTCGGCATCAAAATACGCCATGACAGGCTTCCTTGAAACCCTACGCATCGAGAACCTCAAAAAAGGGCTGCACGTGATGATTGCCTGCCCCGGATTCACCGCCTCGAACGTACGTTTTGCGGCACTCACCGCCGACGGCACACAGCAGGGCGGCACGCCACGCAATGAGGACAAAATGATGAGTGCCAAGCAGGTCGCACAGATTGTAGCGCGCGGAATCATGCACCGCCGACGGCTCTGTCTGATGGAGGCGGAAGGTCGTGCCACTCACTTCATCAAGAAATTCGCCCCCGCTTTTCTCGATCGGATGTTCTACATGGTCATGTCACGCGAGCCGGACAGCCCGCTAAAATAAGCAAGTCTGAAGACGGTGTTAGGATACAATTTGAAGTAAAACTACGCACTTCATAGTGTCTGCATCTTATTTTTCGCGGTGGGTGTAGCACTCCTAACTCTCCCATGAAATCGTCTTCTGAAATCTCTTTGCTCCTGTCGTAATCAGCGAAATTCTTTTATTGAACCTACTCAACACCAAACACATAGGACACGGTAATTATCGTTCTTCTATTCTGAATGATGAATAAACACAGCGCGGGGCGCAGGATAATCCTGCGCCCCGCGTGCGTTATAATCTATGGAAACGACTACGCTTCGGTAGCGTGTTCGAGTTTTTTCATCACCGAGAAGATGAACGTTGCCGAGAGCAAGCAGAGCACAATCAGTACACTCCAAACCATCCACAAAGCCATACCGCTATTCCACAAGTAACCAATCAGCGAAGTGGCGTAGTTACCGACAGCCGTAGCAGCAAACCAGCAACCCATCATCATACCTTTATACTTCGGAGGTGCGACCTTCGAGACGAATGAAATACCCATTGGGGAGAGCAGTAGCTCAGCAAAAGTCAAGACCAAATAGGTAGAAATCAACCAGTTCTGCGACACAAATACGCTACTTGAACCAACCTCTTTGACCGCTGTAGGCGACATCAAACCCGTGGAACCGACAGCCAAAATCATGAAACCGAGAGCCGCAATGACCATACCCATACCGATTTTACGCGGAGCCGAGGGTTCCTTGCCTCTCTTGGCCAACGCCGTGAATATTGCCACCGAAATTGGGGTCAATGCCACAACGTAGAAGGGGTTGAACTGCTGGAAAATTTGAGGCAGAATGTGCACCGGATCAGGAGTCTGCGTGTATTTGTACCACAGTCCACCGATGACCGCTGCAAAAATACCTGCGCTAATCAGTTTACCACTGGTCTTTGACGACTGAAAATAGCCAAAAATCGAGTAGATACCCACCACAATCAACAGTAAGTTGAAGATGTCGAAGCCCATACGGGTGATGCCCGTCGCCTCAGAAGTGGTGTAGTCACGCGCAAAGAAAGTCATTGTCGAACCGTTCTGGTGGAACGCCATCCAGAAGAAAATCACCACCGCGAAGACTAACATAAGTGCTGTGATACGCGATTTCATTTGAGCCGGAGTGAGCTCCACAGCCTTCGTTGCGGCAGCCGCAGCCTGCTGTTTAGCAGTCACATCGGCATGCTTGAAGGTTGAGCGGAAGCCCATGTAAATTGCATAAGAAAGAACCAACGAAATACAAGCCACACCGAAGCCCATGTTGTAAGCAGCAGCCAACTTCTCGACATATTGCTGCGAGAAAGTCATCAAATCAGCCACGTTGCCACCTGCGGCAGCAGCCAACTCTTGGAATTTAGCCAATGGTTCGCCCGCCATCTGACCTGCCGACTCCATGTATTGGTGTGCCAAGGCAGGAATCTGACCGTTGTAGGTGAATCCGTCTTTAGCCAAGAAATAGTTGGTAATCTCGGTTGCCATTCTCGGAGCAAACATGGCACCGATGTTGATTGCCATATAGAAGACCGAGAAAGCGTTATCGCGCTTATCGGCATAGACTGGGTCGTCGTAAAGGTTACCGACCATCACCTGGAGGTTACCTTTGAAAAGACCTGTACCGCAAGCAATTAAGCCCAACGCAGCAAACATCATAGCCTGTGCTGCGAAGCCCGTACCCGAAGGGACAGCGAGCAGCGCATAACCTGCAAACATGACGAAAATACCGAGTTTGACCATCTTGCCAAAACCGAATTTGTCAGCCAAAACGCCGCCAAAAAACGGCATAAAATAGACGGCAGCCAAGAAAATACCGTAAATCTGGGTGGTTACCGTCTCTGTGTAGCCGAATTTCGCCTGCAAGAAAAGGGTAAAAATAGCAAGCATGGTGTAGTAGCCGAAACGCTCACCGGTGTTGGCGAGAGCCAGAGCATACAAACCTTTAGGTTGTCCTTTAAACATAATGAAATTGGGTTGTTAAATAGGTTTAATTAGTTATTGATTGTAAGTTGATTATAAGTTTTTGCTTCATGTTTGTCACAAATATACAAAAAAAATTTGTATATTTGTCTAAATAGAACGAATAGCTATGGGAAATTCAGTGAAAAGACTTCCAATCGTCGAACACGACGCGTGGTTGCAGCCCGTAGAAGGGGAGCTAAATCGGCGTTACAAGCTCTACACCGACCATCTTGAGGCAATTTGCCATGCGGCAGGTTCACTGGTCGATTATGCCAACGGGTATCGTTATTATGGCTGGCAACGCGATGAAGATCGAGCGGGTTGGTGTTTCCGCGAGTGGCTACCGGGGGCACAGGATGTCTATCTATTCGGCGACTTCAACGACTGGCAACGCACCCAAATTCGGCTCGAAAAAGATAGTTCGGGGGTGTGGAGCGGATTCTTTCCCGATGCCATGTATGCCGAGCGGCTCACCCACGGCTCCTTATATAAGATGCACATCCACGGCAACAACGGCTGGCGCGACCGCATTCCAGCCTATGCTACGCGTGTGGTGCAAGACGAGACAACCAAAGATTTTGCAGCTCAATTTTGGATTCCGCAGCCATTCGAGTGGAGCGACAAGTCATTCAAAACCACTCACAAGGACAATTTGCTGATTTACGAAGCCCACATCGGCATGGCGCAGGAGCGTGAGGGGGTGGGAACCTACACAGAATTCGCCGAAAAAATTCTTCCAATCATAGAACAAGAGGGGTATAACACATTGCAGCTCATGGCAATAGCCGAACACCCATACTATGGATCATTCGGTTACCATGTCTCAAATTTCTTCGCTCCCACCTCGCGTTGCGGCACGCCAGAAGAGCTGAAGGCACTCATCTGTCGCGCCCACGAGTTGGGGCTGGCGGTAGTGATGGACTTAGTTCACGCCCACTACGTCCGCAACCTTAACGAGGGAATCAATGAGTTGGACGGCACTGCCCACCACTACTCACTGCCGGGCGAGGCGGGCTATCAGCCCTACTGGGATTCGATGCTTTTCGATTATGGCAAGGGGGAAGTGCAACATTTTCTCCTCTCAAATGTCAAATATTGGCTCGATGAGTTCCATTTCGACGGCTTCCGCTTTGATGGCGTGACCTCAATGATTTACCACCATCACGGCTATGTGGAGTTCGACTCTCGCGACCGCTTTTTCGACGAAGGGGTCAACAGCGATGCCCTCACCTACCTCACATTGGCGAACCGGCTGGTGCACGATTTCCGCCCCGCAGCCACCACTATTGCGGAGGATGTGAGCGGTATGCCCGCCATGTGCCTTCCCACGGAGCAGGGGGGCATTGGTTTTGATTACCGCTTGGGGATGGCGATTCCCGACTTTTGGATTAAGCAGCTCAAAGAGGTGCCCGACGAACAGTGGAGTATTTGGGATATGTGGCACGTCCTGACCGACCGGCTACCCAACGTGAAGACGATTGCCTATGCCGAATCGCACGACCAAGCGTTGGTGGGTGACAAGACCATCGCTTTCCGACTGATGGACAAAGAGATGTATTACAACATGAATCGCACGTCGCAAAATATCGTCATCGACCGCGGCATGGCTCTGCACAAGATGATTCGGTTGGTGACCATTGCTGCTGGGGGTGAGGCATACCTCAACTTCATGGGCAACGAATTTGGACATCCCGAATGGATTGACTTTCCGCGCGAGGGCAACGGCTGGAGCTACGCCCACGCACGGCGACAGTGGTCGCTGGCGACAAATAAATTGCTGCGTTACGAATTTTTAGGCGACTTCGATAGAGCCATGATTCGCCTTATAAAGCGTTACAAAGTACTCGCGGGGGGCTATCCGTGGAATGTGCAGATGGACGAGCAGAATAAAACGATGGCATTTGCCCACGGTGATTTGCTCTTTGTCTTCAACTGGCATCCTACTGCCTCGATTCCCGATTACACACTACCCGTGCAGGTTGCGGGCACGTATACGCCTCTGCTATCGACAGATGAGCGTCGTTTCGGTGGGCAAGAACGCGCCGCTATGACCAGTGAACACCTCTCATATCCTGTCTCGAACAACGACGGAACCACCCACCCTGCCATCCGCATCTACAACACCTCGCGCACAGCAACAGTCTACTTACGACATAAGTGAAAAAACTGAGCCTCCGGAGTGAATTCACTCCGGAGGCTCTATATAACGTATCCCCTATTTCGAGGTAATGCGCTGCACAGCAGCCGCCACAGCAGCATATAAGCGTGGCAAATGGGTATGTCTCACGCGCCTGTTCTCGACCACAATTTCGCCATCGACCACCACCGTCTCCACATCCGATGCCTTGCCACAGTAGACAAGATTCGAGACGAGATGGTGAATAGGTTGCAAATGAGGCTTTTGTAAATCGACAAGGATTACATCAGCCAGCGCGCCTTCGGCAATTACGCCCAATTTGCCCGCCAAACCAATCGCCTTTGCGCCATGAACCGTTGCCATTTTCAACACCTCGTAAGCAGGTGCTGCACACGGATTTTCGGTCACGCACTTTTGCAAGAACGACGCTGTACGCATCTCCTCCCACATATCAAGATCGTTGTTCGAACAAGTACCATCCGTTCCGAGGGTCACCAGTGCTCCCTGTGCACGCATCTTCTCAATGGGGGCTACCCCACTGGAAATCTTCATATTACTCTGTACATTATGCGATACAGCCACCCCACGATGTGCCAAAATTTCGATGTCGCGGTCGGTCACATGGATGCAGTGCGCACCAATCGTACGTTCGTCGAGCAATCCCAACGAATCGAGGTGCTCAACCGAAGTCTTTCCATAGCGGTCACGCACGATTTGCACTTCGTCTTTGGTCTCCGATATGTGAGTTATGAAGTGTAAACCATATTTCTCGCACAGCTTCTTACCTCGCACAAGATTCTCATCTGCAACCGTGTAAGGGGAGTGGGGAGCCACAGCAATTTGCACGCGCGAACAACCTTCGGCAGCCGCCATCGCAGCAGGCAAGAGGGTATCGAGCTCGTCGATATTCGAATCGAAATAGCTGCATCCAAGCATGGCGCGGATACCCATACGTTCTGCCACCTCCACACAATGATCTTCGTGCCAATACATATCGACAAACGAGGTGACTCCGCCCAACAGCATCTCGGCAATAGCTAATTCCATCCCAAGTCGCACATCCTCAATAGTTTGCTTCGCTTCAAAAGGCCAAATATAGTCATTGAGCCACTCCATCAATGCGATGTCGTCGGCATAGCTGCGCTGAAGAGTCATCCCCGCATGACAATGGGTGTTGATTAGTCCGGGCATCAGCAATTTACCGGTGGCATCAATCGTCCGCGCATCGGGATGAGCCACACGAAAAGCGGCAATGGCTGCCGCATCGTGTGCCACGAGTGCAATTCGGTTTTCCACGATACCAACCGCACCCACAAATGAAGCGCAATCGTCCGCGATGGAGGTCATGGGTAGAACCGTACAATTTTCAAATAATAATGTCATATTTTTCTATTTTTTCTTCGAATCCAGCGAGTTGCCCTGCACCGTAATTACACGCTTTCCATCTGCCGAATTTGAGTAAATCTGAATAACCTTGTGGAAAGTACCCGGCTCGCCCTTGTGTGGCTCATAAGTTACACTAATCGTCCCCGCACCACCCACAGCAACCGGACGTTTGGGGAAAATAGCCTTCAGACACGAACACGAAGTAATCACACGCGTGATGACCAAAGGGTTTGTGCCCGTGTTGGTAAACTTGAAATCGTGCACCAAATTTCCGCCGAAACGAGCGACATCACCAAAATTATAAGTCGCATTTTCAATCTGCAACTGCGCGCCATCGCCCTCTTTGCGAGCCGATTTTGCCGCGCGCCTTTCATTTTGATTGCGCACGTGTTCCTGTTTCTGATTTTCAGGACGCATTTTGGATTGCGTTTGTGCTTCGACAGCCTCAATCAATAAAAAAGCACATATTACGCCAATTATCCTCTTCATATCAATTCAATTTAAATATATAGGTGATTGTTCCACCCTGCACCGGAGCTCTACTTTCTGTGAATTTAGCTTTGCGAGCCGCCGATACTGCAGCCTCAATCAATGCCGGATCGCCCGCCGTGGAACCCTTTGGTTCGTAGGTTGCCGAACTGACGCTGCCCGTGGCATCGACCGTCACACGAACAACGATCTTGCCACTCTGGTTGCCGGGATAGGCAGGTCGCGGAAGTGCGCCCTGCAAACCACGTCCTTGCAACCCTCGATCCAGCTGATCCAACCCATCCATACTCAGCCCCGCACCCTTGCCACTCGCTCGATCTTCGCCCTTGATTGCGTGGGGATTCCCCACATCATCCGGCTCATCGGCACCGCCCTTGTTCACCTTGAACATTGCACGGGGATTGGGAGTTTGACTCTTTCGATCACTGCCCGTCACCTTTGCCATCTGCTCGTCGGGAGCGATGGCATCATGCAGACGCGCCTCCGTGGTCGGTTGGTGTGGCGGTTCAATTTCAGGCACCGGAGGCTCGGTGAAATCCACAAAAATCACGTCACCCGATCGGTTACTCTTCAGCTCGAAATTGAACGACACAAATACGAACGACAATACCAGCACCAACGCATATGCTGTCAGTGCCGCAATCGCCCAACGGCGCGACGAGGAGTCATTCGGATTGTAGTACTCCATCGGCTCTAATTTGGCGTGGTCGCCAAAATCAATTTATAATTATTCTCCTTGGCGATGTTCATCACCTTCACCACCTCATCCACTGCCACACTCTTGTCGCAATGCAATGAAACCGTGGCATCTTTCTGTCCACGCAGACGCTCGCTAAGTGCGCGCTCCACACCTTGCACACCTTGCACCCGCTCCAACTCAACGTAATAGTTGTACGAAGCTCCGTTTTGTTCGATTGACACCGTGGTCATCGCCTTGTCCTTCAACTGATTTGCGCTTTTCGGCAACATCAGTTTCAGAGCGTTGGGATTGATGAGCGTGGTTGCAATCAACAGAAACAGCAGCAGCAAGAACATCAAGTCGGTCATCGACGATGCCGAGAACGACTTGTCTACTTTCGATCCATGTTTGATAGCCATAACCCTTTATTTTTGAACGGGTTGATTCAAAATATCCATGAAAGCAATCGAGTTTGCCTCCATTTGGAAGACCAGCTTTTCAATGCGCGCAACAAGGTAGTTGTAGCCGAAATAAGCAGGAATGCCGACAATAAGTCCCATCACAGTGGTCACCATCGCCACATACATACCACTCGAAAGCAGTCCCAAATCGACCGTGCCGCCCGCAGCCGACATATCCATGAAGGTCTGCACCATACCCAACACCGTACCCAAGAAACCAATCATCGGCGCACCACCGGCAATAGTAGCCAGAAAGGGCAAGTTGGTTTCGAGCTTCGAAACCTCCAGATTGGCGACATTCTCGATGGCTGTCTGCACATCGCTCATCGGACGACCGATGCGACCAATGCCCTTCTCAATCATGCGAGCAATGGGGGTATCCGTTTTCTTACATAGATTCATCGCCACAGCGATTTTATCGTCGGAGATATAATCGCGAATGCGATTCATGAAGTTCATATCCAATGTCGATGCCTTGCGGATAGCCAAAAAGCGTTCGACAAAGATGAAAATTGTCACACCGCCCAAAGCAAGCAGTGGCCACATCAGCCAACCACCCTTCGAAAACATCTCCCACAGCCCCATTCGGGTCGCTTCATTGGTTGCCACTTCAGTGGCAGCCTGCAAAAAATTAATCATAATACGTAAAAGTTATTTGAGTTCTTGTTGTTATTATTTTTGGTTCTGTTTCTGCTCCTGTATTTGTTCTTGTAGTGCCATTTGCCGTCGCAACTCGCGTTTTTCTTTACGTTTCTTACTCGTGAAACGATCTTTGATGCGACGACGCAAATCTTTAAAATTATTGAAATCCTCCTTGTAATAGATGCCCACGCCCGTCTCCTGCAAACCTTGGTTCTCGTCGAAACGATCAATGGTTTGAGTGAAACCCTTGAGTTTCAGGCTTCCCGTACGATCAATGAGCCACGTGATGTACGCCTCACCCATGAAGTTCGACATATTACGATTCACCGCCTGCTTATTATCGACAACGTAATTACCCTCCAACTCGACAAACAAACGATTGTTAACCAAGCTCTTCGATAGTCCAAAATCGAGTTCATCGCTTGTCAACTCCGATTTGGGGCGGTAGTCAATCATAACGTTGTAGCCCGTCATCGAGATTAATTTATTGAGCTGACTGGTCAAGAATCCGATTCCCGTAGCGGCCGAAGTGGAGACACCGAAGTTGGAAAACGCACTACTATTCTCGGACATGAAGCTACTGCTGAGCAACAAGCAGGCAAATTGCGTCTGAATCGCCTCTGGTGTATTGAGTGCATTCGAGATAACCGCCTGTGTCTCGGCATCGGACGATGGGACGTTCACGTTGAAGTCCATGGAGGGATTTTGCAACCGTTCTCCAAGGTGAATCGAACACTCCACCGGCACCGCGCGATCACCACCCGAAGAGGTGGTAGTCCCCTGCATAAGCGGTGCGAGCGAGGCTTTGAGCTTATACAACGCATTGATGTCGAGCATGGCATTCATCGGTGAACCCGTCCATTGGATGGTAGAGCCATTTTCGATAATAAAGTTGCGTGTCAAGATGTTTTGCATCGAAAAGAGGAAGCTACCCTCCGCAATGGTGTAATCGCCATACATTTCGAAAATATTCTGCCGCGGGTTGATTTGTAAGTTGAGTAGCCCCTCACCACGCCCCTTGATTACGTTCCCGGCAACCATCATCTGGAAATCGAGGTTGGGGCGCACGTTGAGTGCCAACGAAATATTCATTGCACTCTCGACAGCCGTTTTGCTCTGCTTGCGACGTTCGAAAAGCATCTTCTTGCGGGCGAGATAGTTCAACGTATCCGATTGCTTGGGCTCGACAAAGGTAACAAAATTGGCACTTGAGATATTGCTTTTATTTGAGAGTGGCATGAAAAACGATGAATTATCCTCGGTTGTCCCAGCGATATCCATGTTCACGCCCCGTTTATCGCCCGAAATGGTCGCCGCACCAGAGGCGTACACCCGCCCATAGAAGAGGTCATTATCCTGCTGTGAGGTGTTGAGCACCAACATTTGCTTAGGGGTGACTTGCACTTTGTAGGAGATATTCGAGAGGTGGGACAAGTTCAAATCAAAATCTAATTTACCCTCATTTCCTTCGGGGTCAAATAGCGACACGTCCGCAACACGCAGGTGATTCTTTTGCACATCAAAGAGCACTTTAGGAGCCTTGTAAGTGACTTGTGTGAAGTCCACTTTGGTTGAGAAATCCCTCACTTGGATGGAGCCCATCAACTCCGCATTGCGTCGCTGACCAATCAATGCCACCTTGACATCGGCAGAGCCTTTGGTCTCGGAAATCACCCCCTTGAGTATCGGATTTATCAGCCCCACATCGAGACTGTCCACCGCTAATTTGGCGTAGTAGCGCACCTGAGAAGGGTCGTAGAATCCCTGCACAAGGGTATCCTGCTTCATCCGATTCGCCACCACAATGCCCGCGCGGTTCTGTTTGAAATTCCAAATTGAAGTCAACCGCATGGGAGGTGCCGGCAGGCTGTTGACCTTGACGCTGTCGAGCAGGATGTCAGCCGTGATTTCGCTGTCGCGCAGTGCCGATTTGATAGTCGCTGCACCGTTGGTCACCCCCTCAATCGAATAACCCATGCGCTCAACGATTTGAGTGAAAGGTGCAAGGTCGAAATTACTCAGTCGCACAAGCACCGAATCGGCGCGACTGCGCGAGGCTGTACCGTCGATAAGCAACTCTTGCTGATCGTTCATGACCACGAAATGATCCACCACCACCCGCGCCGTGTCGAGTTCGATACGACGAGCAAACACCTGCCAAGTTTTATTGCCTCGCGTGAGGTGCGAGGGAAGGATACGCACACTCAACACACGCCCCGCATCGCTCAATGTGGGTTTCACGGCAACACTGAAACCAAACAATCCCGATACCCGACGCAGTGTATCATTGAACCCGGCACTGAGTTGCAACCGTCCTTGGCGCGCACCTCCCGTCACCGAGAAATTTACCAGATGAAACGCATCTATATATAAATCTTCAGTGGCGGCATAAAGCGACAACGAGTCGCCCCGGTTAGCAACATTGATATTGATTTTGGTCGCCAACAGCTGATCGCGCTCCACATAATCCGACGCAACTTTGAGCGAGAGTTTATCGCCCGCCGGATTGAAAAGCAGCTGCAATTGCGAACCATCGGCAATCTGCAATCCGCGCGAAAAAGCATCGACCAAGGGGTTAATATTTTTAATCTGCACCGAAAGCAACGAATAATCATCCGCCACAGCGGTCTGTTGCAGAGTTTGGCTCACATATTTATCACGATCGTAGAGCATCGGCAGATATTTCCACGCGCTCATCTTGAGATATTCATAGACTTTGCGATAACTGGTTTTACTGCGGAAGGTGGCATCAGCAAAGTCCGAGCGCAATGCCACATACTTGCTGCGTGCCGAGTTTTCGCCACGCAAAGTGAGCTCTCGTGCCTTCACTTGCCGGTCATTATAGCGATACACGACATCAGTTATCCGAATTTCACCATTCAAATCATCGACCGAACGCCCCGTAACCTTCGCCACCATACGAGTCGAAAGTTCCGAAATCGAATCCCTTGGATTGATGTGCATCTTTACCAAATTGGCATGCAACAGATTAAGCGCAAAGTCGTAACGTGGCACCGAATCGTTCAAATCAACCACACCGTCAAAATCAAATTTCAAATTGGGGTCACGCGCCGAGATTCGACCATTAAATTTTTTATTGTAGAGGTGACCATCAAGCCTCATCGAGTCGTAGGCGTAACCGGCATAGACCAATCTTGTGACCTGCCCCGAAAGATCCGCATCAGCAAAATCGGCACCCACTTCGCCCTGCACTTGCGCCGTAAGGGTCGCCTCACCGAGTTTGGGCACATCCAACAGTTGTCCAAAACGAATTCCAAGAGCCGAAACATCGCCCTGCACACGACTGCGACTGCGTGTCAGAGGCGTAATCGAAAGGTTGCATTTAGCAAGCCCCGCCTTGGTGGCGAGTGCCGATTGCATACGGAACGACTTGAGCGTTCCAACAAACGAGCCGGCAAGATCAATACGCCCCGCATTATCAAGAATACGCAACAGCTTTTGCGACAGATGAGTACGCCCTATATTTGAAACTATTTTATTTATATCCGAAGCCGATGAGGTTAGCTTACGAACATCCACATCGAAGTGTGTACGCGCCAAATCAGGCAACCCGCGCACACTCCCTTCGAGAACAAGTTGTGTGGCAGGTCCTGCATTCAATGTTGCCGTAGAAGCCACAAAATTATCCACCGTACCCACCGCCGCCACATTGATGTTGGTCAGCGTGGTGTGCCATGAGCGCAGTGCAGGGGCGAAGAACGCCACATCGTCGGACGAAAGACGCGACTGCTCGATGGCAGCATCGAGTTGCACCGCACTGATGAAGTTTTTATACTCAGCCCACGAATCACCCACCAACGAGACGTGGGGCATTCTTACCTGCGACTGCGGAGTTTTGATGTTGAGATTTTCAAAGCCCAAACAGCCACTCGTGAGATAAAAATGACCGGATAAATCATTGAGTACAAATCCACTGCGCTCGCGACAAGCGAGCGAGCGAATATTCGTTGCGATGGTCGATCCGTCGATGGTCAGGTTGCTAACATCAGCACAAATATCCAAAAGGTGCATATGCGAAAAGTCGATGCCGTAGGGGGGATCCTTGTGGTGAATTTGCTCAAGGCAGAACTCTAATCCATCAATGTGCGCCGAGGTGATGGTCAGTTTAAAGCTACCCGTCGAGGGTTTGTTCGGGTTGCTCATCCGATCGGTAATCTGCTTGATATTCATCTCGCCTGAAGGGGTTTCATGCAGATGAAATTTAGCGTTTTCAACTTGGGCTCGCCCCAGAATTAGTCCTCCGCCACCGAATCCATAAGCAGCAACAAACGCCTCGACATGACCCACATAAAGGAGTGTATCGCCTTGGTAATCTTCAACATAAAAGTCGTCGGCCTTCAATTTATTAAACAACCCAATATCCACCCGACCGATGCTGACCGTCGTCTCAAGCTTGCGCGAGGCAAAAGCCGTAGCCTTCTGCACGATGTAGTTCTGCACAACGGGGATGTCGAGCAGCAGCGAAAGGATTATGGGCAAAATTATCAACAACAAAACCGCCGCTGACAACACCTTTCCCAATATTTTTATACCTTTGTGCACTGTAAGGCTATTTAACTTGCAAAGTTAAAAAAATATAGTTAAAAATACGAAAATCGAGATGGATATTACAATCTTAGGCATCGAATCCTCGTGCGACGACACATCGGCAGCCGTAATCCGCAACAACGTACTGCTATCGAATGTCATTGCCTCTCAAGCTGTTCACATAAAATACGGTGGCGTAATCCCTGAACTCGCCTCGCGTGCCCATCAACAGAACATCATTCCGGTGGTTGACACCGCCCTCAAAGATGCTGGCATCACAGCCGACAAGATTGATGCCATCGCGTTCACACGCGGTCCCGGATTATTGGGCTCACTGATGGTCGGCGTCTCCTTCACCAAAGGGCTCTCTATTGCCCACAACATCCCCATGGTTGAGGTCAATCACCTGCGCGGACACATTCTCTCGCACTTCCTCGACCTACCCGACCGCACCCTGCCTCACCCCGATTTCCCGTTCCTGTGTCTGTTGGTCAGTGGCGGTAACACCCAGATAGTGAAGATGAATTCACCGCTCGATATGGAGATTATCGGCTCAACAATCGACGATGCGGCAGGTGAGGCATTCGACAAATGTGCCAAAGTGATGGGGCTGCCATACCCGGGTGGACCGGTGATTGACAAGCTGGCAAAAGAGGGCAATTCGAAGGCTTTCCGCTTCGCCAAACCGCGCGTCGAGGGGTACGATTTTTCGTTCTCAGGACTCAAAACATCATTCCTCTACACTCTGCGCGACGAGATGGCTGTCGATCCTGACTTCATCGAGAAAAATAAAGCCGACCTTTGCGCTTCGCTCCAAGCTACCATCATCGACATTTTGTTGGAAAAATTGGTGAAAGCATCGAAAGATTTAAACATCAAGGATATAGCTATTGCAGGCGGTGTTTCAGCCAACTCAGGTCTACGCAACGGTGTTGCCGAAATGGGCATCCGCCGTGGCTGGCGCACCTTCATTCCGGAGTTCAAATTCACCACCGACAATGCTGCCATGATTGCCATGGCGGGCTACTACCATTACCAGCACGGTGATTTCTCATCGCTCGACGTGGCTCCCATTGCACGACTCGAAGAGCTGTAAGGTTGCCGTTTACAGCCGCACCTGCATACGCAAAAAAACGACTAAAAGCACAATAAAAAGGGCAAGAAGATAAACTTTCATGCCCTTTTTCGTGTAATCCTCTTTTTTTCACTACCTTTACGACCAGATTCTACAATTCTTATGAAAATGAAAGCATTACAAATCGGAAACCTCCTCGCCCCCGTCCCCATTGTGCAGGGCGGCATGGGCGTTGGCATCTCCCTATCGGGACTTGCGTCGGCCGTCGCCAACCAAGGCGGCATCGGTGTGATCTCGTCGGCCGGGCTCGGAGCAATCTATAAAGACTTCTCGAAAGATTATCGCGCAGCCAGTATCCATGGGCTAAAAGAGGAGTTGCGCAAGGCACGCGAAGCCACCAAAGGAATTATTGGTGTGAACGTGATGGTCGCCATGTCGAATTTTGCCGACATGGTGAAAACCGCCATCGCTGAGAAAGCAGATATTATCTTTTCAGGTGCCGGACTGCCACTCAACCTCCCTTCTTTCCTCACCGCAGGAGCTAAAACCAAACTCGCTCCGATTGTCTCGTCGGCACGCGCAGCTAAATTGCTGTGCAACAAATGGTTGTCAGAGTACAACTACATCCCCGATGCCATCGTGGTCGAGGGGCCCAAAGCCGGTGGACACTTGGGCTACAAAAAAGAGCAAATCACCGACGAAAACTACTCACTTGAGCGAATCGTTCCCGAAGTAGCTGCCGAGGTCAATGCCTTCGCTGCGGCACACAACTGTCACATTCCCGTCATTGCGGGTGGTGGCATCTATACGGGCGAGGACATCTACAACATCATGCAATTAGGAGCTGAGGGGGTGCAGATGGGTACGCGTTTCGTCACAACGGACGAGTGTGATGCCGATGAGGCATTCAAACAGAGCTACATAGACGCTCGCCAAGAAGATATCGAAATCATTCAAAGTCCCGTCGGGATGCCCGGTCGTGCCATCCACAATTCATTCCTCGAACGCGTGACCGCAGGTTTGAAACATCCGACAGCCTGTCCATTCGACTGCATCAAAACGTGCGACATGACCCACAGCCCTTACTGCATCATGCTGGCTCTCTACAACGCCTTCCGAGGCAAATTCCAGAACGGCTATGCCTTCTGTGGAGCTAACGCGTGGCGCGCAGATAAGATTCAGAGCGTCAAGGATTTGATGAATACACTCAAGACGGAGTACGAAAAAATTCCGGACAAAGAAACCTTGAAAGTGAAGCTCAAAGAAAAACTCTTCCCAAGCAAGAAATAAAGACAAAACGGATACGAAAATGCGGGCGCGGAACAAAGTTCCGCGCCCGCACGCATTTAATTTAAAAAAAACGAACTCCTTTGATCTTCGAGAATTTCCGATCGACGGTCTCCCGCTCCACAATACCCGTCACCACATCGGCAGCATCATGCCAACGATTCGCTCGAAATTTGCGCCTATAAGTAGTCAGATGGGCGTAGAGTTCGGGCCACCGTTGCGCCCAGCCTTGCGGAAAACGCACCGAGTGCAGTGCCGTAGCTGAGTTGGAGAGGATACGCGCCTCCTTGTTGGCACTTTGATGGAACCATTCGACTCGCACGGCGGGCGCAAGAGCTTGCACAGCACGAGCAAATCCACGACCTCCATTGTTGCTCTCAACCGTCGCCTGCCGTGATTCTGACTCACATAACATATTGGCTACCAATCCTTCCGTCACCTCCATCGGCTCACGTGAATAGACAGCATCGGTGATGTAAATCACCCCATCGGCATCGACCGCATAACACAGCGAACAGAGGTAATCATCGCCCATATCCGCTGTATCGGTGTAGTTCGACAGTCGCACTAAATCACGCGGCAGCTCCTCATATTCGGTGAAATTTGCCCCGTAAAGCAACCCCTCTCGTGCCGCAGGATGCCCCTGATACATACACTCGAATTGCAACGGATCGAGTCGTCGCTTGGCGGCAAGCAATGCCACGCTATGCTGCTCTTCCCAGAGTGCCTCACCCATGGTACGCGGATCGATTGCCGAAGATTCGGAACTCTTAATAGCTTCGAAATTAAGATGCAACCACCCATCAGCAGGCAAATCATCAAGCTGCGACCACGCTGTGAATTCGATGACCTGCTCACGCCGCATGAGCGTACCAATCAAATCCTCGTCGTGCCAACGCGTGAAGACAATCAATTCACGCGAGCTGTTGTGCATACGAGTCTTAACCACCGAGGTGTACCATTCCCAACAATTCTCGCGAATCAGAGGCGAATTCGCCTCCATGGCATCTTTATAGAGGTCGTCGAGAATGAAACAATCTACTCGATTGCCCGTGAGCGACCCCTCACGCCCCACCGAAAGTAGTCCGCCTCGGTGGTCGATAATCTCGACTTCATCTGCCGTACGAATGTAACTGGGGGGCTTGGCACCTTTTTTAATGGTCGTTGCAGGAAAGATAGCCGCATATTCATCCGACTCGATGATGCGTTGCACGCGACGATTGAATTTTGAAGCCAAAGCCGCCGAATAAGAGGCAATCGCTACACGCAAGTCGGGATTAAGACCCAACAAATAGGCAGGCAGCAAGGTCGAAGCACCCACACTTTTGCCGTGTTGGGGCGGCATGGTGACAATTAAACGATGAATACGCCCCTCAGCAAAAGCCTGCAGCACACGGTAGTAGGCGCAATGAAAGGGTTGCATTTCGAGAAAAGGATAAACTTCGAGGGCGAAAGCATCGAAAGGCAGAAAAACCTCTGTGGAGACTGGCTTCACAGAGGTTTGATTCAATTTTTTTGGCATAGAATTAGTTTAAGAGACCCTCAGATGCGCGGCGTCGCGGCGAGAAAGGTCGGATGTGAGGCAAATTACGCAGGAAACGCCGTTCAAAGATGAGATGCGCGCAATTAAAGAATATATGATTTTAACTCACTGAATTCGAAGTCATTAATAACCTCTTCACCGGCTACCAACGTGTGAAATTCCCACCACACGGGAACCAAATCGGTGATTTCACAAAACTTTCCGTCGGGAGCATTCACTGCGCGCTGATAGACAATGAGCGATGCCGTGAAGCGGCTCTCAACATCCTCTTGTGCATACAAAATCGTGCCCGAAAAGTAGTCGGAAACACGTATTGCCTCGCGCAGACGGTCTGCCATCTCGCGGTAAAGTTCGGGGGTTACTGAAATAATCATGGTTGTGAATGCGTTTTTTTACTAAAATAGTTGTAACGAATAATAAATTACTTAACTTTGCAGGACAAAGATAAGTCCAATAACTGGATTTGATACTAATATGTTCAATTATTTAACATCAAATATTCTAATAGCATGACAACAGGGGAACGGGTGAAACTGATACGCAAAGAACTCAAAATGTCTCAAGAGCAACTGTCTCAATACCTTGGCATTGGAAAAGCAGCTCTTTCTATGATTGAAACAGGCAAATCGGGACTCTCGTCTCGGAACCGGAACATATTAGTTCAGGATTTGAACGTCAATCCCGAATGGCTCGATGCCGGAAAGGGGTCGTTATTCAACGCCGAACCCGACTTGACGGCATATATGCACCGCACCGACAACTCGGTGCCGTTGCAAAGCGTACCGCTCTACTCGATTGAGGGCACAGCGGGATTAGTGCCGTTGTTCACCGAGCAACAATCGGCTAAGCCTTTGAATTTCATCCACATACCCAACTTACCCAAGTGCGACGGTGCCATCTATATTGTAGGTGACTCCATGTATCCATTGTTGAAAAGTGGCGATATCGTGCTTTACAAGCAGCTGTCGCACATCGAAGACATCTTTTGGGGCGATATGTATCTGCTTTCGATTGACATCGACGGCGAGGAATTTGTCACGGTGAAATATATTCAGAAATCGGAGCGTGAGGGCTACGTGAAACTCGTAAGTCAGAACGTTCATCATGCCGATAAAGACATAGAGGTCAAGCGTATACGCGCAATAGCACTGGTCAAAGCAAGCATTCGCATGAATTCGCTGCGATAGACGCTGAGCATTTTTACTGCGCAATTATATTTTATAGGGAATGGACAAAAAAAATCCTGCAAAAAAATTTGCAGGATGGATTAAATCTTGTTGAGCTACCAGGACTCGAACCTAGAATGACAGAACCAGAATCTGTAGTGTTACCATTACACCATAGCTCATCGTTGTTTTGGTGATGCAAATGTAAAACTTTATTTTGCATTTACAAAGAATTTTTACAAAAAAATTCCTACATTTGTTTTTTACGTTTTTCGAGAAACAGGAGTATTCAACATAAAATTAGAAAAATATGAGTATCAAACTTCGCCTCATTGTCATGAACTTCCTCCAGTATGCCATCTGGGGGTCGTATCTCACCTCCATGGGTTCGTATTTAGTCTCAGTCGATCTCGCCTCGCAGATTGGACTATTTTACGCCATGCAAGGCATTGTATCGCTCTTCATGCCCGCTATCATCGGCATCATCGCCGACCGCTGGGTGCCCGCCCAACGACTCTTGGGCGTATGTCACGTGCTGGCAGCTCTGTTCATGGCAGCAGCCGGCTGGTACGCCATGACGGCAGGCAGTGCCGTCTCGTTCGGCACCCTTTTCCCGCTCTACGCGCTCAGTGTGGCGTTCTATATGCCCACCATCGCCCTCTCGAACTCGGTGGCATACAGCGTGCTTGAAAACTCAGGTTACGACACCGTCAAGGCGTTCCCGCCCATCCGCGTATGGGGCACCGTCGGCTTCATCTGCGCCATGCTGCTTTGCGACGGCGCAGGATTTCAGACCACCTATATGCAATTTGCGCAATGCGCGCTCTTAGGGTTGATTTTAGGCGCATACGCCTTCACCTTGCCCGCGTGCCCGGTGAGCACCTCGACCACAAAGAAAACCCTTGTCGAGGCCCTTGGACTGAAGGCATTCGCACTCTTCAAGCAGAAGAAGATGGCAATTTTCTTCATCTTCTCGATGCTGTTAGGTGTCTCGCTCCAAATCACCAATGGCTTCGCCAATCCATTCATCACCAGTTTTAAAGGCATTCCCGAATTTGCCTCGACCTTTGGTGCGAACCACGCTAATGCACTCATTTCGCTTTCGCAGGTCTCCGAGACCCTCTGCATCCTGCTCATCCCCTTCTTCCTGCGTCGCTTCGGCATCAAACGCGTGATGCTCATGGCAATGGTTGCATGGGTGCTGCGTTTTGGGCTTTTCGGCTTGGGCAATCCGGGCGGTGGCGTGTGGATGTTCGTCCTCTCGATGATTGTCTACGGTGTGGCGTTCGACTTCTTTAATATTTCGGGTTCTCTCTTTGTCAACAAAGAGACCGATATTTCGATTCGTTCCTCGGCACAAGGTCTGTTCATGATTATGACCAACGGCATTGGAGCCACCATCGGCACGCTGGGCGCGCAGGCGGTTGTCAACCACTTTGTCTACACCCAGACCGACCCCACGGCACAAGTGGCAGGCTGGGCTCATTCATGGCTTTTGTTTGCCGCTTACGCCTTGGTTGTGACGGTGGTCTTCGCCATTGTCTTCAAGTACAAGCATGACCCCAAGGAGATGCTGAATGTGAAGCATTAAAAGATATTGGACACAACAAAAGAAAGAGCTGCACCCCAATTAAAGGGTGCAGCTCTTTACTATTAGAACGAATCCAGAAGTTTATTTCGCTCCAGTCAACTCAATGTCATAGAGACTGTAGTTGTAGTTTGCTCGAGTTGTGAGGATAAACTTGATGTAGCGAACAGCAGAATGTTGAGTCATGTCAATTGTATAAGTATCCGTTTTCGTAACATTACCCATAGCTTTTATCATTGTATAAGATACACCATCTTCCGATCCTAAAATATCGAAAACGTTTTCACCAGTTCCCGATGCCTTATTAGCTTGCAACGTAAAGGTCAATGTAGCTGCTGGCTGATTGTAATGGAGGATGTAGGCAGCTCCAGTTGCACGCATACCGAGTTTGCCCTTATAGCATTTGTATGCACTTTCTGCAATATTGGTATCGTAGCTCAAACCTTCAGGGAATACGATAGAGGAAATTGCAGCATCTTTATCGCAATCAGGACTCCACTTTGCGAAAAGTATCGGCATATTAGTATTAGCATTCAATGTGATGGCAGCAGTGTAAGCTTTGCCGGCTTCGAATGTTTTGCTTCCAATGTTCTTGGTCTGCTTGTAGACTTTACCATCGGTCATGGTGACCATGATTGTTACATCTCCATTGGCAGTGTGGGGTGCAAAGACAAAGTAAGCATCCTGCGAACCACCAACCTCAAGTGCTTTAGCATTTGTCATTGCCACATCCACAGACTGTGATGGAGAAAAAGCAATCGCGCCTATTTTTCCTGTTTCAAAATCCAAATTAAACACTCCGGCAATGTTCTCTGTGCTTGTAAATGAGACATTTTTGATTGTCGCAGTAGTTCCCGTACCATTCGTCACCAAAATTTTCATCCATGAATAGATACGCTTCATGGTGAATGAAGGCTGTGCATCGGGAATGGTCACCTTCGAGGAGCCAATCAAGCAGTCATTGGTTGCCAAGTGCGCCATAGGAGCGTTGCAATCCTGCACCTGCTCATTATCCAAACTGTTTGTGCCAGCAGCATACTTTGCTTGCGAAGCATTGGTGTAAACAGCCGTAAAGTTGTAGGTGCCGGGATTAATGATAGCATCCGCAGGGGTTACAAATGCGCCACCGGTATAAGCGTAGGCGCGCGGAGGATTGGTTTTGTTAGGTTTACCCCAAGTCCATGCATCAGCAGCTTGTTCAGCATCGGTATAAGCAGAGACGTAGATATTGTCGCCCTCTTTCCAAGCCACTTTGTATGCACCGTCAACATAACCAATTTCGGTTCTGGTTTCGGGCAGTGCAGCCGTGATATTGACCGCTACGCCCTGCGCATCGGGGGTGATTGCTGACGCATCGTCGTTAGCACACGAAGTGAGAGCCGATGCAGCGAGCATCAAACTCATCGAAATAAAAATCTTTTTCATCATTTTCATCATTTTTCGGTTTACTACATTGTTGACTCAAACCACGATGTGTTGTCCTCAATCACGTCACCACCGGGAGTGCCGAATGACACGGCGAATCCTTTTTCAATCGAAATCGACGTGATTTCAATTGCGGGTGCTACGTATGCGCACCCTTGTGTGTTTGTTTTTCTCATAGTCTTATAAAATTTATAATGGTTTAATAATTATGGGCTATTATTTTGCAAAGTTAGCTATTATTTTTTTAATGTATGTCTATTATTCGGTTAAAAAGCTATTACAGCCATACAAATGCCCGCACAACGCATTGAAAAGGCGAAAAATGATACACACCTCTGTATAAACAATTTGCCCTCGACCGTGCAAGCCGAGGGCAAATTCAAATGGATATAAAAAGTTACTTTTCGAGACCCATTTTATCGAGCAACGCCTTGGGTTCGGGCTTGTGACCACGGAACTTCTCGTATAGCTTCATAGGGTGCTCCTGCGCACCACGCGAGAGGAGGTTATCGCGGAACGACTGTGCCACTTCGCGATTGAAAATACCCTTCTCTTTGAAGAGCGAGAAGGCATCAGCAGCCAACACCTCAGCCCACTTGTAGCCGTAGTAACCCGACGCATAGCCACCCGAGAAGATGTGGGTGAACGCGGGAGTCATTGCCGTACCAGCAACCACGGGCAACACCTGAGCCGGAGCCATAGCCTGCACCTCGAAAGCCTCTACATCGCCTTCGTAAGGGGTGGTCTGGCTGTGCCAAGCCATATCGCAAAGTCCATAGGCAAGTTGGCGCACATTGTTGTAGGCAGCCAAGTAGTGCTGTGCCGCCACAATACGCTCGACCACAGCAGCCGGAATCGGTTCTCCCGTCTGGTAATGCACCGCCCACAGATCGAGGAACTCCTTCTCGGTAGCCCAATTCTCCATGATTTGCGAGGGAAGCTCGACGAAATCGCGATAGACATTGGGGCTATTGAGTGATTCGTATTTACCCTCGGCAAGCATACCATGCAGCGCATGACCAAACTCGTGGAGGAAAGTTGTCAACTCGTCGAAGGTCAACAACGACGGGGTGGTTGAGGTGGGTTTGGTAAAGTTCATCACCAACGACACCAGTGGACGAACTTCGACGCCATTGATGCTCTTTGCGCCGCGGAATTCAGTCATCCACGCACCGGCACTCTTCGAGGCACGGGGGAAGAAGTCGAGATACAACACCGCCAGCGATTTGCCATCAACATCAGTCACCTCGTAAGTGGTCACGTCGGGGTGATACGTTTCAATATCATCCACCTGCGTGAAGTTAATGCCATAGAGCTTATTCGCCAACAAGAAGACTCCATCGCGGACATTCTCCAATTTGAAATACGGCTTCACCAACTCATCATTGAGCGCGTAGCGTTCGTTCTTGTATTTCTCCGAAAAATAGAGCCAATCCCAAGGCATAATCTGCCCATCCAATCCCAGTGAATCAGCATACGCAGTCACTGTTTGGTAGTCCTTCACGGCATAAGGTTTCGTAGCATCCAACAGCTCTTTGAGGAAGTTGTTGACCGTCTGCGCATTCTCCGCCATGTGCTCTTCGAGTACATAATCGGCACAGCTGGGATAACCCAACAGATTTGCAATTTTGAGTCGTTGCGTGGCAATACCCTTTGCATTCTGCGAATTATCGAACTCACCACCCAAAGAGCGTGAGCTTGATGCACGCCACACCTTCTCTTTCAACTCGCGATTCGACGAGTAAGTCATGAAGGGAACATAGCTCGGTGCTTGCAACGTGACCGTCCAACCCTGCTCGCCACGGGCTTTCGCCTCGGCAGCCAGACCCTCTTTGACGAAGGCGGGCAATTCGGCAACCTGCGCCGGATCGGTGATGTTAAGTGCATAAGCATTGGTAGCAGCTAAGGCATTCTGACTGAATTTGAGCGAGAGGTTCGCCTGTTCGGAGGTGTACTTGCGATAGAGAGCTTTGTCGGCATCGCTCAACGCGGCACCACTACGCGCAAAACCCTTGTAGGTCTCGCTCAACAGCTGTTTATCCTCGTCCGACAGACCCCATCCGGGATGTTCGTGCACCGCTTTCACACGGGCAAAAAGTTCAGGATTGAGGGCAATATCGTTGCTCAGCTCAGTCAATTTGGGCTGTACCTCAACGGCAATCTGCTGCATTTCGTCCGAAGCGTCGGCTTCGAGCAAGTTGAAGAATAGTCCTGATATGCGATCCAGCAATTCGCCATTCTCCTCCAGAGGCACGATGGTATTCTTGAAGGTAGGCTTGGCGGGATTGGCAACAATTGCGTCAATTTCGGCACGAGCACACGCGATAGCGGTCTCGAAGGCGGGCATATAATCCGATAGTTTAATCTTCGAGAAGGGCGGTGTTTGATGCGGGGTATCCCACTCCGCCAGCAGGGGGTTCGAGGTATCAATTTCGGGCAAGTGGACAACGGGCATCGCCCCACCGCCACATCCTGCCAATGTAGCAAATGACATAATAAAGAGTAGTTTTTTCATTTTTATTGGTTCTTTCATTTATAATTTAGAACAGCTTCTTAGCGTAGTTGTATGGGCGATTGGAGCGTTTGGTCGTCGCTTTGCTCAGCAGGCACTTCGGGTTCAACCCACAAACCGCGCGCCTTGAGCAGCGCATTTTTGTCGGGATCAGCACCACGGAACGCGCGGTACATCGTCATGCCATCCGCCTCACCGCCACGTTCAAGAATCAACGTACGGAATTTAGTAGCAATCGAGCGGTTGAACAAATCGCCACTCTCGCGGAATGCTTGGAAGGCATCTTTGTCGAGCACCTCCGCCCAAGTATAGAAGTAGTATCCAGCCGTGTAGCCGCCATCGAAAATATGGCTGAAGTAGGTGTAATGGTAGCGCGGTGCAATTTGCGGTATCAAGCCCAATTTATCGAGCACCTTCTTCTCATAAGCGTTCACATCGAAGGGGGCATAGCTGCTCTCGTTGTGCAACGTGAGGTCGGTGAGCGACGAAGCCAACAACTCGGTGGTGATGAATCCTTGGTTGAAATACTGGCTTTGGCGAAGTTTATCAATCATATAATCGGGAATCACCTCACCCGAACCGACATTCGTGGCATACTGACGCAGCACTTCAGGTTCGAATGCCCAGTTCTCCATCACCTGCGAAGGCAGCTCCACGAAGTCGCCTTCAACCTCCGCCAGACCGCGATATTTCACGTTGTGGAAGAGGAAGTGGAGTGCATGACCAAACTCATGGAAGAGGGTCTCGGTTTCGTCGAGGGTCAGCAACGCGGATCCATTTTGCGTTGGAGGAGTGAAGTTGCAGACGATAGCCAACACGGGAGCTACACGCTTGCCGTTTTCGTAAGTCTGCTCGGTGTAGTTGCCACACCATGCGCCACCGCTCTTGCCCGCACGCGGGAAGAAGTCGAAGTAGAGAACTCCCAGATGTGATTCGTCGGCATCGAGCACCTCATAAGCAGTTACATCGGGATGGTAGATAGGTACCGAAATTGGACGGAACGTGATGCCGTAGAGGCGATTGGCAAGGAAGAAGATACCGCTCTGTGCATTTTGCAACGAGAAGTAAGGACGCAACATCCCCTCGTCCAAATTATATTTCTGCTTGCGCACCTTCTCGGCATAATACCACCAATCTGAAGCTTCGAAAGTTGCCCCTTTTTTGTCGATTTGTAGCAGACTGTCCATCTCCTTCAGCTCCTCTTTAGCACGAGCCAATGCGGGTGTCCAGATACCCTCCAGTAGATCGAGTGCCGCACGAGGTGTGCCAGCCATCTGATCCGAAATCACGTAGTCGGCATAAGAGGTGTAGCCCAGCAACTTCGCCTTTTCGAGGCGCAGACGACAGAAGTCGTTGATGAGCTGCTTGTTGTCAAATTTATCGTCGTGGTTACAACGCGTCAGATAGGCATTGTAGAGCTTCTTGCGCAGATCGCGACGAGTCGAATTGGTCAAGAATGGCAGCATACTGGGTTTCTGAAGTGTGAAGACATATTTGTCTTTCAGCCCCTTTTCTTTGCCTTTTTCGAATGCCGCATCGCGCACACTTTCAGGCAGACCATCCAACTCATTGGTAGAGAGTGCAAGTGTAAAATTATTATTCTCAGCGAGCAAGTTATTTCCGAATTTCACCCCCGTAATTGAGAGCTCCTCGTTAATTTTCTGCAAACGTTCCTTCTGTTTGGCATCGAGCAGCGCACCCGAACGCACAAACGATTTGTAGGTCTTCTCCAACAGACGCATCTGCAACGAGTCGATGCCCAACGTGGCACGACCGTCATGCAGATTTTTGATGCGGGCAAAGAGCTTGTCGTTGAGCATGATTTTGTCGCTGTGGGCAGAGAGCATCGGCATCACCTTCTCTTGCAGAGCCTGCATCTCGTCGTTGGTCTCGGCAGAGCAAAGCATTCCGAAGACAGAGTTCACCTTCGAGAGCATCTTGCCCGAATTGTCGTAGGCAAGGAGGGTGTTTTCGAAGGTCGGAGTCTCTTTGTTGGTGACAATAGCGTCAATTTCCGCCTCGTGCAGCGACATAGCGCGCTCGAAAGCGGGCATATAGTGCTCGGTACGGATTGAGTCGAAGGGGGGCACGCCATAGGGTGTCGTCCACTCGGCAAAAAAAGGATTGGCTCCTGCGTTTTTCGAGGAGTTACAGGCTGTGAAGCTCATAAATGCACACACTGTTAGTAGGATTTGGGAATACGGTCTCATTGATTATATAATTATTATACTTATCTTTGTGCAAAGTTATTAAAGTGCAAAGTTAATAAAAGATAATAAACAACCTTCACGTCATGCAACTTTTTTATGCACCCGATTTTACCTCACCCATTTACACTCTCACCGAGGAGGAGTCAAAACATTGCATCCGCGTGCTGCGCTTGGGGTGTGGCGATGCCATCTACATCACCGATGGTCGTGGCAATTTGTTTTGTTGCGAAATTACCGAAGATCATCCCAAACACTGCACAGTGCGGGTGATGAGCGTCGAAACCGAGTTCGAGAAGCTACCCTATCGTTTAGTGATGGCGGTGGCTCCAACCAAGAATAGCGAGCGATTCGAGTGGTTCCTCGAAAAGGCAACCGAGATGGGCATCACCACCGTCATTCCGCTCGAAACCGAACACAGCGAACGTCGCACACTCAAACCCGAACGGGCACTGAAGGTCATCACGGCAGCCCTCAAGCAGTCGCTAAAGGCGTACCACCCCGATTTGCAGCCACTCACTCCGTTGCGTGAACTGCTTAGCGCACCCTTCGAGGGTCGCCGATTCATTGCTCATTGCGACCCCGCCCACTCCGCCACAGGCAAACAATACCTCGCCTCGGCACTTCATAAGGGTGAGGATGCACAAATATTAATCGGTCCCGAGGGTGATTTCTCGCCTGCGGAGATTGAGGCAGCTCTGGCTGCCGGTTACGAGGAGATTAGCCTCGGCACGCAACGCCTACGCACCGAAACAGCCGCCGTTGTAGCGGTGACGATGGTCTCGGTGGTTCAGAACATGGAATAAAAAAATTCTCGGCAACACCTCACGGTGCGCCACAAATATAATTAGGATGTTTCTACCTCTATTAATAGCATTTGCAGCCCTTGTGGCGGCAATTTTCTGCGCGCCTTTGCGCGCCAAAGTGTGGACAACGCTTATCATCGTAGGCGCAGGAGCCGTGTGCGCCTCGACAGTAGCCATCAGTGTGCTCACGAGCGGCGCGACACGCACGTTATGGCGCAGCTCCGACTTTATTTTTGCGGGAGGCAACGGGTCAATGGACCCCCTTGCTGCACTCTTTGTGCTCATTATCAGTATCGGTTCGGTGGCAGCAGTGCTCTACTCACGCGGCTATTTGGCTCACACGCTCAGCCAAAAATCCACAGCACACATCTCGTTGCACTACACCGCATTAGCGGTCATGTTTTTTGCCATGTTGGGCGTGGTGTGTTCCGAAGGGGGTTACGCCTTTCTGTTCTTTTGGGAGATGATGACCATCGCCTCGTTTCTGCTCATCCTCTACGACGCACAACGTAAAGAGGTGCTCAAAGCAGCTCTCTCCTATTTAATTATGATGCACATCGGCTTTGTGCTGCTTGTTGCGGGCTTCGTGAGTCTCGATGTAAGCTGCGGCTCGGCAGATTTCGCAACCCTCAGCAGCTACTTCGCCACCCACAATCCCCTACCCATATTCCTCCTCTTTCTCGCGGGATTCGGCATGAAAGCAGGTCTGTTCCCTATGCACGTATGGCTGCCGCAAGCGCACCCCGCAGCTCCATCACACGTCTCGGCACTCATGTCGGGGGTGATGATTAAAATGGGTATCTACGGCATTCTGCGCGTCGCGTCGCAGCTCATCAACCACCCCGCACTTCACACTGTAGGCATCATTTTGCTCACCGCAGGCATCGTCACGGGGGTGTGGGGCATCTTACTGGCATCGGCACAAAACGACATTAAACGACTCTTAGCGTACTCCAGCATCGAAAATGTGGGGGTCATTCTGATTGGCTTGGGCATCGGAGCCATCGGACAGAGCAACGGTAACGAAGTGGTGGCAGTTTGCGGCATTTGCGGTGCACTGCTCCACACTGTCAACCACTCGTTTTTCAAATCGCTGCTCTTCTTCGGAGCAGGCAACGTCCTCTCGGCAAGCCACACCACCTCGCTCGATGCTTTGGGCGGACTGGGCAAATATATGCCCGTCACGGCAACTCTCTTTCTTGCCGCCACCACCGCCATTTGTGCTCTGCCTCCTCTATGCGGATTCGTCTCGGAATTGCTCATCTACCTCGGCATCTTCAACGGCATAGCCTCTGGCAGCGAAGTGCTGCTTTCGGCTGCCGCCTTGGTCGGGCTGGCTCTGATTGGCGGTGTGGCAATTTTGACCTTCACCAAACTCTACGGCACCGTATTTCTGGGTGCTCCACGCACACATGAAGTAGCTGAAGCTTCGGAAGTTGACAGCTGCCGCGTGGTGGCTATGTCCCTACCTTTGGCAGGCATCCTGCTCGTTGGATTCTTCCCGCAAGCAGCCGTTCAAATCGTTGCACGTGCCGCCTCGTTCATTGTGCCCAATGCCGCATCCATTGCCCCGCTCGCATGGGGCGACACACTGCAATCCGTGAGCCGTATGGCGTGGCTTCTGAGTGCCGTGATAGGGATTCTTTACATACTCAAACGCGCCGTTCAACGTCGTCGCTCATTACGCCATGAGCCCACTTGGGGCTGTGGTTTCACCGCCCCCAACGTACGAATGCAATACACGGGCGAATCATTCGCCGAAGGGTTGGGTTCAATCACCACCCTCACGCAAAACAGTAGCGAGGGGCAGACAATCGAGAAACAAGAGTTGTTCCCTGCCGAACACCACTTCCATGTCCACCATAAAGACAAAATAGATCATCTTTTTGCCGCATGGTGGGTCGAACTGCTCCGCCGCATCAATCGCCCCATCATGCGATTGCGCACAGGCAAGGTGAACCATTATGTCCTCTTTGCGCTGCTCTTCTTGGTACTCATCTTCCTGCTATCCATTCTTAACCTGATTTGATGATGATTCTGCTCAATACACTTCTTATACTCTGCGCGGCACTCGCTATTCCGGGTGTGATTAACCGCACGCGGGCACGACTCGCAGGGCGCAAAGGCATCCGCTTCGTGCAGCACCTCTACGATGTACGGCTGCTGATGCGCAAAGATACGGTCTACTCATCGACCACCTCCGTACTCTTCCGCGCAACCCCCGCCATCTACCTCGGCACGGCACTTTTGGCACTGCTATTTATCCCCGTGGGCGACCTCGATCCGCTCCTCTCATTCGAAGGCGATGTAATCTATTTTGTCTATCTGTTGGCTCTGGGACGCTTCATGCTGATTCTTGCCGCCATGGATACCGGTAGTGCATTCGAAGGGATGGGCGCAAGCCGCGAAGCACTCTACGGAGCCCTCGTCGAACCGGCAATGATGTTTGCTTTGGCAACCTTGGCTCTCCTATTTGGATACACCTCGTTTCGCGAGATTTTCCTCGCCGCTGCCACCCTCAACCTCCATCAAACCATCGTCCTGCTGCTGTTGACCTACGTACTGCTGAAAATTGTATTCGTCGAGAGCGGACGCGTGCCCGTGGACGACCCGCGTACGCACCTCGAATTGACCATGATTCACGAGGTGATGTGCCTCGATTACTGTGGCGTGGACATGGGAATGATAAAAGTCGCCGGCTGGTTCAAGACCGCAGCCCTTGCCATGATTGCCGCCAACACCGCCGCCATCACCTGCTGCTTCCATTGGTGGCTGGTGGCTCCGCTCGCCGTGCTACTCACGGGTGCAGCCGTCGGCATCGTCGAATCGACCCAAGCGCGCAACAAACTATCGCGTAATACCACCTTCATATTAACCCTCACAGCACTTGCTGCCTTGGTTTTCTTCACGGGCTTCCTGCTGCAATCCAATATCAACATCTAATGATTCTCTCACTCGTTCTGCTCTACGTCGTCACGCTGGTCTATCTATCCATCACCGAGCGTTTTCGCAACTACGCCTCCATCATTGGTTTACAAGGGTGGATTCTTTTCGCAGTGGCACTCCTGCGACTGCAAGCCATCAACCTGCCCGAACTACTTTTCGTTTCGATTGAAACCTTGGTTTTCAAAGCAATTATAGTTCCGGCACTACTCTTTGCTGTGATTCGTAAGACGCATATCAACCGCGTCAGCACCTCCGGTTCGTCACAATTCAACGCCCTGCTGCTCTCGATTGTCGCACTCATCGCCAGTGCTTCGCTCACCGCCGCCGTGGCAGATTCGACAGTGGATAAAGTCTTCTTTGGGGTGGCTCTCTATGCCCTACTGAGTGGATTGATTCTCATCGTGCTACGCACCCGTATCTTCTCGCACATGATTGGTTTTTTGGTCATCGAAAACGGTGTATTCCTCTTTTCAATGGCTGTCGGAGTCGAGATGCCCTTCCTGATTAATATCGCCATCCTGCTTGATATCATCTGCTCGGTGCTGATGCTGAGCGTCTTCTTTACCAAGATTGGACACACACTTCACGCCGACGATGCCTCGTCGCTCACCAACATTAAAGATTAACACGCCATGATACTCTACTTCATCGTCTGTCTGCTGCTGGCTACTACCACTTTAGCCGTACAACAAAAGAGGGTCGTCACGCTCTTAGGCATACTCTTCTACACGGCACACATCGCGCTGCTGAGCGCACTGATTTGGGGCACGCTTTACAGCTCTGTTTCGGCTCTCTTCTTCACTTTTGATGCGTTGGGAACCCTCTTTTTTGCGCTACTCACACTGGTTTCAGCCTTCGTTTTCGCCCACTCGTTGTCCTATCTGAAGGGGTGCAATTTGCGCGAATATCGACTCTATTTCGCATTTTTGATGCTCTTTACGGCTGCCATTACGGGAGTTTACTTCTCAAACAACATGGCTGTGACGTGGATTTTTCTCGAAGCTACCACCCTCTGTGCTGCGGGCATCGTCTACCACCATCGCACGGCACAAGCACTGGAGGCGGCTTGGAAATATGTTTTTGTCTGCTCAACCGGCATCGCCATCGCCTACCTCGGTATTCTGCTCTTCAGCACCGCTGCCGCAGGAGGTTCCTTGAGCTATGCCGAACTATCCCGCACCGCCGCAACAGGCAATCCACTCTACATCAAAACCGCCTTTCTACTCATACTCTGCGGTTACAGCTGTAAAATGGAGCTGTTTCCACTTTATACCGTGGGGGTCGATGCCAACTTCGCTGCCCCCACCCCTGCCGCAGCACTCATTTCGACAGGGCTGGTCAATGCGGGTTTTGTAGCCATCTACCGCATTTACAAGGTAGTGCTCACCACTGATGCTGCCGATTGGATGCGCGCCGTGCTCATCATCACAGGATTGCTTTCGCTGGCGGTGGGTGCCTTTTTTCTGCGCCGCACCAACAATTACAAACGATTCTTGTCCTACTCCACGGTCGAAAACATGGGTATCGTCGCCATCGGATTGGGAATTGGCGGCATTGGCGTTTGGGCTGCGGTCTTCCACATCGCCTGCCACACGCTAATCAAAAGCAGTCTGTTCTTGCAAACCGCCGTGCTACACAATATCTACAACGACTACAGTATCAATCGCATAGGCGACTACATCCGGGTCAATAAAGTGGGTGCCATAGGCTGCATCGTCGGCACGGTTGTATTATTAGCATTTCCCCCTTCCCCACTCTTCATTTCGGAACTGATGATTCTCAAACAAATCATCGCCCAGAGTGGTTGGTGGCTCGCTGCGGCACTTTTAGTGCTGCTCTGCATCGTCATCTACGCCCTCTGCTCGCGCATGATTCGTTTGTGCTACCAACCCAATCAAGATGCCGTGCACATCACACCCATCGACCGCCAACTCTCGCGCTCGGCACTGATTCTATTACTAATTGCACTCGGATTCGGATTGTGGCAACCCGAACTCTTATGCACATGGATTGATCAAATTGTAATGCTTTGAGACGATGAACTACACCACCACCCATAATACCGCGTCAGCCGTGCGGCTCTGCGATATTCCAACCGTAACCTACGCTGAATTTTACGAAGATCTTGCCGCAAAACTCAGCGACGAACGCTACCATATCGCCCACTACTTTGCACTGATGGAGGAGCAAAGCCGCCTGCGCTTCTACTGCCTGCTGCTCGACGACCACACGGCAGAAGTGCTCATCACCTCCTTCACGATGGACTACTACGCCGAAAATGCGCTGCCTTCGCTGACCGCGCTGCATCCGCAAGTGCACCCCTTCGAACGCGAGATGAGCGAACGCTACGGAGTCTGCTTCGGGAAGATGCCGTGGGCAAAGCCACTACGCTACCCCTTCGACCGTATCAATCGCAGCCAGACCATTGATAATTATCCATTTTACGCCATGACGGGCGAAGCTCTGCACGAAGTGAATGTCGGTCCGATTCACGCAGGCATCATCGAGCCGGGAGCATTCCGATTCGTCTGCAACGGCGAGAATGTACTGCACCTCGAAATCGCCTTGGGTTACCAACATCGCGGTGTGGAGTCGCTCTTCACCACCACCGACAATCGGCTACGACAGCTACTACTCGCCGAGAGCATTGCGGGCGACAGCACCATAGCCCACGCAACAGCCTTCACTGAGGCAATCGAAAAACTCACGCATCGCACCGCTCAGTTCGACACAGAACGCAGCATAGCACTCGAATTAGAGCGCATGGCAATGGGAATTGCCGACACAGGGGCACTCTGCATGGATGTGGGCTATCAGTTGGGGCAGGTGGCGTGCGAGGCTCTGCGCACAATGACCATCAACACCACCCAAGCGTGGTGCGGCAACCGCTTCGGCAAGGGACTCATTCGTCCCGCAGGAACCAATCACCCACTCACGCCTCAGAAGGCGGTGATGATTAGTCACAATGTGGCGGAAATTTGCGGTCGCTACTGCGAGGTATGCGACGATGTACGCAATGCGCCAACCCTCTTGGCGCGCTTCGAGCAGTGCGGCATCGTCATGCACGAGCAGATGGCGCAAATCGGAGGCGTAGGTCAAGCAGCGCGTGCCAGTGGTATGCAACGCGACCTGCGCACCTCGCATCCGTGGGGGACATACCAACACATCCACCACACCCCTATCACTGAAACAGATGGAGATGTGATGGCGCGCCTGAAGATGCGCTTCACCGAGGTGCAAACATCGGCAGCATGGATTGCCCAACTGCTCGACAACTTCACCCCCACGGAGCCATCCAGTCCCGATTACACCACCCCCTTAGCCGCTTCATCACTCGCCTTTGGGCTGGTTGAGGGGTGGCGCGGCGAGACGTGTCATGTGGTGGTGACCAACTCCACAGGGGCAATCGCAACTTGCAAGATAAAAGATCCGAGCCTCCACAACTGGTCGGCACTCGCCCTTGCCGTGCGCGGCGAAGGAATTTCCGACTTCCCGATTTGCAATAAGAGTTTCAACCTCTCCTACTGCGGTCACGACCTATAAAATAAACGACCATGATACTGCCTAAAATAAAAGTACTGCACAGCCACGGAAGCCAATATATTCCCGATTTGTGTCGAGTGGAGTTGACTGAAGAGTTCCGCGGACGCCCCATTCTGACCCAAAGCGGCTCGCACGCTGTGCTCGAAGCTGCCGCACAGCGGTGTCCAACCGGAGCACTCAGCACCACCCCTTTCGCGCTCGATTTGGGACGATGTATGTTCTGTGGCGAGTGCGCACGCATCGCCCCCGATAGTATCCGTTTCACCAACGACTATCGTCTGGGCTCACCCACACGCCAAGGATTGGTGGTACACGCGGGTGACACCCACATCGCCTTTCCGACTGCCGCCGTGCGCCCCGAATTGCCACATTTGTTTGCACACTCGCTCCATCTGCGCGAAGTATGCGCCGGAGGCGAGGGGTCGGTGGAGATGGAACTCAACGCCACAGGCAACGTCAACTTCGACTTCGGACGTTTCGGAGTCAGCTTCACCGCCTCTCCGCGCCATGCCGACGGTGTGGTCATATCAGGAGCCATCACCGAGCAGATGAGTGAGCCGCTGGCGATTTGTTACGATGCCGTACCAGATCCAAAATTACTCATCGCCTGTGGCACAGAGGCGTGCTCAGGTGGACTTTTCGCTGAGAGCCGCGCCATCAATCGCACCTTCTTCGATAACCATACACCCGACTTATGGCTGCCGGGCACACCCACACACCCGATGACCTTCATCGACGGCGTGATGACGCTTTTAGGATTAAAAACACGAAAATGAACGAGCTTTGGAGACTTTTTTGGTCTTTTTTTAAGATTGGGCTTTTCACCTTTGGTGGCGGTTACGCCATGATTCCACTCATTGAGCGCGAGGTGATTGACCGCAAAGGCTGGATTCGTCGAGAGGATTTTCTCGACTTGCTGACCCTTGCGCAATCTGCACCCGGACCCATTTCGCTCAACACTTCTGTATTTGTGGGCTACCGAATGCAGGGCTACACGGGGGCTGTGGCAGCAATTTTGGGGGTCGTCGTCCCTTCATTCACCATCATCTTGGTGGTGGCACTCTTCTTTGCAGGCATTCGCGATAACGCGGTGGTTGATGCCGCATTCAAAGGGATGCGCCCGGCGGTGGTGGCACTGATTTTAGTCCCTGTAATTGCCTTAGCACGCGGAATGCACTGGACAATGCTGATGGTGATTGTTGCCTCGGCACTTGCCATTTGGGGGCTCGGCTGGTCACCTATCTACATCTTGGCAGGGGGCGCAGCGTGCGGCATCGCATGGGAATTATGCATAGTTAAAGAGTCGTCACGATGATACTTCTGCAACTATTTATCAGCTATCTGAAGATTGGTTTCTTCGGTTTCGGTGGTGGCTACGCCATGCTCTCACTCATTCAAAACGAGGTGGTCGTGCAGCACGCGTGGATGACCAACAGTGAATTTGCCGACATTGTCGCCATCTCGCAAATCACCCCCGGTCCCATCGCCATCAACTCGGCAACCTACGTAGGTTACACCGTGGGTTCGCAAGCCGGTGGAGCGGGATACGGTGGAGCGGGATACGGTGTGGCAGGGGCACTGATTGCCACCTTTGCTGTCTGTCTGCCTGCGCTGACCATCATGCTTCTGGTGACCCGCTTTTTCCTGCGGCTACATAATAATCGCCTCGTTGAGGGGGCTATGCGAGGTATGCGCCCCGTGGTAATCGGCATGATTGTGGCGGCAGCATTGCTCCTCATCTTCCCCTACAATGCAACTCCTGCCGAGGCGAATTTCATCGACGGCTGGAGCTGGGCACTCTTCAGCATGGTCGCACTTGGAGCGTGGCGCAAGGTGAATCCCATCTTGCTAATTGTCCTTGCCGCAACAGCCGGGATAGCGATTTACTACCTACCGCAAGTTGTCTAAATATCTTGGTGCACGGAGGAAAAGATTGCAAAAGATTATGTATCTTTGCCATGCGGGAGTGTCCCGAGACATAATATTTGATTTAATCATCTGACAACAAACAAGATACAATGGCTTTACAGTGCGGTATAGTCGGACTTCCGAACGTCGGGAAATCGACCCTTTTCAACTGCCTTTCCAACGCGAAAGCGCAGGCAGCAAACTTTCCTTTTTGCACCATCGACCCCAATGTGGGTGTAATCACCGTGCCCGATGAGCGGCTTATCAAGCTCGCAGAGATTGACAAACCTAAAAAAGTAATCCCTACAACCATCGAAATTGTGGACATCGCGGGATTGGTAAAAGGGGCCTCGAAAGGCGAAGGTTTGGGCAACAAATTTTTGGGTAACATACGCAATACCAACGCTATCATCCATGTACTGCGCTGTTTCGACGACAGCAACATCACCCATGTGGATGGCACAATTGACCCTGTACGCGACAAAGAGGTAATCGACACGGAGTTGCAACTCAAGGATTTAGAGACCGTGGAGACGCGTCTGAGCAAGACCCAAAAACAAGCTGTCGTGGGGGGTGATAAAAATGCCAAACGGCAGGTTGAATTACTACTGCAATACAAAGCGGCGTTGGAGCAGGGCAAAAGTGCTCGCACGGTTGAGGTGGAGAAAGATGATCGTAAGTTGCTCGTAGACTTAAACTTACTTACCGACAAGCCCGTACTCTACGTCTGCAACGTAGACGAGAAAAGTGCCGTCACAGGCAACTCCTATACCGAAGCTCTGCGCGCAGCTATTGCCGATGAACACGCTGAGATGCTGGTCATTGCGGCAGCGACCGAAGCAGACATTGCCGAATTGGAGGAGTTCGAGGAGCGCAAGATGTTCCTCGACGAATTGGGACTTGCCGAGTCGGGTGTGGCGCGCCTAATCAAATCAGCATACAAATTGCTCAAACTCGAAACATTCTTCACCACCGGAGCCGACGAAAGCCGCGCATGGACTTATGTGCAGGGAATGAAAGCACCCCAAACAGCAGGGGTCATACACACCGATTTCGAGAAGGGTTTCATCCGCGCCGAGGTCATCAAATACAACGACTACGTGAGCTTGGGCTCGGAACGTGCGTGCCGCGATGCGGGTAAAATCGGCATCGAGGGCAAGGAATATATCGTGCAAGATGGCGACATCATGCACTTCCTATTCAACGTATAACTTTAATAGCCAATAATATGAAAGAGTTAAAGTACATTATTCTGGGTATCGCAATCATCGCCAGCGCAGCCATTTTAGCACGCGCATACACCTACAAATTCCGCGCAACGGAGACCATCGTCGTCACGGGGTTGGGTGAAACGGAATTCACATCAGATCAGATTGTGTGGAACGGCACTCTCACTGCCGAAGCAAACAACGTGGCAGCAGGCTACACGCAAATTGAAGCCAGCAAAAAGAAGGTGCAAGCATACATTCTATCTAAAGGGATTCCCGCAGAAGCCCTTGTGTTTCAATTCGTAAACGTCAGCAAGGAGTTCGAACCAATCTACACTTCGGGCGGCAATTGGGCAGGTCAACGCTTCACGGGTTACAGTCTGCATCAGAATTTCACGGTAGAGTCGACCAACGTAGAGGCGGTGGAGAACATTTCGCGAGAGATTTCGTCGCTCATCGCACAAGGGGTCTCAATCGAAGCGATGGAACCCGCCTACTTCTACGCCAAACTCGACGATGTGAAGTTGGGATTGATTGAGAAGGCAGCGGCTGACGCACATACACGCGCTGAAAAAATCGCTAAAAACGCCGGTGCAAAAATCGGCAAGGTGGCATCGGCTCGCATGGGTGTCTTCCAGATTACGGCATCGAACAGCAACGAAGAGTTCTCGGCAGGGGGTTCGTTCAACACCTCAAGTCGCAACAAAAAAGCGCGCATCACCATGCGCGTGGAGTACCGTGTAAAGTAACCATAGCGGGCACAAGGCAGTCGGCGAATGCCAACATAACAAAACAAAATAGAATTAAAATAGCATGGAAAGAGCAGTCAGAGTGCGTTTTGCACCCAGTCCTACGGGACCGTTGCACATCGGCGGGGTTCGCACGGCACTATATAATTACCTTTTTGCACGTCAACACGGTGGCGTGATGATTTTGCGCATTGAAGATACAGATTCACAGCGTTTTGTTCCCGGAGCAGAGGCATATATCATGGAATCGCTTCAGTGGTGCGGCATCGAGATTGACGAAGGAGTCGGTGTGGGAGGTCCCCACGCACCCTACCGCCAAAGCGAACGACGCGAAATCTACCTGAAATATGCACTTCAACTCGTTGAGGCGGGTTGGGCATACTACGCCTTCGATACCGCCGAAGAGTTAGATGTGATGCGCAAACAAGCCGAGACAAAGGGCGAAGCATTTGCTTATAACTACGCCGTACGCACGCAGTTAGCCACCTCACTGGTACTATCAACCGAGGAGGTCAAGACTCGCATCGAGCGCGGTGATCAATGGGTGATTCGTTTCCGTATGCCCGAAAATGAATTGGTCGAAATGAAGGATTTAATTCGCGGTCACGTGGAGGTAAACACCTCGACCTTAGACGATAAAGTACTCTACAAATCGGCGGATGCTCTACCCACCTATCACCTTGCCAACATTGTCGATGACCACCTGATGGAGGTGTCACACGTGATTCGTGGCGAGGAGTGGCTCCCTTCGTTACCGCTTCACTATCTGCTCTATAAGGCGTTCGGCTGGGAGGCTACGCAACCCGAATTTGCCCACTTACCTCTGCTCTTGAAGCCTACGGGTGGCGGCAAACTCTCGAAGCGTGACGGGGACAAAATGGGATTCCCTGTGTTTCCACTCTTCTGGACAGCCCCCACAGGCGAGACAGCACATGGCTATCGTGAAGACGGCTATCTGCCTGAGGCATTTATCAATATGCTCGCTCTGTTAGGATGGAATCCCGGTACGGAGCAGGAGCTTTTCTCGATGGATGAATTGATTGAAAACTTCTCACTCGACCGTGTGTCAAAGTCGGGAGCACGCTTTCAACCCGAAAAAGCACATTGGTTCAATGCGCAATATATGCACCGCAAAACTGAAGCAGAATTGGCTACACTCTACCAACCCATACTCCGCGCACACGGCATCGAAGTGACGGACGTTGCGGCAAGACACGTGGCAAATATCATGAAGGAGCGTGCCACATTCATCACCGATTTGTGGGATTTAACCTCATTCTTCTTCCTTGCACCCACCGAGTACGAGGAGAAGCAGAGCAAAAAATATTGGAAAGGGACAAACCCCGACATCCTGCGCGAATTGCGCACCGTACTGGCAACAATCACGGACTTCTCGGCTGAACATACCGAGCAGATTGTGCACGCATGGATTGAAGAGAAGGGTTACGGTATGGGGCAGGTAATGAATACCTTACGCCTTGCACTGGTGGGCGCAGGCAAAGGGCCGGGTATGTACGAAGTGACCTCATTCATCGGACAAGCTGAGACCCTGCGGCGCATAGACAACCTTCTCACAAATCTGAAACCCATCGAATAATGGAGATTGAGCAACATATCTGGGGCATGACCGACCAAGGTGAGGCAGTCGTCCTCTACATCATGCGCAATAGCGCAGGTGCAGAGGTGCGGCTAAGCACCTATGGAGCAGCGGTAATCGCCGTCAAAGTCCCCGATCGTGCCGCTCATATCGACGATGTGGTGCTGGGCTACAAACGTTTCGAAAGCTATTTCGGTGACGCGGCAGCCTGCGGCAAATGTCTCGGTCGCTGCGCAGGTCGCATCGCCTATGGGCAGCTACCCATTGGGGATGAGGTGCATCGACTGGAGATAAATAACGGTGTACACCACCTCCATGGCGGCACGAAAGGCTTTGCAAATCGACTGTGGGAGGGACGTGTGGAGACCAATCGCGTGGTGATGTCGCTCACTTCGGAAGAGGGCGATCAAGGCTATCCGGGGACGCTGAATGTCGAAGTTATTTTTGATTTCGACGACGATAACACCCTCGAAATAACCTATTTGGCTCGCACAGATTGTACCACTGCGGTCAATCTCACACACCAAATATACTTCAATCTTGCGGGCGAAGCAGCAGGCAATGTACTCAATCACGAACTGCAACTCAACGCCACGCAGGTGGTCGAATTGGATGATCAGCAACTCCCAACCGGCACCTTGTTAGCCGTGGCAGAGACGCTACAGGATTTTCAAACTTTCCGTCCGCTCGGAACAAACATTGACCTACCCTTTGCTGTGGCGAGCTGGAAGCCCAATATATTGAGCGAGGTAGCCACGCTGCGCTGTTCACAATCAGGTCGCAGCGTGAGCCTATCTACCTCGCATCCATGCGTGGTGGTTAATGCCGGGAGTCGACTCTCAGGTGGCTGTCCAGAGACCAAATCAGGTGGTCGTTATGCCGACTATGCAGGGGTAGCACTCGTGTGTCAGAATTATTCCGATGCAGTGCATCAGCCCAACTTTCCCTCCGCACTGCTGAATCCCGATGCGCTTTATTGTCAGAAAATTGTCTACACATTCGGGACATTCTAATATGCCCCAATTATAATAGATGACGAGTGCTATCAATATTATTGATAGCACTATCAAAAATATCAATTTGCTTTATTCAAGTTTTTCTTCTACATTTGCTGTTAGAAAATAGAACAGCGATTCGTCTGTTCAAAAAATAGAAACCTATATGAAGAAAAAGCAATTAACATCAGAGAATGGTCGGCCGATAGCTGACAATCAAAACATTCAAACAGCAGGTGTTCGAGGCCCTGTCACGCTGCAAGATCCGTGGTTTCTCGAAAAACTGGCTCACTTCGATCGCGAGGTGATTCCCGAACGTCGTATGCACGCCAAAGGTTCAGGCGCATTCGGAACATTTACGGTAACAAACGACATCACCAAGTATACACGCGCATCCATCTTTGCTGAGGTGGGCAAGAAAACAGAGTGCTTTGTGCGCTTCTCGACCGTGGCTGGCGAGCGCGGTGCAGCAGATGCCGAGCGAGATATTCGCGGCTTTGCGATGAAATTCTACACCGATGCCGGCAACTGGGACTTAGTGGGTAACAACACCCCCGTATTCTTTTTGCGCGACCCTATGAAATTCCCCGATTTGAACCATGCCGTGAAGCGCGATCCAAAAACCAATATGCGCAGCGCGAACAACAACTGGGATTTCTGGACCTTGCTGCCTGAAGCACTGCACCAAGTGACCATCACCATGAGTCCACGCGGTATCCCGTTCTCTTACAGGAATATGCACGGATTCGGAAGCCACACGTACAGTTTCTACGACAAGAATAACAAACGCACATGGGTGAAATTCCACTTGCAAACACTCCAAGGAATCAAAAACCTGACCGACGCTGAGGCGGCTGCCTTGGTTGCCAACGATCGCGAATCACACCAACGAGACCTGTTCAATGCCATCGAACGAGGCGAATTTCCACGTTGGAAGATGCAGGTGCAGTTGATGACCGAAGAGCAGGCTAAAACCTACAAGGTCAACCCATTTGACCTGACAAAAGTGTGGTATCACAAGGATTTCCCGCTGCACGACGTGGGTATTATGGAACTCAATCGTAACCCCGAAAATTATTTCGCCGACGTGGAGCAAGCAGCCTTCGATCCGATGAATATCGTGGAAGGTATCGGATTCTCTCCCGATAAAATGTTGCAAGGTCGCCTGTTCTCATACGGCGATGCGCAGCGTTACCGCTTGGGCGTGAACCACAATTTGATTCCGGTGAACAAACCACGCTGTCCATTCCATGCTTTCCATCGCGATGGTCAGATGCGCACAGACGATAATTATGGAGCAGCAAAAGGCTACGAACCAAATAGTTACAGCGAGTGGCAAGATGCTCCGGAACTCAAAGAACCACCACTGGCTTCGATGGGCGATGTTTACAATTACAACGAGCGCGAGTACGATAACGATTACTACACGCAGCCGGGACTGCTGTTCCGTCTGATGCCTGCCAACGAGCAACAAGTGTTGTTCGAAAACACAGCGCGCGCAATGGGTGATGCCGAACTATTCATTAAACAACGCCACGTACGCAACTGCTCAAAGGCTGATGCAGCTTACGGCAAAGGTGTAGCTAAAGCTCTTGGCATCAATTATGAAGAGGCGTTAAAAGCCGAAGATCCTGCACATCCCGCATGGGCATAAGGTAGACACACACCCGTCACGCACGGGGTCAGGGGTTCGAGTCCCCTGCGCACCGCACCAAGTAGAAAGAGTAGTAAATCAACACATTACGTGTTTTTTACGGCTCTTTCTTCTTTTTGTATATGTACTAAATCAAAACAGAAGCAGTCTAACAAACATTCCATTCGTTGTCGTGAAGCACCCTTTAGCGGTGGACATCAACGCTCGTGTTTATCAGAAATTGAATGCCGCAAATATTGCTTTGTGGAGATTGGATGCCGCTGGCACACTTGTCTAATTGCTTTTTATCCATTTTTATTTGGCTGTTAAATTATCTTTGCTTAGTTTTATACAACAAATGTAATAACATTACACCTAATACCGAATATTTACAGTAATATTTTTACACACAAATTGATAAAAAACCACTAAGTAATTGGTAATCATAATGATAAAAGGTGAGAAATTGAAGGGGCTAATAGCAAGAAAGGGTATTGCCCCAGAAAAATTTGCTGAAGAATTAGGTGTTAGCGTATCGAGCGTTTTCAAATATTATAATAAAGATAGTTTCGACTCGTCTTTGTTGGAAAAGTTCGCTAATTATTTCGGTGTCCCCGTCGGCTACTTCTTTGACGAGGAGGTGGCGAATAATTCACAGCAGACGCAAGGCGACAATAACATCGTTGTAGGGCGAGACAATAATGGTAACATCGAACGATTGCACGATTGCAGAAAAGAGGTCGAGCATCTCAAAGCGATTATCGAAGAAAAGGAGCGGCTAATTCAAGTGCTGTTAGATAAAAAATAAATTAACCAAATTATAAATTTAAAAATATATAATGGAATCATTTGCTGTTTTACTCGGACTAATAATGCTCGTATTTGGCGTTCTCCAGATTGTCCTTTTTTTTAAGCTGTGGGGGATGACAATCGATATCAAGAAAATCAAAAACGAAACTTGTAAAGAGTTTTCTACTGACGATTTGCAATGGAAAATCCGTGCGCTTATTTTGCTTAATAGGAAAGAGCAGGCGGAAGAGTTGATTGTCCAATATTTTATCGAACAAATTTACGATATGGGGCATAGCGGTATATTATTGACGCGATGGAAAAATCAATGTCGCGAATCTCTCGAACGATTAGGGCTCAAGCTTCCTGAACAAATTGAAAAATTATCCACAAAGATGGATGTTGAGAATTTATTCTCCATAAAAAAACTGAATGCAAAAGCTTCTGACCTTAAATAAAGACCACGCCCAAGAATGTGTGAAAAATATACTCCTCAAAACATATTGAAAATATCGTCAATCCAATCGTATCGGGTCTGGAATCCTACCTGCAAAAACCTAACGAGACGCCCGCAACCGAAGAGTGGTAGGGGCAAATAAAGTGCAAGTAAAAATCGAATAGGATGTAACGATATGACAATGTACTCTTTGCGTATGTTGGGACACACACCCGTCACGCACGGTGACGAGGTAGATATAGAAAAACCCTGTCTGAAATTTATTTCAGACAGGGTTTTTGTTATAGCGAATCTTTTGCGACCGAAAATTACGCTTTGGGGGTCGAGCCGCCACCGCCTTGCGGAGCTCCGCTTTGCGGTTTTGCACCTCCACGACGATGATCACTGCGATTGTGTCGCCGATCTTTCGAACCGCGATTACCCTCACCACGACCTTCACCGCGATTGCCTCCGTTGCCACTGCGACCTGCACCACCACGCGCACCACCACCGCGACTGAAGCGTCCTACATTGACCGCCGGATTGTAAATCGGAGCTGTGCCGACCGCCGCAGGAAGCTCGCGTTTGCGAATATCTTTCTCGATGAACTTCTCAATGGCATGGAATTTACCCTGCTCCTCCTCGTTGACAAAAGTCACGGCAGCACCCGATGCCGCAGCTCGCGCCGTACGACCAATGCGATGGATGTAATCCTCCGGATCGTGAGGTACATCGTAGTTGACAATCAAACCAATATCCTCGATATCAATGCCACGCGCCACGATGTCGGTAGCAACCAAAATCGCAATTTTACCGTTTTTGAAGTCGAGCATCACCTCCTCGCGTTGCGCCTGCTCCAAATCGGAGTGCATCGCTGCCACGTCGAGCTTCATGCGTTTAAGCGTATGGGCCAACTCCTTGACTTTCAACTTCGATGAAGAGAAAATAATCGTTTTCGAAGCCAATGGTTCAGAGAACATCTCGCGAATAATTCCCAATTTCTGCTCCTCGCGGCAAATGTAAGCCGACTGATCGATTGCCTCATTGGGCTTCGAAATAGCAATGTTCACCTCCACGGGATTGTGCAGAATGGTCTTTGCCAACTCTCGAATTTTTGGAGGCAACGTAGCCGAGAACATAATCGTTTGCAGATTTTTTGGCATATAGGAGGCAATCTTCATGATGTCCTCGCTAAAACCCATATCTAACATTCTATCTGCCTCATCCAAAATGAGATATTTAACGTGAGAAAGATCAATACTGCTATTTTGTAGGTGCGAAATCATACGTCCGGGGGTGGCAATCACCACATCGGAACCCATCTGCAATCCACGTTTTTGCACATCCCAACCCTTGCCATCACCACCGCCGTAAACCACCGTCGTTGAGACGGGCAGGTAGTAGGAAAAACCTTGAAATTGCTGGTCAATCTGCTGTGCCAACTCACGCGTGGGGACAATGATAAGCGATTTGACAACGTTATCGTCGTTGCCCTCTAACAACAAGTTATTGAGCAAAGGCAGGGTATACGCCGCCGTTTTGCCCGTACCGGTTTGCGCACAACCAATCATGTCGCGCCCCTCGAGAATCACAGGAATTGTGTGCTCCTGCACAGGCGTCATCTCGTAAAAATGCATATCTTCCAGACCATCGAGAATCTCATCCTCCAGATCTAACTCATCAAATCTCATAATTTCTTTCTATTAAATTACCTCGCCAATCAGCGTGCCGGGCGTACAATCGACAATGCGCACCCGCACGTAGTCGCCCACGCTGTGGGTACCACAGTCGAAGACCACCACTTTGTTCTGTGATGTGCGCCCCGAAAATTGCTCAGTGTGCTTCTTCGACGTACCCTCAATGAGCACCTCGAATTCGCCCCCCACATCGCGCTGATTGCTTGCCAGCGACAACTCGCCTTGCAGCGCGATAATCTCTGCCAACCGTGCCGACTTAACCTCGTCGGGCACATCGTCGGGCATATGACGTTGGGCAAAAGTGCCCGGACGTTCAGAATATTTAAACATATATGCCGCCTGATAGCCCACCTCGCGCATCAGCGACAGCGTTTGAGCGTGCTCTTCGGGGGTTTCACCCGCAAAGCCCGCAATCAAATCGGTGGTGATGCCACAATCGGGCATCCGACTGCGAATGGCATTGATACGACCTAAGTACCACACACGATCATACTTACGATTCATGCGTTCGAGCATAGTCGAGGAACCTGATTGCGCAGGCAGATGAACGCTACGGCAGATGTTGGGCGTAGAAGCCATCACATCCAGCAACCGGTCGCTCATATCCTTGGGGTGAGAGGTGGAAAAACGCACACGCAACAGAGGCGAGATAGCCGCTACACGACGCATCAATTCGGGAAAATCAACCTCTCCGGCGCGATATGAATTGACATTTTGACCCAACAGCGTCACCTCGCGATAGCCATTATCAAAGAGGCTTTGTGCCTCGGAAACAATGGTCTGAGGATCACGACTTCGCTCGATACCACGCGTATAAGGAACCACGCAGTAAGAGCAGTAGTTGTTGCATCCGCGCATGATGGCAATGAAGCCGCTGACTCCATTTTTATCGAGCCGCACAGGGGCAATTTCGGCGTACGTCTCCTCGCTCGAAAGCAAAGTGTTGACCCCTTTGTCGCCCGCCGCAGCCTCGCGCACCAAGCGCGGTAAATCGCGGTAGGCATCGGGACCAGCAACGATGTCGGCACCTTGCTTGCCTTCGAGCAACTTCTCGCGCAGCCGCTCTGCCATACAGCCAATCACACCCACAACCACGCCCGGTTTGGCACGACGCTGTCGCTTGGTGTCGGCAAGTCGTCCCCAAATGCGTTGCTCGGCATTCTCACGAATCGAACAGGTATTAATCAGAATCACATCCGCCTCGTCAATGAGCTCGGTATAGACATAGCCCTCTCGCTGCATAATCGACACCACAATCTCTGTGTCGCCGACATTCATCTGACAACCATAGGTTTCGATAAATAATTTTCGTCCTGCCCCCTGCAACGGGCGTAAATGGTTTATATCAAAATTCAACATTCACAAATTCAAAATTACTCAGCCTGTATCTCGTCCGCCGAAGGGAAAGATTTGAAGCCCTTACCGTAGGTGTCGTAAGCATCCGTAACAACCACAAATGCCTTAGAATCAATCTCTTTAATCTTATGTTGCACCAGACGCACCTCTTTGCGGCTGACCACCAAAAAGATCATATCGCGGTCATTGTCGGTGTACATACCCTTGGCTTTGATGTAAGTTGCACTACGATCTAAATCACTGATAATAAACTCCTTGAGTTCTTTATGATTATCACTGATGATGAACAACAATTTGTCGTACGACGCACCATCGAGCACATAGGCAATCACACGCGATGCCACATAAATGGTGATGAGCGAGTAGAGCGACAAAGTCCAGCCGCCGCCTACGCCGCCACTGAAAATGCCCAAGCCAATGACCAGCAAACCAGAAAGAACCACAACACCATCGGCAAGCAAGATACCCGTCGAAAATTTAATGCCGGCAAATTTCTGCAACAGCATACCCAAAATATCCGTACCGCCCGTGGTGGCTTGCTGACGCACCACGATGCCTTGACCCACACCGATGACCACAGCACCCAACAAACAAGTGGTCAGCAGGTCATTTGAAAGATTGACGTTACCGCCCAACAACATCGTAGGATCGAGTGCCTTGCGGGCTATCTCGTTGGGATAGAGCAAGAACTCAATGCCGTTCATGAAGCCCGGCGTGAAGAGTGCCGCTGCCACGGTGCGCGCACCAAACATACCACCAAAGACGAGCACTGCTGTAATCATCAGCGGAATATCAAACATATAGCCGAAGGTACCGACCTGAATCGAGGGGAACAAATAGTGGAGCACGATACCCGCGCCATAAACGCCACCGGGGACAATATCATAAGGAAGGATGAAGAGCTCAAAGCCCAAGCCCATAATCGAGCACCCCGTAAAAATCAGCACCCACGAGCGCCACCAAGCCCATGAACCCATTGGTTCGAGCAAAGCTTTTGTATTAAACATAAGTCAGTTGTTTTTAGTTAAGTTATATTGCGTTTTAGATTTATCGCTCGTAATTTGCCCACAAAGGTAATATAATCCGCTGAAATAGCAGGGGCAGAAGAGAGGATTTTTTCGCAAAGAGAGTGAAACCAATGCAAAATGTCGATACATTACATCAGCAATTTCGGAAAGAGTCGTTGTTTTTCAGAATTTTTATTATATTTGCATACACAAACACGAAGACAACTCAATTATGATACTGACCTATTACTGCGCTACAACCATGATAATCATCGCCTACCTGCTCGGATCTATACCCAGTGCAGTGTGGATTGGAAAGAAGTATTACGGCGTAGATATACGCGAACACGGTAGTAAAAATGCCGGAACAACAAATATGTTGCGCGTTTTAGGCAAACGGGCAGCCGTGCCTGTATTTGCACTCGATTTTCTGAAGGGATTCGTGGCAGTGGTCATCATCGACCTGCTCAAATACGACGACAACATCTCCGATGTGTGGCTCATCAACCTGAAAATTGTGGCTGTATTCGCCGCCGTATTAGGACATATATTCCCTATTTTCGCAGGCTTCCGCGGAGGCAAAGGAGTCGCAACGCTCGTGGGAGCAGTAACGGGCATCTATCCACCCGTGGTGCTGCTCTGCTTCGGACTGTGGTTCGTGATTCTGATGATTACCCACTTCGTCTCGCTTGCCTCGATGGTGGCGGGCTGCTGCTTCCCAATCTTTACAATTCTTTCGCCCCGCGTCAATGACTCCGTGCCCTTCGTCATCTTTTCGTTTGTGATTGCGGTGTTGCTGGTCTTCACCCATCGCAAAAATATCGACCGACTGCGCAAAGGTACCGAATCGAAAACCTACATCTGGCTCCCTCACAAGATTAAATTCAACGACAAAGATCAACCGGAAGAGCATCTGGACGAAGATTCGAAGAGGTAGAGGTCGCATCACGGAACGATGGAAAGTGTTCTAAAACAAAAAAATAATATCAAATATAGGCAATTTGAGAGAGAAATAGACACATAGCTTGTCGAACTGCTATTTTTTTGCTGTATATTTGCCACCGAACCAGACTAAAATATGCTACGGGAGAACCTTATTAAAATTTACGAGACGAGCTTTCGTGAAAACCGAGAAATGCCGGCTCTATCCGACTACTTCAAGGAGGAGACTTTTTCGTACTACGAAATGGCTAAGGAGATTGCCAAACTTCATCTCCTATATAAAAAAGCGGGTGTAAAGGCGGGCGACAAAATCGCTCTGATTGGTCGTAACAATCCCCGCTGGTGCATCACATACATCGGTACTATCACCTACGGTGCGGTGATTGTCCCCATCCTCCAAGATTTCAATCCAAACGATGTGATTCACATCATCAACCACTCCGAGAGCCGATTGCTCTTCTTGGGCGATAACTTCTGGGATGTAATCGAGGAGGATCAAATTCACAACGTGGAGGCGGTCTTCTCACTCACCGACTTCCACACAATCTATGAACGTGATGGCAAAGCACTGACGAAATTCCAAGATGATATTCTAAAGAATTACCGCGCGAAATACCCACGCGGATTTAGCATTAACGATATAAAATATCCGGAAATAGCCAACGATCAAGTGGTGCTGCTCAACTACACATCAGGCACAACGGGCTACTCGAAAGGGGTGATGCTCACCGTAAACAACCTGACGGGCAATGTGCTCTTCGCCCAAGGAGCCGTCAACACCATCACCAACACGCACTACTACGAAAAAGGGGGACGCACCTTGTCGTTCCTCCCCTTGGCTCACGCCTACGGTTGCGCGTTCGATTTTCTCACGCCACTGGCTGTCGGCGGACATATCACGTTGTTAGGACGCATCCCCTCGCCCAAGATTTTGCTCGAGGCGATGGAGGTAGTACAGCCGACCGTGATTTGCTGCGTACCGATGATTCTCGAAAAAATCTACCGCAAGCAGGTGCTCCCCATGTTGGAGAAGGGTCCGATGAGCATCGCCATGAAAATCCCGCTGCTCAATACGGCAATTCACACCGTGATTCGCAAAAAGTTGATGGATGCCTTTGGTGGCAACGTCAACATTTTCATCGTGGGCGGTGCTCCGATGAACCAAGAGACCGAGGCATTCCTGATGACCATTCACTTTCCAATTACCATCGGCTACGGCATGACCGAATGTGCACCGCTGATTAGCTTTTCGCCTGAGAACGAATTCAAAGCCGGGTCGTGTGGACGTTATCTGAAAGATTTTCTGGAAATACGCATCGATTCTGAAGACCCGCAACACACAGCAGGCGAAATTGTTGTGCGAGGAGAGAACGTCATGCAGGGCTACTACAAAAATCCAACAGATACAGATAAAGTGCTCGATGCCGAGGGGTGGTTACACACCGGCGACATGGGGACACTCGACCCCGACGGAACGCTCTACATCCGCGGACGCTCGAAAACCATGATTCTCAGCAGCAGCGGACAGAACATCTATCCCGAAGAAATTGAGGACAAATTGAACAATATGTACCTCGTCTTGGAGTCGCTAATTCTGGACAACAACGGCAAGCTGAGTGCGCTGGTGGTACCCGATTACGAGGAGGCGGAAAAAGAGGGCATCGATAAAAATGAATTGCCACAAATAATGGAGAACAACCTTGTGGAACTCAACAAGTTAGTTGCTGCTTTTGAGCAGGTGAGCGAGATTAATATCTACCCCACCGAATTCGAAAAGACACCCAAACGAAGCATAAAACGTTATCTCTACAACCCTTCACTACTCAACAAATAAAGAGATAGCAGGTAACCAACAGACTCCACTATGTTTCGACATTTCTGGATTCTATACTACAAATGAGGCGTCACTAATAGTTTGGTTATCTGCTTTTTTTACATCCATACAAAGCTCAATATTTTTTTCGTACCTTTACCCCCATGAAGATTAGCAAAAAACAAACTGTCAGCGAAAACCTGCTCTACTTCATGGTCTGGCTTGCCATCATCTTGGTTCCGGTGCTCAACTCGAAGATGATGTCTGAGATTCATATCAGCGTGGAGAATATTCTCATCGCGTGGCGGAAGATTGCCCCCTACCTGATTATTTTCTTGGTACACAACGCCTTCATCGCTCCTAAATTCATGCTCACACACCGCTATTGGAGCTATGTATTGCTGGATTTACTCTTGATTATCGGAGTCTTTGGGGGCGTGGATTTCTACGAACAGCAATTCCTTGATGGCATAGCGCAGACGGTTGATCCGGTGCAATTTGCTCAGCACCGCAAGGCATCGTTCACCGATTTGGAAATATATTGGAACGTGATTCTCGGATTCTTCATGACCGGAGCCAATGCCGGTATCAAACTGATGTACCAATCGATACGCGACGAACAGGCAATGGAGGAGTTGAAACGTCAGAACCTGCAAACCGAGATGGATTACCTGAAATATCAGATTAATCCGCACTTCTTCATGAACACACTCAACAACATCCACGCACTGATTGACATCGACACTGAGTATGCGAAAAATGCCATCATTGAGCTCTCGAAGATGATGCGCTACGTGCTCTACGATTCGGGGCGCGAGCGGATTCCTCTGGAGAAAGACGTGCTATTTCTGAAAAATTACATCGAATTAATGCGTATTCGTTACACCGATGCCATTGATATTCAAGTAAATCACCCTGAACCCTTGCCCGTAGGAGTCACCATTCCACCGCTGTTGCTGATTGTCTTCATCGAAAATGCGTTCAAGCACGGTGTGAGCTACAACAAACCTTCGTTCATCCACACCCAAATCGAATACGTCGACCAAACACTGATTGCAACCTTTGTCAACAGTCACCACATTACAAAAGAGAACCACACGGCAGGCATCGGACTTGAAAATGTACGTAAACGACTATCGTTGATTTATGGAGAGGAGAATTACACGCTACAAATTGAGGATCAAGATCCTGAAAAATATACTGTTAAACTCGTAATACACACATTCAATGCTTAAATGTATAGCCATAGACGACGAGCCACTGGCTCTGCGACAGATACGAAGCTACATAGATAAAATTCCGTATCTTGAATTGATCGGATCGTGCAACAACGCGCTCGAAGCTCAATCGTTTCTCACAACTCATCCCGCCGATTTAATCTTCGTGGACATCAATATGCCCGACTTGAATGGAGTCGATTTTGTGCGATCCCTCGTCCAACGACCGATGGTGATTTTCACCACCGCCTACTCGGAGTATGCCGTGGAGGGGTTCAAACTCGATGCAGTAGATTATCTGCTCAAGCCCTTCAGCTTTGCCGACTTCAACCGTTCGGCATCCAAAGCCATCTCGCTCTACGAACTGCGTCAGAATCAACGCGCTGTCAACGCAGGCACCACCACCATCGAGACCGAAGCTACACCCAAAGACAAGGAATATATCTCGGTCAAAGCGGATTACAAGGTGTCGTTGGTGAAGATTAGCGACATCATATATCTCGAAAGTGAAGGCGAATATGTGCGAATGCACTTGGCAAACAACACAGCTATTACGACTCTCTTTCGACTAAAAAATATGGAAACCGCACTGCCCACCGATCAGTTCATGCGTGTGCACCGCTCCTACATCGTCAACCTGAAATATATCAAGAGCTTCATCAAGGGACGCATCTTCCTCAGCGAGACCGAATATGTTCCAATTGGTGAGAATTACAAGGAGATATTTCAAGCCTATATCGACAAAAATTTCAAGAATTTATAGCTGCGGAAAATTGGTCATTCGGAGATATGCGCCCTGCTTATACTCAAAACAGTGGTGTTTCTCGCCGTTCGTAAGTATCACATAACGAGCCTCTAACACCGAGTTGTAGCGCACAGCTTGCGCCATGACTTGTTGGTCGATAGGTACCCCGAAAGCCTTGCACTCTGCCAACAACAACGGGTGCGCAAAATCGTCCACCACCACCACATCGGCACGCTGCGGTTGCCCGTTCAACTCCACTGCATACTCCTGCACGATGCGCCCCGCCTGCGCTCCGCATTGCGCGATTAGGTAGGCAATGAGATGCTGACGCACCCACTCTTCGGGGGTCAGCACCAACCATATACCCCGTAGTTCATCCCACACTTCGACTTGTCCCGCACCTTGATGAGCGCGGAATTTGACAGGTGGAAATTGGAGTTTGGGCATTTTAAACATCGGATTTTAAAATTTTTAGTACCTTTACCGCACAAATATACAAATTATGAAGTCGATTCTCGCATTGATAGCTCTCTTTTGCGTTGCAAGCTCAACCGCTCAACCGCTGCGCACCTCCGCCGGACGCGAACCTATACGCGGTGAAATCATCGCTTATCCCTCATTTGACGAAGCATTGGCTGCCGGCACAGGTGCCTCGAAATACCTGACACCACTCGATCAATGGAGGCATGAAGGGGCTGTGTCAACCACCGATTTTATTGTACCGTTCGCATGGGCTAATCGGCAAGTGCTGTTGCACATAGCCTCTGCATCAACCGACTACGAAATCTTCATCAACAATCGTTCGGCAGGCTACAATGCCAACCCAACCATCCCCGTCGATTTCAACATCACAAAATGGGCTCACGAAGGTAAAAATACACTCGAAATTCGACTCGCAAACCCCTCCTCATTTGCTCCACTCGAAAGCTGGACCGAGGGTTCAACCTTCCATCTCGGACACGTCTACCTGCTCAGTCAACCCACGATGCGCGTGCGCGATGTGACCGTAAAAACATGGGCTGTGGAGGATGAAATGAAGGCTGAAATTGGGATTGTCATACGCAGTAGTGCCCTCAACCGCAAGACTTCACGCGTCTATTACGAGCTACGCAATCCAGCCAACGAGGTGGCAGCATCGGGACACAAAGACCTCACACTCGATATGCGCCGCGAAGATACACTCCGCTTCGTGACCACCATTCCTCGCCTATTTCAATGGACCGTGGAACAGCCAACGCAATACACGCTTCTGCTGAAGACGCAGTACGAAGGTCGCTACTTAGAATTTATGCGGCTACCGCTTGGATTCCGCATCGTCGAGATGCACGATGGACAGATGGCTATAAACGGGCTTCCAACGACGCTACACGCCACGGTGGTCGCGCCTACAATAACCGACAACGAGATTCTGGGACTCAAGGATAAGGGCTACAACACGCTAAAAATAGCTACGGGGGCGGCGGCGACCGATGATTTCTACAATCGCTGCGACCTGCTGGGCATCTACGTCATCGCCCAAGCACCCCTCAACACCCGACGCAGTGGCATGGATATTCGCAAAGGTGGCAATCCGACCAACAATCCGGCGTGGTTAGCCGCCTACCTCGAACGCACGTCCGATTCGTACCACGCCACCAAACGCCACCCCTCGGTGATTGCCTTTTCGCTTGCCGAGCAGTCGGCAAATGGCTTCAACCTTTATGAGAGTTATCTGAATATGAAACAGTTGAACGAAGTACGTCCATTCATCTATCTCGATGCGGGCGGACAGTGGAACAGCGATCGGTTGACGATGGATGCCACCGCTACGCCCAGCAGCTTGTAGGGATGTGATTTTTTCTTGAAATTTCCTTCAGTTTTTTTTGGTTTATTGAAAATTACGTCTACCTTTGCATCCGCATTTGCCTCTTTAGCTCAGTTGGTAGAGCACGACACTCTTAATGTTGGGGTCCCGGGTTCGAGCCCCGGAGGGGGTACAAAAGCAAGAAAACGAGATGGTTATCTAACCATCTCGTTTTGTGTTATTTAGCGTGTAATGATTTGCCGTTCAAACGCTTACAAGGTTAAATCTGTCTACACAATGTCTACCCCACACCCCTCACAAAGCCATACACCTTTCTACTCGGCTTGATGTTCTGCCCGAGAGGTGGATTAGCAAAGAGGGGCGCACCGTCGGGCGCACCAAAGACGACAAGGCAATAATATGTGTGTATTTTTTTTGTTCCCACCACCGCTGGTTTTCAAATTTATTTTATCTTTGCAAAATGAAAACTACACTTCGCGCGCTATGGATTTCATGCCGAGGCGCATTATTGCTAATCAACTAATTAACAGATGAATGAGCTAATAATAATTATACTCCTTATTCTCTTGAATGGACTTTTGGCGA
>JAVVWE010000003.1:14137-138339 GCA_036652255.1 Alistipes sp. | reverse complement strand
CTGCCCAATGCCGCATCATAAGCCAGCACCTTGCCATCCAATGTTTTAGGCGTAACGTTCACCTTCAGCGATTCCAGTCCTTTGGCAATATTCGCTACATCATTCTTCGAGGCATCAAACAAAACAGTCACCTCTTTCGTCTTCAAATCCGTCTTCACATCCTTCACCCCTTTACCGAGCGACGGAATGTTGTTCATAATTTTCGACACACAGTGATCACAATCAATTTCAGCTGCGAAAACGACCGTCGACACCGTGCTTTTCTTTCCCGACTGTCTCTGCGCCGAGCAGATGCCGAGACCCATCACGGTCATCAGGCACACTAACAAGATTTTTTTCATAATCTATTTAAATTTAAGTTTAAAACAAATTAAAGCGTAATCCAGCATAAAATTTTCGTCCCATGAGCGGACCCCAAATAAGCGACGAGTTGAAACCCGACGAGAAGGGGGCATCAGCGTGCATAATCGGATTTTCCTGACGATAGTCAGCAATATTCTCGCAGCCAACATAAATATCAAACTTGCCGACCTTGCGACTCACTTGCGCAAAGAACATCGGATAGCTGGGCGAATAGTGCGAATCTGCCAGATTACCTGTCTGAGTCGGGATGCGGCTCTTGCCGTTATACTGCGCCGTAACGTCAAAGACCCAACGACGGAACTTTGTGGCATACTGCACGTTAAGCAACGTTTTGTACTGTCCGACCAACGGGCGTTCTACACGCGCCGTCGTATGATTGGGGCGATTGATAGTCATCGAAGAGTTCGTATAGCGGAACGTTGCGAAAATATCAAGACGCTGCACGGGTGTCCACGAGAAGTCGAGTTGGTAAGTATCCGTATAGGAGCGCGAATCTGTATTGTAAATGTAAATATTCTGCGCATCCATCTCCTGATCTGCCACCACCGCGTTGTAGAATTGCGTACGGAAATAGTCCAAGCTGAGGGTCGCAGCCCCCGGCTCAATCAAATTGAAGGTCTGTGTGAGGCTACCGCCGAAAGTCAACGCCTTCTCCATGCGGTTGAAATTGCGGAAATCAGCTGGCAAGACGATATGTCGCCCAGTGGCAAGAATACCGATATTGTCCGTAATGACATTCGTCGAACGGTAGCCCATACCTGCCGAACCGCGAAAAGTGGTGGTCGGCGTGATGTTCCACTTGATGTGTCCACGTGGCGTGAAGTACCATTTTTTGTAAAAAGTGTTGTAATCACCACGCACACCCGCCACAATCGAAAATTTATCCTTTATTGAATAGGTGTATTCGGCATAAGCACCCACCTCGTTTTCATCGCGATCCATGTTGGTTGTTGTAGTTTGAAATGTCTTATTCTCACCGGGCAAACGATTCAACAACAGCTCATTGAGCGAAAGCATCTGTGCCTGTAAACCAACAATCAACGACGAACGATAGGTGAAATAGTGGCTGTACATCAAATTCGCCGACAACGTATTTTCATTGCCTTTATAGGTATTGAGTCCAAAATAGGCATCCTCATTAAAATGGTCGAAATCTGCGACAAAGGCGATATTCGAACGCAATTCGCTCTGTTCATCTTTGTCGTAAACAGCCGGTCCAACAGGAGTTCCAATCTTGAAATAGCCGTTCGCCCCACGATTGCGAATCTCCGATCCATAGAGTGGTTTGTTCGTCCAAACGCTCTTCAGCATCTGATCGTACAACGATTTTTTGTAATCAACCATGCCACCCAAACGATTCTCGCGCACGTATTTCCAACCCCAACGTATCTGTGTTCCATTGTCGGCAGCATAGAGCCATTTATTCGCAAAATTGAGTTGATCTGCCTTCGGGAGATCAAGGAAACCATCATTGTTGTGATCCATATCACGCACATGCGTATCCATTGACCCGTGCACCATGATGACACTCGAAAGTTTCTTATTTTTAGTCACAGGAAAGGCGGTCGAAATATTTGCTTCGGGACGCAACTCATCGTCCAAATAGAGGTTCACAAAGAGTCGTTCATCGTCTGTCGGCTTGCGATGTTCGAGGTTAATCTGTCCCGTAATCGCCTCGTGTCCAGCGGTAACCGATGCAACACCCTTCGACACTTGAATCGAGTTGAGCCACATACCGGGCGTATAACTCAGCCCATAAGGCGAACTCAAACTGCGCATGATAGGACGATTTTCGTCTAAAATCTGCGTATAAGTTCCTGCTAAACCCAACATTTTAATCTGACGTGCGCCCGAAATTGCATCGCTATACCCCACCGTTACCGAGGCAGAATTTTCAAAACTCTCCGCCAAATTGCAGCACGCCATCTTGCACAGACCCGCAAACGAAATCATTTCGCTTTTGCCGATGCCCTCGCTGCGGACATAATTTCCGCGCTGCGAACCCTCGACAATCACATTTTCGACAGCAACTCCGTCCGATTGTAATTTGAACGAAACGCGTTCCGCGCCCGAAACCACACGAAGCGTATCGTTCACACATCCCAAATAAGTAGCAATCAAATTGTTATAACCTTTCACTCGGTGAAGTGTGAATTCGCCAGCAACATCCGTACTCGCACCCACATTGGTGTCGTCCCAGTAAACAGCAGCTCCAACCAAAGGCTGATTATCAGAATCAAGCACGATACCTTTAATATCTTGCGCACGCAATGAGCCGCACGCAACGAGAAATAACAGGGTTGTAAATAGTTTTATTTTATTGATTTTCATCTTTGTAAGTTATTGGTAAAAAAACTTGCGGCAGGTCGCCATGACCCGCATCGAATCGAGTTTTTATGCCAATACCGGCGGTGCGCGCAGCCCGCAAGACGAAACATGAACGTCCGGAACGGACGAAGAATATCGATCCACGACCAAGCCGCAGACCATGGGAAGTGTGTATTCGACTGATACAATGGCATCAGCGACCAATGCAGATGGCAATTCGGCAATAAACACGCGACGAGCGTGCCGAGCAGCGTCCTGCGAAGCATCGGTATAAAGTTCAATATCAAGGCTATGATTATCGCTACAACAAGGGGCTTGGAGCATGGTTTGTCCGTCCGAAACATCCTCCACATGACCGCAATGTTCGCAACATCCATGTGCATAAGATTCGGTGATACACTGACAAGTCAACGTAGCATAGGTCGGAGAACCCACCGCAAAGAGGTAGATTCCCAACAACAATAACGCTATGTATCTCTTCAAACGCACCAATTACACCAATTTACACGACTCTAATTTCGCAATCCACGCTGCACCATCACGCTCCGCAGTTGCAGCATCAATGCCGTAATGTTCCGTCAACAAACGAGCAACATCGGCAACATCAAATTCACGCCCCTGCAGCTCATTCCACAGAAAAAGCGACGAATCGTTGAGCGAAATAACCTTCGTCATGTCCGCACCAAAGCGACCTTGCATGATGACAACTTGCTCACCTGCAATCTCTCGTACTTTATATTCGTCTCGAATCTTCATTGTGAATTAACGCATTAATTTTACAAAAGTATGAATAATTTTTCGAACAACCTAATTTTTGCATTTTTTAATCAATTTTGGGTGGACGTAAATTCGCACAGAATCGCTATCTTTGCAACGATGGAACAAGCTGCCGACAAGATTCACGAAGTGCTGAAACGCTATTGGGGTTTCGACACGTTTCGCCCCATGCAGGAACAAATTATCCGTTCCGTACTCGCGGGGCGCGACACACTTGCACTCATGCCCACAAGTGGCGGCAAATCACTCACTTATCAGATTCCAGCACTGGCAGGCGGAGGACTATGCATCGTCATAACGCCACTCATCGCCCTGATGAAAGACCAAGTTGATGGCTTGCGGGCACGAGGAATTCGCGCCGTGGCAATCCACTCAGGACTCTCACCTCGCCAGATAGATATCGCACTCGATAATTGCGCTTATGGAGATATGCAATTCCTTTATGTAGCACCAGAACGTCTTGCAACTGAATCCTTTAGACTACGCGTACAACGTATGGATGTGCGGCTCTTGGCAGTGGACGAAGCGCACTGCATTTCGCAATGGGGCTACGATTTTCGTCCTGCTTACTTACGCATTGCCGAGCTGCGTAAATTGCTGCCTGACAGCATTCCCGTCCTTGCACTGACCGCATCGGCAACACAATCCGTTGCTGAAGATATCATGACCCAGCTGCATTTCGCCGAGCCCAATATTCTACGCAGTAGTTTTGCCCGCCCAAATCTTTCGTACAGCGTCCGTCACGTAGACGACAAAAACGAACAACTGCTGCGCATCGCGCACAACGTTGAGGGCTCGGGCATTGTCTATGTACGCACGCGCGAAGGGACACAGCAGGTTGCTGATTTATTGCGCCAAGAGGGCATCTCATCAGCTGCCTATCACGGCGGATTAGCCTATGCCGAACGCTCGATTCGACAAGATGAATGGCTCAAAGGCAAAGTGCGTATTATGGTGGCTACCAACGCATTTGGCATGGGAATTGATAAACCAGATGTGCGTTTTGTGGTTCACTATGCACCTTGCGATTCGCTCGAAAGTTACTATCAAGAGGCAGGACGTGCAGGGCGCGATGGAGCACGCAGCTATGCTGTTTTGCTCGTCGCCTCGGACGATGAAAGGCGGATTGTACGCCGCTTCGATGCCGAATTTCCACCGCTCGAAAAGATTAAAGAAATATACGAAAAGATTTGTTCCTACCTGCAAGTGGGCATCGGTGACGGCGCGCAGGCATCGTTTCTCTTCAACATCTACGATTTTTGCTCTCGCGAGCATATATATATAGGTATGGTGCAAAATGCACTGAAATTACTTCGTCAAAACGGCTACATGACCCTCACCGACGAACAGGACAATGCGGCACGTGTGATGTTTTGCGTCAGTCGTGACGACCTTTACAAAATTCGAATCGAGCGCAACGACCTCGATCCGTTTATCCGCACGCTACTGCGCCTATACGATGGAATTTTTATCGACTTCCGCCCCATCGACGAGGGCGAATTAGCACTTTGGAGCGGGTATACTATCCAACGAGTCAAGGAGTTACTAAAACGAATGTGGCAACTGCGCCTAATTCGCTACATTCCCTCGAACCGTTCTCCTATTCTTTTTTTCGACGAAGAACGCTTGCCAATTGCCGACTTGTATATTGCTCCCGAAACATACAAACGACGGCAAGAGCTTATGCGCGAACGCTTTGCACAGATGCTCGCCTACACCTCGAACCAAGAGCGTTGCCGCAGCGAAGTGTTAGAAGAATATTTCGGCACGGAGCACCCTACGCCCTGCAATATTTGCGACATTTGTCTGTCAAAACGACGAAGTCGCCGCCCCATGGTAAGTCGCGACGAAATTATTAAACTGCTATCTGAAAATGACCTACATCTCAAAGAGTTAGCGTCCCATTTTCGCTGCGACCCCAGTCAAGTAGCCGACGCAACCGAAGCATTGCTCACCGAAGGTAAAATTTCGACCCTCACGAACGGGAAACTGACACTAAAATAAGTATCTTTGCATCACAAATGAGTACGAAGAAAATATATATCAATAAAATTAGCAACGAGCAGACCGCGGCATTGCCAGCAATCGAGTTCAAAGGACCGATTCGCATCATTGACGAGGATCGCGATGTGGCTGAGGCTTGCAAATTTTTGATGCAGCAGCCCTTATTGGGATTCGACACCGAAACACGCCCCTCATTTCGTGTGGGAGTCACGTTCCGAGTATCCTTGCTGCAACTCTCCACACCCACGATTTGCTACCTATTCCGTCTGCATAAAATTCGTTTTGACAAGCCAATTATTCAACTTTTGGAATCGAAGCAAATTCTCAAAATTGGTGCTGATGTAGCAGGAGATTTACGTTCGTTGCGCCAAATACGACCATTTCGCGATGGTGGATTCATCGATTTGCAATCCATCGCATCCGAATGGGGCATCGAGGAGAAGAGTTTGCGCAAACTTTCGGCCATTGTGCTGGGCAAACGGGTCTCGAAAGCCCAACGCTTGAGCAACTGGGAGGCAACCACACTGACCGATAAACAACAAATTTATGCCGCCACCGACGCGTGGGTTTGCACCCATATTTACAACGATTTGCAACACACACAGAAAATAAAACGAAAGAAAAATGATACCACAAATACACCTTCGCAAGGGTAAAGAGGAGTCTCTCGAACGCTACCACCCATGGATTTTTTCGGGGGCAATAGACTATATATCAGCCGAAGACGAGTCTGAAATCGCCGAAGGTGCGCTGGTTGACATATACAGCCAGTCGGGTAAATTTCTCGCTCGCGGACACTATCAAGTCGGCTCAATTGCCGTGCGTGTGCTCACCTTCGAACAGGAGTCGATTGATGCCACATGGTGGCAACACCATATTTCGGTGGCTCGCGACGTGCGACGCACCCTGCGGCTGACCGATGAAGAGGATACAAATTGCTATCGTTTGGTGCATGGCGAAGGTGATTCGCTGCCGGGATTAGTCGTGGATATTTATGGCAAAACAGCTGTTATTCAATGCCATTCGCTTGGAATGTACCATGCACGACTCGAAATTGCTGCCGCCTTGCGCACTATTTACGGCGAGCAAATTACCGCCGTTTACGACAAAAGTTCGCAAACGCTGTCCAAGACCTTTACAGGCGCAGTCGATGGTTACCTTTGGGGCTCCTCCGACCACAAATCGCACGTCGTACGCGAACACGGTGAGCAATTTTTAGTCAACTGGGAGGAGGGACAAAAGACTGGTTTCTTTCTCGACCAACGCGAAAATCGCGAGCTGGTACGCCACTACGCAAAAGGGCGCACGGTGCTCAATACCTTCTGCTACACGGGTGGATTTTCGGTTTATGCCCTTTCGGGCGGAGCCAAAGAGGTCTGCTCTGTCGATTCATCGGAGCGCGCCATCGCACTGACCGAGGAGAACATCCGACTCAATTTCGGCACAGAGGTCGCCCACACGGCACTGGCTGCCGATGCCATGGAATACTTACGGGATATTGGCGACAAATACGACCTCATCATCCTCGACCCACCCGCATTTGCGAAACATTATAAAGTATTAGGCAACGCCTTACAGGGTTATAAACGCTTAAATACAAGAGCTTTATCTCAAATAAAGAGCGGTGGCATTTTATTCACATTCTCCTGTTCACAAGCAGTCTCGAAGGAGTTATTTCGCACGACCGTTTTTTCCGCTGCAGCCATTGCAGGACGCAAAGTACGCATCTTGCACCAAGTGACACAACCCGCCGACCACCCCATCAACATCTACCATCCCGAAGGCGAATATCTCAAAGGCTTGGTGCTATACGTGGAGTAACTATTTATCATTTAACGCTTTGTCTTCACCGTCAGCCGTTCCCACAATCCTTGGGGCAGCAGATGCCAGAAGAAAACTAATAGAGCATAACGGCGATCAATCACGATTCGCCGTTTTTGCTTTTCGAGTGCACGAATAATCTGATCGGCAACATCTTCGGCACGCATCAACATCGGATAATTTCCATCGCGCAGCAAATCCGTAGCCACAAATCCGGGACGAATATCGGTAATATGAATCGCAAGGTGCTCCATGTGTGAGAGTTGCGCCAAGGCATCGAGATAGGTATTTTGAAAACGCTTCGTAGCAGAATAAGCTGGTGCGGCACCGAGTCCACGCGTTCCGGCTATGGAGCTGATGGCGGCAAGGTGTCCGCCGCCACACGCTCTGAAGTGGGCAAAAGCTGCCGTCACCATGCGCGTAAATCCCGTGACATTGGTCTGAGCTGTTGCAATTTCAATGGCTGGATCGAGTGCTGCATTTTGACTTCCGACACCTGCGCAATGAAGGTAAATATCCATACCGCCTAACTTGACAATCAACTCGTTAAGTCGCATTGGAGCATCATTCTTCGTGACATCCAACTCTGCAACTTCCACTTGTTCGGGTGCTTCGCGACGCAAAGTTTCGAGTGCACTTGCACGGCGACCTGCCACGCCTACGCGCCATCCTTTACGGATGCAAGCGCGCGCTGTTGCCAGTCCAATACCCGAAGTGGCTCCGATTATGACAATTTTCATCATACGTAATGCTAATAAAAAAATGGGAAGCTCAAAAGCTCCCCGTTTTATTTTGTGCTATTCGATTTCACGTTGTACACATTCGATGCCGACTTTACGCAGCAACGCCAAACCTTCCTCCGAACGGTACTCTTCGCAGTAAACCACGCGCCGAATACCCGCCTGAATAATGAGTTTCGAACACTCGATGCAAGGCGAAGCCGTGATATAGAGGGTCGAGCCGTCGCAATTATTGGCACTTTTTGCGACTTTGGTGATGGCATTCGCCTCTGCATGTAGCACGCAGGGTTTTGTTTTGCCCTCATCGTCCTCGCACACGTTTTCAAATCCGGAAGGTGTGCCGTTGTAACCATCCGAGATAATCATCTTATCCTTAACAATTAACGCTCCGACTTGACGACGCACGCAGTAGGAATTTTCCGCCCAAATGCGTGCCATTCGCAAATAACGCACATCTAACTGCCGCTGTTTTTCCTCCTGATAGCCCATCCCTACAAACCTTTGCCGTGACAGTTTTTATATTTCTTGCCGCTACCACAAGGACATGGATCATTGCGCCCCGCCTTCTTCTCAGCGTGCAGCGGCATTGGTTTCTGTTTTTCGGCTTGACCAGCTTGCGCTGCAGCCTGCATACGCGAAGCTTGCAATTTATTCACATCAACCTTAGCGTGCTGCTGCTGTTCACGTTGCACTGTTTCGGCATTATTATCGCGCACTGGAATATACGCCTTGTTGAGCACCGAAAGCACCTCGCGGTTGACCTTAATCAACATCTTCGAGAAGAGTCCGAACGACTCAAATTTATAAATCAACAGTGGATCTTTCTGCTCGTAGGTGGCATTTTGCACACTCTGACGCAAATCGTCCATTTCGCGCAAATGCTCACGCCACGCATCATCAATGGTTGTGAACATCACCACTTTAGAGAATACTTTATAAATTTCAACTCCATCTGAATCCTTGCAACGCTGCAAATTCACGGGTACGTTGTAGCCCAAGTGACCATTCGTAAGCGGGAAATAAATATTTGAATCCATTTGCTCCTTTCGATCCTCATAAATACGCTCCATAATCGGACGCACAGTGTCGGCAGTCGCCTTCGAGCGACGCGCATACACCTCTTTCATATCCTTGACTATCAACTCAACTAACTCCTCATTCTTCGCATCGGCATAAGTTGCCTCGTCGAATGTGGGCTCCGTTGCCACTTCGCGAATCAGTTCCACACGAAACTCCTCGAAATCCAACGAACGATTCACCTCCACAAAATTGTCGGCATAGTCGTACATGATATTGTTCAAATCAATCTCAATCCGCTCACCATAAAGGGCATGACGACGACGGGTGTAAATCACCTCTCGTTGCGAGTTCATCACATCATCGTACTCCAACAACCGTTTACGAATGCCAAAGTTATTCTCCTCGACCTTTTTCTGTGCGCGCTCAATCGCCTTGGTCATCATACCGGCCTGAATCACCTCGCCCTCCTTGAGTCCCATACGATCCATCATGGCAGCAATACGCCCCGATCCGAACAGACGCATCAAGTCATCCTCCAGAGAGACAAAGAATTGCGATGATCCGGGGTCACCCTGACGACCCGCACGACCGCGCAACTGGCGATCGACACGACGGCTCTCGTGACGCTCCGTACCGATGATTGCAAGACCTCCCGCAGTCTTCACCTCAGGTGTTAATTTAATATCGGTACCACGACCTGCCATATTCGTAGCGATGGTCACCTGCCCCGAACGTCCAGCTTCGGCAACCACTTGAGCCTCCAACTGGTGTTGCTTGGCATTCAGCACGTTATGTTTCAATCCACGCAGATTAAGCATACGACTCAACAGCTCAGAAATCTCGACTGATGTTGTACCAACCAACACGGGTCGCCCCTTCTCAACAAGCTTCACAATCTCGTCAATCACGGCGTTATATTTCTCGCGCTTGGTCTTATAAATCAAATCCTGACGATCATCACGAATAATCGAACGGTTGGTCGGAATCACAACCACATCCAATTTATAGATGCTCCAGAACTCCGATGCCTCGGTCTCCGCCGTACCGGTCATACCCGAAAGTTTGTGGTACATACGGAAATAGTTCTGTAAGGTGACCGTAGCGAAGGTCTGCGTTGCAGCCTCCACCTTCACATGTTCCTTAGCCTCAATAGCTTGGTGCAGACCATCGGAGTAGCGACGACCGTCCAAAATACGACCGGTTTGCTCATCGACAATCTTCACTTTGTTGTCCATCACCACATATTCGATGTCTTTTTCGAACATCGCATAGGCTTTCAACAACTGAATCACGGTGTGTACACGCTCCGATTTGATGGAGTAATCGCTGATTACTTCGTCGCGTTTTTTAGCTTTTTCCTCGAGTGAAAGGGTTCCTTTTTCGAGATCAGCAACCTCGCTGCCAATATCGGGCATCACAAAGAATCCGTCCTCATTAAAATATTTCGACAACACCTCGTGTCCCTTATCGGTGAGCTCCACCGAGTTTAGTTTCTCGTCGATTACGAAATACAAATCATCGACAATTTCCGGCATACGACGGTTATTATCAGACATATATGTATTCTCAGTCTTCTGCAACTGCGCCTTGTTACCCGTCTCGGAAAGGAACTTAATCAGCGGCTTATATTTCGGCAGACCCTTGTGTGCGCGGTACAATTTCACGCCACCTTCGTCGTTCTTGCCCTCCGCAAGCAGCTGACGTGCCTCAGAGAGAAGTCCGGTGACCAAGTTTTTCTGCAAATTGTAGAGATTTTCAATCGAGGGACGATACTGCTCGAAAAATTGATCATCCCCTTTGGGCACAGGACCCGAAATAATCAACGGCGTACGCGCATCATCAATCAACACCGAGTCGACCTCATCGACAATAGCGTAGTGGTGCTTGCGTTGCACCAAATCTTTGGGCGACGATGCCATATTATCACGCAGGTAGTCAAAACCGTATTCGTTGTTCGTACCGAACGTAATATCAGCCATATACGCCTTGCGACGCTGCTCCGAGTTGGGTTGATGACGGTCGATACAATCCACCGAAAGTCCATGAAATTCATACATTGGTCCCATCCACTCCGAGTCACGACGTGCGAGGTAGTCATTGACTGTCACCAAGTGTACGCCCTTCTTTGCCAGCGCATTGAGGAACACAGGAAGTGTTGCCACAAGGGTTTTACCCTCACCCGTAGCCATCTCGGAAATGCGTCCTTTGTGCAACACCACGCCGCCAAAAAGCTGCATATCGTAGTGCACCATATCCCACTTCACGTCATTACCGCCCGCAAGCCAATGGGTAGCATAAATTGCCTTATCACCGTCGATAGTCACAAAATCTTTCGTTGCCGCCAAGTCACGATCAAAGTCAGTTGCTGTAACCACGACCGTGTCGCCTTGAGCGAAACGGCGCGCCGTATCTTTCATAATAGCAAAAGCTTCAGGCAAAATTTGATCGAGTTTTTCCTCGATTTTATCATCAATACGCTTGATGGTATTATCCACCTCTTTCGAGATTTTCTCCTTTTCAGCAAGCGACGTTGTGTCGAGTTCCAGCGTTGCCTTCAGTTCAACGATGCGCGCCTCATCACTAGCGATAAAGTCAGCAATTTGCCTCTTCAAATCGTCACTGTGGGCACGTAGTTCGTCGTTCGAAAGCTTTTCGATAGTCGGGTAGACAGCCTTTATCTTGTCGAGATAGGGCTGAATCTCTTTGCGGTCTTTGTCGTTTTTCGAACCAAAGAACAACTTAATTAAACCTGTTGCTATATCCATATAGGTATGAAATCTATTTAATTCTTTATTTTAAATCTTACAAAAATAGGTATTTTTTGCAATAAATCAATCTTCTGTCGCACATTTTATTCTGCGTCGCCCCACGGGGCACTCCTCGCAACGTTTTTCGATGCAATATTCGGTCGCCAATTGAAGTAACGCCTGCGATTCGAAGGCATTGCGAGACATAAGTCCCTGCGCCTGCCAATGACGGATGTAAATATTATCCTCGGCTTCGAGCCGCTCCAGCAGCGTCACCGCGCGATCGCGTAGCACATCACTGGCAATATAACTTCCATAGGCATATTGCATGATGGCTACCAAGTTGATACCCAACATATTCGATTTGAAAGCACCTATTCGCTTCGGGATATCAGACGAAGTGGAGGCGGGCAAATAATGGGTCGACCAATAGGTCGATGCCTCTACCCGAAAAAGGTTCGCCACATCATCCGTAGCGCGACAATTGAGCACACGATCCATCACAAATTCGTGGCAAACCATAAACGCAGCTGCCTGCGCCAGTCGCAACACCGGGTGATTCGCAGGTTGAATGCGCGTCAAATCCCACTCCGCAGCATCCATCGGTTCGATGTCGTACTTAGCGGCAAGGTATTCGAAATCACGCTGCAAGTCAAGCGTATAAATATCGTGTTCATAAAGTTCCAGTAGCCCCGAACAACCAAACATCAACGCCTCCACATTGTGCAACGAAGCACGTTCGCGCAGCACCATAGCATAGCTCACGCGGCGAGCAAGGGTCAGGTAGGCAGTTTGATTGCGCTTGTCGCCCAAAGTGCGAAAAAACATCAAATAGAAGGTCTGGTTCCAATTTTCATCCGCTTCCATGAAGAGGTCGTGCACCGCATTGAATTTGCGTCGCAGACGATCATACGCCAAATCGAGTAAAATCTCACTGCGATTCAAGTTCGGCAGCTCCAACAAATAATTGCCGCAATCATAGCGATCAGCACCCGCCAACAAACGGTTAAGCATCCGCGCTTCGCCTTCGGTCGCCATGCTTATAACAGGTTCAGCTCCAGCAACGCCTCTTCGGACATCATGCTCTTATCCCAGATGGGATCGAACGTGAGGACAACATTAACCTCCTGCACGCCGTCAACTTTCGCCACTTCCATATTCACATCCTCAACCAGCATATCAGCCATCGGACAGTTGGGGGCAGTGAGGGTCATGCGAATGGTCGCCACGCCGTCAGGAGCAAAATCTATTTCGTAAATCAATCCCAAATCGTAGATGTTGACCGGAATTTCTGGATCATATATGTTTTTCAGGGTCAGGACGATATCCTTTTCGACCCGCAAAATCTCTTCGGGTGTCATGCTTGGTCTATTTTCTTTCAGCTTCCAGTTTACTTTCGAATGCAAGGGCGTAAAGTCGCATCTGTTTTACCATGGCAGCTAATCCATTCGCGCGCGTCTGCGACAGGTTGGCACTCAATCCAATCACATCAATAAAGTAGAGCTCCGTATCAAGTACCTCACGCGGAGTTCGACCATTGAGCACCCTAATCAACAGTGCTACAATACCTTTCGTGATGATAGCGTCGCTATCAGCAGTGTAAAAAATGCGCCCTTCCTCCAATCGAGCATCGACCCACACACGGGATTGACACCCTTGAATCAGATATTGCCCCATGCGATGATCGGGAGCAATCGTGGGCAGTGTCTCGCTCAGGCTGATTAAGTATTCGTATTTATCGAGCCACTCATCGAACATGGCAAACTCGTCGATGATTTCATCTTGTATCTTGTCCATTTCTTTTCAATTATTCGGTCACAGACCATTTACAAAGATACGATTTTTTCTTTTGACCATCAAACGATTGTCCTATTTCCTACTATTTTTCACTCGTTCGACACAAATATTGTCAAGTTTACTTGCATATATGTAAAACATACATTACATTTGCAATAGCAAGCAGGATGAATGCGCACGTCCATCGACTTGCAAAACTCAAAAAAAACACTGCCTTATGAAAAACAATTTTTTATTGCCCTACGGTTTTAAGAAAATCGGCTGGGTTATTTTAGTTCCAACTACCATTTTGGGCATCATCATTATAATGTATGACGTGTCGGTGCCAAATTTATCAGAAACAATGAGTCGCATGGTAAACAACATTGCCCTCATCGGCTTCTGCTTGGGGACAATTTTCGTCAGTTGCTCGCGCGAGAAGATCGAAGATGAGTTGATTGCCAAACTACGACTCGATTCGCTGCTTATTGCCCTCTATGTCAACTACGGTCTCTTGATTGTTGCCGCCCTCACAGTCTACGACATCGACTTCCTCAACATCATGCTTTACAACCTATTCACCACGCCATTGCTCTTTTTCATCCTCTTCCGTTTCAAGTTGTGGCTATTGAGAAAGGAGGTGCGCGATGAAGAATAGACTGCACATCGAACGTGCCGAAACGCGCATGACCCAGCAGCAGTTAGCGGATCACATTGGCGTAAGTCGCCAGACCATCAACGCCATCGAGACAGGTCGTTTCATCCCATCCACGTTGCTCGCGCTCAAGATTGCGCGCCTATTCGGCAAGAGCGTCGAGAGTCTATTTCTACTCGACGAGGAGGATTGATAGACAAACTTCCCTCATGTTCTTTCAAGAAAGAACATGAGGGAAAAGTTTTTGTTCACGTACCTTTTGTATCGGCAAAACCCCACGACATACCGCGCGAGAAAGAAGATAAAATAAACTATGGATGTGGCTTGTGCCCCTGCGCCCAAGCAAGCACATGCGGACTATGCACCCGAATGCCCAACTCAGCGGCACGCGTCACAATGCGCTGCGCCAACAAGTGTTTGCGATCATCGGGCGCAAAACGAAAATAAGCTTCTGCCGAGCGCAGATGCTGAGCATCGGTCAAGGGATATTCGCGCATCTCAGGAATCCCGAAATCGCTCTCTTTCAACGCATCTCGCTCCTGCGAGGTGAGCCGGTCGGATACTTTAGAAGTTGTCATAATCAACGATGTTTACTTCGCAAATTGCAACAACCACACCGTATCTATAATTTTATATCGTAAATTTGAATTACGCCTATCAATTTTTCCGTCTCATCGGTCACCAACAATGAAGTTACCTTACTATTGGTCATCTCCTTCTCCGCCACAATCAACTTCTGGTCGGCATGAATCGTCTTGGGGTTGCGCGTAGCAATATCAGCTGCTGTGATGTTGAAAAATTCAGCCTGCCGACGCTCCATCGCACGACGGATATCGCCATCGGTCACGATGCCTTCAATTCGATCGCCATCACAGATAATAATCAGACCCAAGCCACCCTTACTGATGGTGTGAATCATCTCCGTAGCCGAACAGTCGGGTGCCACAACAGGTAAATTCTCCTTGCGCATGACATTCTCAACGGTCATCAGTAAGCGACGACCGAGGCTTCCGCCCGGATGCAAACGAGCAAAATCAATGCTCGTGAAGCCGCGCATCTGCATCAGAGAGACCGCCAAAGCGTCACCCATGGCAATTTGCGCCGTGGTCGAGGTGGTGGGCGCAAGGTGCAAGATACACGCCTCCTCCTTGACCGCCACATTGAGGTGAATATCCGAATTTTTAGCCAGTGCCGACTCCGAATTACCCGTCATCGAGATAAGCTTATTGCCATTGGCATGGATGAAAGGGACGATTTTCAGAATTTCGTCCGTCTCACCCGAAAACGAGAGTGCCACTACCACATCCTCTTTCGAAATCATACCCAAATCGCCATGAAATGCCTCTCCGGGATGTAAAAAAAAGCTCGGCGTACCAGTCGAGGCAAGCGTAGCAGCAATCTTGCGTCCTACCAAGCCCGACTTACCCATGCCGGTGATGATTGTTTTGCCCTGCCCGGCGAGAATAATCTCCACAGCTCCGGCAAACTGGTCGCCCAGTGATGCTTCCAAATCTTTGAGTGCCAGCATTTCAGTATGCACGGCTCGGCGTGCCACCTCCAGTATCTGGGCTTTTGTCGTATCAGTCATCTTATAAAAGAGATTTTATCACCTGTTCCAAATCGTCAAGGTAGAGCATATTCGGACCATCGCTCCGTGCGTGGTCGGGATCGGGATGCACTTCAAAGAAAAACCCGTTGGCACCAAAAGCCTTCGCGGCGAGTGCCATGGCGGGCACAAATTCGCGATTGCCGCCCGTTGTACCCCCCGCAGCTCCCGGACGTTGTACCGAGTGAGTGCAGTCCATCACCACCGTTGGAACCAGCTTCAGCATATCGGGAATATTACGGAAATCAACCACTAAGTTATTGTATCCGTAGATGTTACCTCGCTCTGTGAGCCAAATATCCTGTGCACCCGCTTCGCGTGCCTTCTCGCAGGGATATTGCATATCCACACCTGAGAGGAACTGTGCTTTTTTGATATTCACCGTGCGACCCGTCTTCGCCGCAGCAATCAACAAATCGGTTTGACGGCAGAGGAATGCAGGAATCTGAATCACATCGACCACCTCCCCCACAGGAGCCGCCTGCCACGATTCGTGAATGTCGGTCAGCAGACGCAAACCCCATTTCGAACGCACATCTGCTAACATCTGCAAGCCGCGATCGATACCCGGACCGCGAAAAGATGAGATGGAGGTGCGATTTGCCTTGTCGAACGATGCCTTGAAGAGAATATCCACCCCCAAGCGTGCATTTATATCCGCCAATTTGGCTGCAATCGTGTCGAGCAACTCTGCCGACTCGATGACACAAGGTCCTGCGATAAACACCATATTTTTATTTTTTAAATTTAGAATTCAGAAATTCCTCCGCACGTGCCAAATCTTCGGGCGTGTCGATACCAATGGTCTCCCTATCCGAAATACCCACACCAATGCGGTATCCGTTCTCAATCCACCGCAGCTGTTCCAACGATTCAGCCCGTTCGAGGGGCGATTGCGGCAGCGAAGTGACCCGATGCAAGACCTCGGTACGGAAGGCGTACATTCCTATATGTTTATAAAAGATGTGCGATGCGAGCCACTCCTCACGCGGCACACCGCGCAAATAAGGCACCACCGAGCGCGAGAAATACAAGGCGCACGATTGAGCATCGACCACCACTTTGGGCGAATTTGGATTTTCAAGTGCTGCCAATCCATCCGCCTCGGTGAACGGTTTGACAAGGGTAGCAATATCAGTGGTCGGATTGTCGAAACAGTGGCAAATTGCCTCCAGTTGCGAGCGGTGGATGAAGGGCTCATCGCCCTGCACATTAACCACTACATCGTACTCCTTACCCTGCTTACAATAGGCCTCCCAACAGCGATCCGTACCACTTTTATGAACGGTTGAAGTCATCTCTGCCTTGCCACCAAATGCCAACACAGCATCGTAGATACGTTGATCGTCAGTGGCAACTACCGCATCATCTAACACCCCAGCCACCTGCTCGTAAACACGCTGAATCACAGGTTTACCGCCCAACAGAGCCAACGGCTTAGCCGGAAAACGCGTCGAAGCGTAGCGAGCAGGGATGATTGCTATAAATTTCATTGCTTGTCTCTATTTTTGTTCGAGAGCCAACCCCAGCACATCCATATTCGTACGCACGTAGTGGAAGGTCAGTCCATCAATGTATTCGGGTTTAATCTCGGTAATATCCTTGCGGTTCTCCTCCGAGAGGATGAGCTGCGTGATGCCGGCACGTTTGGCGGCAAGGATCTTCTCACGCACACCCCCCACGGGCATTACGCGCCCCCGCAACGTGGTCTCACCTGTCATGGCAATGCGCTCACGCACCTTGCGACCCGTGTAAGTCGAGACAATCGAGGTGACCATCGTCACACCTGCCGAGGGTCCATCTTTCGGAATAGCCCCCTCCGGCACATGAATATTAATATCGTTCTGCTCGAACATCACAGGATCGATGCCCAGCTCTTTGTGGTGCGCCATCACCCACTCATGGGCAATGGTTGCCGACTCCTTCATCACATCGCCCAAGTTACCTGTCAGGCTAATCTTACCCTTTCCGGGGGTCAGCACCGACTCAATGTAGAGGATATCACCACCGACTTCAGTCCATGCCAAGCCCGTCACAACACCCACCATATCTGCCACCTCGTACTCCTCCTTAAGGAATTTGGGCATACCCAGAATTTTCTCCGTATCTTTTGCTGTCACTTCTGGGGCAAAAGCCTCATCGAAAGCAATCTGTTTAGCTCGCGCACGGGCAATTTTTGCTAAATGCTTGTCGAGCGAACGCACACCCGACTCCCGCGTGTAACCCTCAATGATACGCTCCACCACTTCGGGTGCCAGCGTGAGTTCCTGCTCCTTGATGCCGTGCGCCTCGCGCTGCTTGGCAACAAGGTGATCGGTAGCGATACGTACCTTCTCCTCAATCAGATAGCCCGGTATGTTAATCATCTCCATACGATCGCGCAGAGCAGGCGAAATATTGCCCACGTTGTTTGCCGTAGCAATGAACAACACCTTCGACAGGTCGTATTCCATGTCGAGGTAGTTGTCGTGAAAGGTTGTATTTTGTTCGGGGTCGAGTACCTCTAAAAGAGCACTCGACGGATCGCCGTAGTTGCTTGCCGTCACTTTGTCCACCTCGTCAAGAATAATCACGGGATTCGACGAACCGCACCGTTTGATGGTCTGAATGATACGTCCCGGCATGGCTCCAATATAGGTACGGCGGTGTCCGCGAATCTCCGATTCGTCGTGCAGACCACCCAATGATATACGTCCGAATTTACGACCCAAAGCGGCTGCTACCGACTTGCCGAGCGAGGTTTTACCCACTCCCGGAGGGCCATAGAGGCAAAGAATAGGCGATTTCAAATCACCTTTTAATTTGATGACCGCCAGATGCTCCATTAGTCGATCTTTCACCTCATCCAAACCAAAATGATCATGATCGAGCCGCTCGCGAGCAGCCGTCAAATCGAGATTATCCTTGGTCGTTTCGCCCCATGGCAGCTCCAACATCAGTTGCAGATAGGTGATTTGCACCGAGTATTCTGCCACAGCAGGATTCAGTCGTTCGAGCTTCACCAGCTCCTTCTCGAAGGTCTCGCCAACCTCTTTAGACCAGTTTTTCGTCTTTGCCTGCTCACGCATCTTTTCGATGTCGGCATCGCCACCCTCACCCAATTCGTCTTGAATGGTGCGCATCTGCTGTTGCAAATAATAGTCGCGCTGCTGCTTGTCAATCTCCAGTTTCACCCGCTCCTGAATTTGATTTTTTAGTTCAGCAAGCTGCTGCTCACGAATCAAAATTTCCAACAATTTGCGAGCACGTGCCAACAGACCGGGAGCCTCCAACAAGAGTTGACGATCCTCATCCGAGAGCTCCAAATTTGAGCAGATGAAGTTGATGATGCCCCGCTTGGAGTCGATATTTTTGATGGCAAATGCCGCCTCCTTAGGCATATTGGGCGACACATTGATGATGTTGAGTGCTACATCGCGCACCGAATCCACCAAAGCCTCAAATTCAATGCTCTTCATGTCGGGCGTCGCGTCGCGCAAGGCAGTCACGCGTGCCTTGAAATAGGGATCAACGGAGACATACTCCGTGATTTCAATTTTCTCCAACCCATTGAGAATCACCGTCAAGTTACCATTAGGCATCTCCAAAATCTTGATAATGCGCGCTGCCGTACCCACTTTGTACATATCGTCTGGCGCGGGATCCTCCACGTCGCTCTCCTTTTGAAGTACGGCTCCCAAGATGCCTCCTTCGGCATTGACCGCACGCACCAAACTGATGCTCTTATCCCGTCCGACCGTAATGGGGGTAATCGCTCCGGGGAACAACACGGAGCTTCGCAGGGTCAAAATGGGAATTATCTCTGGTATTTCGACCTCCGGCACCGGCTCATCCCCTCCCGTGATAATCGGTATAATCTGATGTTTGCCGTCCAAGAGTTCGGGCAACGCGTTCAAATCGTCAATTTCAATAGTTTCCACTTTATCTCTTTTACTCATAATTCAATTTTGTTTGTGGCAACTCTGCGCCCCGTTCCAAATACTATCTTCAAGAACAGTGCATTGCTATTTTCGGAAAGAGTGCCTCGTTTTAATACTTATATATATATTTTTGCAAAGGTAACGATTTTTTATATAATTTATTTTCTCTTTGATAGATTGTTGATAACTTGTGGCACGACAAGACGACCAACAAACCACAACGCAAAAGACAAACTCTACAAAACTGCTTCAATTTTGAATGAATAATGCGAATTATAGCGGGTTAATTGCAGATTCTAAATTCATTTTCCTATCTTTGTTGAGACTTTTTTTCAAACTCAAATTTACTCCACTATGTTTAAAACATATATGCGATTATTAGGCTTTGCAAAGCCAATCGAAAAATACGCAATTCCCTATTTTTTCTACTCGGTGTTGTATGCCATTTTCAACACATTTACCTATGTGGCAGCCATTCCGATTCTCCAAACCATGTTCGATCCGAATTTCGTCTGGAAACCAGTCACTTCATTCCCGACCTTCGAGCTGAGCAACACCTTCCTGACGGACTCAATGTCCTATCTCTACACCCAAATTTTCGACGACTATAAACCCATGTATATGCTCGCCTTGATGGCAAGTATCATCATCACCATCAACCTCTTCAGCAATCTATTTCGCTACATGGGTTCGTGGACCATCGAAAAGATGCGCACCCGTACACTTCAACGCATTCGCAACAATATGTTCGACCACGTGACCACCATGCACATCGGCTACTTCAGCGAACAACGCAAAGGCGATATCATGTCACGCATCACACAGGATGTAATGATGGTGCAATTCTGCATCACCAATACGCTTCAGGTCGTTATTCGCGAACCCTTCTTAGTCATCGGATTCCTCGCTGCCATGTTCAGTATCTCGTGGGAGCTGAGCATCTTCGCCTTGGTCTTCCTGCCCGTTGTGGCTCTGATTATCGGCAGCATCGTCAAACGACTGCGTCACCCCGCCATGAAGGGACAGGAGCGCATGAGCGAAATGACCAGCACACTCGAAGAGTCGTTGTCCGGAATGAAACTCATAAAAAGCTACAACGCAACGACTTACATCACACGTAAATTTCATGATATCAACGCCGAATATTCGCGACTGATTCTCTCCATGGCTCGTCGCCAACAACTGGCTTCGCCCATGAGTGAATTTCTGGGAATCACAGCCGTGGGTGTGGTGCTCATATTCGGTGGTATGCTCGTGCTGAACGGCTCACTCAATGCCGCCAGTTTTATCATTTTCATCGGTATGTTCTCGCAAATCACTCGTCCAGTGCGCTCCATATTGGATCAATTTGCCACCATCAACCAAGGTATCGCCGCCGGTGAACGCGTACTGACACTGCTCGATGCCGAGGCTGAGGTGCAGGATAAACCCGACGCGAAAATACTCAAGGAGCTCCGAGAAAAGATTGAGTTCCGCAACGTGCACTTCAGCTACGAGCCGGATCGTGAGATTATTGATGGCATATCCTTCGACATTCGACGCGGACAGACCATCGCCTTAGTAGGTCCTTCAGGTGGCGGCAAATCCACACTCAGTGAACTTATTCCGCGCTTCTACGACACCTCAAGTGGCGAAATTTTGATTGACGGCATCTCCATTCGCGACTACACACAAGAGAGCCTGCGTCACCACATGAGCGTCGTAGCACAAGACACCGTGCTCTTCAACGATACCATAGAAGGCAACATCGCCATGGGGCGCGAAGGGGCTACGCGTGAGGAAATTATAGCTGCCGCCAAGGTGGCAAACGCCCACGACTTCATCATGGAGAGTCCCAAGGGCTACGACACGAACATCGGTGATCGCGGTATGAAGCTCTCGGGCGGACAGCGTCAGCGGCTCTCCATTGCACGCGCCGTGTTGAAAAATCCTGAAATATTGATTCTCGACGAGGCCACTTCGGCACTCGACACAGAGAGTGAGAAGTTGGTGCAAGATGCCTTGAATGCACTACTCGAAGGTCGCACATCAATAGTCATCGCCCACAGATTGAGCACAATACACAATGCAGATAAAATCATCGTCATCGACCGAGGACGGGTTGCCGAACAGGGCACACACGCTGAGTTGATGCTACGCAACGGCATTTACGCCAAGTTGATTGAGATGCAAAGTTTCGAATAAACGAATTGCATATTATTGGATATGAGGAGGGAGCATCTCCTCAAAAAGAGCATCAATAATAATGACTGAAAAAGAAAAAATGCTCGCTGGCGAATGGTTTAATCCCATCGACCCGGAGTTGGCAGAGGATCGCCATCGTGCCACACGACTCACACACCGTCTGAATGTTACGCTGTGTGACCACGATGATGCATACTGCGCTACACTACGCGAATTATGCCCCGAAATGAAGGGCTTCATCCGCGCCCCCTTCTTTTGTGACTACGGCTACACCATCTCCGTTGGCGAGGAAACCTTCATCAATTTCGACTGCGTATTTATCGACCTTGCACCCATTCGCATCGGTCGCCGCTGCCAAATTGCACCTAAAGTACAACTGCTCACAGCACATCACCCACTCGATGCCGTTCAGCGCGCCACTTCACGCGAGGTGGGTCGCCCCATCACCATCGACGACGACTGCTGGCTGGGTGGAGGGGTAATCGTCTGTCCGGGCGTGCATATCGGAGCTCGATCGGTCATTGGTGCCGGCGCAGTGGTCACCAAAGATATTCCTGCCGACTCGCTTGCCGTGGGCAACCCAGCACGCATCATGCGAAATTTTGCAAAAATTGATACACCTAATACCTTTACGCCATGAAATCAGCACTCCACCCCAATTCAGAACAATTAAAACAGTTGATGTCAGTCGCCAATATCAGTTGGTGGTCGGTTGATTTCACTCAACGCATACTTTATTTTTCTGACTTCATTCGAGACCTGCTGCATATGTCAGAAAACGAACTCTCGATGGAGAAGTTTTTACTCTTGGTGCATGAGGATTTTCGTGCGCCTCTCTTCGCGAAATTCGCAGCACTCAAGGTGGAAGAGGTGTTCGACGAAAAATTTCCGATACAGACCCCCGACGGCGAAGTGTGGCTTCACGCCATTCTATCACAACGCACTTGTAATCCTACAACGGGTACTCCAACAGTGATTGGCTGTGTACAACTCATTCCAATTCAAGATCCTAAGCAAAGAGAATTGTTGGCATTGGAAAGCAATTACCAAGCCACATTGGCAGAAAACAAACATATCGAAGAGCTGCTCAATCAGATGCCGGTTGGCTACTTCCGAATCAAATTACTCTACGATAAAGAGCATCACCCGGTAGATTACCTCTTCTTGGACATCAACCAAAGAGCCAGCCAAATTGTGGGTATCAACCTAAAAAACTTCATTGGCAAGACGGCGAGTGAAATGGATCAATCACACATCTATCACATTGATTATCTGACAAATGTTCCATTAGGTGGGCATTATCAGGTGGAGTGGGTTGCCCCCATAACGCAGCGGTCGTGCCGCAACTACATCTACAATACCCCCAATGATCCGTCGGAAATTGTCATTCTGCTGTTTGATATTACCGAGACCATCACGGCGCACAACACCCTTGCCGATAATGAAAAATTGCTCACCAATGTCTTTTTGCACACCCCGGCGGGCATTTCACTCCATGATACGGACGGAAAACTGACCAAAATCAATGCCAAATGGATTGAGATGTTCGGTTGCATCGACCCCGACGAGGTGGTTGGTCTGTACCTGTATGATGAGCCAAATATTTCCGACGAAATCAAGAACGAAATTCGCCAAGGACACGAGATTGATTTCACGATGACCTACGACTTTTCACTCGAAAAAACATTTTTCAAGTGTTCACGCAAAGACGTAATGGAGTGCTCAGTGCGCGTTCGCTTTCTCTACGACCACAAAGGCAATCCCAGCAATATTTTGGTTATCTGCTTAGACGACACACAACTCAAGCGCACAAGCGATCGCTTGACGCAGTTCGAGGATCTATTCCACCACATCTCCTCGTTTGCTCGTGTGGGATATGCCACCTACGATCTTTACTCCAAAAAAGGCTTTGCACAGGGCGTTTGGAACGAGAACTACGGTGAAAAGGCAGGCACTCCCATCGAGGAGATTGTCGGTATGTACAGCCACATCCATCCCGCTGATCGGCAGCGTATGCTGCACGCATTGGAGCAGTTCAAAACAGGTCAAATTCATACACTCGACGAGACGCTACGCATCCTTCGCGCCAACGGCACCACCTCGTGGACACGTACTACGTTGATTAGCACCGACTCAAAGGTACACAAGGGACACCTCAACATGATTGGTATTTCGTACGATATCACCGAACTGGTTCAGGCTCGCGAACGCGCCGAGGAGGCAAACCGACTCAAATCGGCATTTTTGGCAAATATGAGCCACGAAATCCGCACGCCCCTCAACGCAATCATCGGCTTCTCAGAGATGATGGTTGACGAGTCGAACAATCAAATGGAACGCAAGGAATACAGCGACATCATCCGGCACAACAACACATTGCTATTGCAAATCGTCTCAGATATTTTGATTCTCTCCACCATCGAAGCCGGCATGAAATTACCCATAGATAAAAATGTTGACATAATTGAACTCTGTCAACAAACCGTCAACACCTTTACACCGCAAATACCTGATAATGTACGAATTATCACCGAGACGCAGCTCGACGAATGCCTCCTGACTACCTCGCGCAAAGGGATTATTCAGGTGTTATCGAATTTCATGAGCAACGCGGTGAAATTCACGCCGGAAGGTGAAATTCACATGAAACTACAAGAGAACGAAGATGAAATAGAAATTAGCGTACAAGACTCAGGAATAGGCATTGCAAAAGAATTCATGCCCCATATTTTCGAACGCTTCGCCAAGGGCAATACCTTCGCGCAAGGCACCGGTCTCGGACTTCCCATCTGCAAGGAGCTTGCCGAACAGATGGGCGGACACATCGACGTTCAATCGACTTTGGGTCAAGGTTCGTGCTTCAGTCTGTATTTGCCAAAGAAGTAATCATCCATTTTTAGATTATTTTTTCGTATCTTTTTTGTATCTTTGCTGCTTGTCAGAATATTAGCATACACACCCTATATGAAATTCAAAGAATACAAAGGTCTTGACTTGGCAGCAACGGCTGCTGACGTGCTTAAAGAGTGGGATAAAGACGATACATTCCACAAAAGTATCTCCACTCGCAAGGGGCATCCCTCGTTTGTCTTTTACGAAGGTCCCCCGTCCGCCAACGGAATGCCCGGCATTCACCATGTCATGGCGCGCACCATCAAGGATGTTTTCTGCCGCTACAAAACACAGCGCGGCTATCTCGTCCATCGCAAAGCGGGATGGGATACCCACGGTCTGCCCGTGGAGTTGGGTGTCGAGAAGAAGCTCGGCATCACCAAAGAGGCAATCGGTCGCACAATCACCATCGAAGAGTACAACCGCACCTGCCGCGAGGCGGTGATGGAGTACACTGGGGTGTGGGAGGAGCTGACTCGCAAGATGGGTTATTGGGTCAATATGGACGACCCATACATCACCTACGACAACAAATATATCGAGACCTTGTGGTGGCTGCTCAAACAGCTATTCGACAAAGGATTACTCTACAAAGGTTACACCATCCAACCCTACTCGCCCGCTGCCGGCACAGGACTTTCAACTCACGAGTTGAATCAGCCCGGTTGCTACCGCGATGTGAAAGACACCACCTGCACAGCGCAATTCGAGGTGGTGCGCACACCCGAAAGCGAATCACTCTTCGACGATGTGCAGGGCACACTCTACTTCATGGCGTGGACAACCACTCCATGGACCCTCCCCTCGAACACGGCATTGGCTGTGGGCGCGTCGATTGAATATGTGAAGGTCAAGTGCCGCAACCCCTACACCGACCAAGCGCAGACCATCATCATGGCGCGCGATTTGGTACCCGCCTACTTCACTAAGAAGATGGAAGGCACCTATGAGGTGTGCACCAAGACGCTGCATGGTAGCGATTTGGTAGGCATCCGCTACGAGCAATTACTGCCGTGGGTGAAGCCAATGGGTGATGCTTTCCGCGTCATTGCCGGTGATTTCGTCACCACCTCCGACGGTACGGGCATCGTGCATATCGCCCCCACATTCGGTGCGGACGACGACCGCGCGGCACGTGCCGCAGCCATTGCACCGCTATTCATGATCGATAAGGCAGGCAAAAACCAACCGATGGTCGATCGCACGGGTAAATTTTTCCTCACAGCAGATTTGGACGACGAATTTGTAAAAAACAACATCAACACCGCACAATACAACCTCTACGCAGGACGTTACGTAAAAAACGCCTTCGATGAGCGACTTACAGACGACGACACTTCACTCGATATAGATATTTCGGTGATGCTCAAGGCAGAGAACAAAGTGTTCAAAATCGAGAAGCACACCCACTCCTATCCGCACTGTTGGCGCACGGATAAACCGGTGTTATACTACCCGCTCGACTCGTGGTTCATTCGCACTACGGCGATGAAAGACCGCATGATTGAGCTGAACAAAACCATCCGCTGGAAGCCCGAATCAACGGGCTCCGGACGCTTCGGCAAGTGGCTCGAAGGGTTGGTAGATTGGAACTTATCACGCTCGCGTTTCTGGGGCACACCGCTGCCCGTGTGGGCTACGGAAGATTATTCCGAGATTAAATGTATCGGCTCTGTGGAGGAGTTGGTGCAGGAGATTGACCGCTCGGTCAAGGCGGGCTTGATGAGCGAGAATCCCTACAAGGATTTCAAAGTGGGCGACTTCTCAACAGAGAACTATGCCACCACCCATATCGACCTGCACCGCCCCTATGTCGACTCCATCACTCTGGTTTCGGCAAAGGGCGAGCCAATGAAGCGCGAGAGCGATTTGATTGACGTGTGGTTCGATTCGGGAGCTATGCCCTATGCGCAACTGCACTACCCGTTCGAACACAGCGGTGAGGAGTTCAAGACAGTCTATCCCGCTGACTTCATCGCCGAAGGGGTCGATCAGACGCGCGGCTGGTTCTTCACACTGCACGCCATCGCCTCGATGCTCTTCGACTCGGTAGCCTTCAAAAATATCATTTCAAACGGTCTGGTACTCGACAAAAATGGCAACAAAATGTCCAAACGATTGGGTAATGCTGTTGATCCGTTCGAGGTGCTCGAAACCTACGGTGCCGATGCCACACGCTGGTATATGATTTCAAACTCACAACCGTGGGACAACCTCAAATTCGACGAAGCAGGTGTGGACGAAGTGCGTCGTAAATTCTTCGGCACGCTCTACAACACCTACTCCTTCTTCGCCCTCTATGCCAACGTTGACGGCTTCACAGGTCGCGAAGCAGAGGTTCCTGTGGCTAAACGTCCTGAAATTGACCGCTGGATTATTTCACTGCTCAACACCCTCGTGGCGGATGTCACTCGCTCGCTCGAAGAGTACGACCCAACCCCTGCGGCACGCGCCATTCAGGAATTCGTGGGTGAGAACCTATCAAACTGGTATGTGCGCCTGAATCGCAAACGTTTCTGGGGAGGTGGCATGAACGAGGATAAATTGTCTGCCTACCAAACACTCTACACCTGTCTGGAGACTGTCTCGCTGATTGCTGCACCTTTTGCCCCCTTCATCTCCGATCGCATTTTCCGCGATTTGAATGTGCTGAGCGGACGCCACGCCGACGAATCAGTGCATTTGGCTAACTTCCCCACAGCCGACACCTCACTCATCGATGGCGAGTTGGAGGAGATGATGTCACTTGCACAGCGCATTTCGTCTTTGGTTTTGGCACTGCGCCGCAAGGTGAACATCAAAGTGCGTCAGCCACTGACTAAAATTCTGATTCCGGTGCTCGACGCGCAGACCAAACGTCATATCGACGCTGTGAAAGGGCTGGTGCTGAACGAGGTGAATGTCAAGCAAGTTGAGCTGATAGAGAAGACTACCGGTCTGATTACCAAACGCATCAAACCCAACTTCAAGACCCTCGGCCCGAAGTATGGCAAATATATGAAGCAGATTGCCGCCATGACCGCTCAATTCTCGCAGGAGCGCATTGCCGAGGTGGAAGCTGCTGAGCAAACAGTGCTCGACATGGGCGCAGAACAGATTACGGTCACCCCCATTGATTTTGAGATTACCTCGGAAGATATGCCGGGCTGGCTGGTCGCCTCGGAGGGCAAGCTGACCGTGGCACTTGATATCACCCTGACCGATGAGCTGCGCGCAGAAGGTGTGGCACGTGAGTTGATTAATCGCATTCAGAACATTCGCAAAGATTCGGGATTCGAAGTCACCGATCGCATTCGAGTTGAGGTGGAGAACAAAGCATTTGCGACAGCCGCTCTCGAGAGCTACGCTCCATACATCGCTGCACAGACACTGGCAACAGAGGTCAAGGGTACCGACACCCCCTCAGGAGCATTTATCGTCGATTCGGAGGTGGATGAAGAACCCATTCGAATTGCAGTAACACGTATTTAAATTGATTTAGGACGTAAAATTTGGAACTTCCAAAAATTTAGTTTAATTTTACATAAGTATAATACAAACATAGGAAGTGATAATTATGGCAGACGAAAAAACAAGATACAGCGACATCGAGCTTGCTGAGTTCAAACAACTCATCCTTACAAAACTCGAAAATGCGCGCACGGACTACGAGCTACTCCGCGCCACAATTACGCATACGGCAGACAATGATACCGAGGATACATCCCCCACCTTCAAGGTGTTGGAAGAGGGTGCTACGACCCTATCTAAGGAGGAGAGCGGACGGTTGGCAACACACCAAATGAAATTCATTCGCAACCTCGAAATGGCATTGGTACGCATCGAAAATAAAAGTTACGGAATTTGCAAAACAACAGGGAAGTTGATTCCCAAAGAGCGTTTGATGAAAGTTCCGCACGCCACAGAGTGTATCGAAGCAAAAGAGGGGCGTAAATAATCCCTTCGAAGGCTGAATAGTGACTAATTAGAAGGCTGCTGCACGTGTGTAGCAGCCTTCTTTTTGTCTGGTGGCTAATTTACTTGCTAAACAGCAGGATTTGCCCTATCTTTGCACCTCATTTCGATTATAAAACAATATGATTACCGTCTCCAACTTAGAGGTGCAATATGGGAAACGCACCTTATTCAAATACGTAAACCTGAAATTTACTGCTGGCAACTGCTATGGCGTGATTGGCGCGAATGGCGCAGGCAAATCGACCTTTCTGAAGGTGCTAAGTGGCGAGATTACCCCCACAAGCGGCAATGTGAGCTTCGGACCGGGCGAACGACTCGCCGCCTTGAAACAAGATCACTTCGAGTATGACAAATGCACGGTGCTAAATACGGTGTTGATGGGTCATCAACTCCTGTGGCAGATTATGAATGAGAAGGACGCGCTCTATGCCAAGCCCGATTTTTCGGACAAAGACGGCATTCGCGCGGGCGAGTTGGAAGAGAAATTCGCTGAGATGGACGGATGGAATGCCGAGAGCAATGCAGCTAACCTGCTGAGTGGCTTGGGGGTCAAGGAGTCTTTGCACCACGAATTATTGGGTAATCTGAATGCCAAAGAGAAAGTCCGCGTACTGTTAGCTCAGGCACTTTTCGGCAAACCAGACAATCTGTTGTTGGATGAGCCGACGAATGACTTGGACTTACAGACCGTTTCTTGGCTCGAAAATTACCTCTCAAACTACGAAAATACGGTGCTGGTGGTCTCACATGACCGTCACTTTCTCGACTCAATCAGCACGCACATCATCGACATAGATTACAACGATATCAATCTTTTCTCAGGTAATTACAGTTTCTGGTACGAGTCGAGTCAGTTGGCAGCGCGTCAGCAGCAAAATCAGAACAAGAAAGCCGAGGAGAAGAAAAAAGAGTTGGAGGAGTTCATCCGCCGATTCAGTGCCAATGTGGCAAAATCGAAGCAGACAACCAGTCGCAAAAAGATGATTGAGAAGTTGAACATCGAGGAGATTAAACCTTCGATGCGTAAATATCCCGCCATCATCTTTCAACCCGAGCGCGAAGTGGGGACAAAAATCCTCGCTGTCGAGGGGTTGAGCAAGGTGGTCAACGGAGAAACACTCTTCAGCGACATCTCGTTCACGGTGCAAAAAGGTGACAAAATCGTCTTCTTATCACGCGAACCGCGTGCTGTGACCTCTCTTTTGGAGGTACTGACGGGCAATGAACCGCACGACGAAGGGATGATAGAATGGGGTGTGACGGTGAATTCTGCCTACCTGCCCGTCAACAACGCTCCGTTCTTCGAGAGCCAACTCAACATCGTCGATTGGCTCGGACAATACTCTGCCGACACCACAGAGGTCTTCCTGCGCGGGTACTTGGGCAAAATGCTCTTCAGCGGCGAGGAAATTTACAAGCAAGTGAACGTCCTTTCGGGTGGCGAGCGCGTGCGCTGTATGCTTGCAAAAATGATGATTCAAGGACCTAACCTACTGGTTATTGACTCACCTACGAACCACTTGGATTTGGAATCCATTCAAGCATTTAACAACTCGCTAACCGCCTTCAAAGGTAACATTTTGATGACATCACATGACCACGCCTTCATCAACACGGTTGCCAACCGCATCATCGAAATCACACCTAACGGCATGATTGACAAATATATGGACTACGATGACTACATCTCGGACGAGCGCATTGCCGAGACACTTGAGAAGCTCTACAATAAATAGTCACGGCTACACCGCGCAATGACAGCCGAGCGGAGGGTAATCCTCCGCTCGGCTGTGAGCGATAAGCAGGATAGGTGCAGAAAGCACGGAGTGGGGCAATTTTGCGATATATGAAAGACCTCATAGAAAAATAATTTTCAATTTTCAATTCTGAATTTTGAATTTCTGCTATCTTTGTACCTATGTATATAATAGCAGACAGCGGATCGACCAAGTGCGACTGGATGTGCGTCGAGGGGGCGAGCATCCAAACGCTCCGCACCCAAGGCATCAACGCCGCACTTCACACCCCCAAAGAGGTGATGCACTCGCTTGAAGAGTTACCCCAAACGCTCAAACCCTCACGAGTAGTGTTCTACGGTGCAGGCTGCGGGGAGCATTTTCCTGCGGCGACTCAAACTTTACACAACACCTTATCACAGCATTTTAACACTTGCAACATTGAACTCTATTCCGATCTTTTGGGTGCGGCACGAGCGTTGTTTGGACGCAAGGCGGGCATCACCTGCATTCTCGGCACAGGGTCTAATTCGTGTTACTACGACGGGGAGCACATTGTGCACAATGTACCGCCACTGGGCTACATCCTCGGTGACGAGGGAAGTGGCGCAGCTTTGGGACGCAAATTACTCAATGGGCTGCTAAAAGGGACACTGGGAGAGGAACTTACATCCGTATTTTATGCCACCCACAAACTTAATTACGAAGAGGTAATTCGTCGCGTCTATCGAGAACCGCAAGCCAATCGTTTTTTGGCATCGCTCGTTCCATTCATTTACCAACACATTGAAACACAGGGCATACGTACACTCGTGCACAACGCATTCCGCGAATTTGCGGAGCGTAATTTGCAGCACTATCCCCACGCAGAGGTAGCATTCACGGGTGGCGTGGCGGCCGCTTTGGAGACGGAGTTACGTGCTGTAATGATTGAACAGGGATACCGCGTGGGGCGCATCACCGCCTCCCCCGCGGCAGGATTAATCGAATATCATGAAGGAAAATAGAATCACCGAGCAGACATCGGACTACGACAACCTGCAACAGATGCCGGTGCGTGCGTTGTTGGAGGCAATCAACCACGAAGATGCAGGGGTGGCGGCAGCTGTGGCACAGACGATTCCAACGCTTGAACTATTTGTTACACAGGCTGTTGAGCGCATGGCACGCGGTGGGCGGATGTTCTACATCGGAGCCGGCACAAGCGGACGTTTAGCCGTGACCGACGCATCGGAGTTGCCCCCAACCTACGGTGTGCCGTTCGATTGGGTGATTGGGCTCATCGCAGGTGGTGACGGTGCCTTGCGGCGAGCCGTGGAGCACGCCGAGGATGACCAACAGGGCGCATGGCGCGATATGCAACCCTATACCCCCACCGCAAACGATATTTTGGTAGGCATTGCAGCATCGGGTACAACGCCCTATGTGATTGGTGGTCTGCACACTGCACGCAAATATGGACTACTCACGGGCTCCATCACCTGCAACCCCTCGTCGCCCGTAGCGGTGGAGGCAGAATATGCGATGGAGGCGATTGTGGGTCCCGAATTTGTGACAGGCTCAACACGCATGAAGGCAGGTACGGCACAAAAAATGGTGCTTAATATGCTCTCAACAGCGGTGATGATTCGCTTGGGACGTGTGGAAGGTAATCGTATGGTTAATATGCAGTTAACCAATGACAAGTTGGTTGCGCGCGGCATACGCATGGTGGTTGAGGCTTCGGGTGTAGAACCGGCACAAGCACAAGAATTACTCACCCGTTACGGATCCGTAAAAAAAGCATTAGATTATGTATCGAAGTCTAAGTGAATACGTTACACGTTTGGAACGCGCAGGAGAATTGGTGCGCATCACAACACTCGTCGATCCCATCTACGAGATTGCCGAGGTGACGGATCGCGTGTCGAAAAGCACGGGCGGCGGCAAAGCATTACTGTTCGAGAACACAGGCACTGCCTTCCCCGTGTTGACGAACCTCTTCGGCTCGGATCGACGCATGGCATTGGCGTTGGGCACCGAGTCGCTCGAAGCTCTGACCACTCGCATTGACGCACTGCTGCAACAAGCCCTGACTCCCAAAAACACCTTTGCCGACAAGCTGCGTATGCTGCCCATGTTGGCGGAGATGTCGCGCTGGTTTCCGCGAATAACAAGAGCACGCGGAGCCTGTCAGCAGGTGATTCACACGGGTACAGATGCCTCACTTGCAGCACTTCCGATCCTGAAATGCTGGGGTTGCGATGGAGGGCGTTTCGTAACATTACCCATGGTGCACACGCTCGATCCTCAGACGGGAGCGCGCAACGTCGGAATGTATCGTATGCAAATTTTCGACGAGCGCACAACGGGTATGCACTGGCACATTCACAAGACGGGAGCCCGCCACTACGAAGCCTACAAACGGCTCGGAAAGCGGATGCCCGTGGCGGTAGCGTTGGGTGGTGACCCCGCCTATACCTATGCCGCAACCGCTCCGATGCCCGATAATATGGACGAGTATTTATTAGCCGGTTTTCTGCGGCGCAAACCAGTGCAACTTGTTCACTGCCTGACAAATGAGCTACTCATACCTGCTGATTGCGACTTTGTGATTGAGGGTTATGTCGATCCTGCAGAAGAGAAGACCGTAGAGGGAGCTTTTGGCGACCACACGGGGTTCTACTCGCTCACGGATCGTTATCCGCTCTTCCACGTAACTGCCATCACCCACCGGCACAATGCCATCTATCCCGCCACGGTGGTCGGTGTGCCACCCCAAGAGGATAGCTACATCGCCAAGGCTACGGAGCGGATTTTCCTTGCCCCCATCCGCCTTGCCGTGCAACCTGAGGTGGTCGATTTAACCATGCCCACAGCGGGCACAGCACACAATTTAGCCGTCGTCTCTATCGCCCGCCGTTACGAAGGTCAAGCCGCGAAAGTGGCTCAGGGTCTGTGGGGTGCGGGACAGATGATGTTCAACAAATATCTCCTCATCACCCCTGCTACTACCGATGTGCGCAACACTCAACACTTGGCGAAACTCATTCGCTCCGCCGACCTACATCGCGATTTAATTCGCAGTGAGGGAATTCTCGACGTGCTCGACCACGCCACTGCAACCCTCGGTTTCGGAGGAAAATTAGCCCTTGACTTGACGAATCAGCAACCCACAGAGGCAACAACCGAAGCAATCAACGGGGAGGATTATCAAGCCATGTGGGGCGTGACAATTGCCTTTACCGAGCACGATGCAGAGGTGAAAACGCCTTCTGAATCAAAATACTTCGTACTCTTCGACACCGCAGCGCAAGGCTTGTCGGGCGAGGAGTTGCTGTGGCTCGCAGCGGCAAACACCGATCCACGACGCGACGTGAGCTTGTGTGGCGAAACGCTACGCATCGACGCGCGCAGCAAACGCCCCGGTGAAGCATCCTACCCATCTCGCTTCCCCAATGTGGTCACCGCGTTACCCGCAACCATCGACTTGGTCGATAGCCGATGGGCGGAATATCACATCGGAACGTTTATAGAGTCGCCAAGCCGTCGCTACCGCGCACTGCTGCACTCCGAACAAGAAGATTGGTAGCATGGGTCTTTTCTCGAATCGCGAAATTCGCGGACTGATGCTCTTTCTTCCCTTAGCCGGGTTGCTTGCAATGGCGGTCATCTTCATTCGCCCCAAAGCCAACCCCTCAACTACCGAGCAACTCACCACGCAATTAGAACAGCGAACAGATAGCGTCACCCTTTTCCATTTCGACCCGAATACCATTGATTACGAGGGACTTCGGCGACTTGGGCTCACCAAGCGCGAAGCGGTAAGTCTACTGAAATATCGCGCTGCAGGCAAAGTTTTTCGGATTCCCGAAGATGTAGCAACCTGCTACGATTTCAGCGATTCACTCTATTTTCAATTAGCCCCCTACATCCATATTGACCGCAAATATGCCTTTGTGCCCCATACTTATCGCACCGAACGCACCATCAAGCCGCTACTCGCCCCTGCACCGTTTTTGGTCGACACGGTCTCAGCAGGCTACCTGCGCGCCATTGGAGCACTGTCAAAACGCCAAGCCGCCACTTTTGTGCGCTGGCGCGACCTGCACGGCATCCGCGATATGGAGGAATTTCGCGACTGCTATGTGGTCTCCGACTCCATAGCCAACGCCCTCGCACCCTACATTCGCTTCACCGAACGACGCGACCCATTGCGCAACCCGGTGGAGCTAAATACCGCCGACTCTGCCACCTTGCGCAGCGTATTTGGCATTGGAGCTAAGAGTGTTACGGCAATCATCCGCTATCGCGAACGCTTAGGCGGATTCTATCGCGTGGAGCAACTTGCCGAGCTACGCGAAGTGACGGAGAGTAACTATGAGAAAATTTTGAAACAAATTTATTGCGATAGTTGCGAGATTCAAAAAATAGATGTTAACTTTGCAACTCCAAATGCGCTGAGCAGACATCCATACCTGCCACCGCGTATTGTAAGGAAGTTACTTAGAGTAAGGCAATTGAAGGGAGGTTATAGTACCGTCGGAGAGTTGGTGAAAGAAAACATATTGACCCCAGAGGAGGCAGCGCGGCTGGCTCCCTATCTTCGATTCAGTGTACACAAGACCTCGAAATATGGACAGGTGGACTCAAAATAGAGTCCGAAAGCAACATCGTAACAAGAAATAAAAGTAAAAACAAAACATTAAAAAGTAAGAATATTATGATTATCATGCCAGTAAAAGAGGGCGAAAACATCGAGCGCGCTCTGAAAAAATTCAAACGTAAATACGAGCGCACGGGCGTTCTGAAAGAACTCCGTCGTCGCCACTACTTCACTAAACCTTCGATTGAGAAGCGCGTAGCGATGCAGCATGCTATTTACGTAGGGCATATGCACGACGACGAGGAATAGTCGTTTGCAACCTTATATATATAGGAGGCTCCTGTTCAGGAGCCTCCTATTGCTTTATATACCCTACTCCACACGCAAAAAACGGAGTAACTAAAATATTTAGTTGAATAACTATACAAAATAGTTGTATGTGAATATTTTTTAGTTACCTTTGCGATATAAAACAATTCGACTATGGAGAAGATGACAAACAAAGAGGAAGAGTTGATGCACTGCTTTTGGGAAAAGGGGGCAATGTTCGTTCGCGAATTGGTGACCATTGCACCCGATCCAAAACCACACTTCAACACCCTATCCACCATGGTGCGCTCACTCGAAGCGAAGGGATATTTGGCGCATGAAGCATTCGGAAACAGCTACCGCTACTATCCCACGATGAGTGAAGAGGAATTTTCGAAACGAAATCTGAAAAATGTAATCACCCGCTATTTCGAAAATTCTTATCTCGATGCCGTATCGGCCTTAGTGCAAGAGGAGAAAATCTCACTCTCCGAACTCAAAGAATTGATTAATCGTATCGAAAAACAGTAAGTAATATGGAGCCGTTCGTAATTTACAACCTGAAAGTCGGAGCGTGCCTTGTGGCTTTCTATCTATTTTACAAACTCTTGCTGAGTCGCGACACGTTCCATCGCCTCAATCGCGTACTGTTGATGCTTGCCACCATCTCCGCCTTCGTGCTCCCCGTCTGCACAATTACAATCGAACGCGAGCTGACAACCACCCCTGCACACATCGAATCCGCCGTCGCACCTGTGGTCATCCTTCCGACCGAAGAGCTGGAGGTGCAGCCCTCTGAAGCCGCGGAAGTTGCCACCTCCACCCCCTTTCCATGGGGATTAGCAATCGAAATTTTATTCATTGTCGGTGCCATAGCAACCCTTGGCGGGACACTGCGTTCGCTGATAGGTATCGCACGGGTCATTCGACGCGGACAACTGGAGCCACTCGATGGCAACATCACCCTATCACGCCAAAGCACACCCCTTACCCCCTTCAGTTGGATGCGGTGGATTGTAATGTCCGATGTCGACTATGCCGAGAATGGCACAACAATCCTTGCCCACGAACGGGCACACATAGCCTGTGGACACTCGATTGACCTCTTGGTGACCGATTTACTGAGTTGCCTACAATGGTTCAATCCTGCCATGTGGCTACTACGACGCGAATTGCGCGCAATACACGAATACGAAGCCGACGCGGCGGTGCTTGCCGCCGGTGCCGATGCACGAGCCTATCAACTTTTATTAATAAAGAAGGCCGTTGGCGGGAGGTGGTACTCAGTCGCCAACAGCCTCAATCACAGTAATCTTAAAAACCGCATTACCATGATGTTACGCAAGAAATCTTCAAGGTGGGCAGGAGCCAAGGCGTTCCTTGCTCTGCCGCTACTGTGCATCGCACTTGGCGCATTTGCGCAGACAACCTATGTCTCTTCTAATGACAAAGGTAGAGAAAAATCCGCAACCGGAAAAATATTTTCGGGTGGAATGTCAGTTGCCTCCGAGGGGGAAGGGCGACTGTTCGTGTTGGTCGATGGCAAGGGCGATGCGCTGATGGGAGCCGCTTCATTGACCTATTACAACACAATCTGCGACACATTGCAAGACTCCACAACGGTCATACTGGATGTGCCTTTTGTCCACATCTTAATTGCCGCATTGGATGATACCGATGCGCAAGCCTTGGGCTACGTCAAGCCGATGATACTGGTTGACGGACAACCCCTTGCAGCAGATGCAACAGTTCCCGACGCTTCGTGCATCACCTCGATGATGGTGCTGGACTACACGCAGGGCAAGGCAGCCTATGGCACCAAGGGAACCGGCGGCGTAATTACAATCAAGACCAAGCTCCCCGACGAGCCATCGTTCGACTTTGCAGAGGCATTGAAAACCCGCGAAACAGATGAGATAACAAACCACATCGGTTTTTGGGGCGATGCCTTACAGTTGAGAGAGATTAACGCCCCTAAAGGTCCAACCTTCACCATGAGCGGCTCACTCACGAGCAAACTCATATCGAAAAAGGAGTCGGAAGCAGACCTTGCACGCGATAAAGAAGAGATGGACAAGATTCCTGCCGACTGGCAATTTGTCGGTAAAATAGTAGCTCATCACAACGAAATGGGCGAAGTAGTTGTCGACCTATCGGGTGCTGGCGATGCGATGATGGCTGCCGCAGGGCTGTTGTGTAATTCGAAAAACACCAACCGAATGCTTGGGGATAAGGAGTATAGCAAATGGATACCCGAACTACTCTATCGCCTATCACGCAGCGTGGTAAGAGTGCCCGGTGTGGCATCTGATCCTCTGCCGCTCTGCCTAATCAACGGCAAACAAATCAGTCAGCGCAACCAAGTACCCGACGCGCGGCGCATCGCACAACTCATTGTTCTCGACAAGGAGCAGGGCAAAGCTGCCTATGGGATTGAGGGAGCCGAGGGAGCTGTAATAATCACATTGAAGAGAGCCAACGAATCGACTCTTCCATACATAAATGACTTGCTTGCAGCAGATTATAACCACACCAAGACGCGTAGCTTTTCCTGTGGCGATGGCACGGAAACCGAGGTGAAAAAGGGCGGGTATTTCGCCAGTATGTCTCTTTTTCAGCAAACTTTAGTCCTAATCGACGGTCATGAGACCAATGTAGAAGCCTACGAAGCTCTCGACAAGAAGCTGATTCGCAGTTTCGATTTCGACACCTCGAAAGCGACCTTGAAACAGTATGGCGCACGCGGAAAATATGGCGTTCTGCGAATCACCACCAAGAAATAAGAACAAAAAATTTCTAACCTCGCATAAAAAGTTCAACACAGCGGCTGCATTTCGAAGAGATGCAGCCGCTGTAATTTACTCAAAGTTGACCGTTTCGGGTCGATACGGCAGGTAGCGATACTGCTCCATGCGCGTGGCGTTCGAAACGCGGAAGTAATGGCTATCAAGCCAGCCGCGCTTACCGAATGAGACACCCAATTGAATTTGTATAGCACTGAAAATCAAACGTTCATTTCGGATACGCAGCCCGATGCCAAACGAAGAGAAAAACTCATTTTGAAACGGATTGGCATGGTTGCCCAACAACCCGAAATCGGCAAACCCAAAGAAGGCAAAGCGGAATCCGAGTGGTTGAAAGGGGGTAAAAAGAACAGTTTCGGTGTTGAGTAACAAACGATTGATACCTGTGATATGTTCCTTGAGCGTTCGCAAATCATTAGGCTTGGTGAAGCGAATCAACTCGTTGCTACCTGTGCCGCGATTCCAGCCCTGAGTGTAGTTGAGCGAGAGAAATTGACGGATGCGATTGCGGCGAAAGACGAAAAGATTCGAGAACCAACGCATATTGACATCCACCGCACTACGCGTCCACGTACCACCCTGAAGGTTGATGTAGCTGCCGAGCGCGAAGTCACCCATGATGTAGCCCAAAGAGGTGAACGCACCCGATTTATAGCTCATACCCAGATACATACGATCTGTAAATTCGCCCCATGAATAGCCGCTCACCAATTCAGTTTTGTAACCCGTAGCCAAGTACTCGCGCGTACCGAAGCCGTAGACCATGTTGGCAGAGTAGAATTTCTCGCGGTAGAAACCCAATCCCGCAAGCACGTAATCGCGGTCGTGGAAAAACGGGTTGTGCGTGGCAGAGACCTCAGGGCGCATCGTGTAATGGGCATAGCCATAACGACCCGTAAAGTAGATACTCGAACGCATCGACGCGATATAGTGAGAGTAGCCGCCCCAAATGTCGAAATTGCGCACCCGAGCCAACTCCGAAGTATCGCGATCAATCATGTAGTATTTCGATTTCACGTTGTTGTACGCCACGCCCACTTCGTAGTCTGTGGCACGAATGAAATCCTTGCGCAATTCGAGCCGTAATTCCGAATTATAGAAGTCGCGACCGGCAGAGAATTTGGCGGTATAGAAGCTGCCCAACACGTTGGGAATCTCATATTGCACAATATTGCCTTCGTAATCGAACGTCGAGCGGTTGAAATTGGTGTTGATACTCAATTTATTACCCGTACCTAAAATATTGGCATCGTAAAGTCCCAACATAGTGCGCCCCTCCTTGTGAAAACCCATTTCGGCACTGATAGTCCAACTATCGCGCGCACGCACCACCACATCAACCTTGGTCGAATCGAGCGAATCGGGCATCAACACCACCCACGCATCGGAGATGTAGGCGCGCGAACGCAACAGTTGCTTGTTGCGCACCATCAACTCGGCATCGACTCGATCACCCGATTTGAAAAGCAAATCACGTCGAATAATCCGCTCACGAGTCTGAACGTGGGCTTTGTTACCCGCACGCTCAAACCAATTACCATCCCGATCGAACACGGGATCTCGCTCAATAATCACTTGATCAATGGTGCGCCCTTCGAAAGGCTCAAAGATACGACTTTCATCAACAACCAAACCGCCCAACAGCGTTGTATCGACCACGGGCTTGATAAATAGCAGTTTATAGAGCATACGCGGCACAGCACGGGTGCTTGTTTTGGCTTTGATACTATCGTATAGTCGTTGATTATTGGCATTCAGCGCGGTGATGCTGTCCGTCGGCAATGGATTGACTCGCACCATTACGGAGTCGCGGGACGTTAAGCGACCGTCCTCTCGTGAGAAACAAGCGTTTGCAACAATCAAGAACGCCAAAAGGGGTATGGTACACCGAAGGAACATTTTTCAAAGATAACGTATTTTTTGCATCGGAAGTATAAAAAAATTGCAAATCCGCCAGAATGATTCACCCCAATTCGAAAAAATCCGTTACCTTTATGGTACAGATTGAAACCAAACTATGAAAAAACAGGATTATCTCTTCATTTTATTTGCACTTTGCCTCTTTTTACCCTTCATTTTCTGTCGTCCTTTGACCGACCTGTTTTTCGACCTCACTGCCCAACATGGGATGTGGATGAGCTTCGTGAAATTCGGTATTCTGGCGACCATGGGCGAAATGATCGGGCTTCGCATCGCCAAAGGATGCTACACCGCACCCGACTTCGGACTGCTTCCACGCGCTGTGGTGTGGGGAATATTAGGCGTGGGAATCAATGCTGCCATGATTATCTTCTCGAAGGGAACTCCCTGCTTGTTGGAGTATTGCGGCATGACCGATGCCGTAGCTGTCTTCACCGCGCCCCATTTCACCATGGCGAAATTATTTGTTGCCTTTTGCATATCGGTTGCCATGAATACCATTTTTGCCCCCATCTTCATGACACTCCATAAAATCACGGACACTCACATCATTCAACAGCACGGACGTTTAGCCTCGCTATGGACTCCCATTCCATTCGGAACCATCATTCCGAATTTAAATTGGAATGTGCAATGGAATTTCGTCTTCAAGCGAACCATTCCTCTCTTCTGGTACCCCGCGCACACCATCACATTCATCTTACCACCCTCACTGCGCGTACTCTTTGCTGCACTTTTAGGGGTCGCACTGGGGCTAATACTCGCCATCGCTGCCCGAAAAAAAGAATAAGACTTTACAGTTCGAAGACAAAAAGCATCTCACAATCAGTGAGTTGCAAAGTTCTACGCAACAAAACAACGTCTTGCACACCGTCGAAAATGCCATAGAGCGTTGAGCCGCTGCCCGACATCGAGGCGTAGATTGCCCCTGCGCGCTGCAACGACTCTTTCAAGGTGCGAATGCGTGGATGGGCAGCGAAAACCGAGGGTTCAAAGTCATTTTTCACACTCTGCTGCCATGTAGATAGGGGTTGCTGCAACCGCTCACAAAGCGGAATTATAGGCACGTGGGGCACAACCCCTGCATATGCTTCGCGCGTCGAAACGCCCTCAGCAGGCTTTACCAACACCAACGTCCGTCCCGAAAGATGGAGCGCGAAAGGGGTCATCACCTCACCGCGTCCTGTGCAAAATTGCGGCGTATTGCGCACAAAAAATGCCGTATCGCTTCCCAGTGTAGCTGCACAAGCAATAAGCTCCGATTCAGGCAGATGCAACTCAAAAAGCTCATTCATCGCCATGATAACGGCCGTAGCATCGGATGATCCACCTCCCAAACCCGCACCGAAAGGCACTCGCTTAAGAAGTGTAACACACACACCACCAACGTTATAACGCGACTGCATAAGTCGCACTGCACGAAGACAAAGATTCTCCTGCACAGGACAATCAATCACCATTCCGACCACACGAAACGAGACCTCAGCCGCGCGTGTCACCTCCACTTCGTCGAACAATCCCGCCACAGGCACCATCACCGTCGCCAGTTCATGGTAGCCATCGTCGCGTTGTCGCAACACATCCAGACCGATGTTAATCTTGCAGTTTGCCTTTCGAATCATGGAACAAAGATAGCCACAATTCGCAAATTTTGCCTATTTTTGTTGCATGAAATTTCGTACCGAAATCAAAATCGCACCCTACGCCCCCAAAGCACGAATCGGCTACTCGAACCGGATTTTAGCCCTTGGTTCGTGCTTCGCTGACCAAATGTCTGCGCGCCTAAGGCATCTCCATTTCGACTGCACGACCAACCCCACAGGGGTGCTTTTCAACCCCTCCTCCATCGCTGCCGCTCTGCGCAACTTCGCCGAAGCTCTGTCCGTTCAGCGCACTGAATTATATGAAACAGAGGGAGTTTGGCATCATTTCGATTTTCACGGATCGCTCTCTGCACTCAGCCCCGACGAGGCACTCGCACAAATGAATGCCGCGCGCACAACGGGCACCAAAGCCCTCCGCGACGCAGACCGATTGCTGCTCACATTCGGCACTGCGTGGGTCTATAAAAAAAATGGGCAAATTGTTGCGAACTGCCACCACCACCCCGCCACTGAGTTTACGCGATGCCGACTGACGGTAGCAGAAATTGTTGCAGAATTCGCGGAACTTTTTGATACACTGCTCACCCATCGACAAATAATTCTCACGGTCAGTCCGGTGCGGCACATCGGTGATGGATTGGAGGATAATGCCTTGAGTAAAGCCACATTACGCCTTGCTGCTGCCGAGCTTACGGAGCGGTTTCCGCAAGTTCACTACTTCCCCGCCTACGAAATTCTGAACGACGATCTGCGCGACTATCGCTTCTATGCCGACGACTTGGTGCACCCTGCTCCGCAAGCGGTGACGTACATCTGGGAGCAGTTTGTACGCACAGCACTCACGGACGAGGCGCAACAGCTGTTGCCGATTGTTAATCAAATTGTTACAGCCGCAGCACATCGACCTCAACATCCATCGAGCGAGTCGTTTCGCGCCTTCTGCCGCAAACAATTAGCGCAAATTACCGCCCTGCCCCAAATAAATTTCACTGAAGAGCACACGCATTTCGAGAAGTATTTAAAATAAAAAGTGTAAATTTGCGGCTCAAAATCACTTAGCCAAAATGATCAAAATATTCGCTTCCACCATAGCCGCACTGCTCCTCTTCGGGACAACCCACATTACAGCTCAAACTTCAACTCAACCGACACAGACACCACGTCTTGTGGTGCAGATTGTCGTCAGCTCGATGCGCGCCGAGGATATCAATCGTTATGCTGCCAACTTCGGCAAAGGAGGGCTGCTGCGCCTGCGCGAAGGTGGTGTCTCCTTCACCGATTGCCGCTACAACTACCAACAAACAACAACCCCCATATCGCTCGCCACACTGACCACGGGCGCACAGCCCTCGACACACGGCGTAATTGGTACACATTGGCGCGATTATGTTGAAAATGAACCCGTTGATCTAATTCGCGGCAAGGGAGGTATCTCTCCGCGCAACCTGATTGCCCCCACACTTAGCGAAGCACTTGCACTCGATTCACCCACAAGTGGCATTGTCTCCATCGCCATGGATCCCGAATCGGCTGTGGTCATGGCGGGAGGTGCTGGTCACGCCTTTTGGATGGAAAACACACACTGCAACTGGGAGAGCTCAGTGTGGTACGACGAGCAACTGCCTGTCTGGATGCGGATTTCGAACCAAGAGCGATTCAACCTCTCTTATCTCCTTGAGCAGTGGAGCACACTACTCGATAAAAATCAGTATATCAACAAAAAACGCTACGACATCGTCCTTCTGCCACAAAGCAAAAAGGAGGAGCGTACCAAACGCCCGTCGACCGTCAAACTCAACAAAGAGATAGACTGTATGCGCTACACTCCGGCAGGTAACAGTGCTGTTTTAGGGTTGGCGAAGCAAGTCGTAACGCAGTACAAATTGGGGACAGACAAGGTTCCCGACCTGCTGAATATTTGCTTAGACGCACCGCGTACAATCAGCGAAGCCTATGGACCTGAGTCGATTGAGGTGGAGGATATGTATTATCGATTGGATAAAGACCTAACCGACTTCCTGACCTTTCTCGACGCACAAGCCGGCGAGGGAAATGTAATCGTGGTGCTCACCTCTGACCACGGAACCAGTCCCTCCTACGACAGCGGACGCGAAGTGCGTGACCGATTCAACATCCGACAATTTGAAGTGATTGTCAACAGTTTCCTCAACGTCCGCTACGGAGTAGGCAATTGGGTGCTCGAATACGAAGACAAATGTCTCTACTTGGACCACAATCTGATTTACGAACGCGGACTAAATTTGGCTGAAGTACAGAACGAAGCAGCAATTTTCATCATGCAATTTCGCGGTGTGTCACACGCACTTTCAGCCACGGCGATGCGAATGAGCTATTTCGGCAGCGGCTATGCACGCAAGATGCAAAATAGCTTTTACCCACGCCGTTCGGGCGATGTGATTATCAATCTCATGCCCGGCTGGATTGAAGAGCGCGACCGTTGCCGCTCCTCATCGGGTTCAATGTACGGCTACGACACCAATGTGCCGTTGATTATCTACGGTGGAGGCATTGCACCCCAACAGGTGGATGGCAGCGTTGACATGACCTCCGTTGCCCCCACCCTTGCCCGTCTGTTGAATGTACGCGAGCCCGCTGCCTCCGAAGGCTCGGCACTAAAGGAAGTAATAAAATAACAAGAAAAAGCGAAAAAAGTTACACATTGTTATTTTGTTAACGATTTATTTTACTATATCCTATTTAATTACTACCTTTACATGAAATTTTGAAATAACACTTATACTAATCTCAAATAGTTATGGCAAATACCAAACGTGAAAAGCTGTTCACCGAATTCCCGCCCGTTACCACGGAGCGTTGGGAAGAGGTGATTACAGCCGACCTGAAAGGTGCTGACTACGAGCGCAAACTGGTATGGCGCACGGGCGAAGGTTTCAACGTCCGTCCCTACTATCGTGCCGAAGACCTCAAGGGTATCAAGTTCATGGACTCTCAAGCAGGAGAGTTCCCATTCGTACGCGGCACACGCGCCCACAACCGTTGGCACGTACACCAGACCATCCAAGTCGAGTGCCCCAAAGCAGCCAATGTCGAAGCATTGAAGCTGTTGGCAACCGGTGTTAACTCCATCGGTTTCTGCATTGGCTCGGAGAAGTTCTCTGCTGCCGATCTCGAAGTTTTGTTGCACGAAATCTGCATCAATGCGGTAGAAATCACCTTCTGTGGTCCTAAGACCGCCGATTTAGCATCGCTTATGCTTGCCAAAATCGAGAAAGAAGCCATCGCAAAAGAGGAGGTACACATCTGTTTCTGCATCGATCCACTCGTCAAAGGGTTGACTCAGAAGGGCGAACTCTGCGATGAGTGCATACAAAAAATTGTTGCACTGATTCAGCGCACAGCCGAGTACAAACACATCCGTGTGGTAAACGTATCGGGACACATCTTCGGCAACGCAGGCTCAACCATCGTCGAGGAGTTGGCTTTCGCTCTGGCAGCAGGTAACGATTATCTGGCTCGTCTGACCGATGCCGGTGTGACTATCGACCAAGCAGCACGCAACATCCGCTTCTCGCTGGGTGTTACATCCAACTACTTTTTGGAGATTGCTAAGTTCCGCGCAGCACGTCTGTTGTGGGCTAACATCGTCAAAGCTTACAACCCTGCAAAGGATTGCGCAGCCAAAATGTTTGTTCACGCCGTGACCTCAAGCTGGAACCAAACCGTCTACGATCCCTATGCCAATATGTTGCGCGGTACAACCGAGGCAATGTCGGCATCCATCGCAGGTGTGCACTCACTCGAAGTCACTCCGTTCGATGCCCCCTACGAGGAGCCCAACGAATTGGCTAAGCGTATCGCTCGCAATGTGGAGCTGGTGCTCAAGCATGAAGCACATTTCGATCAGGTAGTTGACCCCGCAGGTGGCTCCTACTATATCGAGACCCTGACCCAGTCTATGGCTGAGCAAGCGTGGAAACTCTTCCTCGAAATCGAGGAGAAAGGTGGCTACACCGAGGCTTACAAGGCAGGCTACATCATCGAGCGCGTAAACGCATCGGCTGCAGCCAAAGACAAGGCAATCGCAACACGCCGTCAGACCCTGTTAGGCACCAACCAATATCCCAATTTCAACGAAACCGCCGCTAAAGAGATTAAAGCCGAAGTCATGCAGCGTCCCACTGCAGGCAAGAACACGCTTCTTCCCTACCGTGGCTCGATGGCTTTTGAGCAGATGCGTCTGCAAGTCGATCGCAGTGGCAAAGCACCGCAGGCATTCATGCTCACTTGCTGTAGCCTGACGATGGCTCGCGCACGTGCACAATTCGCTTGCAACTTCTTCGCTTGCGCTGGCATCAAAGTCGTTGACAACACATTCTTCAAATCAATCGAAGAGGGCGTGAAGGCAGCTTTGGCAGCCAAAGCCGAAATTGTGGTGGTCTGCGCAAGCGACGACGACTACGCTGAGGCTGCACCCAAAATCAAAGAGATGCTCGCAGGCAAAGCAATCCTTGTGGTTGCAGGTGCTCCCGCGTGCGCTCCTGAGCTGGAGGCGAAGGGCATTGCAAACTTCGTGAACGTGAAGAGCAACGTCCTCGAATCACTTAAGTTCTACCTTAAAGAGATGGGAATTTAATTATGAGAGCAAAATTTTCAGAATTATCATACGAAAAAGGCACACAGAAAAGCTGTTGCGCCTCGAAGGGTTGCGGTCAAGTTGAACCGTGGCTCACAGCTGAACAGATTCCCGTCAAAGGAAGCTACTCGGCTGAAGATTTAGCGGGCATGGAACACCTGAACTATTCGGCAGGTGTAGCTCCATTCCTCCGTGGTCCCTACTCGACGATGTACGTAATGCGTCCTTGGACAGTGCGCCAGTATGCAGGTTTCTCGACAGCCGAGGAGTCCAACGCATTCTACCGTCGCAACTTAGCCGCAGGTCAAAAGGGTCTGTCGGTGGCATTCGACTTGGCTACACACCGTGGCTACGATGCGGATCATCCGCGCGTAGTGGGCGACGTAGGTAAGGCAGGTGTTTCAATCTGCTCGGTAGAGGACATGAAGGTGCTTTTCAATGGTATTCCGCTCGACAAGATGTCGGTTTCAATGACCATGAACGGTGCTGTACTTCCTATCTTGGCGTTCTACATCGTCACCGGTTTGGAGCAGGGCTGCACGCTCGATCAACTGGCAGGTACCATCCAGAACGATATTTTGAAGGAGTTCATGGTTCGTAATACCTATATTTATCCTCCAACCTTCTCCATGCAGATTATCGCTGATATTTTCGAGTACACAGCTAAAAATATGCCTAAATTCAACTCGATTTCCATTTCGGGTTACCATATGCAAGAGGCTGGTGCAACGAACGATATCGAGTTGGCTTACACCTTGGCGGATGGTATGGAGTACCTGCGCGCAGGTGTCAATGCCGGTATGTCAGTCGACGCATTTGCACCTCGTTTGTCATTCTTCTGGGCCATCGGCATGAACCACTTCATGGAGATTGCCAAGATGCGTGCTGGACGTATGTTGTGGGCGAAGATTGTAAAACAATTCGAACCTAAGAACCCCAAATCATTAGCTCTACGTACCCACTGCCAGACTTCGGGATGGTCGCTCACCGAGCAGGATCCGTTCAACAACGTAGCTCGTACGGCTATCGAAGCGATGGGCGCAGCTCTGGGTCACACTCAGTCACTGCACACCAATGCACTCGATGAGGCAATTGCACTGCCTACGGATTTCTCGGCACGTATTGCACGTAACACACAGATTTACATTCAGGAAGAGACCAGCATTTGCCGCGAAGTCGATCCTTGGGCAGGTTCCTACTATGTAGAGTCACTCACGCAAGAGTTGGCTGACAAAGCATGGAAACTGATTGAAGAGGTCGAAAAACTGGGCGGCATGGCGAAAGCTATCGAGACCGGCATTCCGAAAATGCGTATCGAAGAGGCTTCAGCTCGCAAACAGGCTCGTATCGACTCAGGCAATGAGAAGATTATCGGTCTGAATGAGTACCGCCTTGAGAAAGAGGCTCCGATTGACATCTTGGCTGTGGACAACACCGCCGTACGTCTGAGCCAAATTGAGCGTCTGAACAAGATGCGCGCAACACGCGATGAGGCTGCGGTGAAGAGAACGCTTGCAGCCATCACCGAATGCGTGAAGACCAAGAAGGGCAACTTGCTCGAATTGGCTATCGAAGCAGCTAAGGTTCGTGCATCATTAGGTGAGATTTCCGATGCTTGTGAAGTGGTCGTAGGTCGTTATAAAGCAATTATCCGTTCAATCTCAGGAGTTTATAGTTCAGAAGTGAAAAACGATAAATCATTTGCACACGCCAAAGATTTGGCTGCCAAATTCTCCAAAAAAGAGGGTCGTCAACCACGTATCATGATTGCCAAGTTGGGTCAAGATGGTCACGACCGTGGCGCAAAGGTAGTGGCTACGGGCTACGCCGACATCGGCTTCGATGTCGATATGGGACCTCTGTTCCAGACTCCCGCCGAGGCAGCCAAGCAAGCTGTCGAGAACGACGTACACGTTGTGGGCGTATCATCGTTGGCCGCAGGTCACCTGACCCTTGTGCCTCAAATCATTGCCGAACTCAAGAAATTGGGTCGCGAAGACATCATTGTCATCGTGGGTGGTGTGATTCCGGCACAGGACTACGATCAACTCTACAAGGACGGTGCTGCTGCTATCTTCGGCCCCGGCACGCCAATCGCTACGGCGGCAATTAAGATTCTTGAAATTCTGCTCGACGAATAAATCGTCACAAACAAAAAGAGGGCTGTTGCAATTGCAACAGCCCTCTTTTATTATACACTACTCTCTGATTATTTGCAGCTCTCAAGTATTTGACGTGCAACGGCTCCCGTCACATTCTTATTCTCACCGTGAGCGACACCCAAAGCATTGAAACGACGTTCAATTTCAGCAATTGTCGGCTCTCCAATTCCCTCTTCCGCAAGACGCGTCGAGAGCCCCAGCGAGCGGAAAAAAGCCTCCGTAGCTGCAATAGTACCATCAATGCGCTCAGCTACCGAGCCCTCTGTAATGCCCCAAATGCGAGTGCCATATTGCAGAATTTTCTCCTGTTTCTGATTGCGCAACGTGCGCATTGTGCCATTGAAGACAATTGCCAAAGTAGCACCGTGGGTCAATCCATGGAGCGCAGTGAGCTCATGACCAATCATATGCGTTGCCCAATCCTGCTTCACGCCCATGGTGATAAAACCATTCAGCCCCATCGTCGCCGAGAGCATGAAATCGGACATCAGGTCGTAGTTGCGCTTATCGGCACGTATTTTTGGTGCTATCTCGATGAGTGTCAGTAACAAACCCTCCGCCCAACGATCCATCACGCGCGACTGATTGGGGGTCGTGAGATATTGCTCCATGACGTGCACAAACGTATCAGCCAGCCCGGCAGCAATTTGTTTGTCGGGCAAGGTAAAGGTTTTTTCAGGGTCAAGAATCGAAAATGTGGGGTAATTACTGTAAAAAGCAAATTTTTCTTTTGTTTCATGACGCGAAATCACAGCCCCCCGATTCATCTCCGAACCCGTAGCAGGCAAAGTCAATACTGCACCCAAAGGTAGGGTGTGAAACTCAGAACCACGCTTGACCAGCTCCCATGCATCACCCTCGAAAAGCAACCCTGCCGAGATGAGTTTCGTCCCGTCGATGACCGATCCTCCACCCACAGCAAGCAGGAAATCAACGTGATGCTCCTTACCTAAAGCAATAGCCTCGCGCAAAGTTTCGATTGATGGGTTGGGCTCAATACCCCAAAATTCAATGTAATTGTGACCCGAAAGTGCCGCAACTACCTCGTCATAGACACCATTGTGCTTCACGCTACCACTACCAAAGGTGATCATAATGTTCTTTTCGACGGGAATCAACTCCGTCAATTTTGCAATCATCCCCTTGCCGAAGACCAACTTCGTGGGATTCTGAAAGATGAAATTATCCATAAGTTATATCTTAATTTGTTTCGTTAAAGCGAATCATTTCGAAAATTTTGAATCCGACAGGGGCGTAATTGCGCCATGCGGATCGTTTCACTTTATACACGTAGCTCTTGCCATTGGCATAAATAGTCACACAGGGCAAGGTTTTCTCGTTATAAAAAAGGTAAAATGGCGCAATTTCGGTTGTGAAGGTGTAGCGATGCTTCCACTTGTTCTGATTTGGTTCTACATACATTTTCTGTACCGCACCCGAAACAACAGTCGAACCAGAGACGAAACACACCGAATCCGCAGAGAGAGGCTGCGCCATTTCGTAGGTGAAATTGAGCGTAACCTGACCACTATGCTGCTTATAAGTCAGGTCGTAAATCAAATCACTTGACATACTATTCTCGAACAGCGCAACGGGCATCGTATGATAAATCGTACCATCCGGCTGGCTCTTGGAGACATAATGTCCCTTGATATTTTGTCCCGACACGACGGAGCAAAACACAAAAGAACTGAACAAGAGCAAACAACGCAACTTACTCACCATAAACGATTATCGTATAGATATTATAGACACCTACGTACGATTTAGACTGATAATCCACGTGATGAATGCGCGAAATCCCGGCATCTCGTGCTGCTGCTTGAATGCTCGCATCACCCAGAGCCACAAGCCCCACATAACTCTTCGCCTCAGCCGTACCGACCTTCGACGACCCAATATTACTCGTCACAGCCAAACCGTCCTTCACATCGGTATAGGCCATACCCGTCAATGGAGTTTTTACAACACCGCAACCAGTGCACATCGCGACAAGGAATAAAAATGCAAATAATTTTTTCATATTTTTAAGTTTAAGGGTTAAAAAAATCATTCTATCTCTACTACAAAAATAGATTATTTTTGCCAATAACGTTCCGCATTCAACAAATAAAATTTCACAACTTCGTGCATAACAAAAGGCGAGCACTCATCGAGTGCTCGCCTTTAAATTATACATATCAACTCTCGTTAGAAGAACTTGCCACGCAAATCTTCCACTTTCGCCATCTGCTGAATAGCCTGCAACGAATATTGCTGCATCATACCCTCAGCCATAGCCTGAGCACGAACTTTCTCTGCTTCAGGAGTTTGCTTTGCTTCCGTAGCTACATTGTCGACTTGGAAAATGTAGACACCCGTATTGCCCTTCACCGGTTTAGAGACCACACCGGTCTTCGTCGTCGAGGTGATAGCACCAATCACACGGGGTTCAATGCCCATATTGGGGAGGTAGTAAGCAGCGTACTGCAAACTATCAAACTGTCCGCTTTCCGAAGTGCCGAGGCTCATGGTCAAGTCAGCAAAACTTGAACCTTGCGCATTTTTAACGATATAATCGTACTTCTTGTCACGCAGCAACTTCGCTTTGATGCGATCCGTAGCGCGCTCCACCGTCATCACCTTCTCGTCATCAATATCGGTCACCGTAGCAAGTACATAGTTGCCACCCACAGCGAAAATCTCCGAGAGGTCACCCTTTTCGGCTCCATAAGCCCAACGCACCAACTCACGCGAATCTTCAAGACCTTGCAAATCGCGTTCGCCTTGACGAATCGGCGACACACGAGGTGTCACAGCCGCCGCCGTAGCAGCTTCATTGAACTTCTCAATCGACCCTTTGGCACTCACCGAGAAAGTTCCTGCTGCATTATGAATGATATTGCGTGTCTTTTCCGATGCCTCAACGGGATAAGTAATCGTTGCAATCATCAGGTGTTTTGAGGGGCTATCAGCACGATATACCTGAATGAGTTGGATGGCATCACCCGTAACAATTTTCACAATATCATCCTTCTTTGCTCCAGACAAAGCCGTAGCAAATTCACCTGTAAAGGCCGAGAAAGGCATCAAGCCCACCTCGCCGCCATTGGCAGCCGTCTCATTATAGACGGAGAATTGCTGTGCAGCCTGTGCAAAATCGCCACCGGCACGCAGCGCGGTCAGCAAGCTATCGGCACGTTTTTCCTCCGCAAAAGGAAGCACGATATGACGAATGCCCAAGGTGTCAGAGACTATTTTCGACTCCACCACGCGAGCCATCGTCCACGCATTGTCCTTCAACACGGGACCATATTGTGCGCCAGCGAGCAATGCTTGTGCCTCTTCAGCAGGCAGTTGTGCTGCCGAAACGTAGCTCTCGTTGATGCGACCGTTGCGATTGCCGCGAATAAATGCCTTCACGTCGGGAGCCGCAGCGAACTCCTCGCCCACCGCTGTAACCGTGTTTTGAATAGCGAGCATATCGTCCTCCGTAGCGTTCACATCGAATACTACATACGAAATCGTACGCGAAGGAGTCTGTTCAAATGCTCGTTTATGTTTGTCGTAGTAGGCACGGATTTCAGATTGCGACACCTCTAAGAGCGAGTCTGCCACTGAATCATATTTTTTACCTGCCCAACGTCCTGTGTAACTGTTGTTAGCAGACTGTACACCTCTGGCAACTTCAAGATTATTCACATAGACACCCGCCTTAAGCAGCGTGAGATATTTCGAGAATTGACGCTCAATCAACATCTGCTTATTGAGCGCATTCCACATCTGCTGAGCCTGTGGATCGGTCTGTGCATGAGTCAGAAATTCAGAGACCGAAGCCACATTGTAGACACCGGTACGAGGATCTGCGAAGGCACGATAGAGTGCATCCGACGTGTGCTCGCCACTGATGAGTCCCAGACGCTCCGCCTCACCGACAGAGACACCTAATTTTTCGAATCCGGGTTCCATCACGTGTTTGGTGAGCATCACCTGCCATGTAGCATTCGAAAGCGCATCCATCTGCTGTGCAGTGCCTTCAGCACCACCATTTTGCTGTTTCACGCGATCGTACTCTTCCAAATACTCAGAGTATTTGATTTTATCCCCGTCGATTACACCGACTTTAGGATCGTTGCCTGAAAATCCCATCTCGGTTTTCAAAGAGAGGACAAAAGCCAAAAGGGCGAGGCCGATAATAATCGACAGCACCACACCAAATTTGGTTCTTAATGTGTTTAAACTTGCCATATAAATTCGTTATTATTTATTTTGTTTTCGATTTAACAGTCAAAGGTAGTAAATTTATTTCGAATAAGCCCATATAACGTCAAAAATTATCACAGCTTTTTCACTCTTGCCAATTCGATACGCGAACGAGTTGTGCGAAGAATTTTGAGCTCCAACCCACCAAAGGCAAGCGTTTCACCTGCAACAGGGATGCCCTCATACTGATAGATAATGTAACCCGCCAACGTATCATAATCCTTGCTCTCGGCGATGCCAAGGTTGTATTTCTCGTTCAAATACTTCACTTCGAGCCGGCACGAGAGGACAAATTCATCGGGAGCAACCTGCTTTTCAATCAAATCTGAGACATCGTGTTCGTCTTCGATTTCACCGAATATCTGCTCCAAGACATCCTCCAACGAAATCACACCTGCCGTACCGCCAAACTCATCAATGACCACCGCAATATTATTTTTGTGCTTGATTAAATTTTGCAACAAGGCTTGCAACGGCATCGTTTCAGGGACAAAATGCACCGTCATCAGCACCTCTTTGATGGTCGTCGGACGATTGAACAGGCTCTTCGAATTGACATAACCCACAATATTGTCGATACTTTTCTCCCAGACGAAAATGCGCGAATACATAGTCTCAACGAAGAGCGTTGTCAGCTCCTCAATGGTCGTATTCTCTATATCCACCGACTCAATATCCACACGCGGAACCATACAGTCACGCACGCGCATATCGGCAAAGTCAAGGGCATTTTGGAAGAGTTTTATCTCGTTATTATCGCTTTCGTGCTGGTGATCATCGGTGTTATTCGTATCGAGCAGCGATGCCAAATCTGTCCGATCGAAGCTGCTTTCGGGTGCCTCCTCGCTCACACGCCGCCCCATCAAACGCAAAATCCCATGCGAAATGATGGTCGTAAAGCGCGCTATGGGGTAGAGCAAAATATAGAAAAAATAGATAATTGGAGCAAACGTTCGATAGTAGAAATTCGGATCATTGCGAAAAATCGACTTGGGCAGAAACTCCGCCACAAAAATAATCACAACGGTCGAGACCGCCGTTTCGAGGGCTACCGACCCCTCCGTAGCCACTTCCGTCCATCCCAAAAAACCCGCCACTGCACGCAGAAATACCGACATACAGAGCGAGTAAATGACCAGTGCGATGTTGTTGCCCACTAAAATCGTAGTGATATATTGTCCGGGGTGGCGAGCAAACAAATCGGCAATAAAGTCGAACATACGGCTTTGCTTGCGGTCAATCTCTAATTTGAGGCGATTTTTGCTCGTGAAAGCAATCTCCATACCCGAAAAAAATGCAGAGAGCAACAGCAATAGCAGGATCAAAAAAATGGAGGTAATCATTATTTTTGCGGCTTCGATTTGTCACCTATCTTCTTGGCATCCTTAGAGGAATCGTCTGCTGCGGGCAACGGTGAGGTTCCCGTACCAACTGCCACAGTTGAACGTGGCGCAACAGTGTCGAAGGTTGTTGCCACCGAATCAGGAGCAGTTTTCATCTCCAACTCCATACGACTTGTCATGTAGCGAAACCGCCAGTCTGACATCGCTTCATCTGATTCAAAACCTGCACCATAGGAGACGTTACGACCTTCATTCTCGACAATTTTCGAATCGACATTGGAGTAGATTCGTCTGGTTTTAGCGTTCCAGAATAGTTGCTGAGTATATAGTATGCGTCCGTTAGCTGAGTTGACCACCACATTGCCTTTCGCCTCCCACAAGTCACGTTTAATGTAGTAGATGGCGTAGTTCGCCACCAACGAAACATCGACCTGCGCCACGGCGAGCGAATCCTCTTTGTAGGTAAGAATTTTCACACCTTTGCGGAACTCGCGATAGGGATCCTTAGCAAGCGTGTAGCCCTCCAAGAGCGGAGTGGTGAAATCGTACGATTTACGTCCGTTTTGCGATTTGACGACCGTCAAGTTTTCGCTGTACTCGGTCATCATCGCCTCATCCTGTGCCACAGTATCCTCGTTCAGCTCCTCCTTACACGAAAACAACAAGGTAGCACTCCCCACAAGGAGGAGTGCCACCAAAGTGTATTTTACCCGTAGTCGAGACATTAAATTATCGACAACGCACCGTCGTTGCTACGCCTGAAGCGATACCGCAAGAGACCGTATAACGCTGACCTTCTTTTAGTTCAGTGAAGAAGCACTCCTCCGAAGTTGGAAAGCGATTGCGGTAACCGGCAAGCGACGAACGCGCCGATTGACCGAAAGATTTCTCCTCGTCTTCATTCATGAAATTGACCGCCTTGGACATTGTGTCGTAAGCAGCCCAGTAGGCAGCTTGACCCTCAATGCCGGCACAGTTGACTGCCGACGAAGCGTAGCACTGAGCCAACACGAAGTAGGCCAGACCATTTTCGGGGTTCAAGTTGATAGCTTGACGTGCCGAAGATGCCGCCGACGAGATGTGATTGGCAACAAGCTCCACCAAACCGATGCGGGCGAGGAGTTTTTCACGCTCAACAGCCGAAGTTTCCACCGAGAGTGCCTCATTGAGGTACTTCACCGCCTTGTCATAATTGCGCTGCTCTTGGAACATTTCGGCGAGCACCATCGCCGTATTTGCCGAAGGCTTCACGGCATAGTATTTCTCTGCCGTTTGAAAGTAGAACTGACTTGTACACTGTGCTTTAGACAGCAAGGCTACTGCTTGCGAAAGAATCTTTTCATCATTGGGTGTTGCAGCCAATTTAGCCTTGAAAATGCGCTCAAGATTCTCGCAATTTGCCACACCGCTCAAGCTGAATGCTGCATCGAACTGCGTTTTATTTTCCGCAGCCTCCGGACGATCACCAAAGAGTGGAGCCAGACGCTCATATTCATTAATTACCTCATCAGCAGCTACTTCGCCCGACTGACTATCATCGCAAAGGTTCTTGAAATAGATTGCCATAATCTCAGGGTCGGCAGCCTCGCCACCGGCAGTAATTGCCGTTTTAAATGCGGTGCGAATCGCCTCCCGGCTCGTTGGACGATAGAGTAAAATCTCCTTTGCCTTGTTTCCCATGATATCAGCTGTCGACTCCTTGCCCGTTTCACCGAAGTATTTCGCCTGCAAATCGTACATAATCAGCAGTGAATCCACATATTTATTCTTCACCTCACGTGTGGTGGCAGCATTAATTTTAGCACGGTAAATCATCTTACCATATTTAAAGGTATTGACCGAAGCCTCAGGACGGTTGGCAATCAATTGATTCAGATGCACCGCTGCCTCGTCGTAATTCCGACTCTTCACCGACTCCGCGAGGAAATTGCTCGCCATAATGTTTGCCCCACGTGCCTCGGGAGTATCGCCCCATTTGGCATACTGCGGGCCACTAAAATCTTGTTGAGCCATAACGGTCGTTCCAATCAAAGCGAGAGCCACAGCAAGTAAAATAGAGATCTTTTTCATTGTAAGAAGTTTTATTTTTTTTTATAAGTTGGCAATAATTAATCGTATTTAGGACGCACGAACCAATATTCGCCTGATTTGCCCGATGAGAAAATGGAGAAACCGATTGCGAATTTAAAATATTGTTGTTTGATAAAGCCCACGTTGCCCGCAATGTTGCCATTAGCCCCGCGCGAACCATACTCAAAACCGATATCAACAGCCGAAGCAGACAAGAATCGCACAGGAATGCCAATGCCAAGTGTGACAGCATATTGCGAAATGCGTTGTCCGTTGAAGGTTTGGTTGTAGTCGCCATAGCGCACACCGGCACGGTAGGCAATGCGTCGCATAAAATGGCGCATATCGGTGTAGTTGGGGGTATATTCAACGCCTAATTTGAAGGTGCTGGTGTTGGCGTATTCCACTTTGTAGCCGCCACTGGTCGTCTCGGAAAGGTTCTGGTTCACACCTCGCCAATTTTGATAGACGTAATCCATGCCCAGCGAAAGGCGCGGTGTACGGTAATTGACACCCGCTGCAAGTTGATGTGGCAACGAGAGAGCCATGTGTGTATCGTCGTTTTTGACGCTCGAACCTGCAAAATTACCCACACGAATATTATGCGTCACTCTGGGTGACAAATCACCACCGATGTCGTAGGTGACACCCAGCGTCAACGCACGCTTCTCATTCGAAAGGGGGCTCCACTGCACACCAAATTGCCCCTTAACACGCGACACACTGTACATATCGAGTCCGATGGTAGGTGTGATGTGTGCGTTGTCCACGATATTGGTCGGAGTCATGGTATACTTACGGTCGATATCGCCCCAGTAATACTGCATCGCAGCACCAATCGAGAAGTTGCGAAACACCTCCCAGCCGATACCCGCCTTCACCTCGGTCACATCGCCTTCCCCCTCGAAACTATAATCTGCCCAGCCGAAGTTGCCATTAATCTGCGTCGCTTTCACGCGGTAGCCCACGCTGCTGTAAGGGGTAAGTCCGAAGCCCAAGCCGACCCCCTTAGCAAGGGGCAATAAAAAAGCTATCTCATGGAAATTGAAGGTGTTATGAGCTGAGTTTTTGCGCTCACCAGCTATTTTCTGCGAATTATAGAAGTTCTGTCCCTCCACACCGAAATCGAAGAGAAAACTTTTCTGGGTCATGGTACTAAATGCGGCAGGATTGAGCAAATTGATAGTCGTCGGCTCATACGTCGGCGCGTGCATCGAACCGCGCGTGGCAACACCCACGCCACCCATTGATCGCATGGGCAGTGTACCGGGCGTATTCAACTCGCCGATGCCGTACATCGAATACGGAGAGAACGCGTTGATGCTGCTCGACTGCGCCACAACACGACAAGGAAGTGCAATGACAGCCAAAGCAACTATGTTAATCAAGATTTTTTTCACTTGCATTATACTCTAATATTCTATTCAATCCGCAAAAGATCAAGTTCCAATCTGCAAATATCGTATTTTTAATTCTTTCCACAAAGTATTTAGCCTCTCCACCCGTAAAAATTATGCACAAATCACCATATTCGGCAGACATTCGAGCAATATGCCCCTCAATTTCATAAGTCACACCGCACATTACCCCCTGCACGATGGAAGTTTGGGTGGTCACCCCCAGCGGCAAAATTTCATTCGAGGCACTGCACAGTGGCAATTTGGCGGTGTAATCGTGCAGTGCGCGAAAACGAGTTTGCACTCCGGGTGAGATGAAACCACCGCGATATGTGGCATCCGCACTCACCAAATCGAGGGTCAATGCGGTACCAAAATCAACAATCAAGACATTGCGCGAGGGATACAACAAAGCTGCCCCCACGGCAGCTGCCAGTCGATCACGACCCAAAGTTTTGGGCGTACGGTAGGCATTGGCGAGGGGCACGGACATCTGCGGCGTGAAAACCACACACCGACAACCTTTCAATCTGATGAGCTCCGCCACCGCCTGTCCATCGTCACGCGTAGAGCAGACAATTGCTTGACAAACAGTTGGATAATCGACTATCAATTCATCAATCACCCCGGCATATAGCCGTTCCACACTGCGCTGCGCAATTACCTTTCCACCCTCCATGACAGCGAGTTTCGTTCGCGTATTTCCTATGTCGACAATCAGATTCACGCGTTATTATAATTTTTGCAAAACTTTGTAAGCCTCTTCCACATCCTTTATATTACGAACGGTCATCGCCAATCTATTATTGTGCTGCTTAAGGACAAAGCGATTGGGCTGCTGAGTCACATAACGCAACATCTCCATGAAAATATCGCTCTTGTAGTAGGGCGAATTTGCCTCGCCCACGAAGTGGACAATCATCAATCCATTTTTGACCTTCACGCGCTCCATACCCAGACGAATTGCCTCCCAACGCAGGCGCACCACATTGAGCAACTCGGCCGCCGCACGGGGCAATGCACCAAAGCGATCGACCAAACGCACCTCGAATTGCTGCAACGCCTGCTCGTCCTTGGTTGAGTCTAATTCGCGGTACAAACGGAGCTTCTCGGCACTCTGACGCACGTAGGTATCGGGCAACTCCGCTTCGACATCGAGTTCGATTGCGGCATCGTCGATGAAGTGCATTTGCTCCACCACCGTCTGCTCATTCGGGCTCAAACCAGCCACCTCTAAACCTTCGGCACGCAACTCAGCAACAGCCTCATTCATAATCTTTTGGTATGTTTCAAAACCAATATCAGCAATAAAACCGCTCTGTTCTGCACCCAGCAAATTACCCGCACCGCGAATGTCCAAATCTTGCATTGCGATGTTGAATCCGGAGCCCAAATCGGAGAACTCCTCGATGGCGCGCAGGCGACGACGAGCATCCGAACCCAGTAGTTCATCGGGAGGCGAAAGCAGGTAACAATACGCCTTGCGGTCGCTGCGTCCCACGCGTCCCCGCAATTGATGCAGGTCGCTCAACCCGAAGTTCTGAGCGTCGTTGACAATAATTGTATTTGCATTGGGGATATCAATGCCGTTCTCGACAATCGTAGTCGAAATCAACACATCGAACTCCCCATATATAAAGTCCATAATCATCTTTTCCAACTCTTCTGCAGCCATGCGACCGTGACCGACAGCTACACGTGCCTTGGGACACAAACGGCTCACCATGCCCTGTATCGAGAGTAAATCATCGACTTTGTTGTGCACAAAATAGACCTGTCCACCCCGTTCCAACTCGGCATTGATGGCATCGCGAATAATCTCCTCCGAGAAGACGTGCGACTCGGTAAGAATCGGCTGACGATTGGGTGGCGGAGTCGATATAACCGACAAGTCGCGCGAACCCATCAACGAGAATTGCAACGTACGCGGAATGGGGGTTGCCGTGAGGGTCAACGTATCAACCGCCACACTCATCTGTGTGAGCTTCTCCTTGGCTGCAACACCGAATTTCTGCTCTTCGTCGATGACTAAAAGTCCCAAATCGCGGAATTTCACACTCTTGCCCAACATCTTCTGCGTGCCAATCAAGATATCAATTCGCCCCGAAGCCAAATCCGTAAGTATCTGAGCCACATCACGTGAAGACTTTGTACGATTGATATATTCCACTCGAATCGGAAAATCGCGCAGCCGCTCGGAAAACGAGCGGTAATGTTGTAGAGCCAGAATCGTGGTCGGAACCAACACCGCCACCTGCTTGCCATCGGTGGCGGCTTTGAACGCGGCACGTACTGCAATTTCGGTCTTTCCGAAGCCCACATCACCACACACCAATCGATCCATCGGTTGGTCTGACTCCATATCCTTCTTCACCGCAGCCGTCGTAATTTGCTGATCGGGCGTATCTTCCCACGCGAACGAAGCCTCCAACTCATGCTGTAAATAGCCGTCGGGCGTGAAGGCAAATCCTTTGCTGGCTTTGCGTTGGGCATAGAGGGCAATCAGCTCGCGCGAGATGTCCTTCACCGCCTTCTTGGTCGCATTTTTGAGCTTTTGCCATGCGCCATTGCCTAACTTATAGACCTTGGGAGCCTCGCCGTCGCCACTCTTATAACGCGCAATGCGATGCAACGAGTGAACGTTAACAAACAACACATCACCGTCTTTGTAGACTAATTTGATTGCCTCGTGGCTCTTGCCGTTCTCCGAGATTTTCACCAAACCATCGAAACGTCCCACCCCATGGTCGATATGCACCACATAATCGCCCGGCTTGAGCTGATTCAATTCGGCAATAGTCATCTGCTCGTCACGCCGAATTTCGCCGTTGATACGGTAACGTTGGTAGCGATCGAAAATCTGATGGTCGGTGTAGAAACAGGAGTGCAAGTCGTTATCCACAAAGCCTTCATGCAACGTAAGCGAGAGCGGATTGACCTCCGCTTGCCCTCGTCCCAATTGATGGAAAATATTTTGCAGACGCTCTATTTGCGCTTTGTTTTCGGAGAAAATATAGGTTTTATAACCGCGCAACGTATTACGAATCAAGTCATCTGCCAGCATCTCAAAATTCTTATTGAACTTCGGTTGGGGGGTAGTAGCAAATCGCACCACCGCCTCGGCAGGTCGCTCTTTGAGGTTGTCTCGCAACGTAAAAATACGCCCCGAAGCCATGTCTGCCAACAAACCGTTGCGACTGGTGACGTAGGAGTCAATCTGCTCCGGCTCGTCCAAATCGCCCAACAACTTGTGGCGCACATCGTTCACACGACGCAGCACATAGTCCGCATCGTAGAACCAATAGGAGGTATCTTCACCCGCAAATTGCGCGAAGGAGACTTTGCGCGCCTCACGTGCATTGAGGTTAGGCAGAATCTCGATTTGGTCGAGTTTATCGGCAGAGAGCTGACTCGAAATATTGAAACGGCGAATAGAATCGACATCGTCGCCAAAGAAATCGACACGATAGGGTTTGCTTTCAGAGTACGAAAAAACATCGACAATACCACCACGCACCGAATATTGCCCCGGTTCGTAGACAAAATCCACCTGCACGAAACCCGCCTCAACGAGCGTTTGTTCGAGCAATTCGGGCGAAATTGTCTCACCCACGTGAACTGTGATGGTCTCGCGTTGCAACTTATCGGCATCAGCCACCCGCTCAGCAAGGGCTTCGGGATAGGTGCAAATGACAGTATATGCAGCCTCCGAATTGCTCTTCTCACCGTGTGAATAAAGGGCATTAAGCACCGTGGTGCGCTGCACAACCCCCTGCGCATCCTCCGTACCATAGGCAATCGACCGCTTGTAAGAGGTGGGGAAAAAGTAGATACGCGATTCATCGAGCAGAGCGTAAAAGTCGTTGAGCAGGTATGCTGCCGCATCGCGATCTTCGGCTACAAAGACGTGCACACCTCCCACGCGAGCAATGGCTGCCGCGGCATAAAACGAAAGAGCACCGCCGACCAACTCTTCAAGATGGACGGTAGTACTCTTTTTTTTGTATTCATGGCACAGTGCCTCAAGGCTTTTCGACCCCACAGCAAGCTGCACCATTTGCTCTCTGACAGTCATAATCTATGTAATCGTTTCGAGAAGAGCGATTCGCAGCGTATTTCTATCGCTATGCTTTATTAATCAGATCGGCACCTTTCTTATCTCGGTAATGTACATCGACAATACCAACACTTTGATCCGCCACAATCTGAATATCTGTTTTGTAACGCCACTGCCATCGTCGGCGGAGCGAAATAAGTCCCTTGCAGAGGTATGATGCCACGTAAGGGCTGACGACCAATTTGATATATTTCTGTTTGCGATCCTGCGAGAGGAACGAAATTTGGTTCTCTATCTTCTTATCCAACAACACCGTAGGTTCAATTTTGCCCGTACCGTTGCAGGTAGGACAGAGATCCGAGACCTCCTCGACTGCCACAGGACGCACACGCTGACGTGTAATCTGCATCAGACCGAATTTGGTCAGAGGCAAGACCGTATGTTTTGCTTTGTCGGTAATCATCAATTTCACCATCTCATCGTACAACGCCTGCCGATTCGTTGCTTTATGCAGGTCGATGAAGTCGATAATCACAATGCCGCCCAAGTCGCGCAGACGCAGTTGACGTGCAATCTCTGTCGCAGCCGCAAGGTTCACATCCATAGCGGTTTGCTCTTGATTGTCTTCTGCTTTTGTGCGATTGCCCGAGTTGACATCAATGACGTTCATCGCCTCCGTGTGCTCAATAATAAGGTAGGCTCCGCGGCGCAACGAGACAAATTTAGCAAAGAGTGATTTTATCTGCTTCGAGATGTCGAAATTGTCAAAGATAGGCACGTTGCCGCGGTACAATTTGACAATTTTCATCATTTCAGGATCAATCTCCTGCACGTAATTGCGGATGTCGTTGAACAACGCATCGTCGTCCACAACAATCTGTGAAAACGAACCATTGAGGGTGTCGCGAATGATGGTATTGGCACGATTCAACTCGCCCATGAGCAGCGCAGGAGCCGGTTTCTTTCGGATATTCTGCACCGTTTTATTCCAACGTTCCAGCTGCGTACGGATGTCGCTCTCGATATCTTCGTCCTTCGCCTCGATGGCTGCCGTACGAATAATGACTCCAAAATTGGGAGGAAGCACAGCCGCAGCAATCCGCTTTAGCCGTTTTTTCTCCTCCACCGAACGAATCTTCTGCGAGAGAAACACCTTCGAGGTGAAGGGCACCAACACCACGTTGCGTCCTGCCAACGAGATGTCGGCAGTCAAGCGCGGACCTTTGGTCGAAATTGCCTCTTTGGCAATTTGCACCATCACGGTCTGCCCCACTTCGAGGTAGGTATTGATTTTACCCTGCTTTTCGATGACCGGTTCGAGCTTCATCGCCTCCAACTTCAGCCCTCGCTTGCCGGGTTGTTGCGAGCCGACTAACTTATGCAACGAAGAAAATTGCGACCCCAAATCGAGATAGTGGATAAAAGCGTCCTTTTCGTGTCCTATATTTACAAATGCCGCGTTCAAGCCGGGCATGATTTTACGTACTTTACCCAAGTAGATGTCCCCCACGGCAAAGCCGGTCTGACACTGCTCCTTGTTGAGTTCGACAAGTACTTTGTCTTCACACAAGGCGATCGAAATTTCGGTCGGGTTTACGTTAATTACTAATTCTCTATTCATCTATGTATAATCCGTATCCGGAGGCGGCAGTACGGCGTATTGAAATTGTTTGTATGAGCCGCCTTTTGGTATGAAGTGGCGGATAACTCCAATGTTGAGCTCTTAATGAAGAGCAATTTTGGAAATTGGTTCGGGATGGTTCGGGAGGCTCCGAAACACATCAAGGAGCTAAAAAACTTTGAGGAACTCTAAATAGGTAAAGCTAAAAGAGCGCGTGCCCCTTTAGCTTTATCTATCGTTTAGCACTAAGGTGCTACCCTTATTTTTTCTTGTGACGATTCTTGCGCAGACGTTTTTTGCGCTTGTGGGTAGCCATCTTATGCCCTTTTCTTTTTTTACCGCTTGGCATAGTTGTTTGATTTTAGAATTACTGTGTTTACTTCATTTATTTCACCTTCGCACTGAAGCACTTAGCGGGTTTAAACGCCGGGATGCTGTGTGCGGGGATAGTGATCGTTGTCTTCTTCGAGATGTTACGTGCTACCTTCTGAGCGCGCTTCTTCACAATAAAGCTACCGAAGCCTCGGAGGTAAACATTGTTTTGCTCTGCGAGAGAATCTTTGACGCCTTCCATGAAAGCCTCCACGATAGTCTGCACTTGCACCTTCTCGACGCCGGTGCTCTTTGCAATTTTGCTGACGATATCTGCCTTTGTCATATCTATATGTATTTAAAAATTAAGTTTCTTTAGGGACTGCAAATATACTGTTTATTTGATTATTCGCCAATAAAGAGCGATTTTTTTTTTATCTTTTTTCTTTTTCACCTTATCACTCACGATTTCAATAGGATAACAAATACCGAGCAAAAGTCGAATAAAAATTAACAGAGTGTTATTCAATCGCTTATCGCCCTCGATTCACCGTCCGAAAAATAACCGCTCAGCAGCACAATATTTGCGCAGATTTCGCATTCTTATAGAAAATAATTACTTTTGTATAATTAAAGGAGGAAGCGACAGATGGTAAAGATACTTTGGGTAGATGATGAGGTGGAGTTATTGAAGCCCCACGTGCTGTTTTTGAAACAAAAAGGGTACGAAGTCGATACCTGCAACAACGGTTACGATGCCATAGATATGGCGGGAGAAGGTGCCTACGACCTGATTATCCTCGACGAGATGATGCCCGGCATGACGGGGCTCGAAACCCTCCCTAAAATCAAGGAAATACGCCCCTCGACCCCCGTAATCATGGTCACCAAGAGCGAAGAGGAGAACATCATGGACAAAGCTGTCGGATCGAAGATTGCCGACTACCTTATCAAGCCTGTGAACCCCAACCAAGTACTACTCTCAATCAAGAAAAACGTACACCAGCAACAACTCATCACCGAGCAGACCACAGCGGACTACCGCTCCGAGTTTGGACGGATATCCTCATCGTTGCAGATGGCGGACTCCTTTGCCGACTGGTGCTCACTCTACCGCCGGATTACCAACTGGGAGATTGAGTTGGCAGACTCCAGTGATTCGGGCATTCACGAGGTGCTGACCTACCAAAAAGGGGAGGCAAATCAGGAATTTTGCAAATTCGTGCGGCGCAACTACTATAATTGGATCAACAAACGCAGCGATGAAAGCCCCACCATGTCGCACACTCTCCTGCGCACGAAGGTCTTCCCGGTAGCCGACGAGTCGACAAAGACCACCCTGCTGCTCATCGACAACTTCCGCTACGACCAGTGGCGATCCATCTACTCCTTGCTGCGCGGCTACTACGATGTGGTGACCGACGAATTTTATTGTGCCATCCTACCCACCGCCACGCAATACGCTCGCAATGCGATATTCGCGGGGCTCATGCCGCTGGCAATCGACAAATTGATGCCCAACTTGTGGCTCAACGACAACGAAGAGGGGGGCAAAAATCAATACGAGGAGGATTTTTTGAAACGCCTGCTCACCCAGAACGGCAAGGCTTGGAAGTGGACTTTCGATAAATTGGTGCGTCCCGAAGCAGGGCGCAAATTAATCGACAACATCCAGCGCGTTTACGATGCCGATTTTTCGGTCATCGTCTACAACTTCCTCGACATTCTCTCCCACGCCCGCACCGAGACCGACATCATCCGCGAGCTGACCGAGGACGAAGCATCCTTCCGCTCGCTCACCCGCTCGTGGTTCGAGCACTCCGATTTGTTCACCATTCTCAAGATGCTCTCGGAGCAGGGGCACACCGTAGTGATTACCTCCGACCACGGAACCATTCGTGTGGACAACCCCGTTAAGGTGACGGGCGACCGCGAGACCTCTGCCAACCTGCGCTACAAAACAGGGCGCAACATGGCATACAACTCGCGCGAGGTCTACGAAGTGCAACACCCCGAAGATATTCAGCTACCGTCGAGCAACCTCTCATCGAGCTATATCTTCGCCTACAACCGCGATTTTCTAATCTACAACAACGACGCAAATCGTCACATACGTTACTACCGCAACACCTTCCAACACGGTGGCATCTCGATGGAAGAGATGCTGGTTCCTTATATCGTACTAAAACCAAAAAAATAGCTCTATGGAAACGATTCATATCAACTCCCTCACGGAGCTTCCTGAAGTAGCCGAGGCAGTCATTCACTCCCTCGGCAAGCGGACAGTTGTCGTTTTTCGCGGTGCAATGGGGGCAGGAAAGACCACCCTTATTCGCGAAATTGTAGCTCAATTAGGAGCCACCGACACCGTCACCAGCCCCACATTCGCCATCATCAACCAATATTCTGGCACAGGCGGGCGTATCATCTATCATTTCGATTTTTATCGTATCAATCGCATCGAAGAGGCATACGATTTCGGTTACGAAGAGTACTTCTATTCGGGCGATTTATGCCTTGTAGAGTGGCCCGAGAAGGTCGAAGAGCTCCTGCCCGAAGGGGTAATGACGGTGCGCATCACTGCCGACTCGGAAGATGAGCGCACCTTTGAAATAGACTAACATTAAGTGAAATGCAGACATACGAATCCAAACAGCATCAAATTGCTCGGTCGGCAGAGCAGATTTTCGCCGTCATCAGCCGCTTCGACAACCTTACGCCCGCCGTGGCAGACAAAGTCGAGGAGTGGCAAGCCACCGAGGATACCTGCTCATTCAAAGCCAAAGGCTTCAGCGTAAAACTGCGCATGACCGAGCGCGTGGCACCCAAACACGTAAAAATTGAAGGCGATGGTATTCCAATAGATTTTGCCTTTTGGATTCAGTTACACTCAGTTTCAGCATACGACACGCGGATGCGTTTGGTGCTCAACATGGAGTTGAACATGATGATGAAAATGATGATTGGCAACAAGATACAAGGCGCACTCGACCAGATAGCCGAAGGCATCGCCATTGCCATGAATCAAGGCGCGTAGCGTAAAATTGCGGGGGTTGCAAAACAAAATTACTGCCGCATTTGCGCTGCCACTTGACGAATGGTTGGAAATGTATCTGCGAGATTCTCCTGCACCTGCGTCGGCGAACACCAACACGCAATGTGAATGCCCTCCTCTATTTGAGGCTTAAGAGCCACGTCGCTCTCGGTGCACAAGGCGTACCAATGGGTGCATTTCAGCTCCCACACTCCACGTAACAAATAGCCATGCAGCGTGTTGCACAGATGACGTACAATTTGTACTCCTTGCACTCCAGTCTCCTCACTCACCTCACGCGCAGCGCACTGCTCAAGCGTTTCACCCATCTCGAGGTGTCCCTTGGGCAGATCCCAGCGACCGTTACGGTGGATCATGAGCCACTCGCCACGTCCATTCACGGTCACGCCACCCGCCGCCTCAACAGCCACAAATTCGGTGGCAAATGCAGCAAATGCAGCGTCGGCATCGGATGAAACAACAAAAATAAAATTTTGTATTTCAAGAATTTTGAGTATTTTCGCTTTGCAAACCCGCTCCTGCGCCTCAAGGTGAAGGATAAAACAAGGTTCTGAAGGCTCTATCGCAGTGAATGTCACTGACTTATCTGCAAAATAGATGGTATGATTCATAGGGCGTTGTTTGGAACAAAGATAGAAATAAATGAAATAAACCAAAACTTAAAATGAAAAAAATCCTACAATTCATGGCTATCGCAGCTTTAGCAATGGCGGGGTGCGCCGAGCGTCCGCAGCCCCTCGCCCTTGACAATGCGCTCACTCCAACCGAGATTGAAGCGGGCATTTTGACTCCGGAGGTACTCTGGAAGATAACGCGCGCAGGCTCGTCGTCGCTCTCGCCCGACGGCACCACACTTCTCTACACCGTCACAAACTATAACATGGCAGAAAATCGCGGTGTGACACAAATTTTGCTTGAAATCATCAACTCAAAAGTCATCACCACACTGACCGACACAGCCTCCAACAATGTCGATCCAAAGTGGAGTGCCGATGGAAAATCCATCTTTTTCCTCTCGGATCGCAGTGGCACACAGCAGTTGTGGCGCATGGATGCCTCAGGTGGCAATCAGCAGCAAATCACCACTTTAGATAAGGATGTCGAAGGATACGGCATCAACTCCCGTGGCGACAAAGTATGGTACGTGCAGCAGGTGCAGGTCTGCGACCGCAAATCGTCGGACGTACACAAAGATATGGATAAATCGAAAGCGCGCATCTACGACGACCTAATGTGTCGCCACTGGGATCGCTGGAACGAAGGGGGTTACCGCCACCTTTTTGTTGCCGATTTCGACGGAAACAAGGTTGCCGCAGGGACAGATATTATAGGTGCTGAAGCAGAGTACGACGTGCCGTTGGCTCCCGATTTCGATATGACGCAGATTGCGTGGAACAACGCCGGCACACAGCTTGCCTACACCTGCAAGCCCCTTTCGGGCGTGGCGTATGCACAATCTACTGACTCCGATATTTTCGTCTACGATCTCGCATCGGGTGAGACAACTAATATCTGCAAACCTTTCGAGGCGAAGTTGCAATTTAACGCCATGATTAAGCGCGCACCCATCATGCCGGGCTACGACAAATACCCCGTTTGGTCGCCTGACGACTCGAAAATCGCCTTCCGTTCAATGCGCCAACCGGGCTACGAAGCGGATAAAGATCGCTTGTTCATCTACGACTGCAAAGAGGTGAAATTGACCGATTTAACAGCCGATTTCGACTATAATGCCATGAATGTAATATGGGACGGCAACGACCAGATTTATTTTGCTGCACCCATCGAAGCAACACACCAAATTTGCCGTATGCCAGCCGCAGGCGGCACGGTGGAGGTGCTCACCAAGGGAGATCATGATATCAAAACTTTCTCACTCGCAGGCGAGCGCATGGTGGCTGAATTGTGCACCATGTCGATGGCTACGGAGTTTTTCGAGGTCAACACTGCCAATGGCGCACTGACCCAAATATCGGAGATTAACAAACCTATTTACGACCATATTAAGATGGGCGAGGTGCAAAAACGCTGGGTCACCACCACCGACAACAAACAGATGCTCGTGTGGGTGATTCTGCCACCAGACTTCGATGCCACCAAGAAATACCCCACTCTGCTCTACTGCGAAGGCGGTCCGCAAAGTGTGGTGTCACAATTCTGGAGTTATCGTTGGAATTTTCAGCTCATGGCCGCACACGGCTACATCATCGTGGCACCCAACCGCCGCGGTCTGCCCTCATTCGGACAGGAGTGGCTGGAACAAATTTCGGGCGACTACTCAGGTCAGAACATCCGCGATTACCTCGCAGCTATCGACGATGTTGCCAAAGAACCGTGGGCTGACGAGAGCCACATGGGCTGCGTTGGAGCCTCCTATGGCGGCTATTCCGCCTACTTCCTTGCAGGAAATCACGAGGGTCGTTTCAAAGCCTTCATTGCGCATTGCGGCATCTTCGACTTCGAGTCGATGTACGGTGAGACGGAGGAGTTATTCTTCATCAACCATGATTACGGAGGTCCTTATTGGGAGAAGGACAATGCCATTGCACAACGCTCATACGCAAACTCACCTCACAAATTTGTCGATAAATGGGACACACCAATCCTGATTATCACAGGAGAAAAGGACTTCCGCATCCCCTACACGCAGTCGCTTGAAGCCTTCACCGCAGCGCGTGTGCGCGGCATTCCGGCACGTTTAGTCGAGTTTGAGAACGAAGCACACCAAGTCTTCCAACCTCAAAACTCGATGGTTTGGAACCGCGAATTCTTCGGCTGGCTCGACAAGTATCTGAAATAACTCTTCACAGAGTGCGAACGCAGAGCAGGCTCCCCATTGTGGGAAGCCTGCTCTGTTATTGATATATTGAGTGATTTTTGCATTGCTGCGCTCTGCCATTATCAGGAGCACAGCACACCTATATATGCCCCTTACGAGGCGATGTGCAGCCGCACCCCCTGTGACTTATCCGACTCCACCACCACCGTGCTGCCCAACTGCACCCGTTTCTCGATGATGAGCGTCGAGAGCGGCTCTTCGACGTGGTCCATCAAGGTGCGCTTGAGCGAACGAACACCGTAACGCGCCTCGTAGCCCATCGTCGCCAAACGACGTTTGGCAGCCTCGGTAATCCGCACATTGTAGCCCAATTTACGAGTGCGGGTAAAGAAATCCTGCAACTCTAATTCGATAATCTGCTCTACATCGGTCAATTCAAGGGTTCTGAAAATCACAATATCGTCCACCCTATTCAGAAACTCAGGCGCAAAAGTGCGCTCCAATGCCTTGCGGTACTCCTCTTGTGGCATAACATCGGCTGCGGCACTCTTTGATAGAGTACTATACCCCACTTGCACAGCCTTTTGTACCACGTTACGTGACCCAACATTCGAAGTCATAATGATAATTGTATTTCGAAAATCGACCTTGCGCCCCGCACCATCAGTCAGATGTCCTTCATCAAAAATCTGAAGCATCGTGTTGAACACGTCGGGATGCGCCTTCTCAATTTCATCAAATAACACCACTGCATAAGGCTGGCGACGCACCGCCTCGGTGAGCTGTCCGCCCTCACCATAGCCAACATATCCCGGAGGCGAACCAATCAGTCGCGCCACATTGTGTTTCTCACCATATTCGCTCATATCAATGCGAATCAGACCACGCCGCTCGTCGAAAAGCCATTTCGATACCTCCTTAGCCAACAACGTTTTACCCACACCTGTCGGACCAACAAAGAGGAAGACTCCAATGGGGCGTTTCTCATCCTTAAGTCCTGCACGCGAGCGGTGAATCGACCGCGAAATGCGCTCCACAGCCTTCTCCTGCCCCACCACGCGGTGCATCAAATGCTGTTGCAAACCTTGCAACCGGCTCATCTCGCCATCCGAAATTCGCTCGGAGGGGATGCCCGTCATCGCCATCACCACCTCCGCCACATCGGTCGCTGTAATCTGCACTGGACTCAGCTCCATCGCCTGCTTCCACGCCGCTCGCCGCTCGCTCAACTGCGCATTAAGCGCAATTTCGCGTAGCCGTGCCGCCGCCTTCTCGTAAATCAACGCCTCCACCGCATCGCGACGCTCCTGTTTCACTGACACCAGTGCCGCAGCCATCTCGCGCAACTCCTGAGGTTCGCACGCCAAAGCCAGATGAGCACGTGCCCCCGCCTCGTCAAGCACATCAATCGCCTTGTCGGGGAAATGGCGATCGGTCACATAGCGGTCGGTCAGCGTCACACACGCCTGCAACGCCTCGGCAGTATAGTGCACTTTGTGGTGCTGCTCGTAGTGAGTGGCAATATTACGCAGAATTTGAAGTGTCTGATCGGGCGTTGTGGGCTCCACAATCACCTTCTGAAAACGACGCTCAAGAGCTGAATCGCTCTCAATATCTTTGCGGTATTCGTCGAGTGTTGTCGCCCCAATGGTTTGCAACTCACCACGCGCAAGGGCAGGTTTAAGGATGTTTGCCGTATCGAGACTACCCTGCGTCGAACCAGCACCAACGATGGTGTGAATCTCGTCGATAAAGATAATCGTATCTTTTGCTCTGCGCAGTGTATCAATTAGTTGCTGCATCCGCTCCTCGAATTCGCCACGAAACTTCGTACCAGCAACCAACGACGAAACATCGAGTGAAAAGATTATTTTATCGGCAATAGTGTAGGGCACATTACCCGCCGCAATACGCAACGCAAGCCCCTCCACAATGGCACTTTTACCCACGCCAGCCTCCCCAATCAAAATCGGGTTATTCTTCTTGCGACGCGAGAGAATCTGCACCACGCGTTCAATCTCAGCATCACGCCCCACAACAGGGTCGATTTTACCCTCCTGCGCGAGAAGTGTCAAGTTCACACCGAACTTCTCCAACATCTGCAATGAGCTGTCAGTATGTGGTTTATCTCCATCTCCGGAATCCAACAACTGCATCTCAATTTGATTCACAGTCTCCTGCTTGACAATTGTAAAACGTTGTAGTTCAGCGGTGAGGACTTCGGGCGTGATGTGATACATCTCCAGCACGCGCGCCGTAGTTGTTGTGCCATCTGCGGCAATATTCAGCAGAGCGTGTGTCGTCGATATGCTCCGCGCGGAGTCGAAAGTATTGCAAAGCTCCTCGGAAAAAGCGCGAAAAAAGAGCTCTGAATTTTGATTTATATCGCCCTTAGGCTCTGCCGTGATTTCGTTTTCCACGCGCAGACGAATCTGATAAAGTTCCCAATCTTTGAGCCGTGACGCGAGGATTTGATAGGCAAGTGACCCCTCCTCGCGCAGGATTTCCAGAAAAAGGAAGTCCTTGAGTGCGTGCGTCGTACCGGCTTTTGCCGTGTCGAATGCCGTGCGGGCAAGTATGCCCTCCAGTGTCTTTGAAATTTTTGTCATTTGTTGTGCGTCATCTAATTTGGTTCGTGAGGATAACGGCGCACACAGAGAAAATAGTATGTTAAATAATTTCAATGATCAAGAGACACATTAGCTAATATATTTATTTTATGAGGGTTGTGATAGGCGAAAAATCTTTCAATGTACGCTAAGCGTAGGTTCTTGTAAGGGGCGCAGGACGGAGCAAATCTTTTCGTGTGATTTTGCCGATTCAAAAGATACATGAACAAAATTTATTGCCGGCGAGCCCACTCCCCGACCTCCAAATCACGCATCTCCGAACCATCAATCGTCAAGCGTACCGCCGTACGCACCTTGTGCAACCCGTAATTGCCCGCTGCACCCGGATTGATATGCAGCAAATCGTAAACAGGATCGTAAATGACCTTCAGAATGTGGGAGTGTCCCGCAATAAAAAGTTTGGGGCGTAGGGCTTGAATGCGCTGCACAGCGCGCGGATCGTAACGACGAGGATAGCCGCCAATATGGGTCATGAGCACCGAAACGCCCTCGCACCGAAACGAAGCGAAGTCGCTGTAAACCCGACGAATAAGTCCACCATCGATGTTACCAAAGACCGCGGTTAACGGTTTGAATGCCGCAATTTCATCCGCCAACTCCAACGAACCTATATCTCCAGCGTGCCAAATTTCGTCCACGTCACGTAGAAATTCACGCAGCGGCTCATCAAATGTGCCGTGCGTGTCCGATAATATACCGATTCGTCTCATGATTTTTTATTCGTATTTTCCTCGCCATAGTTCGTGCATCCGCTCGGCAATCTTTGCCTCAGTCAGATTGTGTGTGTTAGGTGAGTAAAATTTATGTCCCGCTAAACTTTCGGGCAGGAATTCCTGCTCGGCAAAGCTCCCCGCAAAATCGTGCGCATATTTGTAGCCTTTACCATAGCCCGCATCGTCCATCAATTTCGTCGGCGCATTACGCAAATGCAACGGCACAGGGCGGTTGGTAGTGTCCTGCTCGACGAGCGTCATAGCGGCATTTATTGCCATGTATGCCGAGTTACTCTTGGGACTTGTAGCAAGATATATTGCGGTCTCAGCCAGCGTAATACGCGCTTCAGGCATACCAATTTTGTGCACCGTATCGAAGCAGGCATTCGCCAGCAGCAACGCATTGGGATTGGCAAGTCCAATATCTTCCGAAGCCAAAATCACCAGCCGTCGCGCCAAGAATCGCGGCTCCTCACCCCCGGCAAGCATCCGCGCAAGATAATAAATTGCCGCATTGGGATCGCTGCCACGCACCGACTTGATGAATGCCGAAATCACGTCGTAGTGTTGCTCGCCATTCTTATCGTAGAGGGCAATATTTTGTTGTAAACAATCGGTGACGCTTGCGTCTGTGAGGACAACTTTGCCCTCCGTAGCACCCACCACAATATCGAGAATATTGAGCAATTTGCGCGCATCTCCCCCCGAAAAGCGGAACAAGGCTGCGGTCTCTTGCACCTCTATATCGCGTGTTTTAAGCTCCGCATCGACCGAGAGTGCCCGATTAAGCAGCGTTTGCAAGTCACTATCCTCCATCGGTTTAAGGATGTACACCTGACAACGACTCAGCAACGGAGGAATCACCTCAAACGAGGGATTCTCGGTCGTCGCGCCAATGAGTGTGAAAATGCCCTGCTCAACGGCACCCAGCAGCGAATCCTGCTGACTTTTGTTGAAGCGGTGGATTTCGTCGATAAACAAGAAAGGGGGCTTGGCATCGAAAAAGCGTTGTTTTTTCGCTGTTTCAATCACCTCGCGCACATCCTTGACCCCCGATGTGACCGCCGAAAGGGTGAAAAATGGGCGATTGAGCTGCGTGGCGACAATCTTAGCAAGCGTTGTTTTCCCCACACCCGGAGGACCCCAGAGAATAAATGACGGGACATTGCCCGTCTCAAAAAATTTACGGAACACCCCGTTTGCACCCACAAGATGCCCCTGCCCGATATATTCATCTATCGTGCGGGGGCGCAGGCGTTCGGCTAAAGGGATATTCATCGCTTATCGTTTTGAAAAATTGTTTTATTTTATTTTGCTCCGCGCTGCACAATGACAGAACGATGCGCGCTCTATTTTTCTGCCGGCTTCACCAACTGCAAACACAACTCATCTAACTGTGTCTGGTCAATCAACGAAGGGGCATCAAGCATCACATCGCGTCCATTGTTGTTCTTCGGGAAGGCGATGTAGTCGCGAATCGAATCAGCACCACCAAAGAGCGAGCAGAGACGGTCGAAGCCAAATGCCAAACCTCCGTGAGGGGGCGCACCAAACTTAAAGGCATTCATCAAGAAGCCAAACTGAGCCTGCGCCTTTTCGGGGGTAAAACCGAGGGCTTTGAAAATCTGCGCCTGCAACTTGGCATCGTGAATACGAATTGAACCGCCGCCAATCTCTGTGCCGTTGCATACAAAGTCGTAGGCATTGGCGCGCACGCGTCCCGGATCACTCTCCATATATTGCGCATCCTCCAACTTGGGCGAGGTGAAGGGGTGGTGCATAGCGTAGAAACGCTGTGTCTCCTCGTCCCACTCAAACATCGGGAAGTCGATAACCCACATCGGTGCAAATTTCTTAGGATCGCGAAGTCCCAATTGTTCTGCCACTTCCAGACGCAGAGCGCAGAGTTGCGTTAGTGCTTTGAATTTCTTTCCGCAGAGAATGAAGACCATATCGCCTGTCTTCGCGCCGCAACATTCTGCCATGGCGCGCACCTCCTCGGGAGTGTAAAATTTATCAATCGAGGACTTTGTACCGCCCTCTTCCATGCGAATCCAAATCAGCCCCTTAGCACCCACCTGCGGACGCTTCACAAACTCCGTTAGCGCGTCAATCTGTTTGCGTGTGTAGGTGGCACAGCCCGTAGCTGCAAAACCCGTAACATACTCAGCGTCATCGAATACCGAGAACCCATGTCCCTGAGCCAAAGCGGTCACGTCAGAGAATTCCATGCCAAAGCGCAGATCGGGTTTATCCGATCCGTAACGCTCCATTGCCTCCGCCCACGTCATACGCAGGAAGGGCTCCGTAAGCTCCATGCCCAACACCGTGTGGAACATATGTTTAGCCCAACGCTCGAAGACTTCAAGAATATCTTCTTGCTCGACAAACGACATTTCGCAGTCGATTTGCGTAAATTCAGGTTGACGATCGGCACGCAAATCCTCATCGCGGAAACAGCGCACAATCTGGAAATATTTATCATATCCCGCCACCATCAACAGCTGCTTGAGCGTCTGAGGTGACTGAGGCAATGCGTAAAATTGGTTGGGATTCATACGGCTTGGAACCACAAAGTCGCGCGCACCCTCAGGCGTTGAACCAATCAAGTAGGGAGTTTCAATCTCCAAGAAGCCCTCTTTATCAAGGAATGTACGAATAGCCTGCGCCATTTTATGGCGCAGAATCATGGCGCGTTGCAGCGGCGGACGACGCAAATCGAGGTAACGATACTTCATGCGTAGATCATCGCCACCGTCCGAAACTTCCTCAATGGTGAACGGTGGGGTCTGTGCTTGGTTCAAAATACGAATGGTTGTGGCAGCCACCTCGATGTCACCTGTTACCATTTTCGAGTTTTTTGCCGAACGCTCCAAAACGTTGCCAATCACTTGAATAACATATTCGCGCCCAAGCTGTGCAGCCGTTGCTTTCGTCTCTTCTGACGAATGTTCCTCGACCACAATTTGCGTAATTCCGTAGCGATCACGCAAGTCGATAAAAGTCATTGCCCCCAAGTTGCGCACCTTCTGCACCCAGCCGGCAAGGGTAACTGTTTTGTTGACATCCTCGGCTCGTAAACAGCCGCATGTATGAGTTCTGTACATAGCTATCTGTGTGTTTTTTTTAATTATCAATTTCTTAACTTACAAAGTTACATAAAAAAGACGAAAGGTGAACGCGTGTGCGCAAAAAGTTTTGTTTGTATGCCACCAATCTTTTCATTACATTTGTTTCTGATTTAAAATTAAAAGCGATGGAACAGAATCAACAAACCGATGAACTATTTATGCGTCAAGCACTTGTCGAGGCGCGCAAAGCTCTCGATGCGGGCGAAGTACCCATCGGCGCAGTGGTTGTGGCAGGCGGCGCGGTGGTTGGCAGAGGACACAATTTGGTCGAGATGCTCTCCGATCCTACAGCCCACGCCGAGATGCAGGCAATTACGGCTGCGGCATCTACTTTAGGTGGCAAATACCTCGCTGACTGCACGTTGTATGTCACAGTCGAACCATGCATCATGTGCGCCGGAGCCATCGGCTGGAGTCAGATGGGACGCGTGGTGTGGGGAGCTGACGATCCAAAAAAGGGCTATCGCTGCTACTCCGAATCGGTATTCCACCCCAAATCATCCATCACACGAGGCATATTGTGCACGGAGTGTGAGGAGCTGATGCACAATTTTTTTGCTAATTTACGCGTTTAAATTTTGAAAAAAAGAGAAAAAGGGCTAAATTTGCATTCATACGCCCAGTGTAATAGGGCAGATTTTGAAAATACAAATTAAAAAACGAATACAAAAAATGAAAAAATTATTAGTATCAATCGTTGCGCTCATGAGTGTCGTATCGCTTGCAGCACAGGATCTTACAGAAATGTACAACAATGCCGCTGCCGCCTTTGGAGCCAAGGACTATGCAACTGCTGCAGACGCTTTCGCAAAGGTGATTGAGGCTGGTGCCGAAAGTGCCGATGCCGCTCAGATTGTGGCTACGGCGAAGGCTACACTGCCCAAATGCTACTTCCAAATGGGAGGCAAAGCGGTACAATCGCAAAATTTTGAAGCCGCACTGCCGAACTTTGTGAAATCTGCCGAATTGGCTGAACTCTACGGCGACAATGCCCAGATGATGAAGTCGAATGCATGGGTGAACAAAATTTATCAGGCACAAGGTGGCGCAGCATTCAACGACAAAAATTACACGAAGGCTGCTGAGGTCTTTGCGAAACTTTACGCTGCCAACCCCGACAACACGGAGTTAGCGATGAATCTTGCAATGAGTTACAGCGAATTGGCAATGGTGAGCGATGACATGAGCCAGTACGAAAAGGGAATGGACATCTACGAACACGTAGCAGCTATGAAAGATGCACAATATGCAGCAGCTGCCGCCAAAGCAACCGAAATGATGACCCTTTACACGAATAATATGGTTGCCAAGATGCAGAAAGCAGGCAACACCGCAGGTATCCTCGCTATGGTCGATGCCATGCTGACCAAGAACCCCGCAAACGCTGTGGCACAGAAGGTTCGCGTGCAGGCTTACTCCGATAAAAAGGATTACGCGAAGGTGATTGAGTTGGCTGGAGCTGCTGCCGAGGCGCAGACCGCAGCCGACGACAAGAGCTTCATCTACCTTCAGTTGGGTGCCGCATACAACGCCAAGGAGATGAAACCGCAAGCAATTGCCGCCTTCCAGAAGGTGACAGCCGGTCCAGCTGTTGCTTCGGCGAAAAACGCTCTTGCCGAGCTGACAAAATAGAAATTGACATCTTAATAAAATAGCAAAAGGATTAACCGTACGGGTTAATCCTTTTGCTATTTTATATTCTTCACAATCCGCTCTCGCCCACTGCGTGTGAGGGGTGTTTGCCCAAATCGCGCAGTAAACTCCGCGTCACTCATGGCGCGCCATACAGCGGCATCGAGCTGCCGCGGATTGAACAGCGGGTCAAAGGCGGGATGGGTGTGCATGGGAGCCTTCTGGTTGTAGGGACAGCAACTTTGACAGCAATCACAACCGAAAATCCAGCCATCCATATCAATAGTCGCATTCGGTTCGCGCTCAATGGTATGGCAAGAGATGCAACGCACCGTATCCACCGTACGCGGAGCCACAATTGCCTCCGTGGGGCAACTCTCTATGCAATTGTTGCAACGTCCACAGCGCGACCCCTCGAAGGGACTATCGTAACAATCCACCGCCTCGGTGAGCACCAATTCACCCAACAAAACATAAGAGCCAAAACGGGGGGTGATGAGCAACGATTGCCGCCCAATCCAACCTAAACCGGCCTCGACGGCAAGTTGTTTTTCGAGCAGCGGGGCAGTGTCGGTGAACGCCCGTCCGACAAGGGTTGGGTAGTCGGTTTTCAACACATCAAGCACTCCGCAAAGCATCGTTTTGATGGTCTCATGGTAATCGCGCGCACAGGCATAAGAGGCTATTTTTGTATTGCATCCAGCAGGATAGCCTTCGCTCAAACAGCTCTTGTAGCTCACCGCGCACACCACCACCGTTTGCGCCCCCTCGACCAATTTTCGCGTATCAAAACGTTTATCCAGATTGCGCTCTAAATAACTCAGCGACGAATGCATCCCTTGCGCCAACCACCCACGGAACCACGCTTCGTTTTCGACCAACAGCGAGCACGGTGCAACACCACAAAGGTCAAAACCCGCAGAAATGGCGAGTTTTTTGATATATTCTGTCTGAATCATAACAATTATTTGCAACAAAAGTAATGCTTTTATTACGAATGTTTTGTACTTTTGTCACGAAATCACTGCATTGATTGCAATGCGGGAAACAGACTGAAAAGATATGACAATCAATACCCTTTTTGAACTTGTCAAACACAGCGAGGCGAGTTTCGGCAGCAAGGTTGCATTCAATATGTGCAACGGCGAGCAGGTCACTTATGCTGAAGTTGGTGAGCGAATCACCAAAGTACAGGAGATACTTGCGAGCGCGGGTCTGCAAGCCGGCGATAAAATTGCACTACTGAGTAGTAATATGCCCAATTGGGTGGTCTGCTACTTCGCCATCACCACCGCCGGCATGGTTGCCGTACCTATCCTACCCGATTTTTCAGGCGAGGAGCTCGACCAAATCATCGTTCACTCTGAGGCGAAAGCACTCATGGTGTCCGATAAATTATTTACCAAAGTCTCGAAAAAAACAATCGAGACACTCAACTTGGTGGTGCGCACCAAGAACTTAGGTGTCATCGCGCAAAAGGTGCACGAGAGGGGAACCATTGCCGTACCTAAGCCAGAAGATATTGCTGTAATTATCTACACTTCGGGAACTACATCCAAGCCCAAAGGGGTGATGCTCACCCACCAAGCACTTTGTATGCAGGTAAAAATCAGTGCGGACATCTTTCCCGTTGGACCCGACGATATGTTCCTTTCAGTGTTGCCTCTTTCGCACACCTACGAGTGTTCGATTGGCATGATTTATCCCTTTTCGATGGGTGCTCGCGTGACCTATCTCGATCGCCCACCTACGGCAACAGCACTCATGCCGGCATTCAAAGCGGTACGTCCCACGGTGATGCTTATTGTGCCACTGATTATCGAAAAAATCTATCGTCAACAAGTCCTTGCCAAATTCCAATCGAACGGATTTTGGCGCACACTCTATAAAATAGATTTCATGCGACGCTACCTCCACCGCATAGCAGGTAAGAAGCTGCTTAAGGTCTTCGGCGGACGGCTGCGTTTCTTGGGCGTTGGAGGTGCAAAACTCGATCGAGATGTTGAGGCTTTCATGCTGGAAGCGAAAATTCCCTATGCCATTGGCTACGGACTCACCGAGACAGCTCCCCTGCTGGCAGGTGCTCCCCCCTCGCAAGTGCATCTCGGATCGACGGGGCTTCATGCACCCGGTGTTGAATTGCGGCTCGAAAACATTGATCCAACAACCCACCAAGGCGAAATTGTAGCGTTGACTCCTTGCGTGATGCAGGGTTACTTCAAAAATCCTGAAGCCACCGCTGAGGTCTTCACCAAGGACGGATGGTTCCGCACGGGTGACTTGGGCGCGTTCGACAAAAAGGGGCGACTCTACATCAAAGGTCGTCTGAAAAATATGATTATCGGTCCCAGTGGCGAAAATATCTACCCTGAAGAGATTGAAAGTGTACTCAATTCACACCTTTGCATCACCGACTCGGTCGTCACCGAGCAAGAAGGACGACTGGTGGCTCTGGTACACTTCAACACCGAGGAGTTGGAGTCGAAGTGGGATGTATGGCGCGAAGGCTGGGAGACCCGCAAAGGCGAATGGGAGAGCCGCATGGAGCAGCTCAAAAAGGAAATTTTGGAGTATGTGAATGCGAAAGTCAATAGATTCTCACGCATCTCAGAGGTGGTGGAGGAAAAAGACGACTTCGTGAAGACCCCAACCCACAAAATCAAACGGTTCCTTTACAGCAACAAAAATAAGGATAAAAAATAATTTTCGGTTCCACCAACCAAAAACAAAGAAGGAGACTGCAACAGTCTCCTTCTTTGTTTTGATGTGCAATGCACCTCTACTCTTTCTGCTGCAACAGAGCCTTCACCTCTTCGCACACCGTCTGACCGTTGTAGCCAAACTTCTCGTCGAGTACCTTGTAGGGAGCAGAGTAGCCAAAATGATCCAAGCCGTGAATTACCCCATTGTCACCCACCAATCCGAGCAACGTCACAGGCAGTCCCGAAGTCATGCCGTAGCGCGGTGTTCTCTGCGGCAGCAACATATCGCGATAAGATTTAGGCTGGTCGCGGAACAAGCCTTCACTCGGCACACTGACCACACGCACATTAATTCCCTCCTTGGCAAGCAAATCAGCCCCTTCAACAAGGGTTGCCACCTCTGAACCCGAAGCAATCATCACCACAGCTGGTTTTGCCGAGTCAACCACTTTATAAGCACCCTTCTCGGTCTGCATTGCCTCCTCGCGGCGGCTATGACCCAACGTAGGTAAATTTTTGATATTCTGACGCGAAAGAATCAACGCCACCGGACGTTGCTCCTCGATAGCCATCTTCCATGCCACCAGCGTCTCCTCGGCATCCGCAGGACGCAATACCACCATCGAACGCTCACCCTGATGGTTTCTAAGGTGCTCCATTAAACGGATTTGCGCCTCGTGCTCCACGGGTTGGTGCGTAGGACCATCCTCGCCCACGCGGAATGAGTCGTGCGACCAGATGTAAATCACGTGCAGACGCATGAGAGCCGACAGACGCACCGCCGGTTTCATGTAATCGGAGAAGACAAAAAACGTACCGCACGCCGGAATCACACCACCATGCAGTGCCATACCGTTCATCACGCACGCCATCGTGAGCTCCGAAACACCCGCTTGGAAGAAGCGACCTGTAAAATCGCCCTTCGTGAACGCCTTTGTCTTCTTCAAGAAGCCATCCGTCTTATCCGAGTTCGAAAGATCTGCCGAAGCAACAATCATATTCTCAATCTTCTCGGCATAGAGACCCAGCATCGTCGATGAGGCACCGCGCGTAGCCTGATCCGCCTTCATCTCAATGGATTTATATGCAATCTCGGGTAGACGACCCAAGAGGAAATTATCTAATTTACGTGCCATTTCGCGATTTGCATCGCGCCACGCCTTCTCCACTTCAGCCTGCTTTGCACGCCATACTTTGAGTGCCGAGCGACGCTCAGCAAACAATTCGTGAGCCTCGCCAAAAATGGCAAATGGTTGTTCGGGATTACCACCTAAATTACTGATTGTGGCAGCTATATCGGCACCCGCAGCACTCAGCGGCTGACCGTGTGTAGATACTTTATCTTCGAAACTCGAACCGTCGCCTGTCACCGCACCTTTACCCATTACGGTATGCCCGATGATGATTGTTGGACGCTCCATCTCGGCATTGGCTGCCGTTAAAGCGGCACGCAACTGGTCGAAATCGTGTCCGTCAACCGAGAGCACATTCCACCCCCAAGCCTCGTATTTCATCGCCACATTTTCCGAATCCACCTCATCAACCTTGGTCGAAAGCTGCACATTGTTGGCATCGTAGTACATAATCAAATTATGCAGACCGAGGTGACCAGCAATGCGTCCCACACCCTGCGAAATTTCCTCTTCAACACCACCGTCCGAGATGTAAGCATAAGTCTTGTGAGCCTGCCATTCGCCGAAACGAGCAACCATGAAACGCTCGGCAATAGCGGCACCCAGAGCCATAGCATGACCCTGACCCAGCGGTCCGGAGGTGTTCTCCACACCGCGCATGACATCCACTTCGGGATGACCCGGTGTGACACTGCCCCACTGACGCAACGACTGCAAATCGTCCGTTGAATAGTGTCCGGCAAGGGTCAGCACCGAATAGAGCATCGGAGACATATGACCCGGATCGAGAAACAGACGGTCGCGGAAGGGATAGTCCATCTTCTCTGAATCGTAACGCAGAAACTCCGCATAGAGAATCGCAATAAAATCGGCACCGCCCATCGCACCGCCCGGATGACCTGATTTGGCTTTTTCGACCATGGAGGCCGCAAGGATGCGGATGTTGTCAGCTGCGCGTGAAAGTCTGGAATTTGTAGACATTGAGTTGTTTGTTAGTTTTAATTGGTTCTACGAAGGTAATCATTTTCAGTTTAACCTACCTTCTTTAGCTCTAAAAAATTTGCTTTTTCTATCTTTTCCTTCGCGTAGGGCAACGTGATATTATATTTACGGAGATCGGTCGAAGGCAATTCGTACATCGTATCAACCATCACCGCTTCGCAAATCGAACGCAATCCGCGCGCACCTAATTTAAATTCAACCGCCTTATCCACAATATAATCCAGCACATCTTCATTGAAGGTAAGTGCCACCTTATCCATTTCGAACAGGCGTTTATACTGTTTGATAATCGCATTGCGCGGCTCGGTGAGAATCGAACGCAAGGCTTCGCGCGTGAGAGGCTGCATGGAGGTCAATACCGGCAAACGCCCCACCAATTCGGGAATTAAACCGAAAGATTTGAGATCCTGCGGTGTGATATACTGCATCAAATTGCTGCGGTCAACCATTTCGCGATTGGCTCGTCCGTAACCCACGGCGCGCGTATTGAGTCGATGCGCAATCTGACGCTCAATGCCATCGAAAGCACCGCCGCAGATAAAGAGAATATTGCGCGTATTAATTTGTATGAATTTTTGATCGGGATGTTTACGTCCGCCTTGGGGCGGCACGTTGACAATCGTCCCCTCGAGAATCTTCAGCAACGCCTGCTGCACCCCTTCACCCGATACATCGCGCGTGATGCTCGGATTGTCGCCCTTGCGCGCAATCTTATCAATCTCGTCAATGAAGACAATGCCCCGCTCAGCCTGTGCCACATCGTAGTCGGCAACCTGAAGCAGTCGCGAGAGGATGCTCTCCACATCCTCACCCACATAGCCCGCCTCGGTGAGCACCGTAGCATCGACAATCGAGAAGGGAACCTTCAACAGACGTGCAATTGTGCGCGCCATGAGGGTTTTGCCCGTACCCGTAGGCCCAACCAGCACGATATTCGACTTATCAATCTCGATATCGTCCTCCACGGGGGCATACATCAGCCGCTTGTAGTGGTTGTAGACCGCCACCGACATATAGCGTTTTGCGCTATCCTGCCCGATGACATACTGATCGAGAAACTCTTTAATCTGCGCCGGCTTCAACAGTTCCTCGGCTTTCAGAGGTGCTGCTGCCTTCGGTTTATCTGACAACAAATCGTTTTCGGACATAATCTTATAGCCATTCGCGATACATTCGTTGCACACATTGGCACCGTTCGTACCTGCGAACATCACCTCGACATCTGCACGTCGCTTGCCGCAAAACGAGCAGCAATCGCCACTATTATTACCGCCACCACCGCGTTTTTTTGTCGTATTGGGTGTTTTAGTCTGAGTCATTATTTTTGTTTACGTTTAGAGAGTACTTCATCAATCAATCCATAAGCTTTGGCTTCGGTTGCCGAGAGCCAATAATCGCGATCGGCATCCTTCTCAATCTTCTTCACCGCCACGCCCGAGTGCTGCGAGAGAATCTCGTAGAGCTCACGTTTGGTCTTCATTATCTCACGTGCCGTGATTTCGATGTCCGAAGCCTGTCCTTGCGCACCGCCCAGTGGCTGGTGAATCATCACGCGCGAGTGGGGCAAAGCAGAACGTTTTCCCGCAGCACCTGCCGTGAGCAACACCGCACCCATCGAGGCAGCAAGACCTGTGCAAATCGTTGCCACATCGGAACTTACGAGCTGCATAGTGTCGTAGATACCCAGACCTGCCGAGACTGATCCACCAGGCGAATTAATGTAAATCTGAATATCTTTTTCAGGATCAACCGACTCCAAAAACAGAAGTTGCGCCTGAATGATGTTGGCAGCATCGTCGTAAATTGGAGCACCAAGGAAGATGATACGATCCATCATCAACCGCGAAAAGACATCCATTGTAGCCACATTCAATTGACGCTCCTCGATAATGGTCGGAGAGACATAGGCTGCCGATATGGAGTTGAAATCGTGCAGTTTAAGCGAGCTGATGCCACACTGCTTGCGGGCATACTTCTCAAATTCGGATTCTGACATATTCGTTTACGTTATTTGATTCAATAAAATAAGAACTCTGTGGAGCGATTGCAAAAATCAAACCCACAGAGTTCAAAGATAGATTAGAAAGAGTTAAAACCTAAAGTTCTTTGGCTAACTTAGCGAAATCGTCGGCAGATACGGCCTTTTCTGTTATTTTGATTTTCGATTTCACATCCTCCACCACTTTCACCTCGTAGAGTTTCTCGTAAATCTTCTGTCCTTGCTCCTTGTTCTCAAGAATCTGTTTCACATATCCCTCCAGCATCTCATCGGGAGCCGACGGCATACCATACTGTGCAAATTGAGCTTGTGCCAATGCTTTTGCCTCAGCAGCAGCCTCCTCTTTGGTCACGGTCAACTTATCTTCAGTGATGATGTGTTTCTGAAGGAAGTTCCATGTAAACATTTTGAGGAATTGGTCAAAATCTTTTTCAATCTCCTCCATGGTGAACTTACCCTCGTTGATGGCAAGCAACCAACGTTTCAAGAACGCCACCGGCATGGTCAATGCAGCCTTCTCAATCAAGAAATCACGCATCTGGAGTGTAAAGAGGAAGTCGCTTTCGTGACGCAATTCGCGTTCAATCTCAGCATCCACAAAAGCATCCAACTCACTCTCCGACTTCACGTTGCCGGCAGGGAATGCCATTTTAAAGAACTCCTCGTTCAATTCAGGATCGGCAAATTTACGAATTTTTGTAATTTCAAGGGTGAATTCGGGATTAATACCCTCCAACTCTGCCTCTTTGACTTGTAACACCGCAGCACGCTGTGCGGGTGTTTTATAGAGTTCATTGACGTTGACCGTCGTTTTGAAACCTACAGTCTTACCAATGAATGGTTTGCGATCCTCTTCGCCCAACGAAATCAGCCCCACGTAAGCATCAGCCACATTCATCTCACCGTTGTCGAGTGTGACGTTCAGAGCCTCATCCGAGGTCACCTTATCCACATCGACCAGACGACCGAAACGACGCAAATAATTTGCGCGATAGTCATCGTGCATCTTTTTGTCCACCTTGATTTTGGTGTAGGTCATTTTATCTTTGTCCGAGAATTCGAGCTTCACTTCAGGAGCCTCGCCGATTTCGAAGATAAAATCGAAATCCTTGCCATTATCGAAATCAAATTCGCCCTGCTCCTCCGAAGGAATCACATCGCCTAAATAGTCGATTTTCTCTTTTTGGAGATACTCGAAGATTGCGGTCGATGCCGTGCGATACGACTGCTCAGCCAAGACACCTTTGCCGTACATTTTCTTCACAATGCCCATTGGAACCATACCCGGACGGAAGCCGGGGATAGCGGCTTTACGTTTATAGTCGCGGAGTGCCTTTTCGACTGCTTCGCCGTAATCCTTCTCGCCCACGGTAATTTTGAGCAGCGAAGTGTTTTGTTCGCGTTTTTCTCTTACAATATTCATACTGAAATAGATACTATTTTATTATTATTTTCCTCAGAATCGGGAGGCAAATATACAACATATTTAATTAAGAATGAAAAAAAGTGGTCAGTTTAATTTGCCAACCAACCCCGCAGTGTCTCCAGCACCTCACGACGTTCAGCCTCAGGCAGTGTAGCGATGCGCGTACGGTGGCTGCCACCCGGCTCGACAAAGAGGCGCATATTCTGTTTTTTGGAGTTCACCACCCACCCCGCACCGGGTGCTGTCCACGGGTCATTTTCGCCATAAATAAAGAGCATTCGCGGGTCGTTTTTCTTCAAATAATTAGCCACTTTATTATACAGTTTTTTCGAAAACTTCACATTTCGCAACTCCTCGGGCAAAAAAATCCGACGCAAATAATCCTTCGTACTTCGCACCGTACTGTATTTCAAAAAAGGCTTGATATCGTAGGGGTAGTAGCCCAATTCTCGCGCTGCCTGCACAAAGAAAGGGGCAATGGCATTGTTCTCGGAAAAATAGTCGGGACCTGCATTTTTCAGCAACTCGCCAAGGAGCACCTCGTCGGTCGCCGTCACCGCCGGAATCTCCTCCGTATGGCGACCCCATTGCCAAAACGAAACGGCATATTCGAGTACACAGTAGTCGAATATCTCCTCCACTGGCAGGCGGAACGTATAGCCTTTTTCCTCACAAAAAGTCTTAAAACCGGGCATTAACTGCTCTTTACGGCGAAAAGTTTCCATTTGAAATGCCTCCACCACCGCACGATCCGCAGGCGTTGCTACGTGTGCCAAGAAGGGAACAAAACGGCTATCCTCGCGCGAAGTGCACAACGGTCCGACATAGGGCACATAAATATCCACATCATTCGGGAAATAAGCAGCATAAAGCATGGTTGTCGTACCACCTTTACTGATGCCCGAAGCAATCCATTTATTGGGATACAACCCGCGAAAAACATTCACAATATGGTGCAAATCGAACGCCGAATTTTCGGCTGTAAAATATTTCCAATCTAATGGTTCTGGGGTCGAACGATCGAAATAACGATGTTCGACAAAGACAATATTGGTATCAAAATATTTCGAAATTTCCTCGCGATATCGCTCTGGAAGGGCAAACTTCGCATCGTAACCCTGCGTAATAACCATCGTCGGACAATCGTAACCGACGTGCATGACAATCACACGCTGCTTGAATGTGCCCAGTGAATGGCTCTTCCAGTCGAGCGGCTGGGTGAGCATCACCTCATATTTTTCTTTGAATTCTCCCGCAGGGAGTTTATTGACCTCGCACACACCCTCGAGCGAAGCGATACGCGCTTGAAGCGCACTTGCCGGAGCAGCCATCGCAGCCACCGTAGCGACAAAAAGCGCAAGACAAAGTAAAAAAAGTCGTTTCATCATCTTTTAATTGGATTTAGCAGAGACAAAGGTAGCAATTTTCCGCGAAGAAGCAAGAGAAATCTCCCAATCTGCATTGCCCTTTGCGCATTGTTTTGTATCTTTGTATGCACAAGATAATAACAAAATACATGAGAAATATCATTGACGCTATCTGTGAGATAATTATCCATCCACGGCATAACTTACAAGAATATTCAGCGGGATCAAATCGCGTAAATAATGCAGGGAAGGCATTGGAAGAGTACATCCAAGATGTATTTGCGGGATCTGTCGCCACCGACAATGAAGAAGAACGAAATCAGCTACGATCAACAACCTTTTCATATCTGGGGAATCAGAATAATCCGCCGGACTCTATGTTGCGAAATGGTGATGCCATTGAAGTCAAAAAAATAGAATCTGACGACAGTTCGTTAGCACTAAATAGCAGCTATCCTAAGGCGAAATTATATGCGAACAGTCCTATGATTAGTGAATGCTGTCGTCTGTGCGAACCGTGGAGCGAAAAAGAGATGATTTACGCTGTGGGTGTTGTAAAAAAATCCATTTTATCCTCGCTTGCCCTTGTTTATGGAGAAAATTATTGCGCAGACAAATTAGTCTACGAACGGATTAAGAACACGCTAAAAACAGGTGTAGAATCCATACCGAATGTTGAATTTGCCGAAACCAAAGAGTTGGGGCGAGTAAATCGGGTTGACCCATTAGGAATAACTTATTTGAGAGTAAGGGGTATGTGGGGTATTGAAAATCCATTTAAAGTTTTTGATTATCTTTACAAAAGAGACAATGCGTACAAATTCAACCTTATGGTCATAATGAACAAGACAAAATACGCATCGTTTAACAACACAACTCGACTAACTGAACTACAACAAACTCATCCTAATTTATCAATTACAGAAGTGAATATTAAAAGCCCTAACAATCCAGCATTATTAGTACCAGCCATCTTAATCACATATCACGCATAAAACATGAAGATAATTAGTCTTTTTTCTGGCGCAGGGGGCATGGATCTTGGCTTTCACAAAGCAGGATTTCAGATTGTTGCTGCGAATGAGTACGATAAAAATATTTGTCCCACTTTTAGAAAGAATTTTCCTGATGTACAGCTATTTGAAGGCGACATTCGAATGATTTCCCCATCCGACTTCCCCAATAATATTGACGGTATCATTGGTGGTCCTCCTTGTCAATCATGGAGTGAAGCAGGAAGTCTGAAAGGGCTTAGTGACCGTAGAGGGCAACTCTTTTTTGAGTATATACGAATTTTGAAAGACAAACAACCTTTATTCTTTGTTGCAGAAAATGTTTCGGGTATGCTCGCCAAGCGTCATTCAGATGCCGTCAACGGTTTTATAAAGTTGTTTAATGAGGCGGGATATGATGTCAATATCAAAATGCTAAATGCAAACAATTTTAATGTTGCTGAAGATCGAGATCGGGTATTTTATATTGGTTTTAGGAAAGATTTGCATATAACAAATTTTGAATATCCGACTCCCTTAGATTTTAAGCCAACTCTAAAAGATTGTATTTGGGATCTGAAGGATTTGGCTATACCTGCACTTGAAAAAAACACAAGCAATAAAAACAATTGCAAAATCCCCAACCATGAATATTTTGTGGGAAGTTTTTCTCCTATTTTCATGTCTCGTAATAGGGTTCGGGCATGGAATGAACCGGCTTTTACAGTACAAGCAAGTGGAAGACAATGTCAGCTTCATCCACAAGCACCAAAAATGGAAAAAATAGGAACAAATATTCAGAGATTTATTCAAGGAAAAGAGTTGTTATATCGAAGAATGACCGTTCGAGAAGTGGCAAGAATTCAAGGATTTCCAGATGATTTTGAATTTATCTACGATAAGGTAGATTATGGGTATAAAATGATTGGAAATGCCGTCCCTGTAAATTTAGCTTATGCCGTCGCTGTGCAAATAAAAAAATACATAAAGTAAAATTTTCACAGGAAATGAATCACATCTGATTTTTTGTATCTTTGTAGTGTATATTTTATTTTGCGAAATGAGAAACATCCTTACTATCATCCTATCAAGCATTTTGATTGCATCGTGCAGCAGCGGCAACGCGCGCGCACCTAAAGAAGAACCCAATAAAAAGCCCGAAATCATCGAGCCGACGCGTTACACCTACATCGTGCGCAACATCTACCCACATCTGACCACCAGCTACACGCAGGGGCTGCAATACATCGACGGACAGCTGTGGGAGGGTACGGGCGAGTACGGCAGCTCGGTACTGCAACGGCTCGATTTGGAGACAGGTCGCGCCAAGGTGGTGGCACGACTGCCCCGCACGGAGTTTGGCGAGGGGATTACCGTACTGGGTGACAGTATCTTTCAACTCACATGGACTTCAAATACAGCACATCTCTACAATCGCACAACAGGTAAAAAAATCACTGATTTTCGCTATGAGGGCGAGGGTTGGGGATTGACCTCCGACGGACAAAAGCTCTTCATGTCGAACGGTTCTGAGACCATCTATACGCTCGACCCCGCCACCTTTCGACGTGAACGCAGCGTCGTGGTGACCTTCAAGGGGGCTCCCGTGCGGATGCTCAATGAGCTGGAGTGGATTGACGGTCGAATTTGGGCAAACGTCTACATGACCGATCAAATCGTTATTTTCGACCCTGCGACGGGTGTCGTCGATGCCCTCGTGACGCTCAGCGGTTTGCTCCCTGCCGAAGATGTGACCGACCAAACTGATGTATTGAATGGCATAGCCTACGATGCCGCCACGAAGCGCATCTTTGTGACGGGCAAGCGGTGGAATAAGCTCTTCGAAATAGAAATTGTGAAAGAATAAATAGATGACACAACGGGATATAGAGAAAGAATTGGAAGGTCGCATTCTGCTGCTCGACGGCGGATTCGGCACCATGGTGCAACAATATCACCTCACCGAGGAGGATTACCGCGGCGAGCGTTTCGCTTTGACGAACCACCAGCTCAAGGGGTGCAACGATCTGTTGTGTCTCACACAGCCCACCATCATCGGTGAAATACACACAAAATATCTGCAAGCAGGTTCCGATGTGGTGACCACCAATAGCTTCAACGCCAACGCTCTCTCACTTGCCGACTATGGCTTGGCTGCGGCTGCCTACGAAATCAGTCGTGCCGCCGCCACCATTGCGCGTTCCGTTGCCGACGAATTCACCGCCCGCAATCCGCACAAACCCCGCTTTGTCGGTGGGTCAATCGGACCCACAAGCCACACCCTTTCTATGTCGTCCGATGTCGAAGCTCCCGCCGCACGCGACGTGAGTTTCGAGCAGATGGCTGATGCTTATAGCGCACAAGTACGTGGTTTAATGGATGGGGGCGCAGATATATTGATGCTCGAAACTTGCTTCGACACGTTGAATGCCAAGGCGGCAATTTTTGCCATTGAGGAGCTTTTTGTCGAACAAGGCAAACGGCTGCCACTTGTCATTTCGGGCACACTCACCCCCTCAGGACGCACCCTTTCGGGACAAGAGGTCGAGGCTTTCTACACCTCGGTGGCACACGCCACACCGCTTGCCGTGAGCCTCAACTGCTCGTTTGGAGCCAAAGCCCTGCTACCCTATCTCGAACGGCTAAGTGCCGTGGCAGAGTGCCGTATGGCGGTCTACCCCAATGCCGGATTGCCCAACGTGATGGGCGGCTACGATGAGACTCCCGCGATGTTTGCCGAGGATATGGCGGAATATATGCGTCGCGGATTGGTGAACATGGTGGGTGGGTGTTGCGGCACAAATCCCGAACACATCTTCGAACTTTCGAAGGTGATTGGCAACTACACCCCCCGTCCGCTACCTCGCCCCACCCACACCACCATCCTCAGCGGATTAGAACCGCTGCGTATCGTACCTGAGGCGAACTTCATCAACATCGGTGAGCGCGCCAACGTGGCTGGCTCGGCGAAATTTGCCCGCCTGATTCGCGAACACAACTACGAACAAGCTCTTGCCGTGGCTCGCAACCAAGTGGAAGCGGGGGCGCAAGTGGTGGATATATGTATGGACGATGGCTTGATTGACGGTGTAGATGCCATGCGCACCTTCTTGCGGATGGCGGCGGCTGAGCCCGAAATTGCGCGTGTGCCAACCATGATTGACTCTTCAACGTGGGAGGTGCTCGAAACCGGACTGCGCAACTCGCAAGGTAAGAGCATTGTCAACTCTATTTCGCTCAAAGAGGGGCAGACGGAGTTCCTGCACCGCGCAGCACGCATTCGCGCCTATGGAGCCGCAGCTGTCGTGATGCTCTTCGACGAGCAGGGACAAGCGGACACCTACGCCCGCAAGATTGCCGTGGCAGAGCGTGCCTACAATTTACTAACAGCAGCAGGATTTCCTGCCGAAGATATTATTTTCGACCCCAACGTGCTTGCCGTTGCCACAGGCATTGAGGCACACAACGTCTATGCCCGCGACTTCATCGAGGCGGTGCGCTGGATCAAAGCACACCTACCCCACGCCAAAGTGTCGGGTGGTGTGAGCAACCTTTCGTTCGCCTTCCGCGGCAACAATACCGTGCGCGAGGCGATGCACTCCTCGTTTCTCTATCACGCCATTGCTGCGGGAATGGATATGGGCATTGTTAATCCACAACTGCTGAAGGTTTACAGCGAGATTGAACCCGAATTATTGGAGCGCGTAGAGGATGTGATTCTCTGCCGCCGCGACGACGCTGCCGAACGCCTCTCGGAGTATGCACAGCACGTAGACACCGACCCCACGCAGCAAGCTCAAACCGCCGACACATGGCGCAACGGTACATTCCAAGAACGCATAGCTCACGCCATGTTGAAGGGGGTGACGGACTACGTGGAGCAGGATACGCTCGAAGCCTACCACACACTCGGCACGCCGATGGCGGTCATCGACACCTTGTTGATGCCCACCATGGAGCAGGTGGGTGAGTTGTTTGGTGCAGGAAAGATGTTTCTGCCTCAAGTGGTCAAAAGTGCACGAGTGATGAAGCGCGCCGTAGCGGCACTCACTCCCTACATTGAACAGGGCAAAGAGGGGACGGTCGCCAAAGCAGGCAAGGTGCTCATCGCCACAGTCAAGGGGGATGTGCACGATATAGGCAAAAACATAGTTTCGGTAGTCATGGCGTGCAACGGTTACGATATGAAGGATTTGGGGGTGATGGTCGAGTCGTCGCGCATCGTCGACCAAGCAGTCCTGTGGGGAGCCGATGCCATCTGCCTAAGTGGTTTGATTACCCCCTCGCTCGACGAAATGATTCACGTATGCGAGGAGCTGGAGCGACGCAAGTTACAGATTCCGGTGATTATCGGCGGAGCGACCACCTCCGATATGCACACCGCCGTGAAGATTGCACCCGTCTATTCGGGAGTCATCATACACTCCGACAACGCCAGTCGCAACAACGCGATTTTAGCGCAGCTCTTGGGCAAAAATCACGATTTATACATCGCCAAAGTACACGCCGATCAACAAGCTCTGCGTGCCGACTATAAATTCAAGCAGTTGGAACAACTGCTACTCCCGCTCACCGAGGCACGCCGCCACCGCAAAGTAAAGACGGCAGGGCAGGTCGTGCGTCCTGCACACATAGGTAAGTTGGTCTTCCCCGACTTCGATGTGGCAGATGTAGAGCGGCTCATCGACTGGAACTTTTTCTTTCCCGCGTGGGGACTGAAAGGTCGCTATCCAGAGATATTAGACCATCCCGAAAAGGGTACCGAGGCGCGCAAGCTCTTTGCCGATGCACAAGCTCTGCTTGCACGCATCCGTGACGAACGGTTGCTGAAGCTGCAAGCCGTAGTTGGCATCTTCGCGGCACACAGCAAAGGGGACGATATTTGGGTCACCGATGCACGTAGTCACGAAATCCGTATGCCGATGCTCCGCAACCAAACCCGTGGACAAGAGAACCTCTCACTCGCTGATTTCATCGCCGAAAAGGGTGACTACATCGGTGCCTTCGCCGCCACAGCAGGGGTTGGTCTACACGCGCTGACCGAACAATTCCGCACCGAGGGCGACGACTACAACGCCATCCTCGCCAAATTGCTTGCCGACCGACTGACCGAAGCATTTACTGAAACACTGCATCTCTTCGTACGACGGCAGATGTGGGGCTACGAAACGGGCGCAGAACAGACACCAGAACAGATTATTGCGGGCGAATATCGCGGTCTGCGCATGGCATTCGGTTACCCCGCCGTACCCGATCACGCACTCAAAGACAAAATCTTCGATCTGCTCAGCGTGGGGCTCACCACAGAAATGAAACTTACCGAAAATCACATGATTGACCCCGGCGAGGCTCTATGTGGCTTGCTGCTGAGCGATGCTCGCTATTTTGCTGTCGGAACCATTGACAAGGTACAATTGCGCGATTATAGCGAACGACAGAACATGGATGTTGAAGCAGTTAAAAAGTTGATACCTAATAATCTATGAACGTTGTAGAAATCATTCGCACAGCCATTGCTGACCACCGCACACGCTTTGCCTTCGAGCTACTGCCCCCACTCAAGGGCGACGGCAAGGGGGGTATCTACGATGCCATCGACCCTCTGACGGAGTTCGACCCTGCCTACATCAATGTCACTTTTCACCGCGAGGGGGTCAAACAAACGCAGCTGTCTGACGGACGCACCGAGCAACATATCGTGCGTCGCAGACCGGGCACTGTAGGCATTTCGGCCGCCATACACAAGAAATACGGAATTGAAGTCGTGCCCCATATCATCTGTGGTGGTCTCTCAAAATACGACGTAGAGGATGCTTTGATTGATATGGATTTTCTCGGACTACACAACGTACTGGCTCTGCGCGGTGACAAGTTGCAAACCGAGCAATGCTTCGTACCCCACCCTCAAGGTCACCTCCATGCAGAGGATTTAGTTCGGCAGATTGCTGCGATGAATCGCGGTGAATTTGTCGATGGAGAGGTGGAGCAGTGCCACCATTCACGTTTTTCGATTGGCGTGGCGGGTTATCCGGAAATTCACAGCGAAGCGAGCGATGCCGACACCGATTTACTCCACCTCAAAGCCAAAGTCGAGGCGGGTGCAGAGTACATCACCACCCAGCTATTTTTCAACAATCGCCACTATTTCGACTTTGTGGAGCGTTGTCACAAAGCGGGTATCAACGTGCCGATTATTCCGGGCATCAAGCCAATTTCGACCTTGCAACACCTCACCGTGCTGCCTCGCATTTTTCACATCGAGATTCCCGACGCGCTGCGCCGCGAAGCGGAAGCACATCCCAATCAGGTACGAGACGTGGGTGTGGCGTGGGCAACGATGCAGGCACGCGAGTTGCAAGCCGCAGGCGTACCGGTGATTCACCTCTACACCATGGGGCGCACGGACAACATACAAAAAATTGCGCAAGCAGTCTTTTAATATAAGTATATGATAACACCTATCGAATTCAGACGACACCTGCACGCTCATCCCGAACTTTCGTTCGAGGAGTATGCCACGGCAAGCTTCATCGAGAAGCAACTCGCTGCGGCTGCCATCCCCTTTCGTCGTATCGCTACCACGGGGGTACTTGCCACTATCGAGGGGCGCGGTAATCTGCGTCGCGCGGTGGTGCTACGTGCCGACATAGATGCCCTGCCCATCACCGAGCAGGCAGAGGTGGCTTGGCGTTCGCAAAACGAGGGGGTGATGCACGCCTGCGGTCACGATATGCACGCTGCCGTGCTCTTCGGAGTGCTGCTGCGCATGGCTGCCACACGCGATTTCGAAGGGACTCTCTTTGGACTTTTTCAACCCGGCGAAGAGTGCAATCCGGGAGGTGCATCGCTTGTGCTGGCAGAAAAACCCTTCGAAAAATACAACATACAAGCAGTGATAGGCGAACACGTTGAACCCAAATTTGAGGTGGGTAAATTCGGCTTCCGCATCGGCAAGTATATGGCTGCCAACGATGAACTGCGCTTCACGGTACAAGGAACGGGTGGTCATGCCGCCCTGCGCAACGAACTGCACGACCCGGTGGCGGTAGCAGCCAAACTCATCACTCATCTGCTCGTATTCAACACCGAGGAGTGCGTACTTTCGATTGGCAAAGTCGAGGCATCCGGTGCTACGAATGTCATACCGGACAGCGTATATATGGAGGGAACATTGCGAACCTTCAACGAACAACATCGCATAAAAATCAAACAACAAATAGCAGCCGGTGCTGTACAAATAGATAAACTGCACGGCACACACACACTCGTGGACATCAATCAAGGTTATCCTTGCGTGGTGAACGACACCGCACTCACACAACAAGCCATCATTTTAGCAGCAAAATTGGAGTTGGGAGTAGAAATGTTACCCCTGCGCACCACAGCCGAAGATTTTGGTCACTACTGCACGATCTATCCGTCACTCTTCTACCGTCTGGGTGTCGGCATCGCCGCGGGGCGGACGCATACGGCGGTATTCAACCCCGATGAAGGGGCAATCAACATAGGCATTGGATTTATGCACGCTCTTGCCTTGAAAATTTTAAACAGATGATACGAAAAAACGAAAACAGGACGACCGAAAGACAAAAACCGGTCAAAGCATTCGACCGCAAAACGTTGATAACAAATATATTCCGCGAATTTCCAGATAAAAAATTCTCGCTCAAACACCTTGCTTCTGCCACCGGAGGAGCCACCAAAGAGGGTCGGCGCGAAACGGGCACAGCCGTCGAGGAGCTCACCGCAGAGGGCTTCATTGAGGAGTGTGGATTCGAAAAATTCCGCCTTACACCTCGCAATATTCCCCACATGACGGGAGTTGTGGATATGATTTCGACTGGGTCGATGTATGTCCGCATTGAGGGGCAAGAGAAAGATATTTTTGTCAACCAACGCAACTCACTCAACGCCTTGGATGGCGACACGGTAGATTTAGTGCTGACGCTCAAGGGGCGCAGCGGCTCGCCCGAAGGCGAGATTATCCGCATCGTCGAACGCAACAAAAAACGCTATGTCGGAGTAGCTGAAGTAGGTGAGAACCAAATATTTGTACGTTGCGATTCGCGGCGTATGCCCATGGATATCTATCTCTCGAAACGACAATATCCCGATGTGAAGAATGGCGAGAAAGTCGTGATTCGCATTGCCGAGTGGGCCGTGGGGAGTAAAAGTCCTTCGGGAGAACTGATTGAGGTGTTGGGCGTGGCGGGTGACAATGACACCGAAATGCACGCCATCCTCGCCGAATACGATTTGCCCTACCATTTCGAGTCAGAGGTCGAGCAGGCAGCCGAGACGATGTCCGGTCAAATTACCAAACAAGACTACGCCGAGCGTCGCGACTTCCGCGATGTGACCACCTTCACGGTCGATCCGGCTGATGCCAAAGATTTCGATGACGCACTATCTGTACGCAAAATCAAAGAGGGCGTGTGGGAGGTCGGCGTACATATTGCCGATGTGACCCACTACGTGCACCCAAAATCAATCATCGACACCGAAGCCGAGGAGCGCGGTACGTCGGTCTATCTGGTCGATCGCACCGTACCGATGTTACCCGAACGGCTCTCCAATGAGCTTTGCTCACTGCGTCCCAACGAGGAGAGCCTCTGCTTTTCGGCAGTCTTCACCATCAACGAAGAGCTGGAGCTACTCAGTGAGTGGTTCGGTCGTACGGTGATTCACTCCAACCGCCGATTCACCTATGCCGAAGCCCAAGAGATTATCGAGGGTGCACATGGCGACTACGAAGAGGAGGTACTGACGCTCAATCGTTTGGCTCAAGCTATGCGCGCACAACGTTTCAAAAACGGAGCCATCAGCTTCGACCGCGATGAGGCGAAATTCATTCTCGACGAAAAGGGCAAACCATTAGGAGTCTACTTCAAAGAGCAGAAAGAGTCGAACCAGATGATTGAGGAGTTTATGTTGCTGGCAAATCGTCGGGTAGCCGAATTTTGCAGCCATAGCACAAAGAGTGGTAAAAAACTAACCCGCACGATGGTCTACCGCGTGCACGATGCTCCAAGCGAAGAAAAACTCGATAAATTCCGCACCTTTATCTTGCGCTTCGGTCATATTTTCAAGGCGGCAAAAGGTCCCGCTATCGCCAAGGAACTGAATCAACTACTCGCCGAAGTGAAGGGGACAAGCCAAGAGAATGTCATCTCGACTTTGGCTGTACGCTCGATGGCGAAAGCCTACTACACCACGGACAATATCGGGCACTACGGTCTGGCATTCCCTTTCTACACCCACTTCACCTCGCCCATTCGCCGCTATCCGGATATGATGGTGCACCGCCTATTGGCGCGCTATCTCGACGAGCAGAAATCCGCTGACAAAGAGACCTTCGAAAATCTTTGCGCTCACGCCTCCGATCGCGAAATTGTGGCTGCCGAAGCCGAACGCGCCTCAGTAAAATACAAGATGGTTGAGTTCATGAAAGAGCGCATCGGTGAGGAGTTCGATGGACACATTTCGGGACTCACCGAGTGGGGAATGTATGTAGAATTGGACGAGACGCACATCGAGGGAATGACCTTCCTACGCGATATTGAGGGTGATTTCTTTCAATTCGACGAAGAACGTTACGAGATTTTTGGTCATCGCACAGGTCGCCACTTCACCTTGGGTGATGCCGTCCGCATCCGCGTGCGTCGTGCCGATCTTCAGAAACGCCAACTCGACTTCGAGCTGCTACTCGATGAAAGTATTGGCACACAAGAGACTGTGACAGAGAAAATTGCACGCGAAGCACGCCGCGAGAACAGTATCCGCACTGGACGAGGAGGCAAAGCAGAGGCTTCATCGCGTCGCGGCAATTCAAAAGGTACGTCAGCTGCAAAATCAGCACATACCACCAACCGACGCAAATAGAGACATAATGCAATCAATCTACGATAAATGCCGCCACCGCGAGCCGCTCACACGCACCGAAGCTTACCGTCTCTACGATCAGGCTCCGTTGCAAGAGCTGGCACTGCTGGCGGACGAGGTGCGACGCGCCGTGGTACCCGATCCACAGGTGGTCACGTGGCAAATCGACCGCAATGTGAACATCACAAACGTCTGTATTTCGGGCTGCAAGTTCTGTAATTTTCACTGTAAACCTCACCAGACCGACCTCGCATACATCACCTCACGCGATGAATACCATCAGAAAATAGACCAAACACTCGCCTTGGGTGGTGATCAACTGCTATTGCAAGGAGGGCTACATCCACAGCTAACCATCGACTTTTACGAGAGGCTGTTTCGCGAGCTCAAGACTGCCTATCCCACACTGCGATTGCATGCCTTAGGGGCACCCGAAGTGACGCACATCGCCCACATCAGCGGACTTTCGACCTTGGAGACGCTGCGTCGGCTGGTTGCCGCAGGACTTGATTCGCTACCCGGAGCCGGAGCTGAGATTCTCGACCCGGAGGTACGTCGCACCATTTCACCTGCCAAGCCCTCGGTTGAGGAGTGGCTACACGTGATGCACGAAGCGCATACGCTCAACCTGCCCACCTCTGCTACAATGATGTACGGGCATATTGAGACTCCACACCAACGAGTCGATCACCTGCTGCGCATACGCGATTTGCAAGCGCAATGTCCCGATGGAAATTACGGATTCATCGCCTTCATTCCGTGGATTTTTCGCTCCACAGGCACGGAGCTCGAAGCCCAAGGCGTGACCACGCAATTTTCGCCTTTGGAGTACATCCGCATCATCGCCGTGAGCCGGCTGGTGCTGCACAACATCCGCAACATACAAGCCTCGTGGCTCACCGTGGGCAAAGCGACAGCGCAAATTGCACTGCATAGCGGAGCGAACGACATGGGGTCGATTATGATTGAGGAGAATGTAGTTTCGTCGGCAGGTGCTCGCAATCGTTTCGATGCCGAGGGGATACAGACCGCCATTCGCGAGGCGGGTTTCACCCCTCAACTACGCAATCAACTCTACGAACCAAGGATATTATAACGAACGAATCACACGTACAGAAGGCTGGCATCGCAATGATGCCAGCCTTCTGTACGTTGAGCCACTTATTCGATTATTTCTGCTCCGCCGTGAGCTGCGCAATGCGTGCTTCGGTGTCGGTCATCAATTGCGCGGCATGATGCTGCGCCTCAGCAACTAATTTATCACCCGCCTTGGCGGCAATCTTCTTTGCAATAGAGCTTTTCGCACCATCCACTAACTTGGTTCGCTGCACCTCGGCAGCTGCCACCAACCGTTCGCCGGCACGCTGTGCCTCGTCGCGTAACTTGGCTGCCTGACGTGCCACCTCCGCTGTGAGCTTCTCTTTCTGCTTGGCAACGGCCTCCTTGACCGTGGCACTGCCCGTGAGCTTCTGCACTTGATCGTTTAGGAGTTTTGTCACCACCTCCGTTACCGCCTCTTTGGCACCAAGGGTAATCTTGGGTGCAGAGAATGTGCCACCCATGCCAACGTTGATTGCCGGAAGCATACCCCCTGCAACACCCGAAGGCAAAGACACGCGTGCGGTGTAGTCGATGGTCTGATCCAAGCCCGTGGAGCCTGCCAAATTAATGGCTATGTTGCCCATCTTCAAGTCAAAAGGTAGCGTTGTCATGCGTCCATTTGCCACAGAAAAGCGAATAGTCACGTCTTTTGCCTCGATGGTTTTCAATTTATCGTTGCGGAGCAGATCCGCCAACTTCGAGAAGGCTTCAATTTGCTGTATATGAATGTTATTCGAGCGCAGTTCGCCTTGCGCATTGAGTGTCATCAATTCGGGCGACATAGCAGCATTGAGAGCCGTCGACAAATCGAGAGTCATGGAGTAGTCCCCACCCGTTTTCTGGAAGAGTGGAACCATCTTTTGAATCATCTCCAACTCCTCGAAGGTACGCACAAATGAAGCATGGGCAATATCGAGAGCCAAATTCAGATTGGGACGTTGTGGATTTGCTGCCGTCGAGTAGCTACCCGAAGCCAACATCGAACCACCAAAAGCCTTCATCGACAATCGATTGAGTGACAACGTACCATCGGTGGTTTGCAATTCACCCGCAAAATCAGTAAGTACCATTTTCTGGAACTTTACTTCGTGCAAATCTGCTGAAACCGAAAGGTTCAAGTTGCGTGGCACCACCACCACCGAAAGAGCTGTGGTGTCGGTAGCCGTCGTATCTGCCGGATTGCCGACAGCCATCATCTCGTTCATGTCCAATAAATTTGACTTCACATAGAGACGACCCGCAAGAGGCGTATCGTGGAGCAGATAACCAAGATAACCTGTCAGTTGACCATTTGCCGTCAAGTCGCTCCGCCCGATGGTTGCACCGAAATCGCCCAACGTCATTGCCATAGGGGTGATGGTCGCCGCAGCACGACGAATGTAAATTTCGGGAAGAGTCCCAAAATGTGCGGACATCCGTTCGACCACGAACGTACCCGAAGCGTGGATGGTTTCGTAGCGTTGCGAGTCGATGTCGGACAATTTGCCTTTCGCCTTCACATCAGCCGTCACCAAACCACTTAATATCATATCTTTATCGAGTGGGTAGACTTCACGAATCGCTCCCAAATCGACCTTGCCCGTCACGGCAGCTGCAAAATGCAAATCGGTCATGGGGTGAGAGGCTGCAAACGATGCCGAAAGCGAATTGCCGGCCATGGTCATTGCCAAAGTCGAGACCTCAAGGGTTGCATTGTCGAATGTACCGCCCTGACTGGCAGCACGTGCAGCAATGTGAATTCCGGTCACCGCCTTGGGTAGGGCAGGAAAGCGGAAACTACCTTCGCGAACACCCAAAGTGACCTCGAATGCGGGCAATTTACTGCCTCGCAATTTGCCTTTAACCCACGCCGAGAGCGAGATTTCGCCCGTTGCGGTAAGGTTATTGAAATCTTTGGTATAGAAAGCGGGAATCATCGAGAGAATATCCTTGAATTGCACCTTCTCGCAACCTGCCGTAATGTCCATTGCCATCGCATCGGCTTCGGAGAGGTCGACCCATCCGTCGAGCGAAAGGGTGATGGCATTCAGGCGCAAGGTGTTTTTTGAGAAGGTGAATTTCTTGTTCAGCAAATCTGCCGACACCACCGCATCGAGTGCCGCATCCGCCCCCGTAAGCAGCGTCATACCTGCCGAAACAACGCGCACATTGCTCGTCTTGGCGCGCAACGTGAGGTCGGTTTGCAACGCAGTCATATCACCCTTCAAGCGCAGCGAGGCGGGAGCCGCCGAGACACGCATACGCGTCGAATCGTCCACATAGCGCAACGAGGCATCGGTCACGCGCACATCACGCACCGAGAGGTGGAAAGCCGAAGGAGTCGCATCTGTTGCAACCGAATCGGGGGTCTCAGGCTTCATCACATCCCAATTCACACTGCCATCCGCGAGTTTGTGGGCACGAATGGTGGGGTGTGCAAGAATGACTTTCGAGACCTCGAAACCTTCGTCACCAAAGAGCGACATCACATCAACCACCACCGAAACTCGGTCGGCAGCAATCAATGTGTCGCCTGCAAAACGATCCACCCCAACCAACGTCAATCCTTTGAGATCGAGCGAAGCGTGCGGGAAATGACGCAGCAAGCTGATGTTTAACTTCTCAAAATCGAGCCGCGCAACGAGAGCTTTATTTGCCTCGCGCTTTACAATTTCATCCACACGTCCACGCAGAGCTATCGGAACAAGAATCGCCACCGCCAACAGAACAACCAACACAAGGGTTGTAATTTTGAAGAATTTTTTCATATTTTATCTTGCTATTTTTTTATTTTCACTCGGAAAAGCGTCGTATTGTAGGGCTCAAAACCCGCTTTGCGGTAGAGGGCGTGTGCTGCCACGCGCGACGGGTTCGACGTAAGCGAAAGGTTGTCACAACCCTCCTGCTCAGCGCACGTCATAGCGGCACGCACCAAAGCCTGCCCCGCGCCACATCCACGCTGCGCCGCATCGACCACCACATCTTCAATCCACGCGTGCCGTCCCGACGGTGCATCGTACCACACCAAGGTGAGCAACCCGACAATTGCCCCGTCCCGCTCGGCTCCGAAAAGCCGTGTAGCGGGGGCAGCAACCATCCGACGTAAAGACTCCGCAGAGGGCGCATCGAGCGATGCCGAGAGTTGAGGCATCAATCGCGCAAAAGCCTCTATCAACCGCCCATCTATTTGGCGAACAACAAATACGTTTATCATCTTACAACTTGTAATGGGCAAAGTTACACAAAAAAACACAAAAAAAATAATTTGCATTTTTTCTGATTTAAAATGTAGATTTTCTGAAAAAAAAACTATATTTGTTCAATTATAGGATATAAACCAAACCCAGACCCTGAAAAGACATCCGCACATATTTCGGATATTACTGTTGTATCTGCTTTTCGTCTCTCAAGCAGGTAGCGCGGCAACAACCGCACTTAGCTCTACGTGCAACACAGTAATTGGAGGAGTTGGAGGCGGTATTCTATTATGCTCCTTGGTTCTCATCGTCATTTTATTCATCCGACTACGGAAGTTGAAGAGCGAAATCAGCACGCTTCACTCCACCAACAAACCTTTTCAAAAGCTCCCTATTCCCTATCTGGAAGGACGTTTGGTCTATGACCAGCAAGGCAACATTGTGGACTTCATCGTCACTGACCTCAATGAGAATTTTGACCAGACAATCAATCGATGGGAAAACGTAATGGATCATTTGAGCAGCCAAAATGGAATCGAATATCTGGATGATACGTTGGCTGATTTGAAACAGATTATCGACCGACAAGAGTCGCATCGTCTCTCCTATTTGATGCAACACTCCGGAATCCACTACGCCCTACTCTGTTCACCCTCACCAAAAGCAGATCATGTAGACATATTTTTCGTCGATCAAGCCGAACTGCTTGAAGTACAAAATTCGCTCATCAAGAGCAAACACAAGCTCGCCATTGCACTCGAGGTAACAGGAGCCGTTCCTTGGACATTCAACATAAATGAAGACCTCATACATCTCGAATACACCGCATTAGATAGTAGTAAAGAGGAACGCTCCATGACCAAACAGAGCTATTTGGAGAGTGTCTATCCCCAAGATTACAAACGAGTCGCTCAACAGATTGATGATTTGCTATTGGGGAAAATCACCCATTTCGACCTCGAATACCGTCGTCGCCCGATGGGGCGCACCACACACCAACACTACGACTGGATAACCGTGCACGCCATCGCCGACAAGTGGGATGCGCAAGGTCATCCAACCATCGTCATTGGCACATCGGTGCTGTGCAATAAGCGCAAGCAAGCAGAGTATGAGTTGATTGCAGCTAAAGAGAAAGCCGAAGAGTCGAACCAACTCAAATCGGCATTTTTGTCCAACATGAGCCACGAAATCCGTACGCCACTCAACGCCATTGTCGGTTTTTCGGAGCTGATGACACAGACCACAGATACACAAGAAAAAGATACTTACATCAAGCTAATCCGCAGTAACAACGAACTCCTACTGCAACTCATCAACGATATTCTCGACTTGTCGCGAATCGAAGCGGGCACACTCGAATTCGTCTATTCGGAGATTGAGTTGAACGAAATGCTCTCCGAAATCATTCAAGCAGAGCAACCACACGTCAACCCAAATGTTAGCCTTGAACTGGGCGAACATCTGCCCATGTGCCCTATGTACACCGACAAAAATCGTTTGGCACAGGTGATTAACAATCTTGTGCTGAATGCCGAGAAATTCACCACCAAAGGATTCATTCGCATTGGCTACCGCATCGTCTCTTTAAAAAAAATCTGCATCTACGTCTCGGACACAGGCTGCGGCATTCCACAAAACAAGCAAAAGTGCATCTTCGAGCGATTCGTAAAACTCAGCTCTTTTTCGCAAGGTACAGGGCTCGGATTGTCACTCTGCAAAATTATCGCCCAACATATGCACGGTCGTGTAGGTGTGAAATCGAAAGTGGGCGAAGGGTCAACATTCTGGATTTTGCTGCCACTCAACACCCCCAGAACTACCAATTAATGTAGTAAACTGAAGATGAAGGATAAACAGAAAATGTTTTTTGAGGAAAAATTACCTGTTTATCTGAAATAAATCGTACTTTTGCATCGCAACGGTTCGCAAGATTAAAAGGGAACACCGTGAAAAACGGTGACAGTTCCCGTTGCTGTGAGCCACCAAACGTTGTCGGAGCATCTTATAGCCACTTATTCTGCGGAATTGGGAAGGCATCCGGCATTGTGACGAGTCAGAAGACCTGCCGTTGTACAGATACACTAACACCCTGCGGAGAATGGGGCGGTAATCTGTCGCTCAACGGTTTAGCACTCGGCACGGCACTTTATCACAACTCTCCTCGCAGTAACCTATGCTGAGGATGAAACGCTTTATATTCCATATTGTATCGTGCGCCGCGCTGGCTCTGCTCGCCGTGGCGTGCATGGATTATGGACCCTCCGAAGCCGAGCCCTTCAACCTCCAACAACGCGGATTGTTCGTCACCTGCGAAGGGAATTTCTGCTACGGGAATGCCTCGTTGTCGCTCTATATTCCGAGTGAACGACGCGTCGAAAACGAACTCTTCATTCGTGCCAATGGCATGAATTTGGGCGATGTGGCACAGTCAATTGCCCTACATAACGCACTGGCATACATCGTAGTCAACAATTCGGGCGTGGTCTACGTAATCGACACCCGCACCTTCGAAGTGCAGCGCACCATCACGGGACTTACCTCACCGCGCTACATCCACTTTGTGGATGACCAAAAAGCCTACATCACCGATCTCTACGATCCACACATTGCAGTGGTTGATCTGCGCACCCATCGCATCGTGCGCCGCATCGCCACAAATGGGCACCGCTCAACGGAGCAGATGGTGCAATACGGACGTTATGTCTTCACGAACTGCTGGTCGAACGACGATAAAATCATGGTCATAGATAGCCAAACCGATGCCCTTGTGGATTCAATTACAGTCGGGCGGCAACCTTCATCGCTCGTGCTCGATCGCCACAATAAACTCTGGACCATCACCGATGGAGCCGAACTCTACCGCATGGATGCCGCCACGCGCACTGTGGAGCAGGTGTTCCACTTCGAACGAGGCACATTCGCCGCAAAGTTGGCATTGAATGGTACACGCGACACTCTCTACTACCTCAACGGCTCGGTGTGGCGAATGCCTGTCACCTCAGATCACCTGCCCTACATCCCGTTTCTTGCCGAAAATGGCACCATCTACTACGGACTGAGCGTTGATCCAATCACCTCGGAGATTTACGTTGCCGATGCCATCGACTACGTGCAGCCCGGCATGATCTACCGCTTCACACCCGAGGGCACGGAGGTCGATCGCTTCCGCGTAGGGATTACCCCCGGCGCATTTTGTTTTAAACCGCAAAACCCATAACTTATGAAATATCTTCTGTTATCACTCCTTCTACTCGGTACCGCCTGCAATATCGACCAAACTCAAACGCAGACCACCCCCGATGCCAATTTCACCACCCTATTGGAGTACACCCCCGCCCCCGGACAGTTCATCAACGACACGCGCACAGCAGGCTTCCATGGCGAGACGGATTCAAAAGCCGCCTGTCACTATGCCGAACAGCGACTGCGCAAGGGCGACTATGTATCACTGGGTGGCTGGGGAGGATACCTTGTAGTGCGATTCGACACCCCCATAAAGAATGATGGCGACTACAACCTACTTATCGAGGGCAATGCAATGGCTACCTCCTCCGAGGCAGGCATCGTCTGGGTTCAGCGCGACGAGAATGGCAATCAACTACCCGACCAGATATGGTACGAACTGCAAGGCAGCGAAGCGGCAAAAAGCATCCGTAATTACGAAGTAACCTACCAACGTCCGGCAACTGCCTCCGAGGCAGTGACGTGGAGCGACAACCACGGTGCACATGGCACCATCGACCGCACACCCGAACATTCACAAGACTACTACCCCGCATGGTTCGAAGCGGATAGATTTGTATTCCGCGGCACACGGCTGCCCGACAACGTCGCGCAGATAGATAACCTGTGGATTGCACAGCCTTTTGCGTGGGGCTATGTCGACAACTACGCCACACAAGGGCGCAACCTCTTCCGCATCAGCGATGCCGTAGATGCCACGGGGGCATCGGTGCAGTTGTCACAGATTGATTTCGTAAAAATTCAGACAGCCATTCATACCCAAGCACCTCTGATTGGCGAAATATCAACCGAAGTGTGCGCCATTCGCAACTACAACCTACTGAAATAACATCGGTGAGCCGCGCGCAGCACATAGTTCTATTTATCCTCTTGGCAACGGTCGGCACAACCGCTGAGGCACAACCCAACCCCATCGAAGAGCTGCCTGCCGACTCCATCGTTCGCTCACTCAACATCGAGCAGGTGGAGATTACCGCACAGCGACCACTGCGCCAGATTGGGGTGCAGCGCACCGTGCTGGACAGCACGGTTCTCCGCGACAACATCACCTCGTCACTTGCCGATGCCCTGAGTGCAGGCGCACCCGTTTTCATCAAATCTTACGGACGAGCCACCCTCGCCACCGCCTCGTTTCGGGGCACCGCCCCCTCTCATACACAAGTCATGTGGAACGGCATGAAGCTCAACTCTCCCATGTTGGGACAGGTCGATTTTTCGCTTATTCCCGCCTACTTCATCGACGATGCCGCGCTCTACTACGGAGCCAGCTCGGTGGGTATTGCGGGCGGCGGACTGGGTGGTGCGGTGTCACTTGCCACCCGTCCGGTGCAGGAGAAAGGCTTCGGACTCCGCTACATCCAAGGCGCAGGTTCGTTCTGCACCTTCGACGAATTTGCCCATTTCACCTATGGAGCAGGGCGGTGGGGCAGCTCCACACGCGTGCTGCTCAGCACCTCACGCAACGATTTCAAATTCACGAACTACCGCATCAAAGAGTTCACAACCGACGAGCAAGGGCAAATTATCGGGTCGCACTACCCCGTGCAACGCAACAAAAACGGAGGTTTCCGTGACCTGCATTTGCTCCAAGAGTTCGACTACACCACCGTGGGCGGAGATCGGCTCACGCTGGCGGCATGGTACATGGATTCGCACCGCGGACTGCCCATGCTGAGCGTCGATATGAACAAGGAAAAAGAGAAGAAAAACACACAAGATGAACGCACATTGCGCGCCGTAGCAAGCTGGGAGCGGATGCGAGGCGGGTTGAAACTCACGGCTCGAGGCGGATACACCTACACCGATTTACTCTATCTCTACCTTGCCGATCCGGAGGGTAATGGCAACTTTCGCGAGATGATACACTCCCAAAGCTATGTTCACACCGCCTTTGCTGAAGCCCAAGCCGAGTACTGCATCGGCGAACGGTGGATGTTTTCGGCAAGTGTCGCTATGCACCAAAACTACGTCCGCAGTGGCGATGCGGCAGCCATCGGAAACGCACAAATCGGAGGCGTTGACACGCTGGTCAGCTATCGCCAAGCACGCTTCGAACTCTCTGGATTTGTGGCTGCTAAGTGGCGACCTATACCGCGATTGGGACTCGCCATCAACTTGCGTGGCGAGCTCTACGGAGAGCGCACCACTCCGCTAATTCCCGCATTTTTCGCCGACTTCATCCTCTCAAAACGAGGTGCAATTATTCTGAAAGCCTCCGCAGCACGCAACTACCGCTATCCCACCCTCAACGATCTCTATTTCCGCCCCGGAGGCAATCCGGCACTGCGCCCCGAAAGTGGCTGGACGTGCGACGGTGGCGCAGAGTTCACCACCCGCCCTCTGCGTGGCTCAATGACCGCCTTCTACTCCGATATTGACGACTGGATACTCTGGATAAACAACCCCAAATTGGGCATCTGCACCCCCATCAACATCCAACGCGTGGAGAGCTACGGCGTGGAGACAAAGCTCTCCGCCGACCTGCCATTAGGAGGGACATGGCGGGCATTTTTCGACGGCAACTTCGCATGGACACGCTCCATCAACCGCGGTAAACCCTTCTCGCCTGCCGATCGCTCGGTGGGCAAACAACTGGTCTACATCCCCGAATTTTCGGGAGCATTCACAGCGCGCGTGGCATGGCGCGCATGGACTGCAAGCTACAAATGGAGCTGGTACAGCGAGCGTTACACCATGTCGAGTAACGACTTGGGGGTAGTGGGACGCGTGAAGCCCTATCTGATGAACGACCTCGCTCTTGAGCGTCGCTTCGCCTGCACATGGGGGACAATTTCACTCAAAGGCTGCATCAACAACCTCTTCAACGAAGAGTACGAATCGGTCTTAGCGCGCCCCATGGCACGCCAAAACTACTCTTTGTTTCTGAGCATCACCCCCCGATTCGGCAGACGCTAAATTTCGCCGCACAATTCAAAATTTGAATTTTATTTGCCGATACAAAAGGTACGTGAACAAAAGCTTTTTTTCCATTATACTTTCGACAGCGAAAGTATCAAAGCTGGCGCAGGGCGGAAATTTTGAATTTTGAATTTGATTTACATTCTCTAAGTCAGAGAGGGGTTTTAGACGATATACTTTCTTATTTTATGCAAAAATTGTAATAAATCATCACAGAACATTGGTTTTATTCTAAAAAACCGCTATATTTGTGGAATAAGGAAAAATATCAAAACCTAATTATGGCAACCAAAGAACTACTACTTGGAGATGAGGCTCTCGCACAGGGAGCTCTCAACGCCGGTCTATCGGGCGTATATGCCTATCCGGGCACACCCTCGACCGAGATTACGGAATACATACAAGGCAACGCACTTGCCGCCCAGCGCAACATACACTGCGCTTGGTCAACCAACGAAAAAACAGCTGTTGAGGCGGCTCTCGGAATGTCGTTCATGGGCAAACGCTCCATGGTCTGCATGAAACACGTGGGGCTCAACGTGGCTGCTGATGCCTTCGTCAACTCGGCGATGACCGGTGCCAACGGTGGCATGATTGTCGTTTCGGCAGATGATCCGTCGATGCACTCATCACAGAACGAGCAAGACTCACGTTTCTACGGCAAATTCGCCCTCGTGCCCGTGTTCGAACCATCAACACAGCAGGAGGCTTACGATATGGCGAAAGATGCTTTCGAACTCTCGGAGCGTCACCACATCCCCGTCTTAATGCGCATGACTACTCGTATGGCGCACTCACGTGCAGTGGTAGCTACGAGCAAATGCTTGGAACAGAATCCACTCGCCTACCCTGCCAACGCGCGTCAATGGGTGTTGATGCCCGGCAACTCGCGTGCTCGTTACAAAGTGCTGGTCGAAGATTATAAACTCTTTGAGGCTGAGGCGGAAAAAAGCCGCTACAACAGCTACACTGAGGGCAAAGACAAATCGGTGGGCATCATCGCTTGTGGCATTGCACACAACTACCTGATGGAAAACTATCCCGACGGCTGCACACATCCCGTACTCAAAATCTCGCAATATCCACTTCCTAAAGCCCTCGTACGCCGCATGGCTGCCGAGTGCAAGTCGCTACTAATCATCGAGGAAGGACAACCCGTAGTGGAGGAGATGGTACGTGGCGTGCTCGACACACCCATTCTGATTAAAGGTCGCCTGAGTGGCGAGCTGCCCCGCACAGGAGAGCTCACACCCGACTGCGTGCGCGAAGCACTCGGTATGCCTCGTCACGAGGAGCACGCCGCAAGTCAAGTGGTTGTACCCCGCCCACCCGCACTCTGCCAAGGTTGCGGTCACCGCGATATGTACGCTGCGCTGACCTCCGTGATTCGCGAATACAAGGATGGCAAGGTCTTCAGCGACATCGGTTGCTATACACTGGGCTGGCTTGCGCCCTTCCACGCCATCGACACCGTGTTGGATATGGGAGCCTCAATTACAATGGCAAAAGGTGCTGCTGATGCAGGTCAACGACCCGCTGTGGCTGTGATTGGTGACTCAACCTTCACCCACTCAGGTATGACCGGTCTGCTGGATGCTGTGAATGGCAAAACACCTATCACAGTCATCATCTCCGACAACCTGACAACGGGCATGACCGGAGGACAGGACTCGGCAGGTACGGGTCGCATTGAGCAAATCTGCGCAGGCTTGGGTGTAGAACCCGACCACATTCGCGTGGTAGTACCTCTGCCTAAAAACATGGATCAAATGCGGGACATCATCCGCCAAGAGATCGAATACAACGGCGTCTCAGTGATTATTCCCCGTCGGGAGTGCATCCAGACTGCCAAACGTCATATTGCAAAAAAATAGAGTCATGAAACGAGATATTATTCTTTCGGGCGTGGGAGGACAAGGCATCCTCTCCATCGCCACCGTAATCGGCAAAGCAGCCCTGAACGAGGGGCTGAACATCAAACAAGCCGAAGTCCACGGCATGAGTCAACGCGGCGGCGACGTACAGTCGAACCTGCGCATCTCTTCCGAGCCCATCGCATCAGATTTGATTCCTCACGGCAAAGCAGACATCATTCTGTCACTGGAGCCGATGGAGGCACTCCGTTACCTGCCTTGGCTGGCAAAAGATGGCTGGATTGTAACCAACATCACCCCCTTTGTCAACATCGACAACTACCCCGCAATGGAGGCTCTCGAAAAAGAGCTGAAGGCTCTGCCTCAAGTGATTGTCATTGATGTAGATAAAATCGCCAAAGAGATTGCTGCACCACGCGCTGCCAACATCGTACTTTTGGGTGCTGCGGCCCCCCTGCTGCACATCGAAGCTGCCAAATTGGAACAGGGCATTCGCGACATCTTCGCCCGCAAAGGTGAGCAGATTGTAGAGAGTAACCTCACGGCATTCCGCGCAGGATATGAATATGCACAAAAAAGTATGAACCGATGAAAATGCCCATAGATAGCACCCTGCTCGACGGAATATTGAAGGAGATGGACATCACAGACATCGCTCAAGCCACAATTCGTCAATCAGGCGACATCGCTCGCCACATGGAAAAGGCATCACAAGCCGAGTTTCTCCACCTCGAAATGGGTGTTCCCGGATTGAAACCCGAACAGGTGGGCGTAGATGCCGAACGCGCTGCGTTGGCAGCTGGCGTGGCATCGATGTATCCCCCAATGCAGGGCATTCCACCCCTCAAGCAGGCGGCATCGCGCTTTATCAAATCATTTCTCAATATCGATCTTGCGCCGCAGGGTTGCATCCCCACGGTGGGTTCGATGCAGGGCAGTTTTACCACCTTTCTGCTCTGCTCGCAGATTGATAAGAAACGTAATACAGTCCTCTTCATCGACCCCGGATTCCCCGTGCAACGCAGTCAAGTTCATCTGCTTAACATACCCAGTGTGTCGTTCGATATTTACGACTACCGCGCTGAGAAGCTGGGCGAGAAGCTCGAAAGCTACCTCGCGCAGGGTAACATCTCGGCAATCGTCTATTCAAATCCGAACAACCCGGCATGGATTTGTCTGACGGAGAGTGAGCTGGAGATTATTGGACGATTGGCAACCAAGTACGATGCCATCGTAATCGAGGATTTAGCCTATATGTGCATGGACTTCCGCAAACCGCTGGGTCGCCCCAACGAAGCTCCATTCCAAGCCACCGTGGCGCGCTATACGGACAATTACATCTTGATGATGTCTGCTTCGAAAATTTTCAGCTATGCCGGTCAACGAATCGCTGTGGCTGCCATTTCCGACAAACTTTACAACCGCGCATATCCCGCACTCAAAGAGCGTTACAACATTGGGCGACTGGGCGATGCCTACGTTTTGGGCATTCTCTACGCAGCCTCATCGGGCACAAGCCACTCGGCACAATATGCCTTGGCGGCAATGTTCGAAGCGGCAGCCGACGGCAAACTCGACTTCGTGGGACACGCAGGGGAGTATGCACGTCGCGCAAAACTCACCAAAGAGATCTTCCTTCGTCACGGATTTCACATCGTCTACGATAAAGATTTGGACGAGAAGGTCAGCGATGGATTTTTCTACACCATCGGCTACCACTCAATGAGTGGCTCAGAGCTGCTGCGCGAACTGCTATTCTACGGCATCTGCGCCATATCACTCTCTTCCACAGGTTCTCACCAGCCGGGAATTCGCGTCTGCATTTCGCAGATGAACCATCCCGAACAGTTTGAACAATTGGAGGAACGCCTGAAACTCTTTGCGCAAAATCACAAGGAATAGACCCATGACAACACACTACACTACCGCCGCCGAGGCCGTAAAATTGATTCAATCGCACAGCAGTCTCTATATCCAAGGCAGCACCTCGATTCCCGAAGTGTTGGTGCAGGCAATGACCGACCGCGGTGCGGAACTCACGGACGTGAAGATTTACACAGGCTTTGCCGTTGGACGCGGTGAGGCTCCCTACTGTCGTCCCGAATTCAAAGACACCTTCTTAGTCAACAGCCTCTTTGTTGCCAACAACATCCGCAAATGGCTGGCAGCCGGCTACGGACAGTGCATACCCGCTTTTTTGGGCGAAATTCCCGCACTCTTTCGCAACGGAATTCTACCCGTGGACGTGGCAATCCTCAACCTTTCGCGCCCCAATGCCGAGGGTTATTGCTCGTATGGAGTCTCGGCAGACTTGGCTGTTTCGGCTGTGGAGTGCGCCAAAACCGTGATTGCACAAATCAACCCCGCCATGCCTTTTTCGTATGGCGACGCGGTAATTCATATCTCACGCGTGGCGGCAGCCGTCGAAGTCAACGAACCTTTGGTGGACTTGCCGACTGCAAAGCCAAACGAAATTGAGAGTAAAATCGGTGGATATATCGCCGAATTAATTCCCGATGGTGCAACCCTCCAAATTGGTGTGGGTGGCATTCCGAATGCTGTACTTTCGGCTCTCTCAAACCATAAAAATCTTGGTTTGCACACCGAAGCCATGACCGATGGCGTGTTGCCACTACTCGAAAGCGGCGTGATTAACAACTCGCAAAAAGTGGTGATGCCTAATAAGACAATCGCCTCATTAGCACTTGGTTCGCGCCGTCTGTACGACTACATGGACTACCGCGAAGATCTCGAAATGCGCGACGTGGCATGGACCAACGACCCATTCCGTATTCGTCAAAATCCAAAAGTGATGGCGATAAATTCCGCCATCGAAGTGGATCTCACAGGGCAAATTTGTGCCGATTCAGTCGGCACACGCATCATTTCAGGCGTGGGCGGACAACACGACTTCATGTACGGTGGCGCACTCTCCAAAGGGGGTAAGACCTTCATCGCCATCCCCTCGACTTCGGACAAAGGGGCATCGAAAATCACCGCTCTATTGGCTCCGGGTGCAGGTGTAGTAACAACTCGATTCCAAACGCAACACGTTGTAACAGAGTATGGTGTAGCTTACCTACTGGGCAAAAATCTCGCCGAGCGCGCTCGTGCCTTGATTGCCATCGCTCACCCCTCGGCTCGTGAAGCACTCGAACGCGAAGCGTGCGAACGCTTCGGATATTCGTTCTTACGACTGAAATAGAGACAATCCATAAACTCACTCAAGGCGGCACACTCTCGGAGCGTGCCGCTTTATTGTATATAGGTGAACGTCGAGGCAAAAAATAATATGATGGAAATTAGTACTTTGTTGTACATAGTATATATATTTTACTTATATTTGTAAGCAGATAGGACTAAAATAGAAATCAGCCTGTATTTATCGAAAAACAATAAATATGAATTGCTTTTCAAAAATTATATTCATATATTTGCCAAAACGAAAGCCATTAACCGTTTTTCGGACGGTACTAAAACAGAGGATATCATGATTATCGAACTTAAAGATATCAATAAAATTTACAACAACGGCTCGCCACTCCACGTGCTGAAGGGAATTAATCTTTCAATCGAGCAGGGCGAATTGGTCTCCATCATGGGGGCATCAGGCTCCGGGAAATCTACCATGCTGAATATTTTAGGCATCCTCGATGATTACGATCAAGGTGAATATTGGCTCGCGGGACGGCTCATAAAAAACCTCACGGAGACCCAAGCCGCTGCTGCTCGCAACAAAATGATTGGATATATCTTCCAGTCATTCAACTTAATAAACTACAAAAATGCCGTCGAGAACGTCGCACTACCCCTCTACTATCAGGACGTGCCACGACGCAAACGTAACGCCTTAGCTCTCGAATACCTCGACCTACTGGGGTTGAAAGATTGGGCAACTCATATGCCCAACGAAATGTCGGGCGGACAAAAACAACGCGTGGCAATCGCTCGCGCACTGATAAACAAGCCGCAAATCATCCTTGCCGATGAGCCGACGGGCGCACTCGACAGCACCACTTCGCAAGAGGTGATGAACCTGCTGCGCCGCGTGAATACCGAGATGGGAATGACCATCATCTGCGTCACCCACGAACAGAGTATCGCCGATCAAACAGACAAAATCATTCATCTGAAAGATGGTGTAATCGGCAGCATCACACCCACCGCATTACACACATTATGAACGAGTTGCTGTTAGAGATTTGGGCTTCGGTACGCAAAAATAAGTTGCGTACCTTCCTCACGGGATTCTCGGTCGCATGGGGTATCTTCATGCTCGTGATTCTTTTGGGTTCGGGCAACGGACTCAAGCACGGCGTGATGTCCAATTTCGGCAACTACGCCATCAATTCAATCAACATATCAGGTGGTTGGACATCCGAACCCTATATGGGCTACAACAAATGGAGGGATATTCAGCTAAAAAACAGCGACTTAGAGATACTTCTCAAAGAATTTCCTGAGGTGCAAGAGATTGCCGCCACCGCTTGGTTTGCAGAGCAAAACGCCTCCTACGGCAACGAATTCATGAAGACCTCACTATATGGCTCACTACCCAAGATAGAACAGATTGAGGGGGTGAAAATCATCGAAGGACGCTTCATAAACGATGCCGACATAGCGCGCTACCGCAAGGTGGTGGTAATCGACCAGACCATGCAACAAGTGTTATTCAAAGGGGCTCCGGCACTGGGTCGCAAAATCAAAGTTGGTAACACAACATACACTATAACAGGAATTTACAATGGTGATGCCAATCATATGAATGCCACCTGCTACATACCTCTCAGCACAGGACAGTTGATTTACAAAGGCAACAATCCGGTGGTTGAAAATGCCGTTTTTACCGTCAACGAAATTAGCACAGACATCGATATGGAGGCGTTCAACAAACGCGTAATCGCACGTATGGCGACTGAACATCACTTCGCCCCCTCGGACAAAAGTGCAATTTGGCTCAACAACAACATGGAAACAGTCAAATCCATGTCACTGATATTCAACGGTATAACAATCTTTGTATGGATTATCGGTTTGGGCACACTCATGGCGGGTATTGTTGGAGTGAGCAACATCATGCTGGTGACTGTCACGGAACGAACCGCCGAATTTGGTGTACGTAAAGCATTGGGAGCCAAGCCATCATCCATCATTCGACTCATACTCACCGAGTCGGTGCTAATCACAGCAATGTTCGGTTACATCGGCATGGTGTTGGGGGTGGCAGTGATGGAGTGCGTGAGCTACATCATCAACCAAACACCCCCTTCGACCTCGCAATTCAGCGGCACAATGTTTCTCGATCCAACACTCGATCTGTCAGTGGCAATGAGTGCCACGGTAGTACTTGTAATTTCCGGATTGATAGCTGGTTACATACCCGCCTATCGCGCAGCTCAGCTCAAAACAATCGACGCATTGCGTTACAATAAATAGGGATCAGTATGGGATTTTTCGACATAGATCGCTGGGGCGAAATTTGGCAGACGATAGCACGCAACAAAAAGCGTAGCATCATGACCGCGCTTGGTATCTTCTGGGGCATTTTCATGTTGGTGGTGATGCTGGGCGCAGGGGCAGGTATGGAGCGATTTATGCGCGCCACGCTCGGTGGAATATCAACCAACACGCTCTTCTACATCGCAAATCCGACCGCAACACCCTACCAAGGAATGCCCACGGAACGCAACTGGACCATGGAAAACGTGGATGTGGAGGCAGTGCGTGCGCTCGACGAAGTGCAGTATGCTTCTGGAATGGTCTTTGGCAACGAGATGAAATGCAGCCACAACGAACACAAAGGTAATTATGGATTAATGGGCTATTCACCTGATATGCAACACATTCAGCCACAGCCAATTATCCACGGACGCTATATCAACGAGATTGATATGCTTCGCAAACGTAAAGTCTGCGTAATCGGCACGCAGGTGTGGAAAGACCTCTTTCCGGGTGGCGAGAATCCTGAAGGCAAAGTCATCAAGGTGGGACCGTTCTATTTCACCGTAATCGGCGTAGCGCGCAAACAGGGCAAGGTATCATTTGGAAGAGATCAAGAGCAGTGCATCATCGTACCCACAACCCTCGCACAGCAACTCTTCGGACGTGGTAACAATGTGGATGTCATAGCATTAGCTGGAGACGAACACACTGACAGCAAGCACATGGAACAGGCAGGCAAAGAGGTGATTTTTGCTCAACACATCATCGCCCCCAACGACCCAAAAGCCATTTGGACACTTTCGTTGAGCGAAATGTTCAGCAATGGTCAAAAACTAATTAGCGGTATCGCGCTGCTCACGTGGATTGTGGGTCTTGGAACACTGCTGGCGGGCATCATCGGTGTGAGCAACATCATGTTGGTACTGGTCAAGGAGCGCACGCAGGAGATTGGCATTCGGCGCGCTATTGGAGCGCGACCACGCGTGATCATCACGCAGATTCTCTCGGAGAGCTTTGTGCTGACCTTCATTGCTGGCGTACTGGGACTTGCTGCCGCCGTGGGGCTACTCTCCGTTGTCGATTCAATCTTCTACCAGATGATGGTTGCAGCACAGGACGGTCCTGACGTGACGTGGCAAATTTCGTTCGGCACGGGGATACTGTCGCTCACAATCTTGGTACTGGGCAGTTTAGCAGCAGGTGTAATACCAGCAAGCAGAGCACTGAAAATCAAGGCTGTGGATGCAATTCGGGAAGAATAATTGAAGATTTAAAGAGTCGTGTAATTAGCCCTTTCATCAAGCGAGGAGTGATAAAAGCGAAAAGCAAAAGACGAAAATAACAAAATCAAATAGCAACTATGAAAAAGTTTTTTAGAATTTTTTTAGGTATCCTATTCGCCTGCATCCTGTTAGGCACAGTCGTATTTCTTTGGCAGAAGACCCGCCCGGTGAAGGTGGTCTATGCGTTGGTCAACCCGCAGATTGACACCATTCGCCAATCGGTGGTCGCCACGGGCAAGGTCGAACCACGCGACGAAGTGCTCATCAAGCCCCAAATTTCGGGTATCATCGCCGTACTCCACAAACAGGCGGGACAGCCCGTGCACAAAGGCGAGGTGATTGCTACGGTGAAGGTGATTCCGGAAATGGCATCGCTCAACGGAGCCGAATCACGCGTCTCAGTTGCAAAAATTTCGCTTGCACAAGTTGAAAAAGAGCACGCGCGGACTCAAACACTTTTCGGAAAGGGTGTCGTCTCGAAAGAGGAGTCCGAACAGAGCCAAACCACACTGCTCAAGGCACAAGAGGAGTTGCAAAATGCACTCGACAACCTCGAAATTACAAAAAATGGTATCGCAAATCGCTATAAAGAGTTAAGCAACACGCAAATACGCTCAACAATCGACGGCATGATTCTCGACGTACCCGTCAAGGTCGGCAACTCCGTAATTCAAGCCAACACCTTCAACGACGGAACCACCATCGCCTCGATTGCCGATATGTCAAATATGCTTTTTCGCGGTAAGATTGATGAGACCGATGTAGGAAAATTGCACAGCGGGATGCCCGTGAAATTGACCATCGGAGCCATGCAGAATGTAGAGTTGGATGCTGTGTTAGAGTATGTTGCGCCCAAAGCTACAGAAGAGAACGGAGTCATCATGTTCGAAGTGAAAGCAGCAGTCAAAATCCCATCGGACCTCTTTGTCCGCGCCGGATATAGTGCCAATGCCGACATCGAAATCGTGAGCCACAAAGGCATCCTCACACTGCCCGAAAGCACCATTGAATTCGAAGGGACAAAAGCCTATGTATATCTCTTGAAAGGTGCCGAAAATGCAGATCCGCAATGCTTCGACAAACACGAAGTGAAGGTGGGATTGTCCGATGGCGTAAACATCGAAATCACCGAGGGCGTAAGCTCCAAAGAGAAGGTGCGCAGTGCAAAAATAGACCCTAAAGCCGCAAAATAATGAAGACAAAAACCATATTGTTGGCATTATGTGCCCTGACAACCCTCACCGCCACACAGGCACAGGAGAGTTGGACACTTGAGCAGTGCATCGAGCAGGCGCAGCAGAATAATATCAACGTGCAACAACGGGCTCTCATAGTCGAGGACAGCAAGGTGAAAATCGCGACTGCGAAATACAGCCGATTGCCCGATTTGAACGCCTCGCTGGGTTCAAACATCTATTTCGGTCGCGGACCTTCGCGCGACGGAACATACAAAGACAACACACAACTATCTGGAACACTGGGCATTTCAACATCTATTCCAATATTTCAAGGATTACGTATCAACAAGCAGATTAAAGGGGCAAAACTGGATTTCGGAGCCGCCATACAGGACATGGAACGCGCAAAAGAGGATGTCGCGGTGAACGTAATGACGCTCTATTTGCAGGTGTTATTCAATAAAGAGCTGGTCACTGTAGCCGAAAAACAGTTGGCATTGAGCACACAGCAGATGACAAAAAATCGGGCGTTGGTGGATCAGGGAAGGCTGCCCATCTCGGCAATCTACGAAAGTGAAGCTCTGCAAAAAAACGATGAATTCAGCTTGACACAAGCGCGCAACGAACTGACTTTATCGCTATTGAACCTCAGCCAAGCACTCAATCGCCCCTCCGCTGATGGATTCGACGTGCAGGTGCCACGCATGGACAGCCTGACACTGGAATCGCTGCACCAATTGGGCGACCCCAACCGCGTCTACGATTATGCTGACGCGCATCGCCCCATGATTGCCGCCGAACGGACACGACTCGCAAGTAGCGAAAATGCGCTCAAAATTGCCCGCGCTGCACGCTATCCCACCGTCGCACTCTCGGCAGGTTACGGCACAAATCTCTACCGGTCGTACGCCACGGGGGCACTGAATGCCGACTTTTGGTCACAATTTCGCAACAACGGCAACGAATATATCGGAGCTTCAGTACGCATTCCAATCTTCAATCGCCGCGCAACACATAACAATATCAAATCGGCACATCTTGCCGTACGAAGTCAGCAACTCGCACTCAACGAGGCACAACAAAACTTGCGCAAGGAGATTGAACAGGCATATTACAACGCTGACGGGGCATTTGCCAAATACCGCGCAGCCGACAAAGCTCTCGCCTCGGCACGGGTTGCATTCGGATTCGAACAAGAGAAAATGGATGCCGGACGTTCGACCTTATTCAACTACAACGATGCACGTACACGAATGGAAAAAGCTGAATCAGACTTGATTCAAGCCAAATATGAGTTTGTGTTCCGCAGTAAAATTCTCGACTTCTACAACGGCAAACCGTTACAAATCTAATAGATAGGTGCAAAAAAAATCGGAGGAGAGATAAATAAATATCCCTCCTCCATCTATTCAGTAGAACCAAACCCTTGAATCAAACCGAATAGATTGTCTCTTATTGATTAAAAAATCTTTGAAAAAGGGCGTCACTTTTTCAAATGCTTCACCAAAGAATTCATCAATTTTGAAACGATTTTTACCTCTTCGCATCCCCTTTCAAGAAGCGAACGCACAAAAGTAAAATAAATTTTCACACGAGCAATACACACGAACTTTAATGTGTACACGTTGAGCGATTGTGTTTGCATTGAAGTCGAATTTCACCATTACACAGCCCGGAAAGACGAAAACAAATTGCCAAAAATAGCTGTTATAAAAAAATTACTCTACTTTTGTAGCGACAACGGTTAGGTCTAATTTATGGAATGGTTTGAAACTTTATTTATACACCACTCTGCACTGCAAGCAGTGGTGGTGGTGTCACTCATATCGGCTGTGGGGCTCGCATTGGGCAAAATCCGCATCGGAGGCATCTCCTTGGGCACGGCTTTCATCTTTTTTGTGGGCATTTTGGCGGGGCACTTCGGACTCTCGCTCGATCCTGCAATGCTCAACTACGCCGAAAGTTTCGGACTTGTAATCTTCGTCTACGCCCTCGGATTGCAGGTTGGACCCGGATTCTTCAGCTCGATGCGCGCTGGCGGAAGCCGACTCGTGTTGCTCGCCACAGGAGTGGTAGTGTTAGGGACAGTCATGGCAGTCGGATTCAGTATGCTATTCGACGTTCCGCTATCCGATATGTCGGGCATCTTGTGTGGGGCAACCACCAATACTCCCGCGTTAGGTGCTGCTCAACAAACACTTAAACAAGTAGGGATCGACAGCAATGGCGCGGCACTAAGTTGCGCACTCACCTACCCATTGGGGGTAGTGGGGGTCATTCTCGCCATCGCCGTCGTACGCAAACTTTTCGTACGTACGTGCGACCTTCCGCAACCCGACGCGGAACACAAAAAGAATGTTTTTATCGTCAGCTTCCGATTGACCAACCCCGCAGTCTTCAGCAAAAGCATCCACGATATTGCCGCCACGAGTCACCACCGTTTTGTCATCTCACGCTTGTGGCGCAACGGGCAAGTGATGATTCCTAAATCGGATATGTTGTTAGAAAAAGACGATCAAATTTTGGTCATCACCTCACCCACCGACGTGGAGGCTATGCGCCTGATATTCGGCGAGCAAGAGCAGAAAGATTGGAACACGGATAAAATTGATTGGAATGCAGTCGATGGACCTCTAATTTCGCAACGCATCGTAATCACACGACCCGAATTGAACGGCAAGAAACTCAGCTCGCTGCGCCTGCGCAACAACTACGGAATCAACATCAGCCGCGTCTATCGTTCGGGCGTACAGCTACTTGCTACCCCCGATTTGACGCTACAAATGGGTGACCGTCTGGCTGTTGTGGGCGAGGCGACAGCCATTCACAACGTAGAGGCAATTCTGGGTAACGCTGTAAAAACGCTCAAGGAACCGAATTTGGTTGCCGTATTCATCGGTCTGATTTTGGGTCTGGTACTGGGCACCATTCCGTTCCATATTCCGGGCATCTCGGTGCCCGTACAGCTGGGTTTAGCAGGTGGGCCGATACTCATCGGTATCCTGCTCGGAACCTTCGGACCTCGGCTGCGCATCGTCACCTACACCACGCTAAGTGCTAATCTCATGTTACGCGCACTCGGACTCTCAATGTACCTCGCCTGTCTGGGTTTGGATGCGGGAAGACACTTCTTCGAAACCGTCATGCGTCCCGAAGGTGCTATGTGGTTGGTACTTGGATTTGCAATCACCTTCATTCCTGTGGTTATCGTGGCTCTCCTCTCACTGCGTTTTGCACGGCTCGACTTCGGCTCCACGGCAGGCATTCTGTGTGGAAGCATGACAAATCCGATGGCTCTCAACTACGCAAACGACACCATCGAAGGCGACAAACCCTCTGTGTGCTATGCCACGGTCTACCCCATCTCTATGTTCCTGCGCGTGATTATTGTGCAGGTGATGCTAATGTTTTTTCTCTGATTTTAGACCTTGAATTGCCGCAAATCTGCCCCCGAAATATTCTGAAAAACACGTAGGTCAAATTTGGGAATCACCGCCAGTACGTGGTCGAAAACATCCGACTGAATACCCTCATAGATAAGCCAATCCACCGTATTGGTGAAGAAATAGAGTTCGATTGGTATGCCTATCTCCGTGGGTTGCAACTGCCGCACCATGAGCGTCATCTCCTTTTTCACGCGCACTTCGCTGCGCAGATATTCGAGCAGATAAGCCCGGAAAACGCCCAAATTTGTTTGATGTCGACCATCAATACACCCGGCATCCGGATCCAAACCCAATTTCGTATTATACTCTTCCACACTGCGTTGTGTGCGTTCGATATACTCTTTCAGCAGACCAATGCGGGCATAGTTTGCCAACATTTCAGGCGTACAAAACTGCACACTATTCATGTCAATATAGACCGAACGCTTCACGCGCCGCCCGCCAGAAAGTTGCATCGCTCGCCAATTCTGAAACGAATCGCTCACCAGCAAATAAGGTGGCACAGTGACAATCGTATTATCGAAATTGCGGATTTTGACCGTGTTGAGCGACACCTCCTCCACGGTGCCATCCGCACCATACTTCGGCATCGAAATCCAATCGCCCACTTTGACCATATCGTTAGCAGAGAGTTGGATACCCGACACAAAACCGAGGATACTATCGCGGAAAATCAGCAAGACAATCGCAGCCGAAGCACCCAGACCTGTGAGTAAAATGGCGGGTGATTTATTAATTAAAATCGAGATGATGAAAATCGTGCAGATCAGAAGTGTGATTCCCTGCGCCGTTTGGCGCAACCCTTTAATCGGTTTATCGTGCCACCCCGGACGCTCCGCGATAATCTCGAAAGTGGCGCGAATAGCTGTGTTTACGAAGCGGAAAATCATGACGACAATATAGACCTGCAACAATCGCATGACGATGCGCAGAGCCTCCGACTCACGCGGAAAAGCAATGGGGAGAAGTGCGAAGAGTAGAATGGGGGTGATGATATGGCATAGACGACGAAGGACTATATCATTGAAAATCACATCGTCCCACGTATTCTTCGTATGCGCCACAAGACGTTGAACGATACGCAGCAACACCACCCGCAGCAAGAAATCGGCAGCAACGGCAATCACCACAATCGAGGCAAATGCGACCCACTGATCGACACCGCTTATCACTGCCGCATCGAATCCCAAATGCCCTAACAAGGCATCAATCCATTGTTGAACTATCTTTTGCATCATTTTCACATCGAGAGGAACTCCAATTACCGCGCCTTACGTAGCACAGCGGGCTCCCGACCGGATAAAGATACAAAAAAAATAAATGCTGACAAAAAACGCAGAGTCACAATGCGACTCTATCGCTGACGCGGCTGCCCGGTTGTATAGCCCAGCGAACGCATCCACTCATCAATTTCGGGCGAAACCACATCGCTGCGATCGACCCAACCATTATACTCGGCGTAGTGTCTTTTGAGCGACTCAAGTCGTTCATAGATAGGGAATGCGGGGCGTGAAAGTCTCCAATGATCGTTCTTCTCCGAGGGACGAATTTTGCGGTCGAAGACATCGGATTGCGTTGGGCGACGATCAGCCTCCCACTTGAAATTCTTGAGGTGCGGCTCCTGCTCAGGTGGAATTTTGTCCATCGGGAACGCCTTCCAATTCACATCATTTTTATAGACAATCGTGTGCACCTTGTTGTTTTCGTTGAGATAAAAGGTGATGGCTCCACTATCGAGCACCATCATGGTCTCCACAACGGGAGAATCCTCCTCTTGCACGTAGTAGATGGTACGAGCACTGCCGTTGACATCTTCGCGATACATCTTGTTGTTAGCAAAAAATGCGACCATCTCTTTACCGGCGACTTGGTTGTAATAAGCAGTGTCTATCTCGCTCACCATCAAGGGTTGTCCGACAAATTCGGCACGAATTATCTGTTGATTTTTCGTGAAAATATCCATCACATCGGAGGTGATTTGATTCTTCTCGTTCCACAGCACAGGATTGATGTAGAGGTGGATGGTTGAGTCACGACTAATGGCGACTAAAGAGTCGCAAACAGACTGAAAATCAGTACGATATGTGCGGACATTACGATATGCCTTAATCAAACGGTACAACGAATCGGGCGGGGCAATCGAATCGACCGAATCTGCCACAATCGGCTTTGCCGTGGTATCTGATTTCACCGTATCTGCCAAAATAGAGGCGAGCGAATCCTGCTGCATTGACTGGTTGGCAATCATCGAATCGAGCACCGCAAGCTCTGTTGAATCGGGCAACTCACGCCCTTTGCGCAACGCATTGGCTTGCTTGGCACGCAATCGCGACTCCGCCTTCAGCTTACGAGCCGCCAATGCACGTTCTTCGTGTGCTTTCTGTGCCAATAACTTAGCAGTAATTTTAGCTTGTCGCTTTTCGGCTATCGAATCCAATTTTGCATCGCGCACCGCGGCATCTGCCGCCTTCTGCTCCGCTTTCACCTTCTGAGCCGCCTCGCGCAACTTCGCCTTTCGCTCCGCCAC
>JAVVWE010000003.1:0-14037 GCA_036652255.1 Alistipes sp. | reverse complement strand
GCTCCGCTTTCACCTTCTGAGCCGCCTCGCGCAACTTCGCCTTTCGCTCCGCCACAGTCAACGTATCTGCGGGTATTTGCGCCTGCGCCGTGGTGTCTGCCGACTGCTCAGCACGCGGTTGCGCAGTGGTGTCGGCAGAGGTCGAACCCGGCTCGTCCGATTTGGGTTTCTCCGCCTTATTATCCTCCTCCTTTGACTTCTCCGACTGCGTTTGTTTTCCCAATTTATCAGTCTTCTCTTTGGCAGTCTCAGCAAGGGTATCGGCTTTCATCGCAACCTGAAGTGCAGCCAACGAATCGGCAGTTACTTTCGCCTTCGCTTGCGCTGCCTTCTCCTCGTCGGCACGCAAAATGGTGTAGATGAACATCGAGTCGGCACGCATGAAGAGCGAGTCGCCCTGCTCAGGATCGTAGTTGACAATCGAGGGACGCTGTGTGAGCATTGCATTGCCCGGATATTTCCAATATTCGCCATAGTCACCAAAGGCAAGGGTCTTGTGTTTGCGGTCGTCGATTTGCACTGCACGACGTAAAATCGCATGCTCCTTGCCTTGATAGTAGTCGATTGAATCACTCCATATCTCTTGATCTTTGGTCAGAATATAGCCACTGCGGGTCACCTTGTAAAGGGAGTCGGGCTTCTGATATTCACCGCAATCGGCATAAAGATAGTCACCGTCGAGGTTCCAGATATTTGTATTGTCGAAGTAATAAGCATGGTCGGTTTCGGTGTTGTAAATCACCGAATCACCCTTCATATCGTAGTTGTCGTTGCGCATCTCAACCGCCTGCACGCAAACCAACTCTTTGGTATTGGCGTAGTAAGAGCCATGATTCGCCTCCATCAAATTGTCGCGATTAATCATCACACCTCCGCCTTCGAACGTACCCACATTACTCTTCGTATTGAAGACCAAGTCGTAAGTATAGAGTGTGGCATCGCCATCGACCACCTTGATGATGTCGGAGTAGACCCGTGCCTCGTTGAGTAGACCGCTGTAATCGGCACGGTCACCATAAATATAGGTTGAATTTTTATTGATGAGCACATTACCAAAAAAGCCAAGCTCGTCGGACGAGTAGCGCACCGCACTATCACAGGTGATGACCGCCCCATTGTGCTGAGCAGCAAAATTACCCACCAAGAATAGTGCCGAATCACCGGGAGCCACCGGACCCATTAAGTCCGCTTTAAGATCAATAATTTTCCGCTGCGGGGATTGCCCTTGCGGCTGCGGCTGCGGTTGCGGTTTCGATTGCTGCGGTTTCGATTGCTGCGGTTTCGATTGCTGCGGCGGAGCGATAAGTTCACTACCCGGTCGGGCAAAAAGCACGCTCGCAGCCATACACACGATGATTGCTATCGAAAGGAATTTACGCATAATCATTTTTTACCTTACTTATCTATTTGACCCAATGTTTATTTTCGAACTCACCACTCCGAAATTCGGGAAGAATAAAGACGTACATAGCGTCAATTTTTTTCGAGAGCCACTCGATGAAGACTCGATCTTTTTTGGCACGCAGAGCCAACTCCTCCAACATCAAGTAGTCCTCGTTGAGCGATGCCTTGTGAGTTGGGATAACCTCAACCAACTTCACCACTTTAGCCAACTCATTGCTGCTTAAATCCTTTGCAAGGAATGCGGGCGATATTTCACCCACTTTCAAACGAATCAAGGCGTTGTAGTCTTCCAATTTATTGTTGCGACCGAAGTCCTCCTTATAGAAAGCAGTCTGGGTCAACTTGGGATCTCCATACCTATTATATTCGAGGATATCGTGGTTCGAGACAATGCCGCCATTCATCTTCGAATGGGCATCGTCAGAGTAATAGAATGCCGCCGAGTCGAACGAAAGCGAATCGAGGCGCACGAGGCGCGTCAAGCTATCGAGCGTATTCATAGCATCTGCCAACTCGCTGGGTGGATAGATTGGGTGCAACAGAATGTGACGGAAACGATAAATCATGCCCCGTCGCTCAATCACCTGCACGATGTGGAAACCATACTGGGTCTCAATGACCTCGGATATCTGTCCGGGTTTTAATTTTTCAAGTACACCAAACTCTGGCACAAGCTGGTTGAGCGCAATGGGATCCATCTCGCCACCACGCATCATCGTACCCGGATCTTGGGAATACATACGCGCCAAGGTTTCGAACTTAGCATCGCCACTAATCACCCGTTCGCGCATATCAAGTAGCCGCTCCTTGGTGTGTTGCTTTGCCTGTACAATCGACTTCGGGTAGCGGATAATCTGCGCGTAAACATATTGTTCGGGCAGCATGGGAAGGCTGTCTTTATCAATCTTTTTGTAGAATCGCTCCACCTCGCCCGGAACGATGGTCACCTTGCTCGTAATCTCGTCGCGCAGGGTCTCGGCATAAAACTGCTCCTCGATGCGCTGACGCAGGGTTTCGCGAATGTTGAAAATCGCCATGTGCTCACGGGCTTCAAGTTGCGCCACGCCACCCGCTTCACTGACCATCAGCTGCATCTGCTCCTCGGCACGCGTCGAAATGTCGGATAGATTGACCTTCACCGAGTCGATTTGAGCCTGCGTATAGAGCAATTTCTGCATCATGAGCATCTCAAGAGCCTCATTTTGGGGATTGCGATCGGAGGTGTAGCCCTCAGCTCGACGTTGCGACGAGAGTTGGTGTGCGTAATCAGCCATTTCGGAGTAGAGGATGGACGAACTGCCTACCACCGCCACCACCTTGTCGAGCACCACCTGCTGTCGTTGCGCAAAAACGCCGCAAACACACAATGTAGCTACGGCAAGGCATATACTTTTCTTCAACATATTATTGTTCTTTCTCTGTTTTGTCATTTATATAAATTCGGAAATCACCCTCCGCAGCCGCATTCTCATAGAGCTCATCTTCGTGTGTACGAATCAGCTCGCCCTGACGTTGGTTGAACAACACGCGACGGATGTTCTCGCGCACCTGCTCCAACGGAATAGGGTCGCCAGCGTGTCGAACCGCAGTAATCTGATAATAGTAACGAGAGTGTCCGTTGCTCATTTGCTGCACTTGTCGCGATTCGAGGGCGGCATCGTAGCTCTGCGAACGCAAGGTGGGCAAGAGGGTCAGAAATTCTTGAAAATCGACCCAAGACTCGGAAAAATCGGTGAGTTGGAAGTTATTCTTCACACATACATCTCGAAAATTCTTCTCTCCTTCAGGCGAAGTGGAGTTCATCATGGTCAACAATTTCTGCGCTTGACGATAACCATCGTTGAAACGCAAAATCCGCCCGCGAACAAGAGGTCGCTCCAGACGGAAATCGGTCTGGTGATCCCTGTAATAGGCATTTATCTCTTTGTCGTCGAAGACCGTATCAATACTGCGATCGACGTAATACTGATCGAGCTTGCGAATCAGCAAGGTCTGACGATACTCCTCGACCATGCGATCAATATCCTCAGCCGAAGAGGAAAATCGATCCTCCGCTTCGCGCAATTTGAGTTGCTTTTTAATCCAGCGATCGACATAGAGCGCGATAAAAGCAACGCTGTCTGCGCCCGAGGCTCCGGCAGGAACCACCGACGCCACATCGCGCAACGAAAGTTCAGTGCGACCCACGCGCGCTAAGGTATTGTCGCCCACAAAATAGTTAGGCAACTCTTGACAACCGACCAAAAAGGTCAGTGCCACAACTGTTATGATTCTACGAAAACCCATCTTTCAAAGTGACAAAGATACTCTTTTTATAGGTAGTAAACGCAGCCTCAGGAATATTATTACGCTGCCGGCTGATTTTTCTCCTGTGCGTCAAGTTGTTTTAAAACACGGAAAATCATCACACTCGACACCACACACACAGCCGCTGCTACCCAATAAATCAGCAGATAAAGTGGGCGATGGGTGATGAAATTCGAGAGCATGAAGTCGCTGTGCCCCATCATCATGGCGATGTAAGCAATGGCGTTATTCATGGCGTGCAGAATGATGACAATCCACAACGAATTGGTACGAATATAGAGAAATGCGAAAATCAGACCGATGAAAAAAGCATTGACCACCAATTGCGGTTGCAGGTGGATGGCTCCGAAGAAGAGTGCCGAAACAAACCACGCAATCCAGACACCATATTTGGCGCGTAACGATTCGAGTACCACACCGCGACAAATCAACTCCTCGAAAACGGGAGCAAAGAAAACCATCGCCATCATTGTCCACGCCCCTCTACCCAAAGCCTCCGTGGGCAGCGAGGGGAGCAATCGGAGCAGCGGTTCGAGCACCACACCCACCGCCGTGAGCAGCAGAAAACCCCAAAGGATTAACATCGGATTCAGACCGCGGGGCGAGAGGCGCGCAATTGATCCGGCACCTCCTCGCGCACTACGGTAGAGCAAGATGCCGCCCAAGGCGAGTACATAAGAGAGCAAGCTACTAAAACTCAACTTCATACCCAAAATCTCCGGTGTGGTAGTTGCAGTTCCGGTCGTGGTTGTCAAACCAAAAATAATAGTAGCAAGCGTAGCAATTAACTCGGCAGCGATGAAGATGCCGAACATCGCGAAAATATCGCCTACGCCCGGAAATTTCGAACGCGGTTTCGTAAAGATGCGTACATCGGATGTGGAAGGCTCTTTGGACTCCTGATCAGAAGGCGTTTGATTCTCATTCATAGCGTGTTTCGTTTGTTTATGAGGTCAAAGATAGGCATTTTTCAAAATAATCGCACGCAAAACACTCAATTTTTGCAGTAAATATCGCAGTCCAAGTCAATAAAGGCTCTCTATAAATCTTTTTGGAACGGCTGTTTCCGTTTTTTCCGCCCGTCGATTTGCACAGCCCATATTATTTATGTAAATTTGCCTGCTTAGAAACTCTTTAAACTCGGAAAAATATACATGGCAAAGGTTATCGCTTTAGCAAATCAAAAAGGCGGCGTGGGTAAAACCACCACCGCTATTAACCTCGCAGCGTCTATCGCCCTGCTGGGCAAAAAAGTCCTGTTGCTCGATGCCGATCCACAAGCAAACGCCACCTCGGGATTGGGTTTCGACATCAACCTCGAAGGCATCTACGAATGTATCGTGGGCGAGAAGCAACCCGCAGATGTGATTCTCAAAAGTCCCGACGTAAAGAATTTATGGGTGCTCCCCTCGTCCATCGACTTGGTGGCGGCAGATACCGAACTTTCGAAGATGGACAACGCACACCATGTGATGAAAGGCATCGTGGATAAGGTGCGCGAGAGCTACGACTATATATTCATAGATTGCTCCCCCTCACTTGGTTACACGACTGTAAATATACTCACAGCAGCCGACACCGTACTCATTCCGGTGCAGTGCGAATACCTCGCACTCGAAGGGCTATCGAAGCTGCTGAACACCATTCGCAAGGTGAAAAGCGGACTGAATCCCGCTCTTGACATCGAGGGATTTTTGCTGACAATGTATATGCGCAATCGACTCAACAATCAGGTTGCCACCGAAGTACGCGACCATTTCGGAGCACTGGTCTTCGACACAATAATTCAACGTAATATTCGTTTGGGTGAAGCTCCCTCACACGGAAAACCTGTCATGCTCTACGACGCAACAGCCGTTGGCGCGACAAACTACCTGACACTGGCAAAAGAGGTGCTCAAACGCAACCGCAAGCAATAAAATTAGGACACTATGAAACAGAAGGGATTAGGACGCGGATTAGACGCAATTTTCGGCTCGGATACAGTCGAAGCCAAGCTCCGCCCCATGACCGAAATGGCAGAAATTGCCATTGATGATATTATTCCCAACCCCACGCAGCCACGCACCCATTTCGATGAGGAGGCACTCGATGAGTTGGCAGATTCGATTCGTCAGTTGGGGGTGATTCAACCCGTGACAGTGAAGCATTCCGATGATGGTAAATACATCATAATCAGCGGTGAACGTCGTTGGCGCGCCGCACGTCGTGCCGATTTAACAACCCTGCCTGCCTACATCCGCGAGGTGGACGATGAGAACCTGCACGCCATGGCTCTCGTCGAAAATATTCAACGCCAAGACCTCAACGCCATCGAAATTGCGCTAGGGATGCAACGTCTGGTCGACGAATGCCACTTGACACAGGATGCTCTATCGGAAAAAGTAGGAAAAAAACGTTCTACCGTAGCAAACTATATGCGTCTGTTGAAACTTCCAGACCCAGTACAACTCACACTCAAAGAGGGACTTATATCCATGGGGCACGCCAAGGCAATTGCCGGTGCACCCGAAGAGCAGCAACTTCGAATGTTGAAACATTGCATCAAACGTGACCTCTCGGTACGCCAGTTGGAGGAGTTGGTGCGTTCGTTGGACAAGCAGCGAGCAACACAGCAGCCAACCGACGAAGAGGAGTATCCCGAATCGTACGTGCGACTGGTGGAGCAGCTCGAAAAGGTCTTCTCGGAGGAGATTACCATCCGTCGATCAAAAAATGGCGGCGGCAAGATTGTCATCGGCTTCACGGACGATGCGCAAATCGAGAAATTTATCGAACATTTTGCAAAACGCGGATAGCAACTGCATGAGAAGCCGATTTACAATATTTCTATTTTTTCTGGTCGCAGCACTGACGTGTGCCTCGCAGGTTGAGGCGCAAATCCATCGCAGCCCCAGCACATTCGTGCGCAAAGGGCTGAAGGAGATACCTGATACCACGTCGCACAAAGAAAATTTGCACACACAGCGTGCGCTGCATTTCCTCTCGAAAATTGACTCTGCGGAGCTCAATTCATTCACGGGCATCGACTCGCTGGGGAAGATGCTGCTCACCGCCGACACCACAACCCTCGACTCGCTGCGCCGTACACTTCCTGCCACCGACACCACAAAACTGGCACGTTTTGATCGATTACGGCAGAAATTCGCCACCGTACGTCATCGCGCTGCACACTACAATGCGGAGGGGGTACTGCAAATCGACTCGATGCTCATCGACTCCCTCAACGCGCTCCCACCCTTGGTGTTGTCCGACACATCGAAATACAAAAAAAGATGGTTCATGAGCGACTCCATGTCCCTGTCGAAGGTGTGCTGGATATCGACCGTGCTGCCCGGCTACGGACAAATCTACAACAAGGATTATTGGAAATTGCCCATCCTCTACGGTACCCTCGGAGCGGGATTGGCGATGTTCATTCAGGAAAATAAGACCTACAAACCACTCAAACAACAGTACAACACACTGCTCGCCGCGGGTGGCAATCGCACACGCGAATTGGAGGTAGTGCAAACCAAAATGATACGCAGCAACACCCGTCGCCAGTTATATCTCGGTGCAACCATCGCCTCTTACCTCTATTTCATCGGCGACGCAGCAGTGAACTACACCACCAACGATGTATCAAACGTCAAGAAAGCCACCACTTTAGCGTGCATCTGTCCGGGTGCGGGACAAATCTACAACAAAAGTTATTGGAAAGTTCCCTTCGTCGTGGGCGGCTTCGCAGCGATGATTTACTGCATCGACTGGAATAACCGCGGCTTTCAACGATTCAAAAAAGCCTACTCACTCAAAGCCGCATTCGACAAGGATGCAACCGCTTTTCCCGATGGTTCACCCGACGAATTTCACGGGCGATACTCTACCACATTTCTAAAAAACCTGAAAGACAGCTATCGCCGTAACCGCGACCTTTGTATTATCGTCACCGCAGGAATCTATATCCTTCAGATTGTTGATGCTCATGTCGATGCGCACCTTAAGGATTACGATATTTCGGACGACCTTTCGATGAATATCGAGCCACTCGTAGACTACACATTCGTCCCCGCAGTAGGTGGTCATCGCCCTGTTTTCGGCTTCAACATGAGCTTCAATTTTTAAATCATGAAACGACTACTCACCCTCCTTCTACTCTTCGCCCTCGCCACTCCACAAGCCGCCTCTCTATCAAAGCGACCGCGCAAAACTACGCAGGAAACCCCTGCACCTCCACCTGCCACCCCCACCCCTGCGCGAACCACAATTGACCCGATGACGGTCATCGCCAAGTCGAAGGGTGAGGTGAGGAAAAAAGAACCCGTGGCGAAACCGGAGGAGGAGGAAGAGGTGACTGCACGCATGAACTCCGCGCAAATCGACTCGCTGCTCTCGGAGTGGCACGAACGCCAAACACTCGACTCATTCGACGATTTCTTCAACAACTACGTCAATATCCACCCCGACGAAGCATATCAGGCAACCACCTATTCGCTGCCCGATTCGGTCTACGCACGCCGACTTCGCGATTTGGCATCACCCGTACAACTGTCTTACAATTCGGTGGTTAAATCGTATATCGACCGCTACACAAATACCCGATACGGAACCATCAACCGCATTTTGAGCCTTTCGCAATACTACTTTCCACTCATTGAGGAAGAGCTCATCAAAGCCGATCTTCCTGTCGAGTTGCGCGCATTGCCCATCATCGAATCAGCCCTCTCACCCTCGGTCGTATCGCCCATGGGTGCCACGGGACTCTGGCAATTTATGCCCACAACAGGCAAGGTATATGGTTTGGAGGTCAACTCACTGATTGATGAACGTCGGGATCCGCTGCTCGCTACACGGGCTGCGTGCCGCTATCTGAAAGATTTGTATGCCATCTTCAAAGATTGGACACTCGCCATCGCTGCTTACAATTGCGGCCCGGGCAATGTGAACAAAGCCATCGCACGTGCCGGAGGTAACTGCCATTCATTCTGGGATATATACGATTACTTGCCACGCGAAACACGCGGCTATGTCCCCGCATTCATCGGTGCCTCCTACGCCTACGCCTACCATCGGCAGCACGGCATCGAATTTGGACAATCACCTTTGCCGCTGGCAACAGATACTATCCGAATCAATCGGATGATGCATTTGGGGCAGGTCTCCTCGACACTCAATGTGCCGATGAAAACACTGCAACAGCTCAATCCGCAATATAAACTCGACATCATACCTGCCACCAACAAGTCCTATATTCTGATATTACCGCAACGCTACATCACAGAGTATATCAATCAGCAAGATGCAATTTTCGCCAAGGATTCAACCTTTCTGAAGGACTATCTGAACCCTTCGAATATCACGCGACAACAGCAGCAACGCGCAAAAACCGCTGCAACCCCCGCCCGCAGCACACTCTACACTGTCAAACGAGGCGACACATTGGGTGCTATTGCCCGACGGTATCACGTAACAACCGTGCAGCTAATGCGCTGGAATAGCATCAAAAGTGCGCACACACTCCGTCCGGGGCAACGACTGCGGATTGGAGGAAGATAAGATCAATCATTTGATTGAATTCAAGAGCAGTAATATATGAGCAGACTTTTATTTTTATTATTCATCGTGCAATTTGGTATTGCCGCCTGTTCATCGCAAGGGCAAACGCAGCCAATAACGCGCAATACGAATTTGCGTATTCATTACGACATAATGTACACTCCTGTTATTATTAATTCGACGGATACAATCGAATTGCTATTTGATACGGGGTGCTTAGTCGGTTGTCTGCTTCCACAGTCGCTTGCTCGCAATTATGCGGATACGATGGTGAATAATGGTTGGCTTCAATCTGCATCGAAAATTAAGGTCAATAGTATAGAGCTGGGTACACAATCACTAAATAGCAATATTATCAATTCCGTTCCGGTCGACATGGAGGGACTGATTGCTCCCATATATGCGGAGGAGAAGCGGATTTGGTGTTTTGATTTTGACAACCAAATATTCTCTATACGTGATTGCGATACTTTGCCCAAAGGGGCTCTTGTCTACCCCTTACAGTTTGCAAAATATAAAGATAAAAAACTTGCTCCATTCGTCAATATCCCGATGACAATTAAGAACGGATGTGATTCTTTACAGACAGATTATATCTATCTTTTTGATACTGGCACCCCTTCGGGATTTGCCATTACAGATCCGCCTAAAGAGTTGTCGGATTTTGTTTCAGCCATACCCCATTGGCAAATAGAGGACAGCTATTGTTTACAACTTCCCGACAGAGAATTACGGGAGTTCGAAGTGGATATTAATCTTGCATCCAATATTTTACCGAATACCGAATGTGTATTTGACACATCACTCCGAAGCTTATCGAAAGAATTTAAGGCATATCTACCGAACATAACCAAACCGATTGTGGGAACACTCGGTATGCGCATACTCAAACACTTTAATATAATCCTCGATTTTAAAAACAATCGACTTATACTCACACCTGCTCAACACATATATCCATCAAAACCGTCGAATCAAACTGGATTTTGGTGCAATCAGAAAGGTGTGATAATAAGAATACGTAAAAATGACAAGGCGTATCAGCAAGGGATTCGACTTGGTGATACTGTTTTAACGGTTAATGGTGTCCAATGGATAAATATTTCCGATAAAGAGACGGAAAGTCTATATTCTGCTCCAGAACGGAGTATATGGGAAATAAATTCTAAAGTAGGGAAGCGTAAAATAACCTATAACAGAGTGTTGAAAATTCAGTAGGATTCGACTTATAAAAATATCTCATCAAGAGAAAAAACGAGCTATGCAGATTGAACACGATACCATTACTGCCCCTGCCACCGCCGCAGGAGGGGCTATTGCCATTATCCGCGTGAGCGGCACAGAGGCGTTGCCCATCTGCGCGAGGCTGTTTCACGGTCACACACCGCTGGGGCAATGCACCGCTAACAGCGTGCACTACGGGCAGATTCGCGACAAACAACGCATTGTGGATGATGTGTTGGTCACACTTTTCCGCGCACCCCACTCCTACACGGGCGAAGATTCAGTCGAAATATCATGCCACGGATCACGCTACATCACCGCTGAAATTTTGCGGCTACTCATCAGTGCAGGTGCACGCATGGCACAACCCGGCGAATTTACAACACGGGCTTTCCTTGCGGGCAAGATGGATTTGGCTCAGGCGGAAGCCGTTGCCGATCTAATTGCCTGCTCATCACGTGCCGCACACACCTTGGCAACGGCGCAAATGCGCGGAGGCTACTCAGATGCCCTGCGCAAATTGCGTGGCGAACTGCTGAAACTCACCTCACTGCTCGAACTCGAACTCGACTTTTCGGAAGAAGATGTGGAGTTTGCCGATCGCACCACACTGCGGCATACCATGCAACAAATAGGCGACGAAATAGACACACTGCGCCACTCATTTGCCCTCGGAAATGCGCTCAAACAAGGCGTTGCCGTAGCCATTATTGGCGAACCCAATGTGGGTAAATCCACCCTGCTGAACCGCCTTTTGGGCGAAGAACGCGCCATGGTCTCCGACATAGCAGGCACCACGCGTGATGCCATCGAGGAGACAACCGACATCGACGGCGTACTCTTTCGATTCATCGACACCGCAGGCATACGCGCCACCGACGACCGACTGGAACGCATGGGCATCGAGCGCACGATGGCAGCCGTGGAGCGTGCGCAAATCATCATCCGCATGAGCGCAGCCACCCAACCTTACAAGCCTCACACGCTCACCCTGCGCGCTGAGCAACACGAGATTGAGGTGATAAATAAAATCGACAAAACGCCCGATACCTCACTGCCTGCGGGAACCATCGGCATCTCGGCACGCGAAGGCACGGGCATCGACGCACTGCGTAATGCACTGCGTCAGAGCGTGGATACGGAAACACTATACCACAGCGATGCGGTGGTCTCCTCAGCGCGCCACTACGAAGCCTTGACGGCAGCTCGTGAAGCTCTTGCCCGTGCCGCCACCGCTCTCAGCGACTCGCTACCGGCGGATCTTCTGAGCGAAGACATCCGCGCCGTCATCTACCATCTCGGTACGATTACGGGAGAAATAACAACCGACGAGATTCTCGGCAACATCTTCTCGAAGTTCTGCATCGGAAAGTAATTGGTGATTACGGGCGATTAGCATATATTACTATTGATTAATAAGGCGTTGAATTTCAACGCCTTTCTTTTTGTGGACATAGGCGATGATTATCGTTTATGGTGCATTTTTAGCTCATTTTTGTACCGTATTTGGGTCTCGGAGGTTTGCAACCGAAAACCGATTGGAAAGGTGATAGAGAAACTTTACGCCATTTTACACGGTTTTACGGGATTTTACGGAAATAACAGAGAACTAATACGAATTAAAAATGAGTAGTAACATTGACATCAAAAAGATTTGTAGCTGGTGCGGTGCAGAATTTATCGCCCATAAAACTACGACTACATGCTGTTCGCACAGGTGTGCAAATGCATTGTACAAAAAGAAAAAGCGAGATGAAGTAATCAAGGTAAACAATCAGTTTACAGAGAAAATCATACTCGAAAAGCCCATTGAAAAAATAAAGGACAAACCGTTTATCACAATCACAGAAGCTGCCGTTTATTTAGGAGTCACCCGTCCGACTTTATACAGCTATCTAAAAAATGGTGAGTTGAAAGCCACTCGATTGGGATGTAAATATTTACTGCAAAAAGAAGATATTGACGAACTTTTCAGCCGTTCAACAAAATTTCGCATCCAATCAAAGGAGCGTACTCCTATCACCGAGTTCTACACCACAGCCGAAGTCAAAGAGAAATACAACGTGGCCAATTCGTGGATATTCGTTGTTGCCAAGAAGCACAACATCCCACGAACCTTTAATCGTGGCAAAACCTATTGGAGTAAAAAGCATATCGACAACTATTTCTCGAAGAAAGCCGCCAATCCCGACATCACAGAGTGGTACACCGTGCAGGAGATTCAAGAAAAATTCGATATGACTTTGGCTGCCATCTATACACTTGCCTCGAAAAACGCTATCCCCAAAAAGAAAGAAGGCAAAACTGTCAGCTACTCCAAAAAGCACTTCGATATAGCCAAAGGCATAGCACAACCCGACGAACCGCAATACTATACGGTGGCGGAAGCAATGACAAAGTTCAATCTCACTCGAGATTAACTCTACCATTACGCCAAATACCACAACATCCCCAGTGTGAAAGTCGGCAAATACGTTAAGATTTCCCGACCCGAACTCGACAATTTATTGGGAGACCCTAAAATAGAGTAAGTTATTCTGTGGTGACGATAGTCACCATGTTATAACCATTTTCCTTTGCAATCAAAAAACAAGTATAAACATTTAAATAACAATCGTATGACACACACGTGTACCAAAGTTACAGTTCGCCAAAGAGCTATCCGTAACGACAAAATTTCTATTTACCTCGATTATTACCCTGCCATTCGCCATCCCGAAACCATGATCATGAGTCGTCGGGAGTATCTCGGCATCTACATCTACGCCCATCCGAAAAATAAGATGGAGCGTGAGTTCAACAACGATATGCTGCACAAAGCCGAAGCTATCCGCTGCATTCGGGTGCAGTCGCTTATCAACGAGGAGTTCGGTTTCTTAGACAAGCACAAGATGAAAGCCGATTTTCTTGCCTACTTTGCCAAGATGACGAAAACCAAAGACCAAAAATGGAAAGTAGTCTACACCCATTTCTCAAACTTCGTGCAGGGAAAATGCACCTTTGGCGAGGTGAATGTGGATTTGTGCAAACGCTTTCGGTCTTACCTATTGAATGCCAAGCAGCTAAAACACACCGAACATAAAGTGTCGCTCAACTCGGCAGCAGGCTACTACTCCACGTTCAGAGGTCTGCTGAAAATCGCCTATCGAGATAAGTTGCTCCGTGAGAACATCAACGACTTTTTAGAGAAGATTGAATATGAGGACGTAAAGAAAGAGTACCTGACTTTAGACGAGGTAAAGCAATTAGCCGCTACGCCCTGCGACATCCCCGTACTCAAAGCCGCCTCCCTCTTCTTCTGCCTGACAGGACTTCGTATCAGCGACATAATGAACCTGCAATGGTCGGACTTTGGCATCGCCCCCGACCAAGGCTACTGCATTCGCATCCGCACCCAAAAGGCCAAGACCGAAGCCACGCTCCCAATCAGCCACGAGGCTTTTGAACTTTGCGGAGAGGTAGGAACAGGTAAAGTCTTCAAAGGGCTCAGCCGAAGTATGATAAATTATCCTCTAAAAAACTGGCTAAAGAAAGCTAAGATACTGAAGCATATAACTTTCCATT
>JAVVWE010000002.1:0-141434 GCA_036652255.1 Alistipes sp. | reverse complement strand
GACCAATAAACGAAAACCACCCCGATTTTATCTACTATTTTGACCAATAAGCCTGAATTTGATAAATCTTCAGACGCACCATCTCTATAAACGTGTTGATTTCTGTCGCTTTACGGTCACGCCCAACGACACAACCTTTTGTTTGCGACCACTGACTGAGCGGTGTTGTTCGTCCTGATTGGAACTCTGCGACCTGACCACCATAGGTGATTCGCACAATAATTGGAGACTCTCCGTTTTTTAGAACTCGGCTTTTCTTCACAAAGAATAGTACCGAAAATAGTTTTCTTTCCATTGCTAAATACTTTAAATTTTGACTGTAAAAGTACGCAACTTATAGTATCGCATTGCTATGCAAAATGCTGATGTTTAGCGAAATAAAACCTATCTCGTGGTACATTTTGAGAGGTTTTGATTTTGTACCACGAATTAGTCCGTGAAGTACTCTCAAAAGTGTGGTTTTTTGCGTTTTTCGGGGAAATAAAAAACCCTGAAACTCATTGAATTTCAGGGTTTTGTGAGATTTTGCATCTCTTTGAAGTGGTACCACCAGGAATCGAACCGGGGACACAAGGATTTTCAGTCCTTTGCTCTACCAACTGAGCTATGGCACCATCATGAGCTACTTTTGTGTCGTAGCGAGTGCAAAGGTAACAATATTTTTTTTATCTCCAAAACTTTTCGCAAAGACTACTCGTCTAATTGCAAAAAAAGCGGAGCCAGATGTGAAATCTGGCTCCGCAATGGGTAAAAATCAATCGATATTACTTCTCCCAACCGGGGTTCTGCTGACCTTTCAAGTTCTGGTTAGCATAAATCTCGTTGTAGGGAATAGGCCATACAAAGTGGAAATCACCAGCTTTGGCATCCAAAGTACGTGCTGCCAAGATTGCAAGTGCATCTTCCTTCTCAGGTGTTACCGTTCCCATAAGGTTGTTGAACTTGTTGAATGTACCAACCTGACTAATGCCGCGTTTGAAGCCATCGCCCCAACGCTTCAAGTCGGTCAAACGGGTACCCTCAAGCATCATCTCTTTGTAACGCTCAGTCTTCACATCAGCCATCGTAACGGAAGTTAACGCCTTAAGACCACGGTGTGTGCGCAATGCGTTGAGCGGAGTCGCAGCATCGCCGCCACTCTGAGCAGCAGCCTCGGCAGCAATCAGATACATCTCAGCAATGCGGAATACCTTCCATGTGTTACGGAAATTCCAAGCGTTCGAAGTACGCAAATCAGGGTTACCGGCAAATTTCGAAATCAGAGCGAAGCCCGGAGTGATTAAATAGTCACCACCAGCCCAGCATTGTGAATTGAAATCACTTGTTGTCTTAGCCATGTAAATCCATGATTTGCCACGATAATCGTCCTTGTCGTACATATCAACTACATCCTGTGTTGGGATGTAATCAACACTCCAATAATACACACCATCGGCAGCACCTGCGCCACCATAACCTTCACTGAAGAAAGAGCCACCGTAAGCGGGGGGTAATTCAGTTTTAGAAGCAGCGAACTTAAAGATAACCTCCTTGCCACGATCGTAAGTCCACACATCATCGAACTCGTCAAGGCTTGTTGCCAAAGCATACTTACCGTTGTTAATCAACGAATTTGCTGCAGCCAAAGCCTCAGGATACTTATCCATCTGGAGATAAACACGAGCCTCCAAAGCAGTGACACAGTCGATGTTCAGATAAATGGCACTGGGAGAACCTGCTGTTTTCTTCAGATAAACCTTCGCCTGAGCGATGTCTGCCAAAATAGCGTCGTAAACCTGAGCCAATGTTGCGCGAGAAGGTTTCTCATCCGGATTGTAGTTAGGAATAATGGGCACACCCGAGAACTCTTTGGTAGCCGTTGCAGCATTGTAGTCGGCGCAGAAACGCTCAGCAAGCATACTGTACGACATAGCGCGCATCAAGAACATCCGACCATTGATGAGGTCGAGTGCCGGTTGATCTTTGGGTTTGAAGTTATCAATATTCTTATCGATACCATCTATAATAAAATTACACTGAGCAATGGTCATGTAGCAAACTTCCCAAGCGGCAGTTACATCGTAATCATTTTGCGTAAAAATCCACTTGTAAACCTCGCCATAAGTGTTGCTGTAACCCGAAAGTGCGTTCACATAATCAGCCTGAATATCTGGCAGAATCATGTTCTCGATACCGTAGTTATCACGCAGACGTGCATAGGCGCCATTTGCCAAGTATTCAACCGTTTTCAAATCTTTGAATGCTTCGCCTTGGTCCAAGCTTCCTTGCGGAATTTTGTCCATGTCGCACGATGTCAACAATACTGCGGCCGAAAGACCAATAATATTTAACAGTTTTCTCATATTCGTATCTTTTTTCATTAATGGTTAAAATGTAATCTGAATACCGCCTACAAACTGACGCGAGTTGGGATAGTTACCCAGCGCATTGTTTGAATCGACCTCAGGATCATATCCGGAGAAACTGGTAAAGGTCAGTAGGTTACGAGCAGTGAAATAAACACGGAGACCACTGATTACACCTGTTTTAGCCATCCAAGTCTTCGGGAAGTCATATCCTACGGTCAAGTTCTTCAAACGCAAGAAAGAAGCATCCTCCAGCAAATGTGTATCAAATTGAATTGCCTCACCGAATTTTGGAACATCGGTAACATCACCCGGTTGACGCCACTCGTGCTTCAAATCAGAGCTACGGTTAAATGTACCAACATTCGAAGGAGACTCAAGGAAGTAACGTGTATTGTTGTTCAAATATTTTCCATAGTTCCAAGAGAAGTCAGCCGAGAGAGAGATACCCTTCCAACCTGCGCTGATACCGAAACCACCCGAATAGGGAGCATAACGAGATTTACCAACCAACTGCGAAGTAGCCTGTTCAAACTCCTTGGTTGTTCCCATCTCACCTGTCTTAGGATCGATAGTCTCCCAAATCTGGCGACCATCTTCAGGATCAATACCTACACGAATAGGCATATAGAACTCACCTGCGTCGTGACCAACTTTGTAGCAAAGTCCGTAATCGGGCATTGCATACTCATCATAGCCATTGAAAAGCTTGGTGATGACACTCTTACCATAAGAGAATGTGGCGTGGAAATTAACTGCCCAATCTTGTGTGCGAACGATAGCAGCATCCAACGTAACGTCGATACCGCGGTTACGCATACTACCTACGTTCTCATAGCGGCTTCCGTAGCCCGAAGTTGAAGGCATAGGAACAGCCATCAACATATCCTTCGTAATACGGTTGTAGAATTCGAGTTCGATATTCAAACGATCCCACAAACCGATATTGGCAGCCACAGTCAACAATTGCTGTGTCTCCCAGCCCAGATCCTTGTTACCATACTGAGCGAGGTAGAAGGCAGCTTGATCGTTGTAAGTGCCCATATTGAGCAAGCTCTGGTGAGCATAGTTAGGAATCGAAGCGTTACCCTGCGTACCGTAGCTGACCTTGAAGCTCAAGTCGGTAATCGTTTTGTTGTTATAGAGGAACAACTCGCGTTTTGCATCCCACATGAAACCGAATGAATAGAAGACAGCACTGCGGTTAGATGCACCGAAACGCGATGAAGCATCACGACGAACCGTAGCATCTGCAATATACTTGCTTGCGAAAGAGTACTCGGCACGACCGAACCACGAGTTAAACAAGTAGCTCGTATAACCATCTGAAGCAGATGGGGTACCTACACCAGTCGAAATCATCATCAAATCATCACGAACCTGACCATTTCTACTTGCGTTAAACTGTGTCTCCGAAGATTTGATACCCTCCTGACCTGCAAGAAGATAAAGTCTGTGGTCGGGATTTGCAAATGAGAAGTTGTAGTCAATCGTATTGGTGATAGACAAAGTCTGTGAATCTTGGTGAGTGCGACCAACGCTACCGTTGTTGGGGTTATCAATAAACGAAGGAAGCGATGTTTGTCTGGATGTATACCAAAGACCATCCACACCAATCATACTCTTAATATTCAAGCCTTTGATAGGGGTAATCTGAACATAAGCATTCGCATTCAACTGCAATTTACGACCCATTGAAGGGGTCTTTCTTGCTGCAAGATTCGGGTTAGTAAACTGACCGTATTTATCAGGTTCCGAACCATCTTCGTTATAAGCACTAATATCAGGACGCAACATAAGCGACATGAAGTTGGCACTGTAAGTGTTCGCACCACTGGGGACAGCGTTTGAACGCTCATCGTAACCCAAAGCAACACTCGAACCAATACGAGCCCATGAAGCAACACTTGAATCGACATTGGTACGGAACGAATATTTAGTCATGTTAGAACGAGGAGCTGTACCATCTTGGCTCATGTAACCACCAGCGATGTAGTAAGCGGTGTTATCCGTACCGCCTGTCACCGAAATATCGGCCTGAGAGGTAGGAGCAGCGTTACGATAGAAGAATTTCTTCCAGTTCGTGTCGATACCTGCTTCCATACGTTTGTCGAAAATTTCCTGATTAATCAAGTCGTTACCCAACTCATACTCAGCTAATTCGAGCGTGTTCATTACATCATACTTACCTGTAACGGGCTGCGAAATACCATATTGAGCATTAACAACAATCTTGGCCTGCTCACCGCGGCGACCCTTCTTCATGGTGATGTAGAGCACACCATTGGCAGCACGTGAACCATAGATAGAAGTTGCAGATGCATCCTTGAGCATGGTCATCGACTCGATATCATTCGAGTTGAGTGACAACATAGCCTCTTGACCAATAGGCACACCGTCCAAGACGAGCAGCGGAGCTGTACCAGCAGTCAACGAACCTACACCGTGCAGACGCATTGAAGAGGTTTGAGAAGGCTCACCTGACGAGGTGTAGACCTGCAAACCGGCAACTTTACCCTGCAAAGCATCGGCAACGTTGGCAACAGGCTTGTTAGCGAGTTGTTCGCCCTGCACCTTCACCGAAGATCCGATGGCGGTGCCGACTTTACTACCTGAACCGTAGCCTACGACCACGACGTTGTCAATAGTAGTTTCATCACTCTTGAGAGTGACCTCGACATGAGTTCGGCCGGCGACGGGAAGCGTCAACGACTGATAGCCGATAAAAGAGATAAGTAGCGACCCATTGGCCGGTACGGGAAGCGTGAAGCTACCATCGGCACCTGTCGAAGTTCCGACTGAAGTGCCATCAACCATGACCGTCGCACCGATAATCGGAAGACCATCGGCATCTACGACTGTACCGGAAATCTGCTTGTTTTGAGCAAACGCCAAAGCGCATACACCCATAACAGCAATTAACGATAGTACAAGTTTTCTAACCATAAGCGTTAAATTATTAGTATTAAAATAAAAAGTTCGAGAGCAAAGATAAAAGATTATCCCAACAAGAGCAAATAATTTTCTTTAAATATTTAACAAAAATTCATTTTCGTTCATGTTTTTTCAAAAACGATAAGAGTTTTTCAATATATGCGACGATTTAATTACAATTTGCAACTGCATTTTTTGGGCAATTAGTACGCTTTGGCGACAATAAAGCTGCATCGGACATCAGTGAATAGGGTTTAGTAAAGAAAAAATAACACTTGAAGACGGCACGTATGAGGCATTTCGATCTTCATCGCCACTCAATAGCTATATATACCTATTAATATGGAGCCACGCGGCGCACCTGATTCGCGGGATGGACATCGCGCACACTGATTTTTTTTGCGGCACGGGAGATTATCTACGCAGAAATTTTCTATCTTTGTGTAATTGATCCTTAAAAACACCTGTAATGAATATTACTGAAATCAAACCCGGCATCCGCTACGTGGGTGTCAACGACCGCACAACCACCCGTTTCGAAGCACTTTGGTCGCTGCCGAACGGAGTGTCATACAACGCATATTTGGTCATTGGCAAAGAGAAAGTAGCCCTGATTGATACCGTCGAACAGAGCTTTAGCAGCCAGCTGTTCCAACAAATAGAGTGCGAATTGCAAGGCCGTACGATTGATTATTTAGTCGTGAATCACATGGAGCCCGACCACTCATCGTCCATCACGGCACTGCGCCGCCTCTACCCCAACATACAGATTGTCGGCAACGCCAAAACCCTCCAGATGGTGGGGGGCTACTACGGTATTTGCGATGGCACCCTCGAAGTGAAAGAGTGCGACACCCTTTCGTTGGGCGATTTGACCCTTTCGTTCGCCATGATTCCAATGGTTCACTGGCCCGAAACAATGGTCACCTACTGCCCCGAACGCCAAACTCTCTTCACGGGCGACGCATTCGGCTGCTTCGGCACTCTGGACGGTGGAATCACCGACAGTCAGCTCGCACCTGAGCGTTATTGGGACGAAATGCGCCGTTACTACGCCTGCATTGTGGGCAAATACGGTGCCCCTGTACAGAAAGCACTACACAAAGTACGTGCACTGGATATCGACACGCTCTGCCCCACACACGGTCCCGTGTGGCAGCACGAACGCGAGCGCGTGATTGATTTATACGACCGCATGAGCCGCTACCAAGCCGAGCAAGGGGTAGTGATTGCCTACGGCTCGATGTACGGCAACACGGCACAGATGGCTGATCAAATAGCACGCAACTTGGCAGCCGAGCAGGTAGGTCCAATCGTGGTCTACAACCTCTCGACAGCCGATAAATCTTTCGTCTTGCGCGATATATTTCGCTACAATACGCTCATCATCGGCTCACCCACCTACAACGGAGAGCTCTTTCCGGAGGTGAGCACGCTGCTACAAATGGTTGCCGAACGCAACATTCCGAACCGCAATTTTGCACTCTTCGGCTCATTCACATGGGCAAGTGCCGCCGTGCGCCGTCTGCAAACCTTTGCCGAACAGATGAAGTGGGCATCACCCATGGGTTCGATTGAGATGAAACAAGGTTACTGCCACGCCACCTACGACCAACAGTGTCACACACTGGCTCGTGAAGTGGCTGCCATAATGAAATCATAAAAATTACGGACATGGATCAAATGAAAATTGCAATTGTCGGCACAGGCTACGTCGGTTTGGTATCAGGTGCCTGCTTTGCCGAAATGGGTATGGATATCACCTGTGTGGATACCAACACCAACAAAATTGCAGCCCTCCAACGCAACGAAATTCCAATTTTCGAACCCGGACTCGAAGAGGTTATTCATCGCAATGTCAGTGGGGGTCGCCTCCACTTCTCTACCGATTTGGCATCGTGTATCGACGATGTTTCGGTGGTCTTCACAGCAGTGGGCACTCCACCCGACGAGGACGGCTCTGCCGATTTGCGCTACGTATTGGAGGTGGCTCGCACGTTCGGACAAAACATAAAGAAATACACGATACTGGTCACCAAGAGCACGGTTCCCGTAGGCACTGCCATGAAAGTAAAAGAGGCGGTAGCCAAAGAGTTAGCCATACGAGGTGAGGCAATTCCATTCGACGTGGCTTCGAACCCCGAATTTCTGAAAGAGGGGGCAGCCATCAGCGACTTCATGTCGCCCGATCGCGTAGTCGTAGGTGTTGAAAGTGAGCACGCGCGCAAGATTATGACGCAACTCTACCGTCCTTTCTTGATCAACAAGTTTCGCATTTTATTCATGGATATTGCATCGGCTGAGATGACTAAATACGCGGCAAACGCCATGCTGGCAACGCGCATTTCATTCATGAATGAAATAGCGAATCTTTGCGACCTCGTGGGGGCTGATGTCGAGATGGTGCGCAAAGGCATCGGTTCGGATGCTCGCATTGGAACCAAATTTCTCTATCCGGGTTGCGGCTACGGCGGTTCCTGTTTTCCAAAAGATGTCAAAGCATTGACACATACGGCACGTGATTATGGCTACAAATTGGAGGTCATTGAAGCGGTAGAGCGGGTGAATGAGTTGCAGAAAAATGTCGTTTTCGACAAGTTGAAACGGATATTAGGCACACTCGAAGGGAAAACAATCGCCATCTGGGGACTCTCGTTCAAGCCTGAAACCGACGATATGCGCGAATCGTCAGCAGTGGTTGTCATTGAGAAATTGCTCGCTGCAGGTGCCTCCGTTCAAGCTTACGACCCCGCAGCCATGGATGAGGCGCGCCGCCAACTTGGCGACAGAATAACCTACTGTTCAACCATGTACGACGCAACAAAAGGAGCTCACGCCATTGCCTTAATGACCGAATGGAAACAATTTCGTATGCCCGTGTGGAATCGACTCATGGCAACCATGCAAGATAATTTGATTGTCGACGGGCGCAATATTTTGGATAAGGACGAAGCGTTGGCTGCCGGATTCCGCTACGTTGGCATCGGCAAGTAATTCATCATCCTTCGCCAATGCAAAAGACCGCTTCCATGGAAGCGGTCTTTTGCATTGTATCCAACAAAGCGAACTACTTGAGCACCTTGACAATCAACTTTTTAACACAGCCCTCACCCACCATCGGTACATGCGCATCGTCGGGCATAAGAATCGTGAATTGTCCGGGTTTAAGGGTATAATAGGTCTGCGGCACATCATCGTAAAAACAAATGTCTTTCTCCAAATCGAATGCCGATTGCGGTTGACGTACGTCAGCACGCTCGCTCCATCCAAAGCTCTCCAATCCACACACAACAACCTGAATATCAATGTATTTATTGTGTACTTCAAGTTTTGCATCAACGGGTTTTTTCAGGTCGCACTCGATGACATTAACAAATATATTCTCCCCATCAATCGTGTGTCGTCCCGCCTCCAGTGTCTGTAAATCGGTCGAAAGGATGTAATCAAACGCCTGTTTCAAACGTGGGCTTACGGCATAATAAAATGCACAGTTTTTTAGTGAATCGAAAATCATATTCTTTAAATTTTAACAGTTTTTAATGGCGAGGGGTGTACTTCAACCGCACTATAACGGGGTGATGGTCAGAGTAATCCACGTCCTGCACCTCGTAGGAGAGCGACTCAAAATCATCGGACGATAGTACAAAATCGATACGCAGCGTGTTGAAAAAACCGCGGAATGTATGTGAATATCCCACACCACATTCGCGGAAAGCATCGTTCAACCCCTCTGCCATGGCGCGATAGACATAGGACATTGGTGTGTCGTTAAAATCGCCGCAAACAATTCGTGCATAATGAGTTGACTGAATAAATTGAGCAATGGAATCGACCTCTTCAGCACGCAAAATGCTGTTATCGCGAAACCGTTTGACGATGCTACGAATCTTGAGATCGCGAGCCGTATCCGAAATATATTGGTGTTTTGTGATAAATTCGTCATCTGAGGCATTGATTGCCGTCGAGTGGAGGTGGTTGTTGAAAACGCGCACCGTGTCGTCGGCAACGCGTACATCCGCCCAAATTGATTCGCGAAAGCCATTGGCAGGAATCCCCTCGCGTGAATGCCCCCAATGGAGCACGGGATATTTGCTGTAAATCGCTAATGGCGCAGTTTCCATATCGGTTTTGGTCCCGCCCGCCCGATACAGATAGCTCTCCATGAACGACTTATAGCCTTTCGAGCTCTCGAACAACGTGGGATTAAACTCCTGCATACATAGAATATCCGGATTTTCATTAGCGACCAAACGTAGCACATCATCCGCACTGCTTTGTCCGTCTTGACCAAAAAAATTGCGCACATTATACGTCATAAACTTCATCATATCACGCTCATTATAAGCTGGTTCGACATAAATCCGTTTAAATTCCGGTTTATAAAACAACGAGACTTTGAATAGCCCCACGAAGAGCAAGACGAGCAAAACCGAAGCGGGAATCCACCGCCAACGAATCACCCAATAGAGGGTCAGCAGCAGCAATGCGAAATAGGTGGCGGGAGCCACAAGACCAAAAATCGAGAAAATCCACGACGAAGCCGGATTCACATAAGGCGCGATGTAGGTGAAGAGAACGGCGACCACTGTAATCACAGACAGCAGAATCATCAAGCCATCAAAAAATCGGACACAGATGGAGAAATTTGATTTTCCATCCGATTTACGATCGTATCCGCCGTAATACTCTGCCATGGCTTAGTACCAGATTGTGCCGCGTTTTTTCCACCAATAGAGCAACAGAAAACCCCATAACATACCACCCACATGGGCGAAATGCGCCACATTGCCACCGTAGCCGGTCCAGCCCATGAACAACTCAATCACGGCATAAATGGCGACAAACCACTTTGCCTTGATAGGGATGGGAAGGAAAATAAAAATGATTGGGGTATTGGGATGCATCACACCAAAAGCTAACAGTAAGCCCATTACGGCCCCCGATGCACCCAGTAACTGCACATAATATTCACTCGATGCCCACACCGCAAGCATCTGCAACAACGCCGCTCCCACACCGCAGACCATGTAGTAAGTCAAGAAACGTTGCGCGCCCAGCTCCTGTTCGAGCGTACGCCCGAACATCCACAAGGCGAACATATTAAAGAACAAATGTTCGAAATTGGCGTGCAGGAACATATAGGAAATAAACTGGTAGGAGTGGTAGAGCGAATTGGAAAACCAGAACAACGAGCCGTGTTCCATCAAAAAGCTACCCACAGGAAGTAGAGCAGTTGTCATAAAGACCAACACATTGATAATTATTAAGTTGAGCACCACAGGGGGTGTCTGAAAATAACGATTCATAACGTAAAATAGGTAAAAGTTAGCTTCACAATCGGCACATCAAAACCGATGCGGTTTGAGCACAAAGGTATAAATTTTCAATGGTTTATCCCAATTTTGCGCGAATATCTTCTGACGTAATTTCAACCATTATCGCCTTGCCTGAGGGCGAAAAGCTATAATTTGCACCCTCTGCCAGCCGTGCAAGCAACATCGCGGCCTCTGCCGACTCCATGCGCAACGCGAGCCGCGAACCTCCGCAAGCCATCACCTGCGCAATCTTTTCACGTCGCACATCGACCAAAGTCTGCGGTGTATCGAACGCCTGCAACAGCTCAAAAATGAGCTCGTCAATGGCATCCGCAGGCATATCGGCAGGCGTACCCTTTACCTCGATGGTTCCCTGCCCACAATAATCAACATCGAAACCTAACTCGGCAAACTCCACGGCATTCTCCTCCATCAACGCGTATTCATCACTCGAAAGCACCAAACGCTCCGGGAAAAGCAGCTGCTGGCTCACTGAGGAGCCATTGCCCAAAATCACGAGATAATTCTCATACAAAACACGCTCGCGAGCACGCCGCAAATCAATCACCACAAAGTGACCACCAAAAAGTGCCGAAGCATACCCACCGCCAATCGACACCACATCCGAAAACGTCGCGGACGGCATCGCGTGCAAGGGTTGCTGCACAGCCACATCAGAAGTCGAAGGAATAAACTCCAACTCACTGTCATTAAAGGTAGAAGGGGTTGATGATTGAAGAGTTGAATCGTCGTACGGGACATCAAAACCTGCAAAATCAACGTCGGGTATCGGAGCCGAATTATCTATATATTTATCACGAAACGGATTGTATTCAACGTCCGACATCGCACGCGGCTCGTTGTAGACCGCACCCTGCCTAAAGACTGGGATATCCACCCCACCCTGCTCATCAAAATCCATCATCGGCACCGCACCAGTTTTACCAAGTGTCTCACGCACAGCGGCATTCACAATTTGCCATACCGCCTCTTCGTCCGCAAATTTCACTTCCGTTTTCTGCGGATGCACATTCACATCGATACGCGCTGGGTCAATTTTTAGATAGAGAAAATAGGAGGGTGAGCAGGTTTCTGGAATCAATTTTTCGTAGCCTTTCAGGATGGCTTTATAGAGATAGCCGCTACTGAAATAGCGACCATTTACGAACAAATATTGTTCTGAATTTCGTTTTTTAGCTGCCGCAGGGCGACCAATAAAGCCCTCAATCGAAGCAATCGACGTGGAGGCAGAGACCTCCAACAAATTTTGCTTGATATGGCGACCCACCACATCGACTATTCGTCCCGCAAGCGACGTGCTCACCAAGTTGTAGATGGGGGCATCGTTGCTGAATAGTTCAAAATTTATCTGCGGATAGCACAGTGCAACACGCTGAAACTCAGCCTTAATCTGAATTGCCGAAGTCGTACTCTTATCGAGAAACCGGCGACGTGCGGGGACATTATAAAAAAGGTTGCGCACGAAAAATTGTGATCCGACAGGACACATCACAAACCTCTGCGATGCGAATGTTCCGCCATTAATCACCGTTTCGGTGCCCAACTCCTCGCCCTGCTGACGAGTACGCAATTCGACCTGCGCCACCGCACCAATTGAAGCCAGTGCCTCACCTCGGAAACCAAAAGTTTCGAGGGCGTAAATATCATCAACAGAGGATATTTTGCTTGTCGCATGGCGATCGAACGCCATACGAGCATCAATGGGCGACATACCGCAACCATCGTCGATAATTTGAATCAAATCTTTTCCGCCATCGCGAAAATTGACCTTCACCGCGTGCGCACCTGCGTCGATTGCGTTTTCCATCATCTCCTTGACCACCGAGGCAGGTCGGTTCACCACCTCACCTGCCGCAATTTGGTTGGCTACAACCTCCGAAAGCAATTTGATTCTGTCGGACATCCTATTCTTCGTAATCGTTTGGTACTATGGTGAATGGCGCATACGGATCGAACGCATCAGCGGGCTGCTCGACCACTGCAGGGGTACGGTGGGCGCGCAGAAAAACATCCGCCAAACGCGGATATAAAATATAGATGAAAAGCATAATGAGCACCGCACCACCCATCATCATCCAAATGCGTTTCTGCCCCGCAGCCGCCTTGTCATTGCGACGCATCGTGCGCGCATCATGCTGTGTACGAATGTATTGTCCGGGACGATATGCGCCACCTGCATCGTCTGATCGTTCACCGTGCAACTCGGCACGACGCTGCTCACGAGCCTCCTTTTCGGGGTCGTAATAGCGCGGAATGTAGTTAAACTTATTCGCGTGACGTTTGAATGGTGAAAAACCCAGCATACTAATCTAATTTTTGTAAAGGTAGAGAATTTTCTCGAAATTAGCGGAAAAAGCCCTTCATACGCTCAAAAATATTCTGATTACGCACCGATTCCGCCTTTTGGAAATTGGGTTGTACTGCAAGTTGTTCGATTAATTGACGCTCCTCGGAAGTGAGCTTGGTGGGAATCGTAATATCTACCACAATCAACTCATCACCACGACCATAGCCATTCACATCGGGCAGACCTTTACCACTCAACCGCAACACTTTACCAGCGTGCGTACCGGGTGCAATTTTAATTTTCGCACGACCATCAACCGTCGGCACTTCCACCGCCGCGCCCAATATCGCAGTAATCACGGTAATATTCAGATTATGAATCAAATCGTTGCCATCGCGCACCAATTCTGGATTGCGTTCCTCCTCGATAAGTACCTGCAAATCACCATTCACACCTCCTTGACGCGCCGCATTACCCTTGCCTGAAACCGTGAGCACCATGCCTTCACCCACACCCGCAGGAATCTGAAGTTCAACGACTTCCGAGCCGTTAATCGCACCCTCACCGTGACATTTATCGCACGGAGCCGTAATCACACGCCCCTTGCCTCCGCAAGTGGGGCACGCACGTTGCGCCCGCGTAGGTCCAAAGAAGCTGTTCTCCATCCGCGTGATGTAGCCCGCACCGTTGCAGGTCGTACATGTCGCGTAAGAATTTGAATCCTTCGCTCCCGATCCACCGCACTTATCGCATGGCACGAACTTATTTATTTTCAGCTTTTTAGTAACTCCGCTCGAAATTTCAGCAAGCGTCATTCGCACCTTCACACGGATATCACCGCCACGGTTTGCGCGACGAGCCCCGCCACCCGACGAGCCGTAGCTGCCACCAAAGTGACCGCCAAAAATATCGCCAAATTGCGAGAAAATATCATCCATCGAAAAACCGCCACCACCGAAGCCGCCGTAGCCGTAACCACCGCCACCGCCCGCAGCACCGCTCATGCCGGCATGACCAAATTGATCGTAACGTGCACGTTTATCGGGATTTGACAACACGTCATACGCCTCAGCCGCCTCCTTAAAATTCTCCTCCGCCTGTTTATCACCGGGGTTTTTATCGGGGTGAAATTTGATTGCCGCTTGACGATACGCCTTCTTTATTTCATCGGCATTGGCGTTTTTGGCAACACCCAACACCTCGTAGTAGTCTCTTTTTTCTGCCATATTATTTCTTGTAAGTAGTTCACATACTTACTCTTATCTGTTTAATTTCACTTATCGCTCATCCGTGGAGCAGAAAAAGAGACCGTATTGAGATTTCCTCTAAATCTCCCTTTCGAAAGGGAGACTTGCTTCTGCTGCCTAATTTTGCGTAAAAGACAATTTTTGAATTCAAAATATTACTCTCCGACAACAACTTTAGCGAAACGAAGCACCTTGTCGCCCAACATATATCCCGTTTGCACGACATCTACCACCTTGTTTTTCATCTCCGCATCGCCTGCAAATCGAGCCACAGCTTCACTCAAATCAGCATCAAACTCCTTACCCTGAATTTCCATCTCAACGACTCCCTTCGCACGAAGCGTCTCGGTAAATTTCTGCGAAATCAACCGCACCCCCTCACGCAAAGCCTCTATGTCGTCACTCTTCGCCATCGCTGCAAAAGCGCGCTGCACATCATCGCGCACGGGCAACATGGTCAGCAACACCTCTTTACCTCCAGTCTCTACCAGCTCCATTTTTTCGCGCAGCGTGCGTTTGCGATAATTATCAAATTCAGCCTGCAGACGCATAAATTTATCGCGCCAAGCAGCAGCCTCCAGTGCGACATCCGACAGCGCGTCCATATCTGACACATTGTCCGATTCAGACGACTCTTTATCTGCCATTTTGTCACACGCTTCGCCTTCGCACGAGGGATATGCTTCGCCTTCAGCGAACCCTTCATCGCCCTTAACTGCTTCGTTGTAAACCTTTTCCTTCTTCATATTTATCTTTATTTTCTTCGTTTTCATACTATATAGCGCAAATTATATACCGAGAATAAATATGGCGGGGCGTTTGTTAAGCTCCGGAGTCGGCAATTTGCGCCATTCGGCAACAGCGTGCGTAGCGATAAATTCGGTCGGAGCCGTAATATCAGCCGCCACCGTGAGCCGCGTCGCAGGGGCAAGCGTCGCCAACAATTGCTCCATCAGCTTCATGTTGCGGTAGGGTGTTTCAATAAAAAGTTGCGATTGCCCCTCGCTGAGTGCCCGCCGTTCGAGGGCATGAATCGCCCGTCCGCGCTCGGGTGGCTTCACAGGCAAATAACCGTTGAAGGCGAACGACTGTCCGCTCAATCCCGAAGCCATCACCGCAAGGATGATGGACGACGGACCCACCAGAGGCACCACACGAATGCCACAGCGATGACAAGCCTCTACCACCAACGCTCCGGGATCGGCAACTCCCGGCACTCCCGCCTCGGAGATGACCCCCGCCGAGCGTCCCGCAAGTAGCGGTGCGACCAGCTCCTCAACCTCGCGCCCAGCCACGGTATGTTCGTTCAACTCACGAAATTCGAGGGTATCAATCGGGCGAACAATCTTTGCTTTCGACAAAAAACGCCGCGCCGAGCGGATGTTCTCGACAATAAAATAATCGAGCGAATCAATCACCGCTTTATTCGCCACTGGGGTCACATCGCAGACCGCTGTTTCGTCCGAAATTGGACAGGGAATCATGTAGAGCGTCCCGTATTTTGTATTTTCCATCATTATTCTTTGTGATAAATGCGTTTCACGCGTCCCGATATCGAAGTCATAATCTCGTAAGAGATGGTATCGAGCACACGTGCCATCGTTTCGAGATCGTTACCCGCCACGGGCGAGAAGACCGACACTTCGTCACCTTCGGCAACACCACGCATATCCGTAATATCTATCATGCAGCTATCCATACAGATACGCCCCACAATAGGTGCGGGTCGTCCACCGACCAACATCGACCACCGCCCACAACCCAAGTGACGATCCAGACCGTCGGCATAACCAATCGGAATGGTGGCTGTCACCGAATCGCGCGTCAATTTTCCGGCGCGACCATAGCCTACCGCATCGCCCGCAGGTAAGTGCTTAATCTGCACGATGCGAGTTTTGAGTGTTGCCACAGGGCGCAACGCATCGTTGTACGTATATCCAAATCCATACAACCCCAACCCCAAGCGGCACATATCAAATTGTGCTTCGGGCAGCCGTTCAATGGCTGCCGAGGCTGCCGTATGGCGAATGACTTTATAGGGCAGCAGAGCCGTCAAGACACTACTCATGCGATCGAACCGAGCGATTTGCGCATGGGTGTAGTCATCTTCCTCAGGCATATCCGCACAATTCAGATGCGAAAAAACGCTCGCCACCTGCACTCGTTTTTCGGATGTCAGACGCTCGCCCAACCATTTCATCTCCTCCTCCATGAAGCCCAGACGGTGCATTCCCGTGTCGAGTTTGATGTGGATTGGATAGTGTGTTTCGCCTGCGTGCTCCACTGCCGCAATGAAAGCATCGAGCGAATGGAAACTATATATCTCTGGTTCGAGGTTGTTGGCAATCATCTGCTCGAAGCTGTCGGCATCAGCATTGAGCACCACGATGGGCATCGTAATTCCACGTTCGCGCAGCAGTACACCCTCATCGGAAAACGCCACTGCCAGATAATTTACGCCTTGATGCTGAAGCATTTGAGCCACCTCGAAATCGCCAGTACCATAGCTGCCCGCTTTGACCATTGCCACGAGTTTTGTATCAAAATCGAGTTTGGCACGGAAGTAATTCAGGTTATGAATCATGGCATCTAAATCCACCTCCAACACCGTCGTATGGCTCTTTTGTTCCAAGGCGTGCGACAGCTTTTCGAAACGAAAATCACGCGCACCCTTCAGCAGAATAGCACGCCCCGCCACATCGGCGCGATTGATGCGCGCGATGCACTCATCGGTGGTGGTGAAAAACTCTTTTTCGCAGCCAAATGCCGCCCCATAGAGACGAATGCGCGTACCAATACCTATCAATTTATGAATTCCTGCACGCGAAACCATATCGGCAACACGGTTGTAAAGTGTCTTGTCAGAGAGCCCGCTTTGGGCAATATCCGACAGTACAAGGGTCATCGGTCGTCCCATTGCCACCGTATGCAGGTAGTCTAAAGCCAAAGCTAACGAATTGATGTCCAAGTTATAAGCATCATTCACCAAAATAGAATCGTTGATGCCATCCTTCACTTCGAGTCGCATTGCCACCGACGGACTACGACGAAATGAGGGGGCAGGATAGCCCATCACAGCACAGAATGCCTCAACAATCTGCGCATTGCGGCGCGAGGCTGCACCTCCCGCTACCTCATCCGAAACCTCCGCACAACGTGCAGCGTCCACGAGCATACGGTCATCAAAACGTTCAGCAAGCATGGGAGCCAACGGCTCATAATAACTATGATAAACAATTTTTGAAGCGTGTTGTGCCAAGGTCAATTTCTCGGCGCATTTCTCTTCAATAGATTTAAAATTTTCTTGATGTGCATCCCCTATTGAGGTGAAAACAACCACATCGGGACGAATCATCTGTTCCAAGCGCGCCATCTCGCCACATTGCGAAATTCCCGCCTCGATGATTGCCACCTGCTCATCCCCTTCGAGCATGAGCAGCGACAAGGGCACACCCAACTGAGAATTATAACTCTTGGGCGAGCGGTAGCACTTCGTACCCACAGGCACCTCTTCTGCCATCCACTCTTTGATGATGGTCTTGCCATTGGAACCAGTCACACCAACCACCGTACCGTGGAATTGCGTGCGATAGTGCGCTGCCAGTCTCTGCAAAGCGTGAATTGCATTGTCAACATACACATAGCCGCAATCGACAGCTTGCTCCCCCTCAGGCAACTTGTGTTCAACCAGAAAAGCACGCACACCTCGCGCGTACATCTCTTGTATATAGGTGTGTGAATCGTGGTTCGCACCACGCATCGCCACAAACAACGGAGCCTTGCCCAGCTCGCAACTCAGCGAACGGCTGTCCGTGACCACCGACTCCACGGTGGAGTCTTTACCCGCAAAACGACCTTCGCAAATGCGAGCGATTTCCGATAAAAGATATTTCATTAATTCATCTTAAAAGTCACAATCGTAATTCCGGCACCCCCACGGTCAGCGTGTTCATCCGCCGCTGACTCTATTTCGGAGACCGTGCGCAAATAACGACGAATCTCCTCTTTGAGTGCACCCGTACCTTTGCCGTGCAGAATGGTCACCACCCCAATGCCCAACATCAGCGCATCGTCCACCAAATCCTGCACCGCCTCCAACGCCTCCGTAGGTCGCATACCACGTACATCAATGTGGTCGTGGAAATTGAGTTTGCGCGAAGTCACATCCACCGAGACCGTCGTACGGGCGGTCTGCGGACGCGTTGCATCGCGGTACTCGTTGTTCGAGACGACGGTGAGCTGCGTTTTGTCTACCGTGGTAAGTATATGACCAAAAACTACTTGAGCCTTATCTCCTTTGATGTTCTGCACTACGCCGACCATCTCTTGTCCCGTCATCCGCACCTTCGCCCCGACCGTCACCTGACGCGGAGCGGGTGGCGCAACAACAGGCGTTGCAGCAGGTTGCTTTCCGCGACGCTCTTCGCGCCGTTGGCGACGACGTGCAATCCGCTCCATTTCGTTCTCGACTTGCGCTGCGCGCTCAGCCGTCTGCTCGTCAACGCGCTCTGCTTGCTCACGAAAATCGTCCAACTCTTTGCGCACCAAACGAGTAAGTTCCTTGTCTGCCTGCGCTTCGCGAATGGTACGTATCGTATTCTCAATCTGTTTGTTAGCCTCTTCCACTAACTGCTTCGCCTCCAGCTTGGCACGCCGTAGAATCTCGGTGCGCTCCGAGCGAATTGTCGAAAGTTGCTCAGTGTACGTCGATTCTAACTCCTCCACTTTGCGATCTGTCAAGCGAATGCGGTCACGTTTCTGCTCCCAGTAATGCTTATCGCGCGCAATTTCGCGTAGCTGTTTCTCTATATTTATATGGTCGGTGCCTGCTTTTTCGCTCGCCACACGAATAATCTCTTCGGGAAGTCCGATTTTGCGCGCAATTTCTACCGCAAACGAGCTGCCCGGCTTACCCATTTCGAGTCGGAACAGGGGACGAATATTCTGCACATCAAACATCATAGCTCCATTGGCAATCCCCTCGTGATTCGAGGCGAAATATTTGATATTGGCATAGTGAGTAGTAATCACGCCGTAACACTGTTTGACCACTAAGCGTTCGAGAATTGCCTCGGCAATTGCCCCACCAATAATCGGTTCAGTACCCGTACCAAACTCATCAATCATCACCAATGCGCGTTCAGATGCCCCTGCCAGCATATTTTTCATGTTGAGCAGATGCGACGAATAGGTCGAAAGATCGTTATCTATGGATTGTTCATCGCCGATGTCGATGAAGAGACTCTCGAAGATAGGCAGCTCCGAATTTTCGGAAGCCGGTACGAGAAATCCACATTGGAACATATATTGTACGATGCCGGTAGTCTTCAGACAGACCGATTTACCACCCGCATTCGGACCCGAAATCACCAAAATACGTTTAGTTCGGTCGAGCTGCATCTCCAGCGGCACAATCTCACGTCCTTGCGCGCGCAGCGTTTGCGCCAGCAACGGATGACGCGCATTGCGCAGCACCAGCCGTCCATCGGTCGAGAGAATCGGTTTCACACACCCATTCGACGATGCCCAGCGCGCCTTGGCCCGCAACACGTCCACGTCGGTAAGATAGTCACCAGTAGCGGCAATACGTTCTGCATCAGGACGTAATGACTCAGTGAAGAGCGAAAGAATACGAACAATTTCACGCCGCTCGGCATACACCAACTCTTTAAGTTCATTGTTAATTTCTACCACCTCGATTGGTTCGACATAGAACGTGCGTCCGGTTGCCGACTCGTCGTGGATGAACCCTTGTAATTTGCGTTTATTTGCTGCCCCAACGGGAATTACAGCGCGCCCCTCACGGATCGAGAGTTGCGCATCCGCATCGACAATGCCAGCATTTTTTGCCGCCACCAATACCTGTTGCAATCGCTTCGATGCCTGCCCTTCACGGTCGTGAATCGCGCGTCGCACGTCGTGCAATTCGGGCGAAGCTGTATCTTTCACCTTTCCAAAACGGTCGATAATTTGGTCGATGGCACGAATGATTTCGGGCAACGACTCCACCCCCGCACTGCGTTGACGCAAGTAGGCATACTGCCCCTCACCGCGGCTGCCGATGAAGCTCACGATGGCACCCGCCGCCGCCAACGAGCGACGCAGGATGACCACCTCCTCCACATCAAGGAAGGCTCCTTCGACCCGAATTTTTGCAATAATTTGATCTATGTCGACCAACTCCTCGTCGGGGAAATCTCGCTCCATATCAAGGAGTAGACGCATTTCGTCGGTGAGTGAAAGTCGGCGCATAATCTCCTTTTCGGAGGTACAAAACCGCTCCTCTGCTATGCGGGTCCGCGCCGTGTGGAGTGAACACAGTGCTACGACCTGCTCCCGAAGTCGGTCGAAGCCGACCTTTTGTTCAAAGTTTACAGGGTATATCATCTTTTTATTGGGCAACAAGCGTTATTGCACCCGGCGAAGTGAATCACGTTCAACTTTAGCTGCCGCCTTGACAGCTTTCTTCTCAGCTTTCGCCTTCAGTTTTTCCTCACTACGGCCGAACAGAGAGAAGTGGACGTAACGTCCGGGATGCGACTCCAAATCGGAGAGCAGTGACGAAAGGTTATTGCTCGCCTCGGTGAGTGAGCTGTAAAGTGCACGATCGTTAATCAGACTGCCCACCGTACCGTCGCCCCTATTTATCTTGGCAAGCACCGTGTTCAGCTCACGAATCGTCCCCGTCAGGTTCTCGGTGAATTGCTCGTCCGACAACCGTGCCGTGAGTGTATTGACATTGCCCACGATGCTATCCATACGCTGGGCATTTTTACCCAACACACCCGAAAAGTGAGTCAGATTTTCCACCGCGGTTTGCAAATTGCCTCGTTCGGCAGCCAACAACCCGTTGATGTTGCCCGTTATGCCATTCAGATTGGTCATCGTACCCGTCAAACTGGCAGCATTTGCCTCAAGCAACGAATTGATGTTCTGAAGTGTACGCGAAAGATCGGTGGTGATTTGCGAAATTTTCTGTTTAAAGAAATCCAGCTCCGAACCCGCCACATCCATCAAATCGCGGTCACGGCTCGAACGCAACGTGTCGCCACTTTTGAGATATTGTTTGGCGTCGCCCAGATGAATTTCGACTGCTTTTGCCCCCATGATGCTATTGCTGAATATCTTAGCTTCAGAGTTTGTGGGGATGTGATACTGATGCTTGATTGAAAAACGCAACACCACCATATTGCTTCGCTCGGGATCAAACGAGATACCGGTCACCGTACCCACTTTCACCCCCTTTATCATGATGGGGGATGCCGGTTGCACACCGCTAATCTGATCATAAGCAGCGTAATATTCGTTATTGCGGCTGAAGATGTCGATACCGCTCAAAAAACGAATACCCGCCCATGCACAACCAACCATCAGGACAGCAAAAATGCCTATTTTAACCTCTCTTTTCATATCTAAATCTTTATTATTTCACAATTTTACCATTGACACAATGCACCACAAAGGCATCAGGGAATGTACGCCGTATTTCGGGTAACAGACTCTGCGCATCACTGCGCTCGGCTCGAAAACCGACGCAATATTTATAACAGTAACGACCATCGGCAATATACTGCTTCACCTCTCCATTATACTCTTTGAAACGTGTGGAATTGAGCGGCACCTGCTCAGGCGATGCCAACACCTGCACGGCATATCCTTCCGCCTGCTCACGTTGCATTGCGCTCCCATTTTCGGGCTGTTTCGCGGGTTGCGAAGTCACCTGTTCGGGCTGCTTCACGGGTTGAGGAGTCACCTTCACCGGCTCCTTCACTGAAGTATCTTCAACAGGCTGTTTATCGGGAACTTGTGTCGCAATAGGCTCATCCGCCTCACGCATTCCTTGTATGTAACGCGCATAATTTTTCACCGCATCGAACAAGGTGCGGGCAATTTCGTTTTGCCCTCGTTCCGAACGCAAATACGCCGCCTCGTCCGCATTGGACATGAAGCCAATCTCGGTCAACACACACGGCATATCCGTGGCGTAGAGCACCCTCAACAGCTGCGGCTTGATGCCTCGATCATGACGACCCGCCTTCACATATTGCTGCTGAATGCAACGAGCAATTGCCATGCTGTACTCACCATAGGTGAATTGGAGATTTTGGATGTAAGCCCGCACGATGGCTGCGGTTTTTTCATCCGACATATCAATCAAATCCTCGCGATTATTCTCAAACAGCGCATCGTTATTGTATCGCTGCTCTTTCGAACTCTCACCCATAATCAAGGTCTCCACACCGCGGGCTGCACTCGAACGGGCAGCATTGACGTGAATCGAGATGAAGAGGTCACCATTCGCTTTATTGGCAATATCGGCGCGTTTCTGTAAATCTGTCGCCAAATTGGCATCCAGCTCCTTATCCGTTTTGCGGGTGTAAACCACCTGCACACCGGGCATATTTTCCTCGATGAGCCGTCCCAATTCCAAGGCAACACTCAACGTCAAATTCTTCTCAGTTATCCCCGCATAGTGCGCTCCGGGGAAACGTCCACCGTGACCGGCATCAATAACAACGACCTTCACGCCGTGTGCAATATTCTCAGCCGCCACTCCGTTTGAGGGAAGTGTGGTTGCAAAAAACAGGACTATCGTAAAAAGTATCGCGCGCATAATAAAAGTGTGTACAAATTGATGTATCTATAATTTTTTACCTATCTTTGTCGGTCACAAAAAACGCACTCAGAGAGGCTTAGGAAGCCAATCTCGGTGTTTTTGCCGACGCGTCGGCAAAGGTAAGAAAAATAAATGAAATTTTGGATAGAAACAAGATAAAATATCTCCTCACAGCGGCACTTTTTCTGTTGTTCGCCCCTCTGGTTTCGGGTCTTCCCGTAGCACAGGGTCTCGCCACACAAGCTCCCGCTCAGGACACGCTATCCGCAGAGACGGTCACTCCATCGGCGGCCCCGACCACTGCCACACACACCCGTCGTGAACGCCGCGAGAAGCTGCACAATCAACGGGCAAAGGGGGCACATCCCGATGCTGAGCTTACACCACCACCCGACTCGCTATCCGACTCGCTGCACATCGACTCATTGCCCGATTCGCTACGTGCAACCATCGCCCGCGATACCACCGTTGTTGATACCACTCGCCGCAAAAAGAGTGGCGGAGGGGGTGATATGCTTCAAGACATCATATCGGGCAAAAACAAAGACTCGTTGGTCTTCAAACCCCTCGACAAGATGGTCTACATCTACAATCAAGGCGACGTAAGCTATCAGACCAGCAACCTCAAGGCGGACTATATGCGTATCAACATGAACACCAAAGAGATATACGCATACGGAAAAGCGGATTCACTGGAGGGCAAACCCATCACCACCCACCCCATATTCGAAGATAATGGAGATGCCTACACCATGGACACCATCAACTACAACATGAACTCGAAAAAGGCGAAAATCAAGGGGGTAGCGACACAGCAGGGCGATGGCTGGCTCATCGGTGGCAATATCAAAAAGATGCACGACAACACGGTCAACATCAAAGATGGTAAATACACCACCTGTGAACATACCGACCACCCCCACTTTTACCTCGAGATGCCCAAAGCCAAGATGATTCCGGGTAAGAAAGTCGTCACGGGACCTGCCTATATCGTCATGGAAGATGTGCCACTCTATTTCCTCGGTATTCCGGAAGGTTTCTTCCCCATCAACTCAGGGCCCAAGTCGGGTATACTAATGCCGAGTTACGGCGAGGAGTACACCAAGGGCTTCTTCATCCGCGATTTGGGTTATTACTTCACCTTGGGCGAACACGCAGATTTAGCCATCCGCGGTGGTATTTACACACTTGGTTCGTGGGAGGCATCGGTGGCTTCGAGCTACATCAAACGCTACAAATATACGGGTAATATAGATGCTAAATATTCGAGCATTCGTGCGGGTGAAAAGGGTGAGCCCGACTTCTTGCAGTCGAACGCCTTTCACCTCGGCTGGATCCACTCACAAGCTCCCACCGCCAATCCGGGTTCAACCTTCTCGGCATCGGTCAACTTCAGCACCAGTGGTTACAGCAAATATTCGAGCAATAACCTCAACGACATCCTCTCCACCCAGACCAACTCGACCATCTCCTACTCAAAGAACTGGGCAGGAACCCCCTTCTCACTCTCTGCCCGCATGGCAATTTCACAGAACTCAAGCACCAAAAAGGTGGAGATTACCTTCCCCGATATTACCTTCACCGTAGCTCGTTTCAAGCCCTTCAAACGCAAAGAGGCAATCGGTAAGGAACGCTGGTATGAGAAGATTTTCATGAGCTACAACGGAGCCATGACCAACTCGGTCAGTGCCGACGAGTCGGATGTCTTCTCGGAGAAGACACTCAAAAACATGAAGAACGGTATCAGCCACAAAATTCCAATTTCGGCATCGTTCAACGTCTTCAACTACATCAACATCACCCCTGCGTTCAACTACGACGAGAAGTGGTACTTCAAAAAAGTAGAACAACAATACAACCCCGTGACCAATCGCGCCGAGACCCTCGACCCCGAATACGGTTTCTGGCGACTCTACAACTACGACGCCCAAATTCAAGCCACCACCACCATCTACGGCAACTACAACACCAAAAAGAAAAACAGAAAGTTGCAGGCTGTGCGCCATACACTCACCCCAACCATCGGTTTTGCATACAACCCCGACTTCAACGCCTTGAAATACGGCTACTACAAAACCGTGCAGACCGACTCGCTGGGCGGACACAAAGTCTACTCACCCTTCTCGGACAACGCCTATGGTGTTCCGAGCACCAGCGAGGCAGCCAGGTTGACCTTCTCGCTCAGACAGACACTTGAAATGAAGGTGTTGAGCAAAAGAGACACATCGGGTGTAAAAAAACTGAAACTCATCGACGAACTCTCCATTGGCGGCTCCTACAACCTGATTGCCGATTCGATGAAGCTCTCGACCATCAACATCTCGCTCCGTAGCACGATTTTCAAGAACTTCGGCATTCAGCTCTCCGCTGTGCTCGATCCTTACGAAATCACCCCCGATGGTCGCCGCTACAACAAGCTGATGATTCGCCGGGGTCTACCGGGGCGTATCATGTCCACGGGTTGGAACTTTGGTTACACCTTCAAGTCGCGCGACGATAAATCAGCCCCTGCCATCAACGATCAAACCAGCATTGACCCGCTCTACCAAAATCCGTTCTACGACCCCTACGGGCAGATGGAACCGGTTCTGCGACGGCAATATATGTCACAAGCCTACTACGATTTTTCGCTGCCGTGGAACCTCAGCTTCACCTACGATATTCGATACAGTGCCCTGTTGGGCAACTATCCACCCAAGGGATACAAAGCGCAAGTGACACAAAGCATCACCTTGAACGGTAGCTTGAACATCACACCCAAAACGGGTATTGTCTTCCAAGGCGGATTCGATATCACCAAACGCGAGTTGACCACCCCTTGCGTGACCATCACGCGCGACCTACACTGCTGGCAGATGTCTTTTGTCTGGTTCCCGATTGGTGAGCATAAGAGTTGGAGCTTCAACATCGGCGTGCGCGCTCCATCGCTTGCCGACTTGAAGTATGACAAGAGCCAGTCTATGTTCGATAATATGTATTAATGATTTATAAATAAATTCACTTATGGATTTTTTCAAACGTTGGAATAACCTCATCGGTTGGAGCGTCTTCGCAATCGCGGCGGCGGTCTACCTACTGACCATGGAGCCCTCGTCGAGCCTTTGGGACTGCTCCGAATTCATCGCCACCTCCTACAAACTCGAAGTGGGACACCCTCCCGGCGCACCGCTCTTCATGATGCTGGCACGCTTGGCGACACTGCTTGCCCCCTCGACCCACTACGTACCCCACATGGTCAACGCCATGAACTGCATCGCCAGTGCTTTCTGTATCTTATTTCTCTTTTGGACCATCACCCACCTTGCGCGCCGTATGTGCGAACGCAACGGATGGGAGCTGACACAAGCCAACATCTGGGGCATTTTGGGCGCAGGTGCAGTGGGTGCCTTGACCTATACCTTCACCGACACTTTTTGGTTTTCGGCAGTCGAAGGGGAGGTCTACGCACTCTCGTCGATGTTCACAGCTCTGGTGGTATGGCTCATGCTCAAATGGGAGGAGCAGGCCGATGAACCACACGCCACACGTTGGATTGTGTTGATTGCCTATCTGATGGGGCTCTCGATGGGTGTGCACATACTCAACTTGCTGACCATCCCCGCCCTTGTAATGATTTACTACTTCCGCACCTCGGATCACACCACCCTGAAAGGCGTGGTGAAGGCTCTGTTGATTTCCGGAGTTATCCTACTCTTCATCAACAACATCATTCCCTACACAATTTCAATCGGAGCGTCGGTCGATTTGCTGTTTGTCAACACACTCGGTCTGCCTGCCAACTCAGGCATGGTGGTCTTCGCCTTGGCACTTATCGGTGGTATGGGATATGCCACGTGGTACACTTACCGTAAGGGTAAAGTGTTGCTGAACATCATCTTACTCTCGACTACACTGATTCTGATTGGATTTTCGTCCTACGCCTCGGTCACTATCCGTGCCGTAGCCAATCCACCGATGAATAGTAACAACCCCAACAATCCGCACGCACTCATGTCGTTTCTCAATCGCGACCAGTACGGCAATCGTCCGTTGTTGTATGGTGCCTACTACTCGGCTCCCGCATCGGGATATAAGAGCAAAAGTTCGTACTATCTCGACCAAGATGGCAAATACAAACAAGCCACCTCACTCATTGGCATGGAACACGCACCCGAGTTCAAACACCTCTTCCCCCGTATGTGGAACTTCAGCTACGGCGAACAGGAGTACAAGCCTTGGGCGGCATACCGCACCAAAACCGAGGTCCTGCGCGACGAGCAGGGCGAAGTGATTCGCGATGCCAAAGGTCGCCCCCAATATGGCGAAATGATTGACTTCGGACGCAAACGAATCTATGACGACGGATACGAAAAACAGACCATCGTCGAGCCGACTTTTGTCGAGAACCTCAACTTCTTCTTCAACTACCAGTTAAGCTATATGTATTGGCGTTATTTCATGTGGAACTTCGTGGGACGGCAAAGCAACATACAAGCCTCTCGCTCAGCCATCACCGACGGCAATTGGCTATCAGGCATTGAGTGGATTGACCAGCAATACGTGGGTCCTCAACAAAATATGCCCGACGAAATCGGCAACAATCCGGGGCGCAACGTCTACTTTTTCCTCCCCTTCCTATTGGGTCTGATTGGTTTGATTTATCACCTCAATCGCGATCAGCGCAACTTTTCGATTATCATGCTACTCTTCGTCATGACGGGTATCGCCTTGGTCGTCTACTTCAACTCTTCACCCAACGAACCGCGCGAACGCGACTATGTCTATGCGGGTTCATTCTATGCCTTCTCAATTTGGGTCGGCTTGGGGGTAATGGCACTCAAAGAGTTATTAACCAAACTACTGCACCGCAATACAACCCTCATTGCAGGTGCCGCAACACTGCTCTGCTTGGGTGTTCCCACCCTTCTGGCGGCACAAAACTGGGACGATCACGATCGTTCGGGACGTACGTTCGCCCGTGATTTGGGCTGGAATTACCTGCAATCGACTCTGCCCAACTCGATTATTCTCAACTACGGCGATAACGACACCTTCCCCCTGTGGTTCAACCAAGAGGTGGACGGTGTACGCACCGATGTGCGTATCATGAACACCTCTTATTTGGGAGGCGAGTGGTACATCGACGAGATGAAAACGCGCGCCAACGAGGCGGCAGGCGTACCCTTCTCCCTGCCCAAACACAAGTACACGTTCCGCAACGATTGGGTGCCTGTGGTCGATCAAATCGACAGAGTGGTGGATATTAGCGAAGTGATTGATTTTGTGCGTAGCGATGATCCACGCAGCCAGAAGACCCTCATGGATGGCTCAACCACCGACTACATCCCCACACGTCGCATCGCGCTGCCGGTCAACAAGGAGAACGCTATCGCTTCGGGTATCGTAAAGGAGGTAGATCGCGCTCTGATGGTCGACACGGTCTACATCAACATCGCCAAAGGCGAGTCGCTCGACAAGAACGAGCTGATGATTCTCGATATGTTGGCGAATTTCGATTGGAAACGCCCAATTTACCTCACACAAATCTACATTCTGCAAAAATTCGGGTTGATGGACTACCTTCAATTTGACGGTTACGCCTACCGATTCGTGCCGATTTATACGCCACGCAACCCCAATGATCCGTGGAGCATCGGACGGGTAGATCCCGACTACACCGCGCCTTTATTACTGGGCGAGGGAGAACGAGGTTTCCGCTACGGCAACCTCGCCGATCCGAAGGTCTATGTCGACAACTTCATTCACTACACCCTCAATGCCGCACGTACGCGCGAAGCTTTTGCCCGCGTGGCGAAGGAGTATTTGCGTCGTGGAGAGCCCAGCAAAGCGGTTCGATTGCTCGATACGGGTCTGGAGAAGTTTCCTACTTCGAAAATCCGCTTCTCCGAGGCGATGTATCCCTACATCGAATCGTACTACATTGCGGGTGCCATGAAGGTCAAAGATGCAACGGCAAAGGGCGATGCGTTGATGCGCGAATATGTGAAAAATCTGACCGACCACATCGAATACTACCTAAGTTTCGACGGCTCGCAGGCGGATATGGTCGGCAATATCATGACCGACAAATACGACCTACTGTGGAATCTCTACCACTTAGCGGCACGCGCAGGACGCACCGAGATTGTGAATGAACTGAACATCTACCTCCGCACATTGGGGGTCACCGAGGCGGAGCTCTACAACACAAAAGAGGTACAACACCCCCTTGACACCACAAACGTTGGATTGCTTGACACGGCACAAGTCAGCAAGTAAGAGTATAAATGTAGCGCAGGGCGGAAACAAAATTGTTTCCGCCCTGCGCTTGTTTTGGTACTTTTGCTATCGAAAATATAATGAGAAAAAGTGTTTGTTCACCTCTCATTCCTCGCAAGAATAGAGGCAAGAAAATTTAAATTATTTTAGCTGCCGCTCCTGCTCTGCATCCTTCTCTGTGAGGTCATCGCCCTCCCAGTCAAACGGCGCGAAATCGGTACAGCTGCGTAGGGCGAAACGAGTATAGGTGATGGGCAAACCACACTCCAGAAATCGCTTTTCGTAGGCGGTTTTCACCGAGAGCACTTCGTCGGCGAAGCCACTTCCGTAAATATCCGGATTGGCAACTTCACACGGCAAATGCAGGCGGTCAATCACAGCCTGCGTATAGGCAAATAGGTGTTTTGAGTCTGTTTTGAGGTGAATCTTTCCATCCGGAAGCAGCATTCGAGCGTAAGCCGCAAGGAATTGAGGGGCGGTAAGCCGTTTGCGGGCACGCTTAGTACGAAGTTGGGGATCTGGAAATGTAATCCAAATCTCAGCAATTTCATCTGCGGCAAAAAAAGAAGATATAAATTCTATACGCGTACGCACAAAGGCTACATTACTCATTTTCAGCTCCGTAGCAGTCTTCGCGCCACGCCACATTCGCGCACCCTTGATATCGACACCTATGTAATTACATTCCGTATCATGCGCAGCAAGTGCCACCGTATATTCGCCCTTACCGCAACCTAATTCGAGGACAATAGGATGATTGTTGTGAAAAAAATCACTGTGCCAATGCCCTTTTAGCGGATGATCTTTGCCGAAAATATCTTCAAATTCGGGCTGCACAAAACAGTCAAAAGTGAGGTTTTCAGCAAATCTACGCAATTTATCTTTACCCATTTTAATCTTTGTTAAGTATATGAATGCCAACGGCTTCTATACCCCGCACTGAACGCACGGGGCGAAATACGAATTGGTAATTGCCCGTATCGGCAAGCACGACATCGAACCGATAGGGAATATCCGCTTGGCGACGCACCGATGCTGCATACCGATCGCGCGGAATAACAAGGGTGAAATGTTCGGCATAACGCACCGAATCAGGTGCCGTAGTGGCAATACACAGCGACAATGTATCGCCCACAAACTCCGTGTTGCTTCGCACCAAAATGCGCACTTCGCGTCGTGTGAGCGTGTCCGAATTACGAAGGACAACCACTGTCGAATCGCGCCACGCAGTGGCATTCACGTCGGTGACGACAATCTGATGCGGCGACGTGCAACAGGTCAGTAGCAGCGTCGCGATAACCGCGCACGCCCTCATCTCTATTCAGTTTTTGGCGCGCGCTCATTTACGCGACTGCCGTTTTTACTATTTTTTTCCTGCATTCCACCGCCAATCTGACCGCCACCGTTGCCACGTCCGCGACTTCGATTGCCACCACCGCGGCGATTGTTATCGCGCCGTTCGGTATTTGCTGGCTTGGCACTGGCTTCACCTGCACCATTGGATGCTACCGCAACAGGCGCAGCGACAGCTACTTTGGGCGCATCCGCTGTGCGAGGTGCTTGTTCATTTTCTGTCCGTTCGGGACGTGGACCGCGGTTGTTATTCCGACCATCACGACCTCCACGATTTCCCTTATTCTGACGATTTTCACGACCAGCATTGGGTGCGACACCCTCCACTCTGGGTTGGCGCGACCGTTGCTCGCGGGGCTTCTGTTCCGTTCCGGATTGTTCTGTCGTACTTTTCTGTGTCCCAGTCGATTCAGGCGTTGTTGCATCGCCTTCGCGCGAACGACCACCGCGCTTATTTTTGCGACGCTTCGTCTGATCGAAACGGGTAATACTATCCTCCTCCGAACGATATGTAGGCTCCTCGACCACCTCTGTAACAACATCTGCCACCTGCAAACGATCGACCTTTTTACCAGCACGATTCAGTGCCAAAATTTCTTTCACTCGATCTGCCGAAATAGTCTCCACATTACAAATCGCATCCTTACTGGTGCTGAATGACATAGTACCGCCCAACACATCGCTCTTGAAGAGATAAAACTCTCCATCGAGGGTCTGCAAGGGTTCGCGCAGACGCGGAAAATCCTTGCGCGCATCGACATAGGTGTCGTATTCATACATCATGCAGCACTTTAGTTTCGAGCACTGCCCCGCCAATTTTTGAGGGTTGAGCGAAATATCCTGCGTACGAGCCGCACCCGTTGTGACGCTTGTGAAGCTCGAAATCCACGATGCGCAGCACAACTCACGTCCGCAAGCACCCAAGCCACCGATGCGACCTGCCTCCTGACGCGCGCCAATCTGCTTCATCTCGATGCGGATATGGAAACGCTCGGCGAAGACCTTGATTAGCTCGCGGAAATCGACCCGTTCGTCGGCAATATAATAGAATATAGCCTTCACCTTGTCACCTTGATACTCCACGTCGCCAATCTTCATATTGAGCCCCATTTCGGCAGCAATTTGGCGCGAGAGAATCATCGTCTCGTGCTCCATTTCGATTGCCTCTTGCCAACGCTCGATGTCGTAAGGTTTCGCCAGTCGATAGATTTTTTTGAACTCGCCATTGAGCGGGTTGAACCCCGTGCGACGCATCTGTTTTGCGACCAAATCACCTGTGAGTGATATGATGCCTATATCGTGACCGGGCGATGCCTCAACTGCCACAATATCACCGCGTTTTAGAGGCAAATTATTGGCATTTTGATAGAATCCGCGGCGGGTATTTTTGAAGCGTATCTCGAATATGTCTGTGGGAACGTTGTCCGGAAACTCCTCCATCCACGCTGTTTCGTGAAGTTTGAAGCAACCGTCGTTCAACTCAGCCGTAGGCTCCGAAGTACAGTTGCAGAACGTACATCCGCGACCTACTTCCGCTTTACAGCACTCTTTATTTTGTTTATCACAATCCATTTGTTGGCAATAATTTGCGTAAAGATACAAAAATATTTTGAAAATCAGCCTATGCGGCTGCCAGTTTGCGCACCGAGCGGCGGATGCGCAGAATCATCAATAGCGCAGCCATCGAAAGTCCGAATGTGAAGCCCAGAATGAGTCCTTCGGGTCCCATGCCAAGGGTGAACCCAAAGAAATAGCCCACTGGCAAATTCAGTAGCCAGTACGACACCAAGGCAATCGGCATGATAATCTTCACATCTTGAATGCCTCGCAGGATGCCGACCGAGACATTTTGAATACCGTCCGAAAGTTGGAACAAAGCCACAAAAACCATCATGTTAGATGCCACCTCAATCACCTCTGGGTTGGTGGTAAAGAGCATCGGAATGTAGTTGCGCAACGAAATGAATGCAATGGCTGCCAACGTGTTCCACGCCAAGACAAGGTGATACGACGCTTTGGCTGCAAGTGCCACATCGCCCATACGGCGCGCCCCGTAGTTGTGTGATACAACGATGGTTGTGGCAGCTCCGATGGACATGACAATCATGAAGGCGCAGTTACCGAGGGTGGTAGTGATTTGGTAAGCACTGATGGTCATCGTGTCGAACCACCCCATCATGATGCCCGTCCCGACGAATGCCGAGGCTTCGAGAAACATCTGCATCGAAATAGGCAGCCCCATCCGCAGCAGCGTGCGAACGGTCGCCCACGAATAGTTGAGGGGCGAGAATCCATCGAGGTAACTGCGGTATTTATCACGGTTGTAGAAGTAGCCAATAATCAGAATCGGCATCATAATGCGCGAAAGGAGGGTGCCCAAACCAGCCCCTTCGGCACCCATCTCCACCATGCCCAAATTACCATAGATGAACATCCAGTTGAAACACACATTCGCCAAGTTGCAGAAGATGACAACGAACATCTCAACCTTTGTATTGCCCACACCCTCAAGGAATTGCTTAAAGGCAAAAAAGAGCATAATGAAAGGCATACTGAATGCCAGCATTTTGTAGTAGGGAATTGCCATATCTACCACCTCGGCGGGTTGCCCCAGATGGTGCATCAAGGGGATGACGGCAAACTGCAAGGCCGCGACCAAGAGCCCCAGTAGGGTATAAAATAGGATGCCGTTTTGGAGGTAGCCAGCCGAGATTTTTTTATCGCCCTGCGCATACAACTCACCTATCAATGGTGTGAGTCCCAGTGTGATACCAATACCTGTGATGAAGAGTATGAAGAATACCGCACCACCGAACGACACGGCAGCCAGCGGTGTGGGATCATTACCACCATAGTTGCCCACCATGACATTATCGGCGACCTGCACCAGCACCTGTCCAAGTTGGGTCGCCACGACGGGCAACGCCAAAAGAAGATTAATTTTGTATTGAGCTTTATATTTCGCGAAACTGTACATATATGCGTATTAGGGCACAAAGGTACGAAACAATTCATAAAGCAAAATTCAAAATCCGAATTTATTTTAACGACTGCGGAGGGCTTTGCAAAGTTTTCACTAATTTTACACAAATTTTAGAACCATGAATGTCAAAATAGCCCCCGATTGGAAAAAACTGCTCGCTGCGGAGTTTGAGAAACCTTATTTCGCAGAGTTGACCCAATTTGTGCATACTGAATATGCTTCAAATCAAGTTTTTCCACGCGGAACAAACATCTTTCGTGCCTTCGACAAGTGCCCTGTTGATCGGCTGAAGGTCGTCATCATCGGACAAGACCCATATCACGGTGAGGGTCAAGCAAATGGACTCTGTTTCTCGGTGGCAGACGGTATGCCACTACCTCCGTCATTACAAAATATTTTCAAGGAGGTTGCCGAAGATACCGGAACACCCCTGCCCACATCGGGCAATTTGGATCGTTGGGCAGAGCAGGGAGTGCTGCTGCTCAACGCCGTACTGACCGTGCGCGCGCACGAAGCTGCCTCGCACGCCGGGCACGGATGGGAGCAGTTCACCGATGCCGTAGTGCAGGCAATTTCACAGCAGAAACAGGGCATTGTTTATCTGCTTTGGGGTAGCTATGCGCAGAAAAAAGGGGCGATTGTCAACCCCGAAAAGAACTTAATTCTCAAAGCAGTGCACCCGTCACCCCTCTCAGTTTATCGCGGATTTTTCGGTTCGCATCACTTCACACGCGCCAATGATTATCTGCGCAGCATCGGCAAAACACCGATCGAATGGTAGCAACCAATTCACTATATGCTTGGGTATTAGCCACGCGTCCGAAGACCTTAACCGGAGCAGCCGTACCCGTGATGATAGGCTGCGCACTGGCGGCAGCGGATGGCGGATTTCAACCACTTCCTGCTGCACTTTGCCTACTTTTTGCACTTCTGATGCAAATGGATGCCAATCTGATTAACGATCTTTGCGATTACCTCAAAGGATCCGACGGCTCCGACCGATTGGGTCCTGAGCGGGCGTGCGCACAAGGGTGGATTACACCTCGTTTCATGCGGCGAGGCATCGCACTCTGCACACTCATAGCGGCAGCCGTGGGGTGTGGGCTACTCATCTACGGCGGTTGGACGATGCTCCCCGTCGGAGCCCTCTGCATTCTCTTCGCATTTTTCTATACAGCAGGTCCTTACCCCCTCGCCTACCATGGTTGGGGCGATCTGTTGGTAATCGTATTCTTCGGTTTTATCCCCGTCGGCTGCACCTATTTCGTGCAGTGCGGCACTTGGGGATGGCAGGTTGCTGCTGCCTCAGGCGCGTGCGGATTAGCAATCGACACACTGCTGATGGTCAACAACTTCCGCGACCGCGAGCAGGACGCACAGAGCGGCAAGCGCACGCTTATCGTGCGCTTCGGGGCAGTGGCTGGTAGGCGATTTTACCTCTGGTTGGGGTTAGCAGCTTTGGGTTGTTGCCTTTTACTGCAACTCAACGGACGGACATGGGCGGCACTGCTGCCACTGTTGTACTTGCCATTGCACGTACGGACATGGCGAGCAATGGTGCAAATTGACCATGGACGCGAGCTAAATATGCTTTTGGGCGCAACATCACGCAACATCTTACTATTCGGCACATTACTTTCACTCGGGCTGCTGCTTTAAAGCAAAACACTGTTTTGTCCTAAAAAACCGTTACAGGTTTGATGACACAAAGATAATCAGACGACAAGAAGCCGCTCTGCGGAGTGCAGAGCGGCTTCTATATCAGCAATTTGGCTAACCTAAATATGACTTCAGCAATTTGCTACGCGACGAATGACGCAGGCGGCGAATCGCTTTCTCCTTAATCTGGCGAACGCGTTCACGCGTAAGATCAAACTTCTCGCCAATCTCTTCCAAGGTCATCTCCGAATTACCAATGCCAAAGAAATATTTGATGATATCACGCTCACGATCGGTCAGTGTTTCCAAGGCGCGATCAACCTCAGTCGAGAGCGACTCGTTCATCAAGCCACGGTCAGCGTTGGGCGAGTCTGGATTGATTAACACATCCAAAAGGCTGTTGTCTTCACCATCAGCAAAAGGAGCATCCACCGAAACGTGACGACCAGCAACACGCAGTGTATCAGTAACTTTCTCTTTCGGAAGATCCAACTCCGTAGCCAACTCTTCAGGTGACGGAGTGCGCTCGTGCTCCTGCTCGAAGCGGGCAAAAGCCTTGTTAATTTTGTTGAGCGATCCGACTTGGTTCAGCGGCAAGCGCACGATACGCGACTGCTCAGCAAGAGCCTGAAGAATCGATTGACGAATCCACCACACGGCATAAGAGATGAACTTAAAACCACGTGTCTCATCGAACTTCTCAGCCGCCTTGATAAGCCCAAGGTTACCCTCGTTAATCAAGTCAGGTAGACTCAAGCCTTGATTCTGGTACTGTTTAGCAACCGAAACCACAAAACGCAGATTGGCTTTGGTCAACTTCTCCAAAGCCTCCTGATCGCCTTTTTTGATTCGTTGAGCAAGCTCAACCTCCTCCTCCACCGTAATTAGCTCCTCCTTGCCAATTTCCTGCAAGTATTTATCGAGCGAAGCACTTTCCCGGTTGGTGATGGATTTTGTAATTTTTAATTGGCGCATCTTATTTTTTTAAATTTTCAATTCTATTTCGTCGTACCCCTTTATTACGCAGCCGCATATCAAATTGTTTCACTGCGTGCCCTCTTTTTGTCGATAAATCCAACCAAATGTAGGATTTGGAGTCGTGGATAAGAGGCTCTTCGCCCTACACATCGTAAACGCACCCCGAACCTGCTTAGTATATAAGTGCCCTATTTTTGAAAGCTCTATTTGTTATTCCAAAATTCTTTTCGTACCTTTGCACCCTCTGCAACGCCAAGAAGCAGGGAAGAAATGTGGAAAGATTTGACTGATTGCAACCACAATAAAAAAACGCTAAAACAGCACGTTTTTTATTCCAAACAGCCAATCCTTTCCCATTACGTTTAACCTTTAATTTTAAATGTAAAATGGGAAAATTTTTATTTACGTCGGAATCGGTCTCGGAAGGACACCCCGACAAAGTCTCGGATCAGATTTCTGATGCCATCCTCGATGAATTTCTACGCCACGATGCCAATGCCAAAGTGGCGTGTGAAACCCTCTGCACCACAGGTCTTGTGGTGGTGGCAGGCGAAGTGCGCTCGGATGCCTATGTCGATGTGCAAGGGGTCACGCGTCGCGTGATTAACCGCATCGGCTACACCAAAAGCGACTACCAATTCGATGGTAACTCTTGCGGTGTGCTGGCTGCCATCCACGAACAATCGTCGGATATCAACCAAGGTGTCTGCCGCCAAAACGAGGAGGATCAAGGCGCAGGCGACCAAGGCATCATGTTCGGATATGCCTGCAACGAATCCCGCGAGTTCATGCCCGCAACACTCATCTTAGCACACGTATTGCTCAAGGAGTTAGCCGTTATTCGTCGCGAAGGTGAGGTGATGACTTATCTGCGTCCCGACTCGAAGAGTCAGGTGACCATCGAGTATGATCAACAGAGCGGCAAAGCCCTGCGTGTGCACACCATTGTCATCTCGACTCAGCACGATGAATTTATCGTGGCGGACAATGAACGCACCGAAAAGCAGGCTGAACAGCAGATGCAGGAGCGCATTCGCGAAGATGTGCGCACCATCCTCATTCCACGAACCAAAGCGCGTTTGGAGCGTGCCAACGACAAATTGGCAGAGCTCATTGGCACGGATTTCATTCTGCACGTCAACCCCACGGGTAAGTTCGTTATCGGCGGTCCTCACGGAGATACAGGACTCACCGGACGCAAAATTATTGTTGACACCTACGGAGGTCGCGGCGCACATGGCGGCGGTGCCTTTTCAGGTAAGGATTCCTCTAAAGTTGACCGTTCGGCAGCCTACGCAGCACGTCATATAGCCAAAAACATGGTTGCAGCAGGCATCGCCGATCGCGTACTCGTGCAACTCAGCTACGCCATTGGCATCGCGCAGCCGCTGTCAATTTATGTTGAGACCAACGGCACAAATCACCTGAAAATTGCCGAGGGCGAAATTGCCGATCGCATCGGACGCCTATTCGATTTGCGCCCCGCAGCCATCGTAAAAAAATTCGGTTTGAAAAATCCAATTTTTGAAGCCACAGCCTCTTACGGTCACTTCGGCAATCGTCCCTACACTCAGAAAGAGACCTTGTGGATTGATGGCAAGGAGATTGAACGTGAGATTGAGTTCTTCGGTTGGGAGAAGTTGGACGCAGTAGATATGCTCAAAAAGGAGTTCGGACTGTAATTCGAATTTTCAAAACAAAAAGAGCTCGGCTACAATAGCCGAGCTCTTTTGTTTTCACTGCGACGAATCGCGCCATATCGCTGCGCTCCTGTAAATAGCAGCACAAGGAGGGTGAATATTATCGTTTTTTCTTGTCCCAGAAGTGCACCGTCACACCAAAGTTGATGTCGAGAATGTTGACACGGAAACGCATCTGCGAAGCAGAACGCGAACCCACTTCGTTGCCGTCAGCATCGTGCTGCTTGACCGAAGAGTACTGAATACCGCCTAAACCGATAGAGACCGTGGCGCAAACGTTGGGGAAAATATAGACAGCCAACCCGGGGTTGAAAGCCAGTTCAGCTTTGAAATTATCACTATACGTAGCCTTGGGTTTATCACCCGATGAACCATTCGTAAAGTCGTTCGTACCAGTCATAATCGAGGCTTCTATTTCGGCAAAAAGACCAAACCGACCCTTTGGATCCAGTCCGACATAGGCACGGTGGAAAAGTCCAAATGAATAGCTATCACTCGAAAGATCCATGCCACTGATGTTCAGCGAAATATCGTTTTGCTCGCCCAAATCCAAATCCAAATTACCCAATTTACCATTGATGTGCTGGTAGCCAAATCGCACACCGATGCAACGATTATTGCGATAGAAATAGCCGATAAAAGGCTTCACCGTTGCCACCGTTCCGTCCAAATCAATGTTGTCGAGGATGACCATAAACTCTGTATCATCACTCTTAATAGTACCGTAGGATGCCGTGAGTCCCATCATCAGCTCGCCTTTGTAGGCAAAACGCCCCTGCTGTATACCGCGATCTATACGGCGGCGCATGGGCAAGAAGTGCTTGCTCACAGGTTGCGTGCGCTGCACCACCGAGGGTGCCTTGAGTGCAGAGTGGGTGGTGGTGTCCATTGTCTCGCGCACCGATTTTTCTACGGGCGGCAAGGTAAGCGAATCGGGCAACTCCTGTGCTTGGCAAAGCGTTGTCAGCAGCACACATAGCGCGGATAAGAGGATATTTTTCATTGTGCTTGTCTGTTAGAGGTAAAACGCCACGCCCACTCCGATGGAGAAGATGTTGACTTTAAAATTAAGAGTACTCGACGAGCGGTGTCCGACCGATACTTGGTTGTGCACCTGTTTCACATTCGAATAGGTGAGTCCCATCATACCGATATTAACCTCGATTGCCACGTTGTTCGTAGCAAAAGCCAACAATCCGGGCGAGACCCCCAACGCGAGTGTATAACCCGACTCGTAGGTTCCCGTCACGGGTTGCCCCGCAGTGAAAATCGACTGTGTTCCACCCGCCCCCAGCTGCATCTCGGTGAAGATAGCGAACCGTTTGCTATGCCCCAGCGGGATGTATTGCCGCCAGCACGCCGCCACGGTGTAGGAGTGCTTGACCGATTTGTAATTGTCTACTTTAATCTCTGTGCCCGAAGTGTCGTCACCGAATTTTAGGTCGGCCTTGTCGATAGTCAGGTTGGTACGCGCGTAAGTTCCGCGCACGCCGAGTGCCATATTGTCGCTCAAAGCATAGGCAAGCAGCGGGCTGACACGAACGGTATAGCCGCTCGATTCGATGTCGTCGATAACGAAGAAAGTGTACGATTTATTGGTGTGGGTTGAGTAGGAGGCATTGGCACCTAACACCCACTGTCCCTTGGGTACAATCACGTTGCCCAGTTCGGTCAAACCGCGCTGCGCCCGCATCTGATTGGGGGTCATGAGTTCAGCTTGCAGGCTGTCAACCGACTGTGCCTGCGCCGTATTGTGCAGAGCCACAAGACTAACTAACGCAATCAGCGTGCTGATTATTGTTTTATAATTCATGAAAAATCGTTTTTACACTTAATTGCCAGCAAAGATATATAAATATTGAAAAGCTTTTCAACAAATTCCACAAACGCCCGCTATTCAATCACGGAAACATACTTTTCATCACCCGGAACCTCCCGTGGGCAAAAAAGAGAGCCAAGTAGATGTTTCTGTGATTATTCTACATCCGTTGATTGAAAATATTTTCCACATCGCATATCTATATCTATTTTTGCATCTGGAAAATTCAAACACATGACCTTACGACCTATTCTATTTGCACTTCTGCTGCTCGGCGCAACCTCCTGCACCGAGGAGTTCGGCGTGGACGATCAGCCGACTCCAACGGGGACGATGGAGGTGGTGATTGGAGGGACGCAGGCATCAACTCGCACCTCACTCGACGATGACGGCAAGACAATCTGCTGGTCTAACAGTGATAAAATTGCCGTGTGGGCAAAGAGCGGTTCCAACTACCTGTTTGCCGCGCAACCCTTCGCGCTCTACACCTTCAACAGCATCAGTTCGTCGGCCAATTTCTCCGCAACAATTACACCGATGCCCCAAGGCACCTATATATATTACGCAGTCTATCCGCAGCCGACCACCGTCAACGGAACCACCATCACCTGCACCGTACCCGACACCCAAAATGGTGCGTACAGTGGCACGCAGGATGTACTGGTTGCCACCCTCACCGGTGCAGCTCTCGATAAAAGACCACGCGAGGAGTTGATGCTCAACTTCCGCCACCTGCTCCACATGATTCGCATTGATATTCCCGCAGGTCGCAACCTCTCGGGCGAGCCAGTTAAACGGCTCGAAATCACCTTCCCAACGGAGGTGACCGGTTCGGCAAGCTTCGATGTGACTGCCCCCGAGCAGACCCTCATATTCACGGGCGGCAGCCGCACACTCACCCTCGATTTTGCGGGTGCCGGGCTCACCGACACCCAAGGGTTGTGCGCCTATGCTTTTGTACGTCCGGGTACGGTGAATGGGCAGGTGAGCTTCCGCGCCTACAACGCCAAGGGTATTCAATCCAAACTCATCGCCACCACCCTCAACAAAACCATGGCTGCGGGACGGGTCACCCCCATCGCTCTGACCATCCCCACACAACGCGAAATGACGCTGTTGGACTTCACTGTCGCCACCAACAATCTCGGTGAAGAGTTGACTGACATCGCCCTCACCGCCCCCGATGGCATTCGATTCGTCACCCCATTTAGTGCCACGGGAGTCGCCACCACCACCGCCACACGCGATGCCAACAATCGCTTCACGGCACGCCTCTACACCGACGAGCACCCCGCAGCTACCATCGCGGGTAAGACACTGGGAATCAGCTACGAATCGACCAACGCACTACTCAGCAATCGCGCCATCAAACTACCCACAAACCTCACCATAACTCAAGGGCGTGCCACCATCCCGATGGATGTTCCCTATCTGTTCGAGGAGGATTTCAGCGGGGTGACAGGAGAATTCGGTAGCAACGATAATAAAGGTCTATACGACTACGATGCCGATTACATAGCGGACCAAGGCATTCCCGGATGGACCATCTCCAGAGCGCGGGTCAATAAATATGCTCTATGTTTACGTCATTACGTAGCATGGAGTGCGGATTATTTCGCTCGCATCAATAGCGCACCTTTGAACAGTATCAAAGAGAATCACGAGGTCAAAATCAAGGTCGAATTTAATGCGGCATCGAGTAGTTCAAAAGGTGACATATCCTGTATATTAGGCAGTTATGACTCAGCAATCAAACGCAATCCGGGTACGGGTGTTGATGTTGAAACGCCTGCAAAAACAATTAACATTGCAAAGGCTCCGAACTACGCTGATTATAATAAAGTAACATTGGATGCTCCTTTCTATCAATTCGAAGTGACGACGGCAAAGCACACAACTTGCATGGCATGGAAAACCAATGCCAATTTTACAGGCGGGTTCACAGGCGAATATCACAATGCATTTATCGACAACATCAAAGTGAAAATTGTAAAATAACTGACAATAATATATGAAAAAAATTCTTTATGCAATTTTAATCTCAGCAGCTGTTCTGGCAACAAGCTGCTCCACCGAACCAGACGAAGTTGCCGAAACCGACGGCAAAGGCACGGTGCAGTTGACGGTTACCACATCCACTGCAGTCGATGCCGTGACGCGTGCCCAAGTGCAGCTACCCGCCACTGTGATTCCTAATGGCGACGACTTCGCACTCCGCATCACTGCCACGGAGCTCCCATACGACCAAAGCTGGACAAGCCTCCGCGTGTTCGACTCGCCCAGAATGCAGCGCGGCAACTACACCGCAGCAATCTCCTACGGCAATATGGACATCGAAGGGGTAAATGCGGCCTGCTTCAGCGGCTCGCAAGCCTTCACGATTCTCTCCCGCAGAACCATCACCACCGACATCAGTGCCTCGTTGCAAAATGCAGCCTTCAAGGTGCTCTTCTCCGAGTGGTTCACCAACTACTACACGCAGGCGCAAATCACCATCCGCACTGCATCGGGCAACCAATTCACCTTCACCCCGACCACCGAGAGCATCCTCTTCGTCAAACCCGGAACGGAGCTTTTCTTGAAGGGAACAGCCAACAAATCACAGACCGGCACAGCTGTCGAATTTCCCGAGAAATCAATCGGCACCACCACCGCACGCACACTGCACACCATCACAGTCAATGCCTCGGAAGCTGGCGGTGGCACCTTGAACATCACACTCGACGAGAGCTTCACCAGTATTCCGGAGCAGGAGATAGAGCTGAACGACGACGCAAAATAAAAGAAAATAATAAACATGAATCCAATGAAAAAGCTATTTCGAATTTCAATGCTAATGCTTACGGCTCTCTGCTTCGCCATAAGTTGTAGTAAAGATACGATTCATCTCCCCGCAGAGACCCCCGACCCAAATCAAGAAGTTGGCTACTTGGTTCTCGCAGGCATGAACCTCAACGTGACCACCGATGTTGAGACCATAGAGTCTACCCGCACACCCGCGGCTGCCGATGGTACGTACAAAATCATTATCACCAACAGCACCACATCCGAGGAGGCATGGACAGGAACCTATGCCGATATAAAAGCAATGACGAGCCCACTGGAGTTGAAACCCGGAAGCTACAAAATCACCGCAAGCTCGACCAATACAATTGCATCCGCTGAGTGGGAAAAACCCGAATACGCAGGGTGTGTCGATGTCATAATCACAAAAAAACAGACAACCACTGCACCCAATTTGATCTGCACGTTGGCAAACATAAAGACCACAGTCACCCTCTCTGCCGATTTGAAGAAGCTGTTCCTCAACGACGGCACCAATGACCTAAAGAGCACCGTATCGCTCAGCGCAACCGAATCGGGCATATTCACACGAGACGAAACACGCGCCTTGTTCTTTAAATCGCTCGCTGAATCAAACACGATGACGGTTGTTCTCACTGGTCGTTACAATGTCAAAGGTGAGGGCGAAACACCCGAATACCAACCCGTTACAATGACCCAAACCATCCAAAACGTGAAGGCAGGTCAATGGCGCAAAATCGCCATTTCGATTGAGCACACCGACGAGGGCAACGTACAATTTGTCGTTCGCATCGAGACGTGGGTCTACGACGAGCAAATCACAGTGGATGTCATGTCGAAATCCTACACCTTTGGCGAGGAGACCATCCCCGATGATCAGACGGAGACCAGCGATCCTAAATCGCCCGTATTGACACTCGAAGGCGGACACGATATTGCTCAGCCATTCTGCATCACCAGTAGCATTTTCGATGAAAATTTAGGAATATGCACAGACTTCATCCGCTTGATTGCCACCCCCGAAGGCAGCTCGACCATCACGGATGCTTACTGCACGGTTGAAAGCGACAACGCCACCTTCACCTCAGCACTCACCGCGGCAGGTTACGCAAAGGGCAAAATCACGCTCTTCCCGACCAATGGCGCAAGCAAATATCTCTCGATTCAGACCGACAATACCCATCGATTACTGGTCAATGTCAACAACCCGGGTATGTATGCCCTGTTCGACTACGCCGGCACGCACACCGTGAAAATCGTCACCACCGACAGCCAACAACGCAAATCATACACCACACTCACCATCTCGGTAGTCAAGGGTGATTCGAGTGCGGGTCCCTCCATAGTTTGGTTAAATCACGATATCACCCAACGTTACCCCATTCAAGAGACCATGGATGTTGTGGTCAAGGTGAACTCCAAGACAGGTATCACCGGCTTCACTATTGATATTATCAGCACAGCCTTGACCTCGACGGATCTTGAATCTTTTGGTCTGGCTGCTCACATGGATCTGGTCACTCCCGCCTCTGCGGAGATGAAACAAAAGTTACAACAGCTCGGCTTCTTGCCTGCCGACGGCAGTAGTATTGAGGGTCTGAAGGAGACAAGCTTCGATATTTCGACCTTTATTCCTCTGCTGGGAATGTTGGGAACAGGCGATAGCGATTTCAAATTGACTGTCACAGATGCTTCAGGCACAGCCATACAAACGCTCATGTACACAGTTAAATAAACAGATGCAAACAATGAAACGTATCTTATCATATATCCTATTATGCACTCTGCTGCTGGGCAGCGGGTGTATCAAAGAGGAGGGTGGTGCACAAGGCGAAGGTGCCGTTAATTTTCGCATCGAACTGAGCACCACGACTCGCGCCAACTATAACCCGATGGATCAGCTGCTCATTCGCATCTACAAAGCAGACAACTCCCTGATTCGTCGCTACACCTCGTTAACAGAGATGCCTGAGACGCTTTATTTGATTGCGGGCGACTACAAAATCACAGTCGATGCAGGGGACAAGAGCACCGCTACGTGGATCAATAAAACATACCACGGCGAGAAAGCATTTACAGTCCTTGCAAACCAAGTAATCAGCGCGCCAGTCGTCTGCCACTCCATCAACGTGGCGGCACAAGCGACCTTCGATCCGAGTGTCAGCTCTAAATTAGACAAGGGAGCCTACGTCTACGTCAGTGCCAGTAACTCATTCGACTTGGCGGCAATCGGCACCGTGCCAACCCTCAAATTCGACGCTACGACATCGACTGCAACCGGCTACTTCCTGCTGCCAAAAGGGGTCACCAACCTCAGTTGGGGCTTCTACGGTGAGAGCTCGAATGCTGAAATTGGAACCATCGCACAAACGGGTGTGATTACCAATGCGGAGCCTGCCACGCTTTACAAACTCAAATTTAAATACTCGAAGACTCCCGACGGCTTTGTCGAAATTACGGTGCTGGTGGACAAAACCACCGAAGATCACAACGACAACATCATCTTCAACCCTCAACCCTCAATCAAGGGTGATGGCTTCGATATGAACAAAACATTCGCCTTCAACAACAACGCGATGTGCTTCAACATCTCGTCGGTCAAGAGCCTCAAGACGGTGGACCTGACCACCAACGGCACAAATTACCCCTTGTTCAACGCCTCGTCGGTCGTCACGCCACCAACAGGCATCGTCTGCACACCCGTGGATGCCAACAACGTGACAGTGACACTCGAACCTGACTTTTTAGCCACCTTCACCGGAGGCATTCACACGCTGCAATTCGACTTGTTGGACATCGACAACGGTGTCGGCACAGGTAGCTGCACGGTGGCAAGTTCAGGGGTAGATGCAGTTACCTCGACCGACTACGACCTTTGGGCGAACACCGGAACACTCAAGGCAATTGTCACCAATCCGACCATCACCGATGTGAAGATTTTTTACCGAGTGGCTACAACCGGGACATGGAACGAACTGACGGCAACGAAAGGCGCGGGATTCTACTATACCGCCACCGCCACACCTGCTTGGACTCAGAGCACCAATAGCACTGGGAAAAGTCTCTACACCCACAACAAAGCAATGGGTATCCGTGCCCACACCACCTACGAATACTACGCTGTGTTGGGCGGTGTGACCACCGCCACACGCACATTTACCACCGCAGGCGGCGATCAAATTGCCTCGTTGAACAATGCGGGATTGTCATGCTACACCACCTCGAACAGTGCGGATGCAAACTTCTGGGGCAGCGGTAACAACGGCACCACTGCCGGCTTATGTTCCTACGATGGTGCGGAATCGAGTGCGAAATTATCTGCAATCTCCAACACTGCAACCAGCATTGCCAGTATGTTTGCCCCGGGCAACCTCTTTTCGGGCGTTTTCAACCAAACAGGTATGAACGGAACCGTCGGCTTCGGAAACAAATACGCCTACACGGCTCGTCCGACCGCACTCAAATTGCGCTACAAAGCCAACATAGGTACGGTGAACTACACCAAGCACGGCTCAAATATTGCACAAGGAAAACCCGACAAAGCACGCATCATCGTAGCCATCGTCGATTGGACAGCTCGTCACGGTGTGACTTCAGGTGTGGGTAAACCCTCAGGAATGTGGGATCCTGAGAGTGGCACAAATGCCGTCACCGAGGGCAAAATTATTGGCTATGGTTCAATCTTCATTGAGGGGCAAACCACCACCATGACCGAACTGACCTTGCCAATAAGCTACTACGACAAAGAGGCGAAACCAACCCCGGGCAACTACTCGCTCGTCATCTCTTGCGCCACGAGTGCCTACGGTGATTACATCAATGGATGCTCGACCAACACACTTCACGTCACCGACTTCATGTGGGAATATTAAAGAACAGATTTGTTCCTTTCAGCTTTTATTAATACCTTTCACCTTTCATTTTCGAATTGCGAGCAACTGCACATCGAGAATCAAAGGTGAAAGATTTTATAACAATACACAAAACACACACGGAATGAAACTCTGCATCGGTCTATTTACAACCATATTACTTGCACTGAGCAACTCTTGCATCGAAAACAACGTACCCTATCCCGTAACTAAAATCGAGATTCTGTCCATCGAAGGCGAGGGTTTCACGGTGGCAAGCGGCGATATTGATACCAAAAATCACGTCGCGACGCTCCATCTCGACGAGACAACCGACATCAGCAAAGTGGTCATCAAAAAGGTCGTAATCACCGAAAACGGCAAAAGTTCCATCCCGTTAGAGGGTACTTTTGATCTGCGTTCACCCATTTCCGTCACACTGTCGCTCTACCAAAATTACGAATGGACCATCGTTGCCCAACAGACCATCACGCGCACATTCGCCATCGAAGGGCAGGTCGGGCAGAGCGAATTCGACTTGGCAGCACGCACCGCAACGGCTTATGTACCCAAGAAAACAGACTTGAAAGCCATTAAAGTGACAGCTCTGAAACTCGGTCCACGCGAAATTACAACCATGAATCCAACCATGGAGGAGCTGACCGACTTCACCTCGGTACGCTACGTCGACCTCACCTACCACACCTTCAAAGAGCGTTGGCGGCTCTACGTAGTACCGACTGATGTGAGCGTCCGCTTCACCCAAGCCGACGCGTGGGCTAAAATTGTATGGCTCACAGCAGCAGGTCAAAGCGGTGCGAAAATGGGCTTCCGCTATCGACTCTCAGGTAGCGAAAATTGGCTGGAAATTCCACAAGAGCAGATAACCATTCAAGGCGGTTCGTTCTCGACAAAAGTGACGGGGCTGACCCCTGCTACATCCTACGATTTCGAAGCTTATGCCAATGACGAACATTCGCCCGTAACCACCCTCACCACTGAGGAAATGCAGACACTAATCAACGGTGGCTTCGAGGCTTGGAGCGTTGCAGGCAAGATTGTTTATCCCTATGCCGAGGGTGAAACTCCCTACTGGTCAACGGGTAACCCGGGAGCCAAAATTGCCAGTATCACCCTGACCGAAGCCACCGACGACATCCGTCCCGGAAGCGCAGGCCATGCGGCGGCACAGCTCAAATCACAATTTGCCAACATCGTTGGCATTGGCAAATTCGCTGCCGGCAATATCTTCCTCGGCACCTACGTCAAAACCGATGGCACAAACGGCATTGTTGACTTCGGACGACCCTTCAAATCGCACCCCACCACCCTGCACGGCTGGGTGAAGTACACGTGCGGTACCATTGACAAGGTGCTGAAGATGCCCGCTGGCACCACACTCACGCTCGGTGATCCCGACAACGGCATGATTTACATCGCATTGGGCGATTGGGATCCGGCAGTCTACGGCGGCACAGCAGAGAGTCCGGTGCAGGTGCGCACCCGCGCTATCGAAGAGACCTACTTCGATCCGCATGGTCCCGCAGTGATTGCTTACGGTGAAATGCCGCTCAATAAGAGTATCGAAAAGTGGACAGAATTTTCCGTCGAACTGCAATACAACAGCACGAGTCGCGTGCCGACACACATCATGATTGTCTGCTCGGCATCGCGCTGGGGCGACTACTTCACAGGCAGCACACAGAGTGTGATGTGGGTTGATGACTTAGAGTTGCGCTACGAATAGACACAGAAGAGCGGAGAAAGCATTACGAGGGGCGATGTAATGCGGGAATTTCAATGGATATCACAGAAACAATACAGCCAACCATGCAGTGATGAAGCCGCCACAAAAACCCGCAGCTATCTGAAATCCATTGTGACAATCGAGCACCAATCGAGCCGAAGCCAAGGCTCCAGCGCAGAGAATGGCAACCGAAAGCGGCAGCATCAAATTACCCACGCCAGCCACATTCATCACCACAAACAACGCCACAATGGCTCCCATGGCGGTCAAATGGAGGCTTATTTTCCAATAGAGACTGACCACCAATGCCAACCCCTCGCAGCAAGCAGCGGCAACCATGAACTTCCGAAGAAAGATTGCCGAGGGGATTTTCGCCATGGTCAGGGCGCAAAGCAAGTAGCAGACGATACCAATCAAAAGAGGCAAAATGCGCTCACTACGGATGTCAATGCACCAATCGGAAATGCGCCCCAGCGACCGAAGAAAAGCCACTGAGAGCAGCGGAATAACAATCGTATAGAGTGTCACCACCCACACAATATAGAGTTTCAAACGGGTGGGATAGAGTGCGAAAACAGTGGTGGTGAGCATCACCACCATCACATAAACTGGTAGCAAAAAAGGATGCAGCAGCCACGAAATACCGTGCGCTATTTTTTCTGAGCGGGTCATGTCGTTAAATTTGTTTGCGCAGCCGCGCCACAGGGATATTGAGCATCTCGCGGTATTTTGCCACCGTGCGTCGGGCAATATGGTAGCCTCGTGCATTGAGAATATCCATCAGCGTTTCGTCGGTCAACGGATGTCGTTTATTCTCGCTGTCAATACTTTGCTGCAATAAATTCTTTATTTCATAGCTCGATACCTCTTCGCCACTATCAGTCTGCATCGCCTCCGAAAAGAGCGATTTGAGCAAGATAATACCAAATTGAGTCTGCACATATTTGCTGTTCACCACACGCGAAATAGTCGAAACATCAAGCCCCGTACGGTCAGCAATATCTTTGAGAATCATGGGGTGCAACTTGCTTTTATCCCCGTCGATGAAATATTCCTGCTGATAATCTAAAATGGTCTGCATCGTCCGCATAAGTGTATCGTGACGTTGCTTGATGGCAGAAATAAACCACTTTGCCGAGTCGATTTTACTCTTCACAAACTGAATTGCCTCCTTGTCTTTCTCCTTCACCACCCCATCAGCACCCACCATGTCGCGTATCATATCCACATAACGACGGTTGACGCGCACCTCGGGAATATTGTAGGAATTGAGCGATAGTGCGAAGGCTCCATCGTGATAATCGAGCACAAAATCGGGAATAATGTAGGGCGTTGTGTCGCTGCCACCTTCGGCATAGAGGTTGCCGGGCTTGGGCGAAAGATGCCTGATTTCGGCAATTGCCTCCCGGAAATCATCTTCCGAAATTTGCAATCGCGCCATCAATTTATCGTAATGTTTCTTCACGAACTCATCGAAGTAAGAGGTCAGAATCTTACGAGCCAGTCGCAAAGCACGCGTATTGAGCGGCACCTGTCCTATCTGCAACATTAAGCATTCCTGCAAGTTACGGGATCCAACACCAGCAGGCTCCAGTTGGTGAATAATTTTCAACAACTCCTCCAGCTCGCCTGCCGAGGTCTCCATACCAAGCGTGAAGGCCACATCGTCGGCTATCGACTCCAAATCGCGACGTAAATAGCCATCCTCGTCGATGCTGCCAATTAGGTAGATTGCCAGCCGCATCTCACGCTCCGAAAGGTCGCGATAGCTCAACTGCTCGACGAGATATTCGTGCAACGACCGCCCGCCTGTGAGGTAGACCGGACGTTGCTTGTCGTCCTTCGAATAGTTATTTATATGACTCTTGTAGGAGGGAGTGTCGTCCTCGCGCAGATACTCCTCGACCGAAATTTCGCGCGGTTTAGTCTCCTCTGGTGCATCTTCCTCCTCCGAGGCGCGTGCATCCTCTTCAAGCACAATGTTATCCTCAATCTCCTGTTTGACCCGTTGTTCGAGCTGCATGGTTGGCAACTCAAGCAGCTTGATCATCTGAATCTGCTGCGGAGAGAGTTTTTGTTGAAGCGAAAGTACTTGTTTCTGATTAATAGCCATACTTCGTTATCCAATTAAGAATTTAAAATTCACAATTGGCTTCTTCTTTGCATTCGTTTGGGTCGAATGTGCGTTGTTAGAACTCCGCATTTTTTGGGGTACGAGGGAAAGGTTGCACGTCGCGAATATTACTCATGCCCGTGACGAACATCAACAGACGATCGAATCCCAGACCAAAGCCCGAATGGGGAGCCGATCCCCAACGACGCGTGTCGAGATACCACCAAATATCCTTTTCATTCATACCAAGTTCCAGTACTCGTGCACGAAGTTTGCCGTAGTCGGCTTCACGCTCCGAGCCACCTATAATCTCGCCTATTTTTGGGAATAATACATCCATTGCGCGTACCGTTTTACCATCCTCGTTCTGTTTCATATAGAACGCTTTAATCTCCTTGGGATAGTTAATCAAGATGACGGGACGTTTGAAGTGCTGTTCAACCAAATAACGCTCATGCTCGCTCTGCAAGTCGCAACCCCAATCACAAGGAAATTCGAACTTATGACCCGATGCCTTCAGAATCTCCACACCCTCGGTATAATCGAGACGTTTGAAGTCGTTGGCGACCACAAAGCGCAACCGTTCAATCAACTCCGGATCCCACATTTTATTCAAGAATTCCAAATCTTCAGCGCAGTGGTCGAGGGCATAGTTGACCAAATATTTAATGAACTCCTCTGCCAACTCCATGTTGTCCTCCAGCTCGTAGAAGGCAGCCTCCGGCTCAATCATCCAGAACTCCGAGGCGTGACGTGCTGTATTCGAATTTTCGGCACGGAAAGTAGGTCCAAAGGTATAGATTTGACCCAACGACAGCGCGCCCAACTCGCCCTCGAGTTGACCTGAAACGGTCAAGTTGCACGACTTACCGAAAAAGTCCTGCGTATAATCCACCTTGCCCTGCTCGGTCTTGGGAACGTTATTCAAATCGAGCGTCGTGACGTTGAACATGGCACCGGCACCCTCACAATCCGAAGCGGTGATGAGTGGCGTATGGAAGTAGTAGAAATTCTTGTCGTTGAAGTATTTGTGAATCGCATAGGCCATGGCGTGGCGAATACGCAGCACCGCACCAAACGTATTGGTGCGCGGACGTAAGTAGGCTATATCGCGCAGAAACTCAAGCGAATGCCCCTTCTTCTGCAAAGGGTAGGTTTCGGGATCTGCCGTACCATAAATTTCAATCTTCGCAGCCTGCACCTCGACACCCTGTCCTGCACCTTGCGATGCCACCAACCGTCCATCGACTCGGATACAAGCACCCGTGGTGACCGGTTTGAGTTGCTCCTCGTCAATCATCGACAGGTCAACTACAATCTGGATATTCGCAACACACGAGCCGTCATTCAGGGCGATGAAAGCCACATTTTTATTACCGCGCTTGGTGCGCACCCAGCCTTTGACGGTCATATCGACATCCACGCTTGTCGACTTTAGAATTTCAGCGATTCTCAACGTTTTCATATTATCAATTTTATCTATTTTCCTATCCTATTTTCGAATTTACAAAGATAAGTATTAATTTGTGATTCGACAAAAAAAAAGTACCTTTGTCGGACTAATAAATACCACATAAGTATCTCGCACGTATGAGAAGATTATTGCTCCTAATAGCTGCTTTGAGCTGCGTAGCGGCTCTTGCCGCCCAACCCGCAGGGCGTATTTATCGCACCGAGAGCGCACCCTACGACAGCCGCATCGAGGCGGATGCCCGAAGTCACAAAAGCGACAAGGCCTATCTGAGTTTCAAACCCGAAACATTTCTGACACAAAACGATACGGTGAGCATGGGGCAGGTGATTGAGATTCCCTACGCATGGACCGATGGTCTGGTTTATCTGCATTTAGAGAATGTCGGTTCAGCATACACCCTTTCGGTAAACGATCAACAGTTGGCTACGGTCGAAGATTCCTCAACCCCTGCTGATTTCTACCTCTCACCCGCCATTCACGAAGGCAAGAATGCCATTGTGGTCGACTTGCGTCCGAGCCGAACCCCACGCCTGCACACCTCCGCATCGCCCCGCAAAGCCTTTGCAGAGAGCTATCTTTTTATGCAGAACAAGCGTAGCATTCGCGATTTCACTATGGCTCTGGTTCCCGACTCCACAAATCGGTTTGGCACTCTACAACTGGATGTAATTGCGCAAAATGGTTACAATTTCGACGAGACGGTGACCGTGGGTTACGACATCTACTCACCACAAGGCAAATTGCTCGATTTCAACATTGTGGAGCACACCCTTGCCGGTCGTTCGACCGACACGCTGCACTTCACACCTTATATTTACCACACAAACGAGAATAAATGGTTGGCGGGACCAAAGAATCCTCCTCTCTACAAGGTGATGATTTTCACCCGCCGCGATGGCGCATACAAAGAATATATGCCTCGCACGGTAGGCTTTGCCGACCTCACGTTCCGCGAGGGGAAGTTCTACAACTTCGACAAAGAGATTCGCATCAATGCTGCCGTCTACAATGCTGCCGCTAATAGCACCACAACGCGCGGGCAGCTTGCAGCACTCAAAGCAAAGAATATCAATACGATTCGTCCCGATTATCCACAACCTGCATGGTTTTACGAGCTGTGCAACGAGTTGGGACTCTACGTGATTGACCGCGCCAACATCCATGCTTCCGGTCATTGCAACGACCTCTCCCCCACGGGCACACCCTCGAACGATCCCGCTCTGGTGGGCGAGTACATCGAGCGCGTGAAGGCGATGTATTACCGCTCGCGCAATTTCACTTGCGTAATTGGCTTCGCCTTGGGCGGTGAGGCGGGTAATGGCTATGCAATGTACAAGGCATATCAATGGCTCAAATCGGTGGAGACAAAGCGTCCGGTGATTTACGAAGATGCTAAGGGTGAGTGGAATAGCGATTTATAAAGAGGTCGTTATGAATATTGAACTAATCGTCATCGGCAAAACCGACTCAAAAGAAATTGAAACTCTCGTGGAGCTATATGCCCGACGCGTGAATTTCTACTGCCGTTTTGCAATGACCGTGTTGCCCGATGTACGCAACACGAAGAGTCTGACCACCAAGCAACAACGCACGGCTGAAGGGGAGGCTCTTATGCGCCAATTCACCGAGGGCGACTACGTAGTGCTACTCGACGAGCGGGGTGCAGAATACCGCTCGGTGGAGTTCGCATTCTGGCTTCAGAAACGGCTCAATAGCGGGCTGAAACGGTTGGTGATGGTCATCGGTGGTCCCTACGGATTCTCCGACGAGGTCTATGCGCGCGCCGATGCCAAACTTTCACTCTCTCAAATGACCTTCTCTCATCAATTTGTGCGAGCCATCTTTGCCGAACAAATCTACCGCGCCTTCACCATCCTCAACAACGAACCTTATCACCATGAATAGCAATGAATTACAGCCTGAAATAGCAGTCGTCACGCCCACTATTCTGACGGGACTGGGGCTGAAATCCATCCTCGAAAAGATAATTCCCGTGGCAACGGTCGAGGTTTTCGATTCATTCGATCGGCTGAGCGAAGCCGATCCCGAACGGTTCTTCCACTTCTTCGTTTCACTGCCGGTTTTCGTGGAGCATAACGCCTTTTTCGCCCACCACGCGAGCAAAACAATCTTGCTCGTCAACGAGATGCAAAACGCAGGTAATCAACCCAGTTTGAATATCGCTCAGAGCGAAGAGGGGCTGGTACGCGACATCCTGCGGTTGCGCCAAAACCCGCATCGGCACGAGCATCCCATTGGCGCAGGCACACACCCCACATACCCCACCACCCCCCTTTCGCCTCGCGAAATCGAAGTACTTGAGCTGTTGACTCAAGGACACATCAACAAGGAGATTGCCGAAGCCCTCCACATCAGCATCACAACCGTCATCTCGCATCGCAAAAATATCATCGAGAAACTGGGCATCCGCTCCGTATCGGGACTAACGCTCTACGCTGTAACCAACGGCTACGTGCACATCGACACGCTCTAAAACCCTCACAAATGAGGATTGCAGATGTGTGGAAAAAGTCGTTCCTTTGCAGTGTAAACAGATTCACTCATGCCTTCATCTATTCGACAATTTTTCCTGCTACTCCTGCTGCTCTCATGCGGTAGGATGGCGTACGCCGAACAGACACCTATCGACACCGTAATTATGGTCGATCGAGTGCAGGTGACCGCCATAAAACAGGGCATGGCACTGCGCAATCAACCCATCGCTGCCACCGTACTCGGCAGTCGCTCCCTTCAGCGAGGCGGCATCCACGCACTGAAAGAGGCATCGGAACTTGTTCCCAACTTCTACATTCCCGACTACGGATCGCGTATGACCTCGTCGCTCTATGTGCGCGGTTTAGGTGCACGTATCGATCAACCAGTGATGGGAATGAACGTCGACAATGTGCCGATACTCAACAAAAATAACTACGATTTCGATCTGGTGGACATCGAACGTATCGAAGTGCTGCGCGGTCCACAGAGCACCCTCTACGGACGCAACACCATGGGCGGCGTGGTCAACATCTACACCCTCTCGCCCCTCTCATACCAAGGGGTACGCTTGGGTGCAGCATACAGCAGCGGCAATACATGGCGGCTCAACGCCTCTACTTACAATAAATTACGTGATAATTTGGGCATTGCTCTCGCCCTCTACTACACCCAAAGCGACGGTTTTTTCGACAATCTCGCCACCGGCTCTGCGTGCGACTGGGAGAAGATGGGCGGTGGACGGTTCAAACTGCAATGGCGCGGCACACAGGGACTAAGCATCGAAAACACAACATCTTTCTCGGTACTCACCCAAGGCGGCTACCCCTACAAGGCGGTGGCGACGGGCGAAATAAACTACAACGACCCCTGCTCCTACGACCGCACCAACATCAGCAACGGACTCACCCTCCGCTACGATGCAGCCAACTTCTCCGTCTCATCCATCACGGGCTACCAATATTCGGACGACGCAATGGTTCTCGATCAGGATTTCACCCCCGCCTCCTACTTCACCCTACGTCAAGCCGTGCGCGAACACAGCCTGACCGAAGATGTGGTCTTTCGCTCCAACACCCAACACGCTTATGAATGGCTCTTCGGAGCATTCGGCTTCTACAAACACGGACGAATGAATGCCCCTGTGCTCTTCATGCGCGACGGCATAAACCACCTGATTCTCGACAACGCCAATCAGCACGATCCCGACTACACCTACGCATGGAGAGATGAAACCTTGCCGCTCGACAGCCGATTCCGAATGCCCAACATGGGGGCAGCACTCTACCATGAATCGAATCTGAGGACAGGACATTGGCACTTTACACTCGGCATACGCGTTGATTACGAATACGCACGACTGCGCTACGACAACTTTACCCGCACAAATTACACCAAAACAAACCGCACCAACGGCAAAGTATATCCCTTCAATTGGACCGTGGACGAAGGGGGCTGGCTGCAACAATCCTTCACTGAAGTGCTGCCCAAAGTGGCTGTTCGCTACGAATTTAATCGCACCAACAGCCTCTACGCCTCGGCATCGAAGGGCTACAAAGCGGGAGGCTTCAACACCCAGATGTTCTCGGACGTACTGCAACAAAAGATGATGAACCGCATGGGCTTCGGCTCCTCGTACGACATAGACAAAGTGGTGACCTACAAGCCCGAAAAGAGTTGGAACTACGAGTTGGGTGGTCATTTCACCACCGCGCAAGGCGACCTGCGCACCGACTTTGCCCTCTTCTGGATTGAGTGCCGCGACCAGCAAATCACCGTCTTTCCGGAGGGGACAACCACGGGGCGCATGATGACCAATGCCGGACGCACACGCAGCATGGGTGGTGAGGTAGCGGTGGAGGCAACCCCGTGGCGCAACCTCGATTTGAGCCTTTCCTACGGTTACACACACGCTGCCTTCCGCCATTACAACAACGGAAAACAAGATTTTCGTGGCAACCGCATCCCCTACGCTCCCGAACACACCGCAGCACTGCGTGCCACATGGACCATCCCAACAACCGTCACTTGGTTAAGTAACATCGTACTGTCTAGTGGCTTACGTGGCGTGGGGCGCATTTGGTGGAACGAAGAAAACACCCTCACTCAACCGTTTTACGCGCTGCTGGATGCCTCGGTGCGCATCGAACACGCGCACTATTCGATTGATATTTGGGGACGCAACCTCACGGGAAGAAGTTACGATACCTTTTATTTCAAGTCGATTGGCAACGAATTTCTACAATGCGGTCGCCCGCGCACCTTTGGAATTACCTTAAATATTAATCTATAATAAAAACGATTATGAAAAAGCTTTTCTTACTGCTCACCCTGCTTAGTGCATTCACCTTCTCTTCCTGCGATTTAGAGGACGATCCAATCTATATTTCATTCGATTATACGGGTGTGATGAGCGTCATTCCGCTCAATGGCGGCACCAACTACACATACGAAAATGTCCGTTTTAGCCTCGTTGAGCAGAGCAACCACACCTTTACTTTATGGATGTACAACACCCATTTCGTACCACAAATGCCCCCGCTGACCATGGCAATTCCCGATATTTCGTATGCAAATTCTGCCGTGATGACTTCTTTATTAGGCAATAATATCGTACCTTTCGTGGGTGGAACACCTTACGATCGCTACTTGATTACCGAACTTTCGGGCACCATTGCCAATTCAGGACTCAATATTGCGTTCAACTGCATGGGCTACCGCGTGACCTACATTGGAACACAAAGAATGAACTAAATATGAAAACAGAATACAAACCGTTTGTCGACGAGCTGATTGAACTCGCTATCCGTGAGGATATTGGCGACGGTGACCACACTTCACTATGCTGCATTCCCGCCTCGGAGCAGGGGCGTATGCGTTTGCTGTGCAAACAGGAAGGCATCCTTGCCGGTATCGAAATTGCGCAAATTGTGCTGCACCGCCTCGACCCCGAAGTGCTGTTTGACCAACGGCTCAAGGATGGTGATCGGGTGAAGCCGGGTGACGTAGCATTCTACGTCGCCGGACGAATGCAATCGCTGCTCCAAGCCGAGCGCATCTTGCTCAACATCATGCAGCGCATGAGTGGTGTAGCGACTCAAACAGCGGTCTATGTCGATCGCCTACAAGGACTTCACACACGCATACTCGACACACGCAAAACCACACCGGGTATGCGTGTACTGGATAAAATGGCGGTCAAAATCGGAGGTGGAGAGAACCATCGCATGGGTTTGTTCGACATGATTCTCCTCAAAGACAACCACATAGACTTCGCAGGCGGCATAGAAAATGCGGTGCGTGGTGCAAAAGAGTATCTACGCACACACAACAAACAGATTCCAATCGAGTGCGAAGTGCGCTCGTTGGAGGATATTGATTGCGTCTTCGCTGCGGGTGGCGTGGATCGCATCATGTTCGACAATTTTAGCACTGCGCTGACGCGCGAAGCTGTCGTCAAAGTCGCAGGTCGCTGCCAGACCGAATCAAGTGGTGGCATCACCCTCGACACGTTGCGCGATTACGCCGCAACAGGAGTTGATTTCATCTCAGTAGGGGCTCTGACACACCAGATTAAGTCACTCGATATGTCGTTGAAAGCCTGCGAATAAATGGCAACAAAGCACCACACATCCATCGGAATGCTCGCATGGCGCATCGCACTACTCTACGTGGTGCTGATGCTCTGTCGTACAGCATTTTACATTTACAATTCTGCAACCATTGGAGCCATTGCGTGGGACGAATTAGAATCCCTCGTGGCAGGCGCACTCAAATTCGACACCGTCTCGATTATTTATGCCGATGGTTTGTTCATCGTACTGTCGCTTGTGCCGTTCCACATACGCGAACGCGCGTGGTATCAGCGGATTCAATTTGGGTATTATGTCGTTGTTAATGCGGTACTTGTAGTGGCAGTCAACATGGCAGATGCCGTCTATTTTCGCTACACCTTGAAACGTTTTACTGCCGACGAAATTTTCTTCGCTGACAACTCCAATTCAGCGCAATTGGCACTGAAATTCATGTCCGAAAACTGGTTCATGGTGCTCATTACTGCCGCCCTGATTGGACTGCTCATAGTTGGCTATCGTCGGCGCACGCCCCTCAAATCGCCCCTGCACGGGTGGGCATATTACGTGGTTCACACCCTCTTCTTCGCCCTTGCAGCAGGAGTGTGCATCGCAGGCGTTCGAGGTGGAATGACCCGCATGACTCGCCCTATAACACTTTCAAATGCAGCACTTTATGCAAATGATAACACCAAAGCAAACCTCATTTTAAGCAACCCGTTTTGCATCCTGCGCACCATCGGCAGCAGCGGTAGTGTGAAGTATATCCACTATTTCGAAGAGGCGGAATTGGAGCGTCATTTCTCGCCCATACACACACCCATCGACTCAACAGCGGTTGATCTCACGGGACGTAACGTTGTGATTTTCATCATGGAAAGTATGTCTGCCGACCACTCGGCACTACTCATGCCCGAAGCCTATGCCCAACGCGAAGTGAAAGGGTTCACCCCCTTCCTCGATTCGCTCATGCGCGAGGGCTACTGCCTGCGCCAGATGTATGCCAACGGCACACGTTCGATTCAAGCCATGCCGGCGGTACTAGGTAGCATTCCTTCGTTCAAGACACCTTTTGTACTCATGCCACAATCGCTGGGAGCAAGCCGTCAATTACCTGCAATTCTGGCAGATAAAGGATATGAAACCGCCTTTTTTTGTGGTTCAGAACGAGGCTCGATGGGCTTCGACGCTTACGCCCGCTCGGCAGGCGTACAACGACTTTACAGCCGTGAAGAGTTCGAAAAACGCCATGGGAAAAACGACTTTGACGGTTACTGGGGCATTTGGGATGAACCCTTTCTGCAATTCGCGGGCGAAGAGTTCGCCACCCTGCCCGAACCCTTCTTCGCAGCCTTGTTCACCACCAGTTCACACCACCCTTTCAATGTCCCCGACGCATACGCTCATTCACTGCCCACGGGCTATACCGCCATCCACAAAAGCGTCGCCTACGACGACCTCGCTTTTCGCCATTTCTTCGAACGTTATGGCAACGAAGCGTGGTTCGCCCGCACCCTATTTGTCTTTGTGGCCGACCATGTGTCGTCAGAAAAATTTGCTCCCGAAAGCCGCACATATCCGGGCAACAACCATATCATCAGCTTCTTATATACACCAGACGGTGCGCTGCGAGGCGCAACAGATGAGGTTACACAACAGATTGACATCATGCCAACCGTGCTGGGATTAGTGGGTAATCGAGAGCCCTATTTTGCCTTCGGGCGCGATGTATTGAACGAACCCACGCGCCCCGCATGGAGCGTATCATACGATGCACAATTCCGCGCTGTGACAAAGGATCGACTCATCCAATTCGACGAACAAAAAGCTACCACCACCCTTCGCACTACGGGCGAGAGGGTTGCTGCCGACTCGCTTGAGATGCAACTCAAAGCCCTCATACAACAATATTATCGGCACACAGAGCAAAAAAGTTATATTGTTAAATGATTGATTTTAAGCCAATAAGGCTCGAAGATAAAGCCACAATCGAACACTACACCATGTCTTCCGATATTTGCAATTGCGATCTCGCCTTTGCCAATATGTTCTGCTGGCAATTCATGTACCACAGCGCATGGGCAGTGATTGACGATTTTTTAGTCATCCGCTTTCAGATTGGCGGTGGAGAGAAAATTGGCTATATGCAACCCGTCGGGCAGGGTGATTTCAGCTCCATCATCCCCGCCTTGTACGACGATGCCCACGCCCACAACCAACGATTGCGGCTCATCGGACTCACAGACGAAGCGAACGACCACATTCGTCGCAATCACACAGGGCTGTTCGCCTCCGAATCGGATCGCGACATGGAAGATTACATCTATCACGCCGATGATTTGCGCCAACTAACGGGGCGGCACTATCAGTCCAAGCGCAACCACATCAATCGCTTCACCGCCGAATACCCCAACTACCGTTACGAACCCCTCACCCACGACCGCTTTGATGAGTGTATGCAACTCGAACAGCAATGGAGGCAGGTGCACGAGGGGCACACTTCGGAGCTTTGTGCCGAACAGCGCGCCATGCAACGGGCGTTCGAAAACTTCAACGTTTTAGGGCTCGTAGGTGGGTGCATCTACGTGGATGACAAGCTTATAGCTTTCACATTTGGATCAGCCGTTAATGCCCACACTTTCGACACTCACGTCGAAAAAGCCGACACCGACTACGACGGAGCCTTTACCATCATCAACAAACTTTTCGCCGAACACCTGCCACCGCACTTCACACTTATCAACCGCGAAGAGGATCTCGGAATTGGCGGATTGCGCCATTCTAAACTCTCCTATCGCCCTGCATTTTTGCAACATAAGTACACCATCACACGGCTCTTTGCCGACGAAATCGCAGTCAAAGCACTGTGGCAAGAGGCATTTGACGACGACGAGGCATTCATCGACTCATTCTTGATTCGTTACTACAATCGCCACCAAATGCTCGGCATAGAGCGCGATGGCGCATTGGTTTCGATGCTTCATCTCATCCCCTTCGAGAGCGAATTGGGGCGCACCATTTATATCTACGGCGTAGCTACGGCGACCGCCTTTCGCCATCGCGGACTCGCCACAGAGCTGCTACACAAAGCCGAAGCACTCTGCCGTCAGCGGGGTGATGCGGCTCTGCTGCTCATCCCCGACGGAGAGGAGTTGCGCAATTTCTACGCACAGCTGGGCTACATGGGCGACCTGCTCGTGGAGTTCACCTCTCCTGATAATTTCGACTTTGGTACAGGCTCTCCCGACCTCAATCGCGCGATGTACTTACCGCTACGCGAGGAGTCGCCCGCACCACCCTCAAACCTGCACTGCACACTGTAATCACAAAAAATAGAGAGCGGAGACCTCGCATGAAGTCTCCGCTCTCTATGTTGTTGTCCGCCCTTTACAACGCGTCAATCTCGTCAAGCCACGCCGAAGCAACAGCATCCGATGGCATCCGCCAATCACCACGAGGTGAGAGCGATACGCTACCAATCTTCGGCCCGTCGGGCATCGCCGAACGTTTGAATTGCTGCGCAAAGAAACGACTAAAGAAGAGACGCAACCACCGCAAAATGGTCTCATTGTCGTACTGCTCGCCAAACGCTTGCTCGGCAAGATAGAATATTTTGGCAGGCGAGAATCCGGCACGGATAAAATTATAGAGGAAGAAATCATGCAGTTCGTATGGACCCACAAGATCCTCAGTCTTTTGCGCAATCTCGCCCTTCTTCGTCGCAGGAAGTAGTTCGGGGCTGACCGGCGTATCGCAAACATCCACTAATACAGCACACAAAGCTCCGCCCAGCCGCTCCGCCTCGTGACGCACCAAATAGCGTACAAGTGTCTTCGGAACAGAACAGTTGACACCGTACATTGACATCTGATCGCCATTGTAGGTCGCCCAGCCGAGTGCCAATTCGCTCAAATCGCCCGTACCAACTACCAATCCACCCTCCATATTTGCCACATCCATAAGAATTTGCGTTCGTTCACGAGCTTGGCAATTTTCATAAGCTGTCGAGCGATCCGCCGAATCGAGTCCAATATCGGCAAAATGCTGTTTGCACACCTTACGGATGTCAATATCGCGCTCTGTGACACCCAATTCGCGCATCAGCTTCAAAGCGTTGCCATAAGTGCGATCTGTGGTTCCGAATCCGGGCATGGTGATACACATAATTCCTTGACGATTCAGTTTTAACCGATCGAAAGCACGCACCGCAACAAGCAACGCAAGGGTCGAATCCAATCCGCCTGAGATGCCAATCACTACGCACTTACACTTCGTATGGGTCATGCGTTGCGCCAATCCGCACGTCTGAATATTTAAAATTTCCTCACAACGTTCGGCGCGATGCGTATCATCCGCAGGCACAAAAGGCATAGGGTCAATCTCGCGATCCAGGGTCTCCGTACGCAGGCTCTCAGCAATCTCCATCTCAATGACGGTGGTCTCGGCTGCTGAGTCGGAAGTGCGGAAAGTCGTACACCGACGACGTTCATTCTCGATTCGTTCAATGTCCACATCTGCCACCACAAGTTGTTCATCCAGAGCAAATCGCACGCTCTCACGCAAGATAGCTCCATTCTCAGCGATGATGCCGTTGCCTGCATAGACCAAATCGGTCGACGACTCGCCCGCACCTGCCGAACAATAGACATAAGCAGAGAGGGTACGTGCCGACTGTTGTGCCACAAGTGTGCGCAGATAGGCGTGCTTGCCCGCAACTTCGGGCGATGCTGAGAGGTTGAAAATCACCTTCGCACCCGCCAGTGCAAGTTGCGACGAGGGCGGTGTAGCCACCCACAAATCTTCGCAAATTTCCACGCCAAACTCCACACCATTTAAATCGAACGTAAGATCGGTACCGAAATCCGCCTCCTGACCACCTATATTAATTGTGTCGGAGGCAATCTCCGCACCCGACGCAAACCAACGAGCCTCATAAAATTCTGAGTAATTGGGGATGTAGCTCTTTGGCACAACGCCCAAGATACGCCCCTGCGCAGCCACAACCGCACAATTGTAGAGTTCGCTACCATGCGCCACAGGTACACCCACAATCAATGCAATGGGCAACTTGCGCGTCGCCTTGACAATCTGCTCCACCGCTGCATCCGCCGCAGTGAGTAAGGTAGAGTGCAAAAACAAATCGCCACACGTGTAGCCCGTCACACTGAGTTCGGGAAATGCCACAATCTCCACACCCCGCTGTGCCGCCTGCTGCGCCAGAGCAATCAGGTGCTCCGCATTCCACGCACAATCAGCCACGCGTACGTGCGGCACGGCTGCCGCAACCTTCAAAAACCCGAATTCATCCATAATTATTTCAGCTATTTAGCCCAAAGTTTTGCCAGATTAACGATGACATTCATCGCCTTGTGCATCGTGGTGAGCGACACATATTCATATTTTCCATGAAAATTCATGCCACCCGTGAAGAGGTTGGGACAAGGCAGACCCATGAACGATAGACGCGCACCGTCCGTGCCGCCACGAATGGGCTGAATCATGGGCACAACTTCCGCCATACGCATAGCCTCCAGAGCTTTGTCAATCATCTGCGGATGAGGCTCGACCATCTTTTTCATGTTGTAATACTGGTCTTTGAGGGTGAGTTTCACCACACCTTCACCATATTTTTTGTTCAGCAACTCAACGCAGTTGTAGATAAAAACCTTCTTCTGTTCGAACTTTTCAGCATCGTGATCGCGGATGATGTAACTCATCGATCCACGCTCGACTGTGCCATTAAATCCCACGCAGTGGTAGAATCCCTCGTAGTGTTCGGTATGCTCCGGACGCTCCCACGCGGGCAGCATCGCGTTCAACTCCGCACCCACAATGATGGCGTTAATCATCTTATTCTTAGCCGATCCGGGGTGTACATTACGTCCTTGAATCTCGATTTTAGCACCCGCAGCATTGAAATTTTCGAACTCCAATTCACCCTCAAAACCGCCATCAACCGTATAGGCAAAGTCGGCACCAAACGCCTTGACATCGAAGAAATCGACCCCGCGACCAATCTCCTCGTCGGGGGTGAAGCCCACACGAATCTTGCCGTGCTTAATTTCGGGATGAGCCAGCAAATGCTCCGCTGCGGTCATAATCTCCGCCACACCCGCCTTGTCATCAGCACCCAAGAGCGTCGTGCCATCGGTATGAATCAGCGTGTGACCTATAAATTCACGCAACTCCGGAAAGTCCGTGACCTTCATTGTAAGCTGCCCGTTGAGCACCAAATCCGAGCCATCGTAATCCTCAACGATGCGCGGTTTCACATCCTTGCCACTCATATCGGGCGCAGTGTCCACGTGGGCAATGAAACCCAGCACAGGGGCATCCTCGCATCCTTTCGAGGCGGGAATCGTACCCATCGTATAGCCGTATTTGTCGGTTGTGACCTCCTGCAAACCAAGCGTCCGCATCTCATCAGCAAGGTGATGCAGCAACACAAGCTCTTTGTCACTCGAGGGGAATGTTTCGCTCTCCTCGCAAGATTGAGTGTCGAAGGCGACGTATTTCAAAAATCGTTCTTTCAGTTCCATAATTTTATTTTTTAATCATTATCTTTTTTTGCGCGCAGTGTGTGCCATGCGAAGTAGACAATGATGGCTACATACATCGCCACAGCCGTCCACTCAGCACCATTCGACGATGACCACTCAGCCATGCGCCAATCCACCTTAGCAAATTTAAGAATCGCACTCACCACACCCATCAATGCACCACCGGCGATGAAACCTGACGCAATGAGCGTTCCGCGATCGGCACGCGCCTTATTGAGCCCCTCGTCCGTCGTGCGGCTCGAAACAAACCACGCTACAAGACCACCAACGACCAACGGAATATTGAGCGAAAGAGGGATAAACATACCCAGCGCAAAGGCCAATGCCGGCACACCGATTGCCGTGAGTAACAGTGCCAACATTGCACCACAGAAGTAGAGCACCCACGGGGTTTGACCACCCGTCATTAGCGGCTGAATCACCGCTGCCATAGCATTTGCCTGCGGAGCCACGAGCGATCCCTCGCCCACGAAACCGTAGGTTTTATTGAGGATAATCATCACACCTGCCACGGTAGCTGCCGAGACAAACGTGCCGAGGAACTTCCACGCCTCCTGCTTCTTGGGTGTTGTACCAAGCCAATATCCGATTTTAAGGTCGGTGATGAAACCGCCCGCCATAGAGAGTGCCGTGCAGACCACGCCACCGATAATCAACGCTGCCGTCATGCCACTCGTGCCGCTCAGACCCACACTCACCAACACCAACGACGAGAGAATCAACGTCATCAGGGTCATACCTGAGACGGGGTTTGAACCCACAATAGCGATGGCATTTGCTGCCACGGTGGTGAAGAGGAAGGCAATCACAAAGACAATCAAGATAGCCACAATCGACTGCGTCATGTTGCCACCAAGCATACCGAAGTGGAAGAAAACAAAGGTGGCAACCAGCGTAGCGATGAGGATCGAAAGAATGAGTTTCATGGTTATATCGCGCTGTGTGCGTTCGGTGGCGACAACCACCTTCTTACCTCCGCCCAACTCTTTGACTGCCAGTCCTACGGCTTGGCGAATGATGCCCGACTGGCGGATGATGCCCACCAAGCCTGCCATGGCGATACCGCCGATACCGAGCGGCTTACCAATGAATTGCACTAAGTTCTCCGCCGTCATTAACGACTGCGGATTTGAGAGAATATCCTGTTTTGTGACACCCAAAATTGCCGCCAAAGCTGCCGGGTCGATACTTCCAGCAAGCGAGCCGACAATCGGGACTATAATCAACCACACGAGGCATGAGCCTGCGGCGATAATCAGGGCATATTTCAAGCCAATGATGTAGCCCAAACCAAGCAGTGCAGCCGAGGTGTTGACCCCGATGACCACCTTGAATTTATCAGCACACAGCTCGCCAAAGGCACAGATGCGGGTTGAAACGGACTCCGTCCACATACCGAACGTACCGACCACGAAGTCGTAGAGACCACCCACAAGACCCGCCACAGCCAGCAATTTGGCTTGGTTACCTCCTTTTTCGCCCGACACCAGCACCTCGGTGGTTGCCGTAGCTTCAGGGAAGGGGTACTTGCCGTGCATCTCCTTGACGAAATATTTACGAAAGGGAATCAACAGCACGATGCCCAAGATGCCACCAAAAAGCGACGAGAGAAAGACCTGATAAAAAGCTACATCCAAGCCCAAGATGTAGAGCGCGGGCAGAGTGAAAATCGCTCCCGCGACAATCACACCCGACGACGCACCAATCGACTGAATGATTACATTTTGACCCAGCATATTCTTGCGTCCGGTCATGTTGCCCACACCCACGGCGATGATGGCGATGGGGATAGCTGCCTCGAAGACCTGTCCCACCTTCAGACCAAGAAAGGCTGCGGCAGCCGAGAAGACGATTGCCATAATCAGACCCATAATTACCGAATAAGGGGTCACCTCACGCGGAGTGGTCGATGCGGGCATCATGGGGGTGTACTCCTCGCCCGCACGCAATTCGCGATAGGCATTTTCGGGCAGAGATGTTTGTTGTTTTTCCTGTTTCATTTATTTAAGTTCGTAAGTTTTTACGGGTTGATATTAGCATCTGTTTATAAAAGGATTAGCACAAATCTATCGATTATCGCCACTCCCTTTCAAGATATTGCGCTCGCGGCGCGAACGAAGCTTGTCAACGTTCATCTGAGCAACGCTCTCCAAGCTGAATCCGAGGTCGCGTGAAAGGGTGGCGCAGTACCACAGCACATCGCCTATCTCCTTGGCTATCTCTGCCTTGCGTTCATCGGTAAATTGTTGTTCGTTGTCGCGGATTACTTTTTTCACTTTGTCCGCCACCTCACCCGCTTCACCCGTCAATCCGAGTGTGGGATAGATGATGCGCTGGCTATCGGGATAGATTGCCGTTTCGAGGGCGTGTTGCTGATATTCGTCTAAAGTCATGTCGTTAGGATATTGAGTTTACAAAATTAACGAAAAAAAATTGAAAATCAAAGCGCAAGCGCGTGGATAAAACGCGGAATAGCCACCGCAAGGGTCGGATCAAGCGGCAAATCGGGATTCATATAGGCCGCCATCTGCTCTGTGGCATCGCGTCCTGTCGATTGACGAAGCGTGTGGGTCATCCCTTCGATGACAAGCAATTCGGCTTTGGGCGATGCTTTCTTGAGTGCTTCGGCATTTGCCACCGAAATCTGTATGTCGTTGTCACCGTTGACAATAAGCACGGGAACAGCCACACGACGAATCATCTCTTGGGGCTTGTATTTCATCTCCGAAATCCAGAACCGTTGCAGATAGGGTTGGAACAACATCGCCAGTTCGCGCGGATAATCCTCTACCGTACGCCCTTGGCTCAGCGCGTTGAGCACCGCTGTGGCGCGCATAAGCAGTCCTATATCCTTCGTGACAAGTTGCCCGGCGAGCTGTATTTGGATAATCTCGTCAATTGGAAAACCGGCTCCGGCGAGCGAGACCACCCCACTCACATCCGACGAAGCAGCCGCTACGCAGAGAGCAATGAGCGACCCTTCGCTATGTCCCACCAGCACGATGCGCTTAAAACCCTGCTCTTTGAGGTAGCCAACCAAGGCGGTGGCATCACCCACAAAATCGTCGAAGAGCACCTCGGTCATCTTCTGCCGATCGTCGTAACGACTTGCTTCGATGCCGCGCTTATCGTAGCGCAACGAGGCGATGCCTTGTTTCTCAAGTTCCTGAGCCAAAAACAAATAGGTGTTTGTGTAGATGCCTGAGCCGCGCGAATTATTGTCGCGATCCATCGGTCCCGACCCCGTGATGAACAACGCCGCCACCTCACTGCCCGCATCGGGTGTACGCAAGGTGCCATAGAGTGTTCCAAAATCTCGTTTAAGTGCTACTTCGTGTTCAGCTGCCGACAGCGGCATTGCCATCAACAAGCACAAAGCAAAAAAGAGAAGTGTTTTCATAATTAGTTCGATTATAGTTGAACTTCAGCCCACACAATTAGAGTAAATCAAGCGTGTTTTCGAGCCCAATGCTGTGTGAGCCCTTCACCAAAACCAAGGCATCACGCACCGGGTGCGATGTGAGGTATGCCACCAACTCCATACGTGTAGGAAAGAGCTGAATACGATCGTCGCAAGGTGCAGCGGACGCACAAGCAGCAGCGAACTCCTTACCAACAAGCAATATATGAGCATCTGCCTGTTTCAAAGCGAGATGGATGATGGCTTCGTGTTCGGATTGCGACCACGCACCCAACTCAAGCATATCGCCCAAAATAAAGAGCTTCGAGTGGCGCGCAGAGTGCTCTGTGCGAAAATTCTCAATGGCAGCACGCATACTCGACGGATTAGCGTTGTAACAGTCGGCAACCACCGTGTTATGCGCACTTTCCATCCGCTGCGAGCGGTTGTTCGCGGGATGGTAACCATCCAGCGCATGACAAATGCGTTCGTAATCCACATCAAAATAACTACCCACAGCCATTGCCGCTGCAACATTGTAGCGATTATACTCACCCTCAAGGTGATGCACCACTCCATTCGCCAACTCGACAGAGTAATACTCCGTAGCCAGCGAGTCGCGCTCGGCGACCATTGACACCAAGGTGGCATCTTCACGTGGCACAAAGGCGTGTCCGCCATTTTCTGCCAGATAGTCGTACAATTCGCCCTTTCCGCGGCGCACCCCTTCAGGACCACCGAAACCTTCGAGGTGAGCACGTCCTATATTGGTAATAATGCCGTAGTTGGGTTGTGCAATAGTGCAGAGCATAGCAATTTCGCCACAGCCACTGGCTCCCATCTCCACCACTCCAAATTCTGTGTCGCGCGTCATGGCTAACAACGTGAGTGGCACACCAATATGGTTGTTGAGATTGCCCCGTGTGGCGTAGACTTCGAAACGCTCGGCAAGCACACGGCTCACCAGCTCTTTGGTCGTGGTTTTTCCGTTGCTACCCACGATGCCTAAAATGGGAATCCCCAGCTCGCGACGATGTTCGCGCGCCAACTCTTGCAAGGTCGTCAAAACATTATCAACCAACAACAAACGAGCATCATTTGCCGCCACCGAAGGATCGTCAACCACAGCATAAGCCGCCCCCTTCGAAAGTGATTCAACCGCGAAACGATTGCCATCGAACGTTGCACCTCGCAGTGCAAAGAAGATTGAGTCGGGTTCAATGTGGCGCGAATCGGTCGAAACACGCGGATGTTCTAAATAAAGGTCATATAGATCAGGCATCAGCTTTTTTGCTAAATATATTTTTCTCCAGTATTGTATTTCACTTCGTCGATAAATTTCTTGATATTTTGCTCCTCGGTGCGAGGGCAAATCATCAATACATCGTCCGTATCGACCACGATGTACTCCTTCAAACCGCTAATCACAGCCACTTTATCCTTGGGTAACGAAATAATGCTGCTCCGCGTGTCGCTCAGGAAACAACCCTCGGCAGGAGCTGCATTGGCATAGCGATCTTTGCGGGCGTGCTGGTAGACCGAGCCCCACGTGCCGACATCGCTCCAGCCGAAATCGCCACAACGCACATAGACGTTATCGGCTTTTTCCATAATTCCGTAGTCAATTGAAATCGCACGACACTCCGAGAATGCCATCTCGACCGTATTCTGCTCGGCATCGGTACCTGTGGCACGCATCACGCCACTGAACAGCAAGTCGTGTTCGGGCAAATATTTTTGGAACGCCTCAACAATCGCACGCACCTTCCAGATAAAAATACCTGAATTCCAGAAAAATTCGCCGCATTGAATGAAAGTTTGCGCCAATTCGAGATTCGGTTTCTCGGTGAAGCATTTCACCTTGCTAATCGGATTGGTATCAGATACTTGAATGTAACCATAACCTGTTTCGGGACGAGTAGGCTTAATCCCCACGGTCATCAACGCATCGTGCGCCTGCGCAAATTCGCTGCATTCAGCAATGATTTCGCGGAACGCCTCTTGATCGAGGATAAAATGGTCGGCAGGAGTGACAATCATCTCGGCATCGGGATTGGTTTTCATCAGCGTATAGGCAGCATACGCCACACAAGGTGCCGTGTTGCGTCCCACCGGTTCGCACAACACCTGCTCCGGCTTTAGCTCAGGTAAGTGCTGCAACACCAACTCTTTATAGCGTCTATTGGTAACCACCAAAAAGTTCTCCGGAGGCACTATTTTTGCAAAACGCTCGTAGGTGTGGCGAATGAATGATTTGCCTGTACCCAGAATATCAAGGAACTGTTTCGGCATCGACAAACGGCTCTTTGGCCAGAAGCGGGCACCGATACCTCCCGCCATAATCACACAATATTTTGTATTCTCCATGAGTTATATGTATTCAAATCGTCATTTAGGTAGACAAAGATAAAAATAATTCGTAACTTTGCCACCTATTATGGTGATAAATTTTAGAGAATGAGAATCAAATTGATTACAATACCCAATTTGCTGACCCTGTCCAATCTACTCTGTGGATCGTTGGCTGTGGTCGCTGCATTGGTTTGGGAGGATCTTTTGGCAGCATTCTGGTTGATTATTGCAGCTGCAGTGTGTGATTTTTTCGATGGCTTCGCAGCCCGCTTGCTTCGTCAAACATCACCCATTGGGGTCGAATTGGACTCACTTGCCGACGACATCTCGTTTGGCTTTGCCCCCGCCGCCATTCTCTTCACGCTCTATGCGCAAAGCCCAGCAGGCATTGAATTAAGTGCCGGAGCACTCGCTTACGGACAATATATGGTCTTCATCATGGCGGCATTTGCGGCACTGCGTCTGGCAAAATTCAATATCGACGATACACAACACACCGAATTTTGCGGTCTGCCCACCCCTGCCAATGCCCTATTTTGCGCCTCACTCGGACTGCTTGCCCAGACCGAGGGGTTGGTGTTGAGCAAAATCACAATTCTGATTATTGTAGTGGTCATGTCGTGGCTTTTGGTCAGCCCAATACGAATGTTTGCACTTAAATTTGCAGGCTTCGGCTGGCACGGCAACGAGCTGAAATACAGCTTTATAATCGCATCCATAGTACTTGCCATCGTTTTGCAGATGCAAGCCGTACCGGTAATCATATTGTTCTACATTGCACTCTCCACACTACGCTGGCTGTGGAGGCTAAAAGCCAACGGGTCAAATGATTGTCCCAAAGCATAACTTGTTTATTTGAAAAATTTAATTACCTTTGCGGCGAAATCCGCGCGTGGACTTCTATGTACAAATCGTTGAACAACATCTTTCTTGCAGTGCTGACCAGCCTCATTCTCCTTGCAATTCCGCAGGGAGGCGCAACGCAGACGTTGGACGCAAGAGCTATGCAACGAGCACAACAACGCGGACAGAACACAAACATCGTGGGGGCAAATCCATACGCCAACAACGAACAAGACAAAGAGGGCGACAAGCAGGATACGACCAAGAAGGAACGGCGCATCCGCAAACCTCTCGAATCGTACTTTTTTAACGATTCAATCCGGGCACTCCATAACTTCAAGTGGAACGTGAATCGCAACTACAACCGCGTGGAGATAAGCCCAATAGATACGACGCTCATGAATTGGCACATCGACTACCCATTCTATGAGAAGGGTGTGGGCGATGCGGCAATCGGCGGTTTGGGACAAGCATCCATCCCTCTGAATTATTTTGAGCGTCCTGAGTTCTTTGATTTTAGTTTTGCAAATCCGTACCAAGCCTACATCTACAAGATGGAGAACGTTCCGTTCTACAACGTGAAAATGCCGATGATTAACTTCACCTATCTCGAATCGGGACAGAAGAAGTTCCGCGAAGAGAATTTTGCCATCATGCACGCGCAGAACATTTCGCCCTCCACAGGCTTCAACGTCAACTACAAAGCCCGGGGCACACGCGGTCAATACGACTGGTCTCGCACCAAGAACCAAAATTTGGAGGCGGCATTCAACCACACCGGCAAACGTTACTCCGTCCATGCGGGCTACATCAACAACCACATCGAACGACAGGAAAACGGCGGCGTAGTGGGTGATTGGGCAATTGCCGATACCACGTTCGAGATGCCTTCGGGTGTGCCGATGAAACTCGCAAATGCCAAGGCTAAGAATATCTATCGCAACAATGCATTCTTCATCACGCAGTCGTATGGTATTCCGCTGCAACGCGTTACAAATCGCGATTTCTCAATTGCCAACCTCTCGTCCTTCTTCATCGGGCACTCGTTCGAGTACAACTCGTGGAGTCGCGTCTATACCGACACCAATGCGCCCTACACCAACGATCGAGGCAACAAAGATGAAAACGGAAATTTTACGCCAACCACGCACAACTACTACGATCACTGGTACATCAACCCCACGCAGACACGCGACTCGACCTACGAACGGGTGATTTCGAACCGCATATTCGTTCAGGCGCAGCCTTGGGATCGCGAGGGTGTAGTAGGTACGCTCGACGGTGGTGTGGGTATAGATATGCACACTTATTCGCAATTTACAATGGGCGACTATGTGTCGGGGCACTATTCAAAAGTCAACAAGACCAGCTACTTCGCCTATGGCTCGGTGGCGGGCAAAATAAAGAAGTATGTCGATTGGAATGCGAACCTCAAGTTCTATCCATCGGGATACCGTAGCGGAGACCTCTCGGTTGGTGCGCATCTGGCACTGACGGGCTACATTCGCCAACATCCACTGATTCTCGAAGGTCACTTCACAATGGAGCGACGCTCGCCAAGTTTTTGGCAAGAGAATCTATTCTCAAACCACTATGTGTGGTTTACTCCTTTAAATAAGGAGACTGAAACTCGTTTTGAGGTGAAATTTTCAATTCCCGACTTCGCATTCGAAGCCGGTGCATGGCAAGGGGTCATTAGTGACAAAATCTACTATGGGGCGGATAGCAATATCGCGCAGAAAAATGGAAATGTAAACCTGACGAGTGTCTACGCTCGCAAAGATTTCCGCTTGGGCGGATTTCATTTGGACAACAGGGTACTGTTGCAGTGGAGCACAGATCAAGAAGTTGTACCGGTCCCGCTATTTAGCGCATTCATCTCCTACTACTACGAATTTTGGGTGAAGCGCGATGTTCTACGGCTCCAAATCGGCATTGACGGACGTTTTAATACGAAGTATTACTCGCCCGGATACAATCCCGCTTTGTCGCAGTTCTACAACCAGCGAGAGGTCGAAACCGGAAATTACCCCTATATGGACGCTTTCGTAACAGGAAAGTGGAAGAGGATGCGCATATTTTTGAAGTATCAGCATCTGAACCGTGGATTATTTGGCAATGGTGAGTATTTTTCTGTGGCTCACCAGCCGCTCAATCCGGGCATGTTTAAAATGGGTATCTCATGGGGATTCTATGATTAAGTGTGCTGTTCTGCGCGGAAAATGCAGCCCGCAAAACGACATCATATGTTTAAAAAAACCGTTTTAATTTTTGCGTTTTTAACTATTATTACAACATTTTACGGGTTCAATACCCACTTTACACCCACCATCGACGACACCCATATCATGGATGCCGACGACCATTCACTGCTACCTGACGGAGAGTATGTCATCTCGGCATACGACAACATCATCCGCAGTGTGAGCGAAAAAGAGGGTCACGATTGGCGGCTGATGAGTGCTATTGCCTACCACGAATCGCGCTTCACACCCAACATTATCTCTAATCGAGGAGCTCGCGGTTTGATGCAAATCATGCCCGCAGTGGCACGACAATTCAACGTTTCGGGCGATGCAATAATCGATCCGGCAACCAATGTATGGTTGGCAGGACAGGTGATAAACAGCATTGCGAAGACCTTTAGTTTTCCGGAAAGCGTTTCGGAACAGGATCGCATGAGCATCATTCTGGCAAGCTACAACAGTGGCGTGGGTCACGTGGGCGATGCGCGACGCTTGGCAACGCTGCATGGCGAGAATCCAAATTCATGGACAGTCGTGGCACGTTATCTGCAACTGAAAGCCGACGCTTCCTACTATCAAAAGAATGTAGTGAAGTGCGGACGTTTCACTGGCAGTCGTCAAACCGTGGCATTTGTGAATGATGTGATGGGATGTTACAACAAATATTGCCGCATCGCTGTTTTGTGATGAGCATATAAAGAGCAGCAGCCTCCGAACGATGTCGTTCGGAGGCTGCTGCATTTTTTAGTTTTTGCCTACTTTTGTTTACGCAAGAAGCACTCAATGGTATTCTCCATCAGACAGGTGATGGTCATGGGGCCCACCCCTCCCGGCACCGGTGTTATGAGCGAAGCCTTCGGTGCCACCGCATCAAAATCAACGTCACCACACAACTTGCCACTCACAGGATCACGATTCACACCCACGTCAATCACCACTGCTCCCTCCGAAACCATATCGCCTGTGACAAATTTCGGACGACCAATAGCTACCACCAAAATCTCGGCACCTCGTGTCACCTCTGCCAGATTTACCGTGCGGCTATGAGCTACGGTGACCGTAGCATTTTCGTCCAGCAGCAGCTTTGCAACTGGAAGACCTACAATGTTGCTGCGCCCCAAGACCACAGCGCGCTTGCCTTGAATCTGCACTCCTGAAGCCTTGAGCATCTTGATGATACCCTTCGGAGTACAGGGCAGTGTGCACGGTTGTTTCAACCACAATGCCGCCACATTGAGCGGATGGAAACCATCCACATCCTTCTGTTTCTGAATTGCGGCAATCACTCGATCTTCGTCGATATGCTTGGGCAAAGGCAGCTGCACCAGAATGCCATCGACCCCTTGATCAGCATTGAGCTCGTCAATAATAGCCAAGACCTCCGCCTCGGTTGCATCCGCCGAACGGCGCACCGTCGTATTGCGAATACCTATCGCCTCACAAGCTTTCGCCTTGCCGGTGACGTAGGAGACACTGCCCGCATCCTCGCCCACGAGCACCACCACCAAGTGGGGCGTACGTCCATATTTTGTCTCAAATGTGGCAACTTGTGCCGCCATGTCAGCTTTCATCTGCGCCGACAACTCTTTTCCACTAATAATCATCTCTATAATTTTTTATCCATTTCTTCCAATGCACAATGTCCGATGTCGCTGCGGTGGAAGAGGTTCTCGCACCGAATTTTCGCCACGTCCGCCAACGCCTGTGCTCGCGCTTCGGTCAACGTTGCACCCCGCCCAACGAGAATCAGCACACGACCACCAGCAGTCACCACTGTGTCATTATGTTCAGCTGTACCCATGTGATATACAAGGCTTTGCACCTTATTCAAACCCTCAATTTCGAATCCTTTCGCATAAGAGTCGGGATAGCCTTTCGATGCCAGCACGATACCCAGCGTTGCCGTATCGTCCCACTCAATTTGCACGTCACGCCCCTCAGCCACAGCGCAAAAAACATCACAAATATCGCTCTTCATGCGGGGCAGCACCACCTCTGTTTCTGGATCACCAAAACGAGCATTGAACTCAATCACCTTGAGCCCCTGCGGAGTCTTCATCAGCCCACCATAGAGTACCCCGGTGAAGGGACAACCCTCCGCAACCATCGCATCTGCTGTGCGTTGCATAATTTCATGCAACGCATACGCCTCCTCCTCTTTCGTCACAAAAGGGACGGGCGAATAGGCACCCATGCCCCCCGTATTGGGTCCTCGGTCGCCATCAAAAGCACGCTTGTGATCCTGTGCCAGCACCATCGGGAAGACCTTATGCCCCGAAACAAAGCACATAAATGAAAATTCGGGTCCGATCAAGAACTCCTCAACCACCACTTTGCCAACGCCAAATTTATCGTCTAAAAGCATATCGCGCAGCGCATGATCCGCCTCGGTAGCCGTTTGGGCAATCACCACCCCCTTACCAGCCGCCAAGCCATCATACTTCAACACCGCCGGAAATGGGCGCGAAAACACATAAGTACGAGCCTGCTCATAGTCGGTAAATGCGCGAAATGCAGCCGTCGGAATCTGATAGCGAGCCATCAGCTCCTTGGCAAATTCCTTGCTCGACTCGATGCGTGCCGCCGCCTTCGTAGGGCCAAATATACGCAAGCCTGCAGCTTGAAACAAATCGACAACTCCCGCAGCCAGAGCCACTTCAGGTCCAACGACGGTGAGTTCAATTCCCTCTGCACGTGCAAACCCACACAAGCTCTCAATTTCGGTATCTTTCAGTGCCACACACTCTGCCAGCTTCGCGATTCCCGCATTGCCCGGCGCACAGTAAATCTTCGTGACTTGTGGTGAGCGCGCGAGCGCATCGACAATTGCGTGACAGCGACCTCCGCCGCCAATAACCAGTACTTTCATAAATTTGTATTTTCAAAATCTATATTGCATTCCAACGTCTCTCGTGTCGCACGTCGTACCCAGCATCAATGCTTGAAGTGTCGTTCGCCCGTGAAAACCATCGCAATACCCACCTCGTTCGCCTTTCGAATTGAGTCGTCATCGCGGACACTGCCACCCGGTTGCACAATCGCCGTCACGCCATATTGCGCAGCCACGGTCACACAGTCGTCGAAGGGGAAAAATCCATCCGATGCCAAGACCAGACCCTCCGTAACTCCCGCAGCATGAGCCTGTTTCAATGCAATTTCAGCCGAACCGATACGATTCATCTGCCCAGCACCCACACCCCACGTGCGACCATCCTTGACCGCCACCAGAGCATTCGATTTGACGTGTTTCACAATGCGCCAACCAAAATTCATGTCAGAAAGTTGCTCCTCAGCAGGTTGGATATTCGTGACACACATCGCTGCCGTAACGGGTACGGTAGTTGTATCCAGCTCCTGCACTAACAGTCCACCATTGACACTAACGTACTGTGTTGGACGCACATCACACTTATACATAGGGACTTGCAACAAGCGCAAATTCTTTTTTGTACATAACAACTCCAACGCTTCGGGACTAAATTCGGGAGCCATGATGACCTCTAAAAAGATAGGTTTCATCAACTCAGCTGCCGCACGGGTCACCGGACGATTCATCGCCACGATACCTCCGAAAATACTCACTTTATCTGCCTCATACGCCTTCGTCCATGCCTCCGCCACATCGCGTCCCGTAGCTGCGCCACAAGGATTCATGTGTTTGAGTCCCACACAAAAAGGTTCATCGAATTCGCGCACAATGTTGAGTGCAGCGTTGGCATCTTGTATATTATTATACGACATCTCCTTGCCGTTGAGCTGCTTAGCAAATGCCAACGAATAGGGCACCTCTTGATCTACACCGTAAAATTTCGCACTTTGGTGCGGATTTTCACCGTAACGCAACGACTGTACAAGGTCGTATTCGAGAAATAATTTTTCATTCAACCCTGCCTGAGCACGCATATATGTAGCAATCATTGCATCATACTCAGCAGTATGGGTATAAGCTTTTGCCGAAAGTTTCAGACGCGTTGCGCGCTGCGTATTGCCCTCCGCACGAAGTTCAGAAACCACCTGCGCATAGTCCGCGGGGTCACAAATCACCGTCACATCCGCCCAGTTTTTCGCAGCACTACGCAACATCGAAGGTCCACCAATGTCGATATTCTCGATGGCATCCTCCATCTTCACATCCGCTTTGGCGATGGTCTGACGGAACGGATAGAGGTTCACACAGACCATATCTATAAATTCTATATGATTATCCTTCAATGCTTTCACATGGTTTGGATCGTCGCGACGAGCCAGCAGTCCACCGTGCACCGCCGGATGCAACGTCTTCACACGCCCATCACAAATTTCGGGAAAACCAGTCACATCGCTGATATTGGTGGTCTCCACACCGCTCTGGCGCAGCAATTTCATCGTGCCACCCGTAGCGATAACCTCCCAACCCATGGCGCGGAGTGCCTGAGCAAATTCGACCACTCCTGTCTTGTCACTTACACTAATTAACGCCTTCATCTATCTATATTGTTTTTATCAATTTATTGATTGTATCTATATATAAAGGGTGCTCCGTGGCATGAATTCGGCTCTCCAATTCATCAAAATCCACCCCGTCGTAGTCGAAAGCCCGCTGAGCAATAATCCGACCGCCATCGAGCGAGGCATCAACGTAATGGATAGTCACACCGAAGACCTTCACCCCATAATCGAAGGCATCACGGATGGCATGTGCCCCTTTAAATGCAGGCAGCAGCGCGGGATGGATGTTGATAATCCGACCGCCATACGCCTCCAATAGCACACTGCCACAGATGCGCATATAACCCGCCAAGCAGACCAAATCAATCTGCTCGCGATTGAGTTGCTGCACAATCTCACGTTCGAATGCCTCACGCGAAATAAATTTCTTTGGCTCGAATGTGAAGCAAGTAACACCGTGGTTGGTAGCCCGTTCAACAACTTTCGCAGTAGGTTTATCGCACACGACAAGTGCCACACGGGCTGCAATTTCACCCCGCTCACACGCCGCGATAATGGCTTCAAAATTCGATCCATTGCCGCTGGCGAAAACTGCAAGCCGTTTCATTGCTATCGAATCGTCACCCCCTCGGAGGCTGTCACGCGACCGATTACAGTCGCCTTTTCTCCCTGAGCTTCAAGTATTTCAATCGCCTTAGATGCCTCAGTAGCATCAAGAGCGATGACCATGCCAATACCCATATTGAAGATGTTGAACATCTCGCGGTGAGCAATCTTGCCATACTCCTCCAAAAAATGGAAAATCGGAAGTATCTCCCACGACCCCTCTTCAATCTCAATTCCCTGACCATCAAGCAGAATGCGCGGAATGTTTTCATCAAAACCACCGCCCGTGATGTGGCTAATGCCGTGCACGTCGCAGTTCCGAATCACCTCCAACACCTGCTTCACATAGATGCGCGTGGGGGTAATCAACACCTCACCCAACATCTTATTCGAGAGTGTGGGATATACTTTTTTCAAATCCAATGCGTTGTCAGCTAACACTTTACGCACCAAGCTAAAGCCGTTAGAGTGGACACCGCTCGAAGCGATGCCAATCAACACGTCGCCCACCTTGACCTTCGAGCCGTCAATGAGTTTCGATTTCTCTACCACGCCGACCGTAAAGCCCGCGATGTCGTATTCGCCTCCTTCGTACATACCCGGCATTTCCGCCGTTTCGCCACCCACAAGTGCACATCCTGCCTGACGGCAACCCTCGGCAACACCACTCACAATCGCCTCAATCTTGCGCGGATCACTGTGACCTTGAGCCAAATAGTCGAGGAAAACAAGTGGTTCGGCACCCTGTGCCAACACATCATTCACACACATCGCCACCGCGTCGATACCAATCGTATCGTGCTTGTCCATGGTGAAAGCTAATTTAAGTTTGGTGCCCACACCATCGGTGCCACTCACCAAAATCGGTTCTTTGACATTCAGTGCCGAGAGGTCGAACATCCCGCCGAATGCGCCAATATTGCCCATCACACCCAAGCGCGAAGTCGATGCCACGTGTTTTTTGATGCGACGCACCACTTCGTATCCGGCTTCCAAATTCACGCCGGCCTTTTCATAACTTTGTGCCATATTCTTTGTTTTTACATTTCGTTAAAATTTGCCGTCTTTATTCGCCTCCTCCACGCTTTGGTACAGTGCCGTCGGATAGTTGCCCGAAAAACACGCCAAGCAGAGTTGCGAACGATTATTGCCCGCCTTGAACAACGATTCAGGTGCGAGAAAAGCCAGTGTATCGCAACCAATGAGTGCCTGCACCTCCGCCAAATCCTTGCGGGCACAGAGCAACTCCTCGTAAGTAGAGGTGTCCACACCGTAGAAGCACGGATTCTTAATCGGGGGGCTGGCAATACGTAGATGCACCTCCGTCGCCCCTGCCTCCTTAAGCAAGGTGACGATGCGGCGCGAGGTGGTTCCGCGCACAATAGAGTCGTCGATCAGCACCACACGCTTGCCCCGCACGAGCGAGCGCACAGCTGAGAGTTTCATTCGAACACCCTTTTCGCGCAATGCCTGCGAAGGTTGAATGAAAGTTCGACCGATGTATTTATTTTTAATCAACCCCATCTCGTAGGGGATGCCGCTTGCCTCAGCATAACCAATTGCTGCACTGAGACTTGAATCGGGAACACCCACCACAATATCCGCCTCTACGGGCGATTGTTTGTAGAGCAGACGTCCCGTTTCTTTGCGGAAGGCATGAACGTTACACCCTTCGATGTCGCTATCGGGACGCGCAAAATAGATGTACTCCATGGCGCAAATATCGTGACGCTTATACATCGAATAGTCACGGCTGCGCAATCCGTGGTGGTCGATGGTGACAATCTCACCCGGCTCCACATCGCGCACAAATTCCGCACCCACCACCTCGAAGGCGCAAGTCTCGCTACTCACCACATACCCATCGCCCAGACGACCAATCGAAAGGGGACGCAAACCATATTTATCGCGGCAAGCATAGATCCGATTGCCGGTCATAATCAAGAATGCAAATGCACCCTCCAACATATTCAGTGCATCGACAATTGCCTCAATGCGCGGACGGGTATGGTTGTGTGTCTCTTTTTTAATCAAGTGCGCCAACACCTCGCTGTCGGACGAGGATTGGAACAAACTACCCTTGTTTTCGAGATAAGTATGCAACTGCGCCGAGTTGACGATATTGCCATTGTGCGCCAACGCGAAATCACCCGTATTATGGTGAAACAGAAAAGGTTGCACATTCTCAATGCCACCGCCACCTGCCGTTGAATAGCGCACATGACCGATGGAGATGTTGCCCGTGAGCGTTTGGAGCGCATTCTCTTTGAAGACCTCCGTCACCAAACCCTCACCCTTCACGCGGTGAAAAATCCCCTCGTCAGCACTCACGATACCTGCACCCTCCTGCCCACGATGCTGCAATGCGTGCAGTCCGTAGTAGGTCAACGAGGCGGCATTCGGCACTCCATAGATGCCGAAAACACCACACTCCTCGTGCAATTCGCGATCGCAAATCAACTCTGTCATGCTATTTTACCGCCTTTTTCAATCGCGCCAAAATCTCTTCGTAAGCCTCACGCACTTTGCCTAAATCACGACGAAAACGATCTTTATCAAGCTTCTCGTTGGTATCCATATCCCACAAACGGCACGTGTCGGGCGAAATTTCGTCTGCCAGTACAATCTCACCGTCGGATGTCTTGCCAAACTCAATTTTGAAGTCAATCAGGTTGATATTCATCTTCTTAAAGAGCGCAATCAACACTTCGTTGATACGAGCCGTCATCTTGTAAATTTGAGCCAATTCTTCGTACGTAGCCGCACCCAACGCCACCGCATGGTGATCGTTGATGAGTGGATCGCCCAGCTCATCCTTCTTGTAGCAGATGTCGAAAATCACATTCGATGGTTTTGTACCCTCTTCAATACCAAGACGTTGAGCCATCGAACCTGCAATCACGTTACGCACGATGACCTCCAATGGGATAATCGTCACACGGCGACAAATCTGATCTCGCTCATTGATTGTCTCAAGGTAGTGAGTCCGGATTCCCGCCTTGTGCATCTCCTCGAAGATGATGGTAGAGATGGCGTTATTCAGTACCCCTTTGTTGTCAATCGTCGCTTTTTTGATGTTGTTGAACGCTGTGGCGGCATCCTTGTAGTGGATGATGATTTTGTCGGGATCGTCTGTGCGGAAAACCTGTTTGGCTTTGCCTTCGTAAAGCATTTCGAGCTGTTTCATACTGTTTTATTATTTTATTAGTTCTTCTATTTTTTGCGGAAATAAGCTACGGCATTGCGGAACAGAGCCTGCTCCGTGTTACCTGTAATGTTCTTGAAAATATTGCGACCTGCGCGTTCCGTGTGTCCCATCTTGCCCAGAATCTGACCATTGAGCGAGACAATACCTTCGATGGCGTAGAAGGAGCCGTTGGGGTTGAACGGAGCTGCGGCACTTACCTGCCCTGCGGCATCGACGTATTGGAATGCCACTTGCCCTGCAGCAAAAAGCTCTTTAGCCAACACTTCGCTCACCACAAATTTACCCTCACCATGGCTGACGGCAATCGAGTGCACCTCGCCCAACGTAAAGCTGCTGAGCCACGGGGAGTTGAGCGAAGAGACACGAGTCGAGACAATCTGCGACACGTGACGGTTGATGTCGTTGCGGAAGAGCGTCGGCGATGCCTTGGTCACCTGCCCCAAACGTCCGTAGGGCAACAAGCCCGATTTGACAAGTGCTTGAAATCCATTACAGATGCCAAGAATCAAACCTCCACGGTCAATCAATTTATGTATTTCAGCAGATATTTCGCTGTTATTAAGCACATTAACAATAAACTTACCACTTCCATCAGGTTCATCACCCGACGAGAAACCACCGCTCAGCACCAGAATTTGACACGCAGCAATTTGCTCCGCCATCTCACGAATCGAGCGCAGAATATCGTCACTCTCCAAGTTGCACATCACACCAGTGCGCACCTCCGCACCTGCACGGCGAAAAGCGCGTGCCGTGTCGTAATCGCAGTTCGTGCCGGGAAAAACAGGCAGAAATGCCACAGGATGCTCAATGGCTGAACCCGCATAGGTGAATGTGCGACGCACGGGCGTTGTCTCCATCACCGTGGCGTGATTCTCGCCCCGATCAGGATAAATTTGCGTAAATTTCTCGGTATTCGTCTTATATAATTCGTCAAGCGTGAAGCGCACATCGTTGATTGTCAACATTTCGTCAGCCACCGTATGGCCCAACAATTCAGCGCGCGGGAAGGCAAGTTCGCCCTCGCATTCGACCACAAAGGAGCCGTAAGCATAGTCGAACAACGTCCGTTCGTCGAGATTCACCTCAGCACCAATGCGGTTACCGAATGCCATCTTGGCGAGAGCCTCTCCCACACCGCCGAAACCAACCGACCATGCCGAAAGAATCTTCCCTTTTTCAATTTGATTCGTAACAAAGGCAAAATTCTCTTTGAGCTGCTCCGCATCGGGCATATAGTTCGCCTGCGGAGTGTGGCGAATGAAGTAGAGGTGACTTCCCGCCCGTTTCCAGTCGGTGGAGATAACTTTTGCGGCATCGACCGTCGTGATGCCGAAGGCGATGAGCGTCGGGGGAACATTTATATCTTGGAAGGTGCCACTCATCGAATCCTTGCCTCCAATCGAAGGCAATCCCAACTCGACTTGCATCTTCAACGCACCCAACAGAGCCGCCAAGGGTTTACCCCACGAGGTGGGTTGCTTGGTCATGCGCTCGAAATACTCTTGATAGGAGTAGCGCATTCGCTCGAAGTGCGCACCTGCTGCCACCACCTTCGTAGCAGCCTCCACCACAGCATACGCAGCTCCGTGATAGGGACTCCACGCAGCAAGGAACGGATTGTAGCCAAAAGCCATGATGCTCGCCGTGTCGGTGTCACCCTCGACAGGGAGCTTCTGCACCGAAACCTGCGTCTCGGTCTGTTGCGTGCGACCACCGAATGGCATCAACACGGTTGATGCACCAATGGTGGCATCGAACATCTCAATCAGCCCCTTTTGCGAGAGGACATTTTTATCACTGAGATTGTTCTGTATCTTATCTGTTAACTTTGCACCTGCGATTGCGCGACGGAAAGGATTGCGCTCCTCAACTGCTGCCACGTGCGCCGAGGCGTAGTGTTTAGCACCTGCACTGTCGATGAACGCGCGCGACAAATCGACCACTCGTTCCCCGTTATAGTACATTCGCATACGATTCGTATCTGTGACATCTGCCACGTGCACCACTTCGATATTTTCTTGACGGCAGTAGCGGCAGAATGCCTCTTCGTCCTTCGACTCAACCACTACCGACATCCGCTCCTGCGACTCGCTGATAGCCAACTCAGTGGTATTCAAACCACTATATTTCACCGGAACTCGATCCAAATAAATATCCAGACCATCCGTCAACTCACCAATGGCAACGCTGACACCACCGGCACCAAAGTCGTTCGATTTTTTAATCAATCGCGTCACCTCCGCACGACGGAACAGACGCTCCAACTTCCGCTCCTCTGGAGCATTGCCTTTCTGAACCTCACTACCACACGTCTCAAGCGACTGCGCATCGTGTTCTTTCGACGATCCCGTTGCGCCACCCACGCCATCGCGTCCTGTGCGACCACCCAACAGCAACACCACATCGCCTTTCACAGGGGCTTCGCGGCGAACATTCTCCGCTTTCACCGCACCTACCACGGCACCCACTTCGAGCCGTTTAGCAACGTAATCATCGTGGTAGATTTCGCGCACATGAGTCGTCGCCAACCCAATCTGGTTGCCGTAACTGGAGTAGCCGGCAGCCGCCTTGTGCGAGATAATCCGCTGTGGCAACTTACCGGGCAAGGTATCGTTTACTGCTTGATAGATATCGCCGGCACCCGTGACACGCATGGCTTGATAGACGTAGCTGCGCCCCGACAACGGATCGCGAATAGCTCCGCCCAAACAGGTCGAAGCACCTCCGAAGGGTTCAATTTCGGTTGGGTGATTATGTGTTTCATTTTTAAATTGCAGTAGCCATTTTTCGATTGCTCCATCCACTTCGACATCCACAAAGATGGAACAGGCATTGTTTTCGTCGCTCACCTCCAAATCGTCCAGCAGCCCTTTTTTTCGCAGATAGCGCGCACCAATAGTGGCTATATCCATCAGACAAAGGCTCTTGTTTTCACGTCCCAATTCGCGGCGAATCTTCAGATAGAGAGCCAGCGAACCTTCGATTTCGTCCTTGACGAACGACTCCTCGACCGAGACATTTTCAAGTTCAGTGGTGAAGGTCGTATGGCGACAATGGTCGCTCCAATAGGTATCCAAAATCCGCAACTCGGTCTCGTGCGGATCGCGACCTTCCGCCGTGAAGTAACGAACCACCTCACGCAGGTCATCGGCATTCATTGCCAGCCCTTGCGTTTTGCAGTACGATTCAAGTTCGGCATCCTTCATCGCGCGAAAGCCCGTGAGCACAGGTGCGGGATGCACCTCAGCGTGCTCCGTGTCGCTCAACAGAGAGAGATCTTTCTCGCGCGACTCAACCGCATTGATATAATAATGACGAATGCGCGCCAACTCCGCTGCCGTGACATTCGCATCGAACAACAACAACTTCGAAGCTTTGATATGCACATCTGCCGCAGGATCAATGAGTCGCACACAATCCACAGCCGACGCTGCGCGCTGATCGAATTGTCCGGGCACACACTCCACAGCGATGTGGGGCACGCCCGACCAATCACACGCATCGGTCACACTGTCGGTCACCACCTCGCCAAAGACACCGTAACGGCTCTTGGCAAGCAACTCCTCCGTGAAACCGAACAAGTCGTAGACATTCAGCAGGCGCAATGAGCGCAGATGCAAGTTCAAATTAGCATTCAAATCGCGGCACAAACTCTGCGCCTCAACCCGGAATTCGGGATACTTTTCGACAAAAATACGGTAGTTGTTCATTATCTTGTTTTACGTTATTTTACAAATCGTTCTGCCCATCGCTCTGCCGCATAGCGCGCAGCATCCATCCCCACAAAGGTGATGTGCCCCATCTTGCGCTTAGGGCGACTCTCCGTCTTGCCATAGAGGTGAACATATACATTCTCGTACGCCTCGTGCTCAACAGCTTCGGCTGCAGCAAAATCTTGTCCGAGGATGTTTTTCATCATCGTAGGGGCAACCAAACGCGGCTCCTCAAGGGGCTCTGCCAGCAGAAAACGCACCAACTCGCGAAACTGATTGGTCGTACAACCCTCAATGGTGTAGTGTCCACTATTGTGAGGTCGGGGAGCCATCTCATTGAAATAAATCTCGTCACCCTTGACAAAATATTCGATTGCCACAATGCCCCGATAGCCGCAATCGCGCATGAAACGCTTGCTTTGCTGCTCCATGCGACGGTGCAACTCGTCGGACATTGCCGCCGGAACCACACACAAATCGAGAATACCATCGCGATGAATATTTTGCCCGATAGGAAAACAAATCACCTGCTCCGCATCCGCCACCATCACCACACTCGCTTCGAAATCGAAACGCACAAACTCCTCCACGATGCACGGCACGGCGAGCATCGGCTGTGCACGATCCACATCCTCCGCGCTCTTCAGCACCGCTTGCCCGTGACCGTCGTAGCCCAACGTACGTGTCTTCAACACACACGGGAAGCCCAGTTCCTGCACCGCAGCGTGCAATGCAGCCATATCGTCCACCGCCACAAAACGAGGGATTTGCAATCCATGTTCGCGCGCGTTCGTCTTCTCACGCAGACGATCTTGCGAATCGAACAACGGACGGAAACCTTGCTTGATATTATATTTTTTTTCCAAGGCAATCAACAAATCGCCCGGCACATTTTCAAATTCATACGTCACCACATCACTCTGCGCGCAAAGCCGTTCGAGTGCCGCAGCATCGTCGAATGCCCCCACCACACGCCCATCACTCAACGCGAAAGCCGGTGCATCCACCGCAGGATCGAGACAAATGGTACGTGCGCCCAACAGATGCGCCTGTTCCACAATCATCAGCCCCAACTGCCCACCGCCAATGATACCAATCGTCGGTACCGTGTTTTTCATCTTATCCACCCTCTGCTATAATTTTGCATCCAAAACATCTGCGGTCTGCTTAGCACGGAACGCCTCAAGACGAGCCGATAACATCTCGTCGCTCAACGCCAGAATCGAGATGGCAATCAGTGCCGCATTCTTCGCCCCATTGATTGCGGTGGTCGCCACGGGAACCCCCGCAGGCATCTGCACAATCGAGAGCAACGAATCTAACCCATTCAGAGCACGCGACTTGACAGGCACACCAATTACGGGTAAAGTCGTCATTGCAGCGGTCATACCCGGCAAATGCGCAGCACCACCTGCCCCCGCGATAATCACCCCTAAGCCGCGACTTTTAGCCGTCTTAGCATATTCGCACAGCAAATCAGGTGTGCGATGTGCACTGACCACCCGCTTTTCGTAGGGCACACCGAATTGCTCCAGCACAGCCACAGCATCCGCCATCACCTCCCAGTCGCTCGTTGAGCCCATGATTACTCCAACTTTCATCTTATTTTATCTATTCTAATTCATTAAAATAAAAAAAAACAAACCGCCACGACACGGTAAGTCATGGCGGTTTTTATCTATCCTATCACCCCGCACAAGCGCAGACACCCCTGCATTCTCTGTGCGACATCGCTTTGACGCTTGCGACACACCGCAGAGTGGTATGCAGGATTTTGACCCTGCCGCTTTCTGTGTTGATTCCCGTTTGGGTATTGTGCCATAGGTGGTGACTTTATATAGTACAAAAGTAGCTACTTTCCACCATAATACCAAACTTCTTGGTGGATTCTATTGACAAATTTTGAACAGTTTGACAGAAACGAATCTCTACTTGGGGCGACTTTCGCAATAAGCACAGCGAAAAGTCTCGCCCGATTTGTGGAAAAGTTGATCCACATCCTCCGTAGCTGAAATACATCGCTTGTTCGGGCACTCCATCTCGTTGATTGAAAAATCATCCACAAGCATCGGTGTGTGCGCGAACGGAGCCGCATCCTTCGACCAGTTAAGCAGCGTGTAAATCAACGCCATACGGACAAACTTTCCGTTTTCTACTTGACGGAAATAAGCTGCTCGCGGATCGTTATCAACCGACCGCGTAATCTCGTTCACACGCGGCAACGGGTGGAGAATAATCATATCTTTGCGTGCCGGTTTCAACTTATCGGGATCGAGTACAAAGCTGTTTTTCACACGGTTGAACTCCTCTTCGTCCAAGAAACGCTCTTTCTGCACCCGAGTCATATAGAGCACATCCAATTCGGGCATCACCTCCTCCATCGTGCGCACCTCGCAAAACTCCATACCCGACGCATTCACCTGCATCTCTTGCAACATATAATCGGGCAATCGCAGCTCTTCGGGCGAGATGAGAATCACTCGAATACCCTCATAACGCGACAGAGCCTTGATGAGCGAATGGACGGTGCGTCCGAATTTCAAATCGCCGCAAAAACCAATCGTAAGGTGGTCAAAACGACCTTTTTCACGTTTGATAGTCAGCAAATCAGTCAGGGTTTGCGTGGGATGACTATGACTGCCATCGCCCGCATTAATTACCGGTATACCAGCATATTGCGATGCCACAAGAGGTGCGCCCTCTTTGAAGTGACGCATGGCAATGATGTCCGCAAAGCAGCGAATTACCCGCACCGTATCGGCAACCGTCTCGCCCTTGGAGACCGACGACGAATTGGCATCTGAGAAACCGATAACCGTACCGCCCAACTCCAACATGGCTGCCGTGAAACTCAGGCGGGTGCGAGTGCTCGGCTCATAGAAGAGCGTAGCAAGTTTCTTGCCTTTGCAGATCTCGCTGTACTTCGCCCTATGGGCAATTATGTCCTCTGCCAACGCAACAATTTGCTGCGTTTCGTCCACCGTAAGATCGGTAGGATCAATTAGATGTCTCATATTTCAAATGCAAAATTCAAAATTCAAACTTGGGCGTTTACAACCACCTCTCGGCACTCTTTTACTGGCGGTAATCCATTTCGCAAACTCATAGTCTGTCGAGAAGGTCAACCGCAGCCTTCACTTCTGAGCGAATTAGAGGTGCGAAAAAGGTTGCATAAAATCGATACTATTTCATCCAACTCTCGTCCGACGGATTATTTCTAAAACGCAGCAATCGCTCGCGATCTTCCGCCTTGAGATAGCCCTCAACAGCAGCCACTTCAACCAAAGTATCGAGATCCGAAAGGCTGTAATTTGTGATGTTTGCCTCTTTCATGCGATCGAGCCCTTTTTGCATACCGTAGGTGAAAATCGATGCCACACCCAACACATCTGCACCCGCTTCGCGCAACACATTCACCACTTCGATACACGAACCGCCCGTAGAGATTAAATCCTCTATCACAACAACTTTCTGACCCTTTTCGAGTCGTCCTTCAATCTGATTACCGCGACCGTGATCCTTCGATCCACTGCGCACGTAACCCATCGGAAGGTTGAGAATCGTGGCGGTGATGGCGGCATGAGCGATGCCTGCGGTGGAGGTTCCCATCAACACTTCACAAGTGGGATACTTCTCGCGCACGAGGCGTGCCAGCCCTTGTTCAACATGGTCGCGCACCTCAGGAGCGGTTAGCGTCAGGCGGTTATCGCAATAAATTGGACTTTTGATGCCACTTGCCCATGTAAAAGGTTGTTCGGGTCGCAGGAAAACTGCACCGATTGAAAGAAGATCTTTCGCTATTGATTTTTCCATATTATTTTCTGTTATAATGCTTTTTTAAGTACCTCTTCAACCTCATCTTTATAAATACCACCCTCGTGCACCTTCTCACCGCCGATGTAGAAGGTCGGCACATAATAATAGTCGAACGAGTCGGCAAGATCAGACTGCTCCGACTCCTCAATCATCTCAATTTCGATGGCTGCATAGTCGGGATTTGCCGCACGCAACTCATCGAGATAGCCCAACGCCTTGCGGCAAAAAGGGCAGGTTTTCAGGTAAAACAACTTGATTGGTTTCATAATTGTCTATTTTACAAAATCGTTCATACAACGCCGCCATGCCGCTACGGGATCTGCCGAGGCAGTGATAGGTCGTCCGACAACAATGTAGTCGGAGCCAATTTCACGCGCACGCGCAGGCGTAGTAACACGCACTTGATCAGCCACATCACCATCGGCAAAGCGCACTCCGGGGGTGACCGTCAGGAATTGTGCACCGCACGCATCCTTCACAATACCCGCCTCAAGCGGTGAGCAGACCACCCCATCCAATCCTGCCGCCTGCGTGTTACGAGCATACTGCACGATGGTGTCGTTAATCGAGGCACCAATCAGCAATTCATGCTGCATACGCTCCTCACTGGTGGAGGTGAGCTGGGTGACTGCAATAAGCAGCGGACGTGAGCCGTCGGGGCGCGTAAGCCCCTCGATGGCTGCCTTCATCATCTCGATGGTACCCGCCGCATGAACGTTGCACATATCCACATCCAACCCCGCGAGCACCGACATCGCCTTGCGCACCGTATTGGGAATATCGTGCAATTTCAGGTCGAGAAAAATCTTGTGACCACGACGTTTAATCTCCCGCACAATGGAGGGTCCTTCGGCATAAAAAAGCTCCATACCAATCTTCACAAATGGCTTTTCGTCGTGGAATTTATCCAGAAAATCAAAGGTCTCTTCGGCACTTTTAAAGTCGCAAGCTATGATTACATTCTGTCCCATATTTTTATTTTTTTCTATTTTACAATACCTATAATATCACGCAATCGCTCGATGTGCAGTCGCTCCATCTCAGCCGGCAAAGCCTCAATTATCTCCTTCGAGGCGTAGGGATTACGCAGATTCGCAGCACCCACCTGCACCGCTGTGGCACCTGCCATCATCATCTCAATCACATCGCGCGCCGAGTTTACTCCGCCACAGCCCATCACAGGCACCGTGCAGACTTGCGCAACTTGATAGACCATGCGCACGGCAACGGGGAAAATTGCCGATCCGGAAAATCCACCCATCGTATTGGCTACAACCGGACGACGATGAGCAAGGTCGATACGCATACCCAACATCGTATTAATCAAGCAGATGCCATCAGCACCCGCCTCTTCACACGCCCGCGCAATAGCGACAATATCCGTCACATTGGGGCTGAGCTTGATGTAGATTGGCTTGCGGGTCACCGCCTTTACAGCACGTGTCACCGCTGCCGCCGCTTCGGGCGATGTGCCGAAGCTCATCCCTCCATGGCGCACATTGGGACAACTGACATTGACCTCGATAATACCCACTTGCGGCTGGCAATCAATTCGCTCACAGCAGGCGGCATACTCCTCAATCGAAAAGCCGCTAATATTGGCAATGACCGGTTTGTGAAAAAACGTCGCCATGCGCGGTAGCTCCTCCGCAATCACCGCCTCAATGCCCGGATTTTGCAACCCCACAGCGTTAATCATCCCCGCCGTACACTCAGCTATGCGCGGAGTGGGATTACCAAAACGCGGCTCAAGGGTGGTTCCCTTGAAGACAAACGAACCAAGGAGGTCTAGGTCGTAAAAATCTTTATATTCGTTGCCGTAACCGAACGTACCACTGGCAGGAATTACCGGATTGGTCAACTCCAAACCACTCAGTGTGACCGATGTATCTACCATATAATTTCCTCCTTCATTAATACGGGACCCTCTTTACAGATGCGTTTAGCTCCACGTGTAGTTTGACACGTGCAACCCATACAACCGCCAAATCCACACCCCATGCGTTCCTCCATGCTCAGCTGTCCGGGCACCGTAGTTTGCTCGCACAGCGCGCGCAACATCGGCAGCGGACCACAAGCGTAGAGGTAGTCGTAGGTGATTTTCTGCTCCGCGAGCACCGTGGTGACAAAGCCGCACGTACCCACCGAGCCATCTGCCGTAGCAACCACAACCTTCGCTCCCAAAGCGCGAAATTCATCCACATAGAAGCACTCAGCAGCAGTGTTGAAACCCAATACCACCGAAACTTTTTTGCCTGCAACGAGCAACCGTTTCGCCAGATTATAGAGCGGGGGAACTCCCACTCCACCTCCAACCAACAGGGGGGCAGCAGTTGGCACATCAATGGCAAACCCATTGCCTAAGCCCGTCAGCAGATCGAGCTGCTCACCCACACGCATCCGGCTCATTTGCGCCGTACCCTCGCCCACAACCTTATAAATCAGCGTCAAGCTCTGCGCATCGTAGTCACACACCGAAATGGGGCGACGCAAGAAATGACCCTCCAACTCGATGTTCACGAACTGTCCTGCGGCGGTGATATACTGCGTGTCGCCCGTGAGCGTCATGCGCCACACCGACTCGGTGAGCGGTTCGTTGGTGCGAATTGTATATTTATTTTTCTTATACATATTTATCCGTATAGACGCGCAAATTACTCCGCGTCGATGGTCGAAACCCCAAACGTAATCTCCTCGAGCACATCCAACAACACACGAACCGTCTCAAGTGCTGTGAAGACTGTGACGTTGTTCTCGACCGCCGTGCGACGAATTTCGTAACCATCGAGCCGTGTATTGTGCTGATTGATGTCAATCGTGTTAATCACATAACTGACATGTCCTTGGCGCAGCGAGTCGATAATTTCGGAGCTGCCCTCGCTCAGTTTACGGCGCGTACGAGTACGAATGCCGTGTTCACGCAGGAACTCAGCGGTACCCGTGGTCGCCTCGATATTGAATCCAAGATCGTAGAAACGCTGCACAAGGGGTAGCGCAGCCTGCTTGTCGTGGTCGGCAATGGTGACGAAAATCGTACCGTAGTTGCAGACGTTCATGCCCGTGGCTTGCAAGGCTTTGTAGAGTGCGCGTGTCAATTTATCGTCGTAACCAATCGCCTCGCCCGTCGATTTCATCTCCGGCGAGAGGTAGGAGTCCATACCACGAATCTTGGCGAACGAGAAGGCAGGTGCTTTGACGTACCAACGCTTCTTCTCCTTACCGTAAATTTCGGCGATGCCCTGTTCACGAAGTGTCTTACCCAAAATCACTTGCGTCGCAATATGTGCCATTTGCACCCCCGTAGCTTTCGAAAGGAAGGGGACGGTGCGTGATGAACGCGGATTGACTTCAATCACATAAATATCGTCGTCACCCGCCAAAATAAACTGAATATTGTAGAGTCCTATGATGCCAATTCGCAGACCCAAACGCACCGTGTAGTCGATAATCTTCTGCTTTGCTTTTTGGCTCACACTGAAGGTCGGATAGACACTAATCGAGTCACCGGAGTGAATGCCCGTACGCTCGACGTGCTCCATGATGCCGGGAATAAATACATCCTTCCCGTCGCAAATAGCATCCACCTCCAACTCTTTGCCCATGATGTAGCGATCGACCAGCACAGGCGAATCGACGTTCACCTCAACGGCAGTTTGTAGATAGTGACGCAGGCGATCTTCATTCGAGACAATCTGCATTGCACGCCCACCCAACACGTAACTCGGGCGCACCAAAACGGGATACCCGATTCGTTCGGCAGCTCGCACACCCGTCTCGATGTCGGTGACTGCTTCTGCTTCAGGTTGAGGAATTTGCAACTCCTCCATGATTTTCTCGAAGCAACCACGATCCTCAGCGTTTTTAATAGCCTGCACCCCTGTGCCAATAATTGGCACGCCCAACTTAGCCAACGGCTCAGCCAAGTTGATAGCAGTCTGACCGCCCAGAGAGACAATAATTGCCTTTGGTTTTTCGAGGTGAATCACGTTCATCACATCCTCAACCATGAGCGGCTCGAAGTAGAGTTTATCGCTGGTGGTGTAGTCCGTAGAGACGGTTTCGGGATTGTTGTTGATGATGATTGCCTCGTAGCCCGCCTCGCGAATAGACCAGATGGCGTGCACGGTCGAGTAGTCGAATTCGACACCCTGTCCGATACGAATCGGACCCGAACCTAAAACCACAATTTTCTCTTTATCACTCACAATTGACTCATTCTCGGTCTCATAAGTCGAGTAGAGATAGGGAACGTAAGAGCGGAATTCACTGGCACAAGTATCAATCATCTTGTAGACCGGGAAGATGGCGTGTTTGGCACGCAGCAGATACATATCGTGTTCGTTCAAGCCCCAAAGCTGACCAATATACTTATCGCTAAAGCCCATACGTTTAGCATCGCGCAGCGTCTCCACATCCATCGGATGGGCACGTACCTCCGATTCAAATTCGACAATGTTCTTGAACTTTTCGAGGAAGAACATATCAATTTTTGTGTTGTTGTAGATGAGCGAGAGGTCAATGCCCATACGGATAAGTTGCGCAATGGCGAACAACCGATCATCCGTGCCATCCTTGACATAGGAGAGCAGCTGATCGATGGTCCACGTATCAAATTTCTTATTGTAAATGTGGCAGACACCCGTTTCGAGAGAGCGTACCGCCTTCAGTAACGACTCCTCCATCGTGCGACCCACACTCATCACCTCACCCGTCGCCTTCATCTGTGTGCCTAATTTATTTGAGGCATCGCTGAACTTGTCGAAGGGAAAGCGGGCAATCTTGGTCACCACATAATCCAACGTCGGCTCGAAACTGGCAGGGGTGTTGGCAATGCGAATCTCGTCCAAACGCAGCCCCACAGCAATCTTGGCACTCACACGAGCAATCGGATAACCACTGGCCTTCGATGCCAAAGCCGACGAGCGAGAGACGCGGGGGTTGACCTCAATAAGAAAATATTGGAACGAGAGCGGATCGAGTGCAAATTGCACGTTGCATCCCCCTTCAATCTTCAGCGCGCGGATGATTTTCAACGCACTATCACGCAACATTTGGTATTCACGGTTGGTAAGCGTCTGGCTCGGCACAACCACCATCGAGTCGCCCGTATGTACACCCACGGGGTCAATATTTTCCATGTTACAGATGGCAATTGCCGTATCGTTGCTATCGCGAATCACCTCATATTCAATCTCTTTATAACCTTTGATACTCTTTTCGACCAACACTTGGTGCGTAGGTGAGAGGAAGAGCGCGTTGCGCATAATTTCACGGCACTCCAACTCATCGTCAGCAAAACCACCGCCCGTGCCGCCCAGCGTGAAGGCAGGACGCAGCACCACGGGGTAGCCAATACGCTCGGCAGCTGCCAAACCCTCCTCGATGGTCATCGCAATCTCCGAAGCCAAGACCGGTTCACCCAACCCTTGACACAGCTCTTTGAACAACTCACGGTCTTCAGCGCGCTCAATGCTGTCGAACGAGGTGCCGAGAATCTCGACTTGACACTCCTTAAGAATACCCTTCTTCGCCAGCTGCACCGCCAAATTCAGACCTGTCTGCCCGCCCAATCCGGGAACAATCGCATCGGGACGTTCGTAGCGAATAATCTTCGCCACATATTCGAGCGTCAAGGGCTCCATATAGACCTTGTCGGCAATATGCGTATCGGTCATGATGGTGGCAGGGTTGGAGTTGACCAACACCACTTCGTAGCCCTCCTCGCGGAGTGCAAGGCACGCCTGCGTACCTGCATAGTCGAATTCGGCAGCCTGCCCGATTACAATCGGACCTGAGCCAATCACCATAATTTTATTTATATCTGTTCTCTTAGGCATTTTTCTTCTCCTCCATCATTTTAATAAATTTATCGAACAAGTAGGCACTATCCTGCGGACCGGGTGCACTCTCAGGGTGATACTGCACCGAAAAGACGCTATCCTCGACACACTCAACCCCTTCGGCAGTATCGTCCAACAAGTTGATGTGGGTGAGCGTCAGGCGCGTCGCCTTGAGCGAATCAGCATCCACGGCATAGCTGTGATTTTGACTCGTAATCTCGATTTTACCCGTTGCCAACGCCTTCACAGGGTGGTTGCCACCGCGGTGTCCAAACTTCATTTTGAAGGTCTTTGCACCGTAAGCCAGTGCAATCATCTGGTGACCCAAGCAGATGCCGAACATCGGAATCTTGCCACGCAAAGCTCGCACCATCTCAATGACGGGTTGCACATCGACCGGATCACCCGGACCATTGGAGAGGAAAATTCCATCGGGACGGAACGCCAACAACTCCTCAACAGTGACGTTGTAGGGCAGTACGGTGACGTTGCACCCCTTCTCATTGAATTTGCGGATGATGTTGTACTTGATGCCGCAATCGATTGCCACCACATCGAACTGATGGTTTGCCGTCCGCGAAAACCAGCGTTTCTTGCAGCTCACACGCGCCACCACATCTCGTGGCAGCTCGAAAGCCTTGAGCCGCGCCAACGCCTCCTCTCGTGAGGTCTCAGCGTTCGTGATAATCACTTTTTGACTCCCCTCATCGCGGATAATACGAGTCAACATACGCGTATCAATACCCGAAATGGCAGGGATATTGTGCTCCTCAAAGACTTCATTGAGGGTCTTGGTGTAGCGAAAGTTACTTGGCATATCGTTGTACTCACGCACAATCATGCCGCCAATGGTAGGAAATTTGGTTTCGTAATCCTCCTCTGCTGTGCCGTAGTTGCCAATCAGCGGGTAGGTCATCGTCACCATTTGACCCGTGTACGAAGGGTCAGAGATAATCTCCTGATAGCCCACCATCGAGGTGTTGAAGACAATCTCGTTGACAGCTTCCCGATCGGCACCGAATCCATAGCCGTAGAACTCCTGTCCGTTTTCGAGGACAATCTTTTTCGTGTAAGGTTTCATCTATTTACTATCTATTTTTACTGTTTTTCGTTCAATGCGTTGTATGCCTCACGTCCACCGACCACCGTCAGCACAGCGTGTCCTTTGGCTCGCCAACCCGCAAAAGGCGTTGCGTGCCCCTTCGAGCGAAACTCCGCAGGGTCAATCGCGTACTCTGTGTCCAAATCCAAGACCGTGAAGTCTGCCACTGCCCCCGACCGGATGACACCACCCCCCAGTCCAAACAACCGACGGGGATTCGTTGACATCAGAGCGAGAAGCTGCGCAAAGGGAATTACACCCGTGCAAACCAGATATTTATACATCAATCCAAAAGCACACTCCAGCCCCACAATGCCCATGGCACTGCCTGCCAAGCCACGCGATTTCTCCTCGGCAGTGTGAGGCGCATGATCCGTAGCGATGACCTCAATCGTCCCATCGCAGATGCCCGCAACCAGCGCAGCACGGTCTTCGCGACTACGCAAAGGCGGATTCATCTTGAACCGCCCCTCCTCCTGCAAATCCTCCTGCGTTAAGAGCAGGTAGTGCGGAGCCGTCTCGCAGCTCACACGCAAACCACGAGCCTTCGCTTCGCGCACCAATGCCACGCTCTCCTTGGTCGAGACGTGGCAAACATGGTACTGACAACCCGTCTTCTGGGCAAGGGCAATATCGCGCTCCACCTGCTGCCACTCACTCTCCGAACAGATTCCTTTGTGGGCGTGGGCATGACAGTAGTCACCATCGTGGATGTAACCGCCATGCAGCAGCGCATCAACCTCGCAATGTGCGACAATCGGCTTGCCGACTGCCGCCGCATGACGCATGGCTTGCTCCATCACCGCATCGGATTGCACTCCCCGCCCATCGTCCGAGAAGGCAACAACCGATTGAGCCAGAGCTTCGAAATCAACCAACTCCCCGCCTCCCTTTTGTCCGAGCGTGATACAACCGTAGGGGGCAACGTGCACCACCGCATCACGAGCAATGGCATCCAACTCGACTTGCAAATGGTCTACACTATCGGGTGCCGGTGCCAGGTTGGGCATCGGGCAGATGGTCGTATAGCCACCATGAGCCGCTGCCGCCGTACCTGTGGCGATGGTCTCTTTATGGGTAAATCCGGGTTCGCGCAAGTGGACGTGGACATCGACCAATCCGGGGACAAGATACAACCCCGCCAGCTCCATCACCTCGCCCTCGACAGCCGACGGATCCACAGCCACGATGCAATCGCCGTCGATGATAACATTCGTCCGTTCGAAGCGTCCGTCCCGCCAAACCAAGGCGTTGCGGTATGTTTTTCTCATTTCACTCATGTACACACAAAAAATAGGGTAGCCGTAATAGCTACCCTAATAAAATAAAAATATCCGGAGACCCGAAAGAGTGATGCCCCGTTTGGCCTTCTCGCCAAAACATTTGCGGTGTCGTAATGTGGGGGTTGCTCTTCATATCAGGTATTCGGAATACGTTTCTAATCGGGTACAAAGGTAGGCAAAAAAAGATAAATCACAACCGATTATAGAGAATTTTTCGACACTTTTGCAGATTTCGACAAGAGTGCATTATCTTTGCATCAAATTAAAATTATGGACAACCACATACTCATTCCCCTCCTGCTTACGCTTCTCGCTGGTTTAGCTACCGGCATCGGCAGTGCCATTGCGTTCTTTGCTCGCCACACCAACAAACGGTTGCTGGCATTCTCACTCGGTTTATCAGGAGGTGTGATGATATACGTCTCCTTTGTCGAGCTGCTGCGCCAAGCCGAGACCGACCTCTCGGTTGAGTGGGGGGCACGCTTAGGCTCCATCATCACCGTCGCAGCCTTCTTTGGGGGCATCTTGCTCATTGGCATCATCGACCGCCTCGTTCCCTCGGCTGAGAACCCCCACGAAGCACGTGGCGTGGAGTCGATGAATCGCCATCCTAAAAATCGGAAATTGATGCGTATGGGGCTAATGACGGCACTCGCCATCGCCATCCACAACTTTCCGGAGGGCATAGCCACCTTCACCACCGCCATGGACAACCAAAATCTCGGTATCGCCATTGCCGTGGCAGTCGCCATCCACAACATTCCCGAAGGTATTGCTGTTGCCATTCCAATTTTCTTCGCCACCGGCAGCCGACGCAAAGCCTTCCAACTCTCCCTTCTGTCAGGTTTGGCAGAGCCCTTAGGTGCCATCTTGGCTTGGTTGGTGCTCATGCCCTTCATGTCTATCACCCTCATGGGCTGCGTATTGGCAGGCGTGGCGGGCATCATGGTCTTCATCTCAATCGACGAACTGCTGCCTGCGGCACGCGAATACGGCGAGGCACATATCTCAATTTATGGTGTGATTGCCGGTATGGCGGTCATGGCGGTCAGCTTAATTATGTTAATGTAATCACATGGATATTCTACTTCTACTCTTGGGCTTGGTGCTCATTCTCGGTGGTGCGAATTACCTCACCGACGGTTCAGCAATCGTAGCGCAACGGTTCCGAATTCCCGAATTCATCATCGGCTTGACGGTGATAGCTGTCGGCACCTCCACCCCCGAATTGGTAGTTTCGGTGCTCTCGGCAATAGCAGGCAATAGCGACGTGGCGATGGGTAACATCGTAGGCTCAAACATCTTCAACGTCTTCATAATTCTCGGCATCTGCGCCATCATCGTCCCCATAGCCCTCACCTCAAGCAATATCCGCCGCGATATCCCCATCGGATTGGCGGTCTCGCTGCTGCTATTCATCATCACCTCCGACCGCCTGCTGCACCTCGGCACTGCCGACCAAATCGGGCGTGGCGAAGGAGTGCTGATGATTGCCATCTACATCGGGGTGATGTGGTACACGATTCGCACTTCACCTCGTCCGAGCCACGCAACACCCGAACATATCGCCACAGAGAAGAATACCGCATGGTGGCTTTCGGTGGTGATGATTGTGGGTGGTTTGGGTGCTCTGGTAGCTGGTGGTGAGCTTTTTCTGCGCGGCGCAACACAGGTTGCACGGGACTTGGGCGTGAGTGAATCGGTGATTGCAATCACCCTCGTTGCAGGTGGCACTTCGTTGCCCGAATTGGCATCGTCGCTGGTTTCGCTGATGAAAGGCAAAGCCGAAATGGCATTGGGTAATGTGATTGGCTCGAACATCGCCAACATTCTGTTAATCTTAGGCATAAGTGCTACCATTCACCCGCTAACCATGGGCGGCATCACCCCGAACGACATTGGCATGGTGGTCTTAAGCTCGGTGATGCTTTTCGTCACCGCTTTCACCTTCCGCCGTCGCGCAATCGACCGCTGGGAGGGCATCATCTTCATCGCCATTTACGCCACCTATATCTTCTACCTGCTCAAATAGCAATCTATCAACCGTGGCACAGCGTAGTCACCCACCTCGGCAACAGGCACAGACCGACACTCGGCAAGGCGGGATGACGCTTCAGCAATCGTAAGTTGATGAACCACAGTGTGAAGCGTTTGGTGTGAGAGTTGATGTCGCGGTAGAACCGTCGTACGCATCAATTGCCATGCCCCCGCACCGAGCCATGCCCGAAACTCCTCCGTGGCACTCAATTCCACGAAATCCATTGTCCGCGGACTCTCAATCATCGGAAATTCATAGAGACCTTGCCAGATGTCGCCCCCCTCGCGACGATGGAGAAACGTATGGTCGCCCAATGTGATATGCAGGTAGTTCAGATAGCGATCGCGCACCAACGTACGCCCCTGCTTCACAGGACGTTGCGCCACCGTACCCATCGCCCGTGCAAGGCACGAAGCACCAAAGGGACACTCCGCACATCGCGGTTGAGACGGGGTACAAAGTGTAGCTCCAAAATCCATGATTGCTTGGTTGTAACTTGCCGCATGATGCTCATCTAAAAGCGATTGCGCCAACTCAGCGAGGGCTTTACGCCCCGCAGCGGTGTCGATAGGCTCCGCAAGGTCGAAGAGCCGCGCCAGTACCCGACAGACGTTGCCATCAACCACAGCATAGGGCAGATTCCACGCCACCGAGCAGATTGCCGCGGCGGTGTACTCCCCCACTCCGCGCAACGAACGCACCTCGGCATACGTCGAGGGGAACGCGCCGCCAAATTGCTCCACCACTTGCTGCGCTGCCGCATGAAGGTTGCGCGCACGGCTGTAATAACCCAGTCCCTGCCAGAGTTTCATCACCTCGTCTTGCGGAGCGGCAGCCAACGCCGCAACATCCGCAAAGTGCTCAGTGAAACGCTCATAGTATGCCAAGCCCTGCGCCACGCGCGTCTGCTGGAGTATGACTTCCGAGATCCAAATACGATACGGATCGCGGGTCTTGCGCCACGGCAGGTCACGTCCGTGTAAGGCGTACCAATCGAGTAATATGGGGGCTATTGGAGACATAATTCGCACAAAATTAGTAAATCGTCCCATATTTTCGTCGATTTTGCGCTATATTTGAGACGGAGAATAAATAATAAAAAATCAACACCATGGGAAAACACACGGTCATCGACAACTTCATTGAGCAGCGGTACGAAATAGATTTGGGCGAGAGCATGGCTACTGCCGACTACACCCGCGCACCGGGCATCGTGACACTGGTGCGCACCTACGTACCGCCACAGCACGAGGGCGAGGGAATTGCCGCAGAGCTGATGCGCGCTGTACTGGAGGACGTTCGCGCCAAGGGGCTGCAAATCGTTCCTCAATGCTCCTACACCGCACAATACATCGCCCGCCACCCCGAATGGGAGGAGCTGGTCTACAAAAAGCGATGAAGGTGCGCTCTGAAGCTATGGAATTGGAGTGGAATCGATGTTTCCTGCGAAAATTGGATTGATGGTGATGTTCACCTTTGCCCCCTTGGTCAGGATGTTACCCTGCACGGTGGTGAGCTTGTTACGCTCAATGCGCGCCATGCTTGACTCGAAATCATAGGTCGCCCCAAGGCAGCTGACAGTGAAGTTGAGGGCAGTTTGGCGCGGATTCTCCTCCGCAAAGATGTAATCGACGCAGAGCGTAGTGTTGCCGCCTGTCACCTCCGACACCGCAGCAGTGTAGCTGTGTATGGTCGCGAAGTCGATGTTGGTTAGCCCTCCGTCGGCATCAAGTTTCATCGTTTGCGCATAGGAACTTGTCCACATCAACAGTAGAAAAGTCGCCGTAATTATGTATTTATTTTTCATATAGGTCATTATTTAGAAGCTGTTTTGAATTTATTAATCTCCTCTTTTCGGCTCTTTTTGCCCCAGTTTCCGCCCTGTAAATCCTCATTTAGCTCGCTAAAATCGGATTTGCAGAACAAAAACAGAAACAAAAATAGCTCTAAAATAACTTCGGTAACAAATTCAAACAGCTTCTTAATATATTGTCCTTTTCAAACATGATACATTAATGCAAAAATTATTTGAAAAATTTCAAGATTGAAATTTGGTTTATAAAATAAACTACTTTATATTTGTAACGCAAACCAAAATTCTATTTACCATGGAAAACAAAACATTGAATGAGGCTCAGAGCCTCGAACTAATCACTCGAATGATTCAAGAGACCCGCTCACGTATGGAGCAAAATGCAGGTCGTCCATTCCTTATTTGGGGCTACGTCACGATTGCCGTGACACTTGCCGTATGGTTCGCCCTACTGCGCACGCAAAATCCCGCATGGAACCTGCTTTGGTTCACTCTACCTGCACTTGGTATCGCGCTCACGCAGCTCCTCAGCGACAAACGCCCCAAAACCGTCGTCACCTACATCGATCGCACCATCAGCCAGATATGGATGGTACTGAGCGGTTCAGCTATCATGGTGAGCCTACTCACCTTCTTTTCGCCTCTCCATTTGCCCATTCTCTTCATCATCCTGCTGCTCATGGGCATCGGCACCACCCTCACTGGGTTGATAATTCAATTCCGCCTCTGCATCGCCAGTGGCATAGCGGGCATCGCTCTCTCCACACTCTGTCTGTGGGTCACGCCCCTCGATTCATGCTTGGTTTTTGCTGCCGCCTTTGTGGTGATGCAGATTATACCGGGGCACATACTCAACTATCAATCCGAAAAACAAAACCATGTTTAAGGAGCTAAATCCGCTACTGCACTCCGAATTGCGACTGGGGATAATGTCGATATTGATTGGCGTAGAGTGTGCCGATTTTGTCTACATCCGCGAACAAACAAAGGCTTCAGCGGGCAATTTAAGCGTACAGCTTGATAAGCTCCACACGGCAGGCTACATCGAGGTGGAGAAGACGTTCCGGGGCAAAATGCCCTGCACCGTGTGCCGCATAACCCCCGCAGGGGTCGATGCCTTCGAACAATACGTAGCAGCACTCCAAACGTACATCCACAAAGATTAATGGGAGGTTGACTCAACAACAAAAAGCCCTCTGAGCGTGCTCAGAGGGCTTTTTGTTGTTGTTAGTCTATTGACTCGCAAACGACTTAGATCGAAGACGAAATCAAGAACACAGCTGCTACCGTAAGGATGGCGTACAACTCTGGGAAGGCTGCGAGAATCAAAGTCTTACCCATTACGTCGTGACCGTTACCGATGGCAACAATACCATTAGCGCAGACACGAGCCTGATAGTAAGCCGAGAAGAGGCAGACAATGCCCGTCAACAGACCTGCACCGAAAATAGCCGCACCTTGGAGCATGGTGATAGACTCTGTCAAGAAACCTTTGATAATGAAGTAGCAAACGAAACCATAAAGACCCTGTGAACCGGGGATAGCCGAGAGAATCATGTAGCTACCGAATGCACCACCGTTCTTTTTCATCGCTCCGATTGAAGCTTGACCCGCCAAAGAGGTACCGATACAGCTTGATACACCCGAAAGACCTACCATCAAGGCTACGCCTACATAGGCCAAAATAATTGCAGTTGTTGTTTCCATAATTGAAATAGTTTTTTTAGTTTTTGTTTTAATTATTTGTTTTCCGAATTATTCATTTTTCGAATGGGCTCGAAGGTGCGCATCGTCATCTCGAAACCCGCATTTTTGTAAAACTCAACGAACGTCAAACGCATGGGATGGACGAACGAAGAGATGGTGGACATAAAAAGGTTGATACCGTGACCGACCAACAGAATCAGAATCATGACAATCGTCTTCACCACCGGAATATCAGGGCTCAAACCATCAGCCAAATCATTGAATACTGTAGCCAGCACACCACCCGAAAGACCAATGGCGAACAGACGAATGTAGGAGAGCACATCGGAGAGGATACCTGTCAAATTATTATAGGTATCCCACAGACCCGCGCCGACATTAATGAGCGGATTGCGTCCCGGAGTATTGAGAATGAGCATCAACACCGCAGCCACACCCAGCACTGCATAGAACGCAGGCGAAGAGGTGGTGAAAAATGGAATTGTCCATGCCTCATTAACCATCGGCAGACCCGCAGCCACACAGCCTGCAAGCAGCACCATCAGCCAGCCCAAAGCCCCAAATGAATAGCGGAAACCAAGCGAGCCAGTAATCATAATCACCTTGAGAATCATACCGAAGAGAATCTGCACGATACCAATCATCAACGCCACAGAGAAGAATTTACCTTGGAAGTCGAAGAAGGGAATCGCAGGGAAGAACTTACTGAGACTCACACCAAAGAATGATCCACACACCGTACCCACAACGATGGTCGAGATGGCACACAACGTAGCGAACCACGCAGCACGGTGCATCATGCCCTCCTTGAATTTACGTTGCATCACCAGACCGGCGACGAGCAGAATCAAGCCATAGCCGGCATCGTTCAAGCAGATACCGAAGAAAAGCATATAGAATGGAGCGAAGAATGGAGTAAGATCCATCGTACCATACTTCGGACGGGCATACATATCGCCCACCATCTCGAAGATACGCGAGAACCAGTTATTCTTCAGTACCACAGGGGTATTGTCCTCCGGCGTAGGATCTGCCTTGATGTAAACCACGTTGGGATACTGTTCCAGCAACGCATCGACTTTAGTCGAGGTCTCCTTCACTGCCCAACCCTCCATCACAACCAGCGAGCCATCGGCAGCGCGTTGCGCCGTAGCCTCCACCTTCACACCTTGCAGACGCTCCTTGAGCTGAGCAGCGTGTGCCGCCAACAACTTCGAGGATGCCTCAACGCGTGAGAATTCGAGATCGAGTGCATGAAGTTTCGCCTCGTTATCGACAATTTGACGCTCCGCTTCGCGGACATCCATCGTCGGACTCTTCATCTCCTGTGCATCGAGCAAAAGTTCCTCATTGGGAGCCGCCACAACCACGAAATGAATGATCGAGTCGCCCTCGTGAATCAACTCAATAGTGTAGTGTTCCGCCCACTCGTCCACGCTCTTCACGTAGACGCTCTTATTTGCCGAGAAATAACGCAACACAATTCCTTGCGCTGCAAGTGCCTTGGCACGATCGACCGAGAATTCGCCCCACGGACGCAGTTCATCAGCAGCCTTTTCAAGACGTGCAATTTCAGTACGCAATCCGATTGCAGCCTGCTGAGCAGCCGTGTAATGTTCGAACGCCTCCGCTCCCGTAGCAAATGGAGTAGCTTTCGCATTGCAATGTTCCGAAGCGCGGAACGTGGCAAGGAACTCCTCCGCCTTGGTGTGGTTTTCGATATCGAGCAACAATTGGCGGTCTTCATCCGAAGGCTCCCAGTCGGTGGTGGTAATATCTACCAATCCCAGTTCGCGCAGTCGTTCGATGAAATCCTCACTTTGCGCCGCATAGAGCACAAAGTCGTATTTGGTCATTCTTGCGATCATAACATCGCCCCCTCCCCGGCTTTTTGTTGTTTTGTTTTCACAATCTTCTGAGCCGACTTGGAGAGGTTCTCCTCATCTTCCATGAAGCGTTTGATCTTCCGTATAGCGTCCTCGTATCCGGGTATCTGCACCTTTTCGTACAAGTTCACTTTTTGAGTAGTTTTACGGCGTGCGTAGTCCAACAGCTCCATTTTGCGCTGAAAAACCTCATTCTCGATACCCAAGCGCGCCAAGCGTTTGAGAATATCCACACCATCGGCGAACCAAACGGGGGACGAGAATAAATCATAAGGTTTCTCTTCGAAACGAATATCATGCAGGACGGGTATATGCACACCCGCGATCTTTTGTGCCGACAATTCGACATCAGCGATACGCAGCAGGTCACAATCAAACTCTCCCCAGAGCGATACCATATAGTCGTATTCAGCCTGAAGTAGGCTGAGGCGACGTCGGTAGTCACTTGCGGAGTCCTTCGCTTTCTTGACTTCGGAGCGCAGCGCAGATTCCTTACTTTTGATTGTAGGGAGTGCCTTCTGACGCATCTTCAATTGCTTGCCGAGGTCACCGAGCGAGGTTTTGTTATATTGAAACTTGATTGCCATACAGCTTTATGCTTTCCAATATTTCTGAATGAGTGCCTCCTTGATAGCGACCTCGTCTTTCGAGAAGTACTTCGAGAAGAGTCCCCATGCCGTGTCAAGCATCTCGGTGATGCCAACGTTCACGTCAATCGAAAGTAACTTCTCCGAGTAGTCGCGAGCAAACTTCAACGAACGCTCATCGTAATCTGAAAGGTCAAAACCGTTCTCAAGTTTGGTCTTGGCATTCGCCGCATCAGCAAACAGACGCACGCAGGCGTTCATCACCTGAGGGTGATCCTCGCGGGTCTTCTTACCAATTACCAACTGTTTCAAACGCGACAACGAACGGAACGGATCGACAATCACCTTACCCGTATCGGAGTCATTACGCAAGAAGAGCTGACCCTCGGTGATATAACCCGTGTTATCAGGAATTGCGTGTGTGATATCGCCACCCGAAAGGGTCGTCACAGCGATGATGGTGATTGAACCACCATTAGGCAACTGCACGGCTTTCTCGTAAATTTTCGCCAAGTCCGAGTAGAGCGAACCGGGCATCGAGTCCTTCGACGGAATCTGATCCATACGGTTCGAAACGATTGCCAAGGCATCGGCATACAAGGTCATATCGGTCAGCAGCACCAGTACTTTCTCGCCTTTATCGACAGCAAAATACTCAGCAGCAGTCAATGCCATATCTGGCACCAGCAGACGCTCTACGGGAGGGTTCTCGGTCGTATTGACAAACGACACGATACGATCCAACGCACCCGCGTTCTCAAAGACCTGTTTGAAGTAGAGGAAGTCATCGTTCGTCAAACCCATACCGCCCAAGATAATCTTGTCGGCTTTGGCACGCAGTGCCACATTCGCCATCACGGCGTTGTAGGGTTGATCGGGATCGGCGAAGAAGGGAATCTTCTGACCCGAAACGATGGTATTGTTCAAGTCGATACCTGCAATACCGGTAGCAATCAGCTCCGAAGGTTGCAGACGACGGAACGGGTTGACCGTTGGGCCACCAATCTCGCGCGCCTCACCTTCCAACGCTTCGCCGCCCTCGAGGGGTTCGCCATAAGCGTTGAAGAAGCGACCTGCCAGATTATCCGACACACGCAATTTGGGGGGCTCACCGTGGAAGATGACCTCCGAGTCGGTTGCCAGACCCTCCGTACCTGCAAAAATCTGCAAGGTCACGTTTTCACCCATAATTTTCACCACCTGTGCGAGCTTGCCGCCCACCGTGGCTAATTCATCATTACCCACACCCGACGCTTTGAGCGTTACGGTGGCTTTGGTGATGTTATCTATCTTTGTATATATCTTCTGAAATGCACGTACTGTCATGTCTCTCTTTTATTTAGATACATTTTGATTCAGGAACTCGGTAATCTGCTTTTTGTAGCCTTCATACTTCTCCGACTTCCACTCCGAATAGTTCATCTGACGGAAGAGGTTGATGAGTCCTTTGAAAAATTGTGAGCACGCCTCGAAATCGGCAAAGTCGAACTTCATACCGCAAATATCAAGAATCTGCTTATACATCAGTTTCTGACGTTCGATCGGGCAGTTGGCATCGATCTCATCGAAGGCATCTTGCTGAAGAATCACAAAGTCCAACAACTCCGACTTCCAAAAACGCTCGTGGTACTCAACCGGCACACCATCGTCACCGAGGATGTTAATCTGATCGTTCGCCTCTTTACCGCGCTGCACAATCGTCTTACCTGCATAGACACGATCCACCCACGCCTTTTCGATGTGCTCATCGAGGTATTCGCGAATCTCAGGATATTCGAGGTATTTTGAGTAAGAATCCAGTGGATCAATAGCCGGATAACGCTTCGAGTCGGCACGACCCTGCGAGAGGGCGTAGAAGCAGCGAGCTGCTTTCTTGGTTGACTCGGTCACCGGCTCTTTGAGGTTACCACCCGCAGGTGATACCGTACCGAGGAAGGTAACAGAACCCGTCTGCCCGTTGGTCAGTTTCACCAGACCGGCACGCGCATAGAAGTTCGAAATGATAGCCGAAAGGTCCATCGGGAAGGCATCCTGACCCGGCAACTCCTCCAGACGGTTCGACATCTCACGCAGAGCTTGTGCCCAACGCGACGTAGAATCCGCCATAACCAACACCTTCAGACCCATGGCGCGATAATACTCACCAATGGTCATACCCGTGTAGACCGACGCCTCACGCGCTGCCACCGGCATATTAGAGGTGTTGCAGATGATAATCGTACGCTCCATGAGTTTGTGACCCGTACGTGGATCGACTAATTCGGGGAACTCAGCGAAAATCTCGACCACCTCGTTGGCACGCTCGCCACACGCCACGATGATAATCACATCGGCCTCGGCTTGTTTCGAAATGGCGTGCTGAAGCACAGTTTTACCGGCACCAAACGGACCCGGGATGAAACCTGTACCACCCTCAGCAAGCGGGTTGAAAGTGTCAATTGCACGCACACCTGTCTCCATCACCCGTGACGGGCGAGGTTTTTCGGTATAGCTGCGGATTGCCTGCTTCACTGGCCATTTCTGCACCATCGTGATGTTGTAATCTTTGCCCTCGGCATCGGTCACAACAGCAATCGTATCATTGACTTTATGTTTGCCTGCGGCAACCACACTCTTTACTATATAGGTGTCGGTCATCACGAATGGAACCATAATTTTGTGGTTCACCCACTGCTCCTTCACCTCGCCCAGCCACGATGCAGCCGAAACTTTGTCACCTACTTTTGCCAGCGGCTTGAACTCCCAATCGACATTGTAGTCAATCGGCTCGGTGATTGAACCGCGCGAGATGAACAGACCGTCCATCTTCTCAAGGTCGTTCTGCAAACCGTCGTAGTTACGCGAAAGAATACCCGGGGCGAGTGTCGCCTCGAGCATATGCCCTTCGAACTCAACCTTCTCTCCGATCTTCAGTCCTCGGGTGCTATCATACACTTGGACATAAGCGTCGTCGCCTATGACCTTGATGACCTCGGCCATCATCTTGGTCTCACCGCAATATACGTGGCAAATCTCGTTCTGACCCACTGCTCCGTCGGCCTTCACGATCACGATATTGGAAATGATACCATTTACACGTCCTGTTGTTTTCATTCTATATTTTATTGTTTATTTATCAACTCTTTGCCATCCAACTCCGCGAGCAGACGATCAAACATCGCCCGACCCTGTCGCTCGTCGAGCAACGTCCAACGCGCCACGATGTTCACGCGCACGAGGTATGAAAGAAGGGTATTAATATTAAAGTAGTCGAAGGCGGTAAGCTCCACAGCTTCATTCCAACGAATCAAGTCGATTTTGTGCTCCTTCTCGACAAGGTTCGCCTCGTCGTTCACCGCTGCAATCACAGCATCGATGTAAGGCAACTCTCCTCGCAGACCAAAGTCGGCTGCCGAGCTGCGTTGCAGCTGTTCGACCACCTCGCCGTCACCCACAACCACCTCGTCTATCACACGTACAGCAGCACGTGCGGCAATGGCTGCCGAGATGTTGCGCAAGTTGCGGTCGAAGGCAGCCCATGCGCGCAGAAAACTGCTCGACGAATGGGTGCACTCAGCGTAGTAAGCATCGAAGAGAGCCTTCTCGAAGCGACCATTGATATCCACCTCTTCTGCCTCCTCGCTTTCGGGGTTGGCATAAGCCGTCACCACGTCAGCCACCCGACGCAGCAAGTGGTCGGGATGTTGCATCTCAGCGGTCAGCTCCTCACGCGTGAAGTTGCCCAGCGGATTGTGCGCCGAACGCCCCGCACGCAGGGCAGCAATATTTTCGCAGTCGTAGTAGCCGTAAAGCAGGCGCACCTCCGCAGCATCGGCGGCAACCACCTCATCGAGCATATCTTCGATGATGGCGCGCGCGTCGAAACCTTTGGTATCGGCATCAAGCGTGTACTCCTTCAGTCCAGCTACCAGACAGTAATAATCGGGTTTAAACATGGTCTAAGCCTCGTAGAGCATTTTGGAAACCTTCTCACGCAAGTACTCACGGAGCAGAGCGTCGAAATCCTCATCGGCAAAGGAGATGTAGTAGCCGCCACTCTTGGCACCCACTTTGAAACCACTCTTCACCTCTTTGGCATAACCCACTTCGATACCTGCCGAGAGCAACTCAGTAGCGTTCTTCGTAAATGCAGCATCCAATTTCGCGCGATCAGCCTCAGGGAGCAGAGCCTGCAACTCAATCTTAGACGAAGTTGCGCCGTTCCAATTTTTAGCCACAGAAATCAGCATCTCTTTGATGAAAGCGGAATCCATAGCGGCATCTTTCACCCCAGCAGCAATACTCTTGGCGATAACCATCGTCGCAATTTCCGACTTAATTTTAGCCACAGCTTGCTTACCAGCCAATGCAATCTCGGTCAGGGTGTTCTTCTCCACATCCTCGGCTTTCAATTCAGCTTTTTTAGCGATGTTGTCCGCTTCGGCACGAGCTTCTGAAATAATTTTCTCAGCTTGAGCCTTTGCATCCGCAACCAGACGTTCCGCCTCGGTGCGACCCTTCTCAAGCCCCTCGTCATAGAGCTTCTGGGTCAATTGTTGAAGTTTGTTTTCCATAGTATGATATATTGTTTTAATATTAATTTTCGTTTTGGGCTTACAAATATAGGAAAGATTCTTAATACACACCTATTAATAGGACAATTTTTCTTACTTTTTGTTCAAATTGAGCTATAAAAATGCAAAAGGTGAAACGCAATGGAGCATTTCACCTTCCGATTTTACATTTTTTGAGCTTTAGCGGTGCTGCGGACGCAACAAATCGAGCACTGTTTTCACGGGCGAAAAAGTCGTAATCGGCACGTCAACAAAAACGGTATTCCAACGTGCCATCGCACCGTTCCAAAGACCCGGCAACTCTTGCGCCAACAACGCCCGACCGCCACTCGATTTCGTGGCGATGAAACCCGTTGTGGGGTCGGTGAATTGGCGCAAATCGAAACGCCCCTCCTTCGAAGTACGCACACCGCAGACCAAATCCACCGGATTGAAGTGGGTAGCCTGCTTCATCAAGGGCAAATCGGCGGGGGCAATCTGACTCGACTCAGCAATTTGCAACGACTGCGTGCCATCGGGATTCGCCACCCAGAAAGGACCTCCACCCGGCTCCCCCTCGTTGCGCACCATGCCGCAGAGACGAATCGGACGATCGAGAATCGAGCGCAGCATCGCAGAGTTGTAATTCGCAGGCAACTTCACGCAAAGTTTTTGCTCAATGAATGCCACAATCGGCTTCAGCTCAGCACCACTGACCCCCAGCGCGCGCAGATATTCAAAACTTTGCTCTTGCAGTTCGAGTAGCACTCCTGCCAAGGCTTTTTTATAAAGAATGGTGTCCGCACGACGCGCATCGGTGGTTACATTGTCGATATTTTTAACAAAAATCAAATCAGCATCAATGCAGTTCAGGTTTTCGATGAGCGCACCGTGACCCGCAGGACGGAAGAGCAGTCGCCCATCGTCGGTACGGAAAGGGGTGTAATCGGGATTGACCGCAAGGGTGTCGGTTGCGGGCTCCTGCACCGAGAACGAAATGTCATAGCGAATGCCAAAACGCGCCTCGTAAAGAGGAACTTTCACCGCCAAAAGTTGTTCGAAAGCCCTTTGGTGCTCAGCCGAAACGGTGAAGTGGATGTGTGCCACCCCCTGCGATGAGGCGTACGCCGCCCCCTCGACCAAATGCTCCTCAACAGCCTTGCGCGCGCCATCGGCATAGGCATGAAAAGTGACCAACCCTTTGGGTTTCGATCCATAGTCAAGCCCTTTGTTCACAATGGCATCGACCACCGCTCGATCGTCTGCCGAAGCGGGAAGCACTGCCGCTAACTCTTGCCAGAAGGCAAATTCTTTGATGTGTTGCAACAACTCGTCGATGCCCTTACCGCGCTTACCCTCGTTGATGAATTCGAACAGCTCCTTGAACATACGGGTTGCCACCCCCGATGCCGGCACAAATTTCACAATGCGCAGCTGCTGTGCAGCCTGCTCATAACGCGCCACTGCCGCCTGAATTTCCGCCACGCTCAACACACGGATGCCATCGTCGGGCGATGCCGCCTTGGTGAGTTTGAGAAAAGGAAAACCCTGCTCGAAATTTTTCAGTTGACGTTCGACCGCTTCTACCGTCAAACCATGCTGCTTAATCTGCAATAAATCCGTTTCGGTAAACATAATTTATAAGGTTTGGTTACTATTCGTTTCAATTGGTTCATTGATTATGCTCAAAATTAATGAAAATATTTCGTAACTTTGCAATATGATACAAGAATTTCACAACATAACGCTCCGTGATCGAAATAGTTTTCATGTCGAGCAGTACGCCCAACGACTTGTAGAGTTCGATACGGAAGAGGATTTGCAGGAGCTTTTTGCCAACCAACCACCCACGGCATGGATGGTGCTGGGTGGGGGCAACAACATCCTCTTTACGCACGATGCACAAACGACGATTCTTGTGCCGAAAGCACAAGGCATCAAAATAGTAGGCGACGATCCGGAGCAAGTACACATCACGGTTGAAGCGGGGGTCGAGTGGGACGATTTGGTCGAGTGGGCTGTGGCTCACGAACTGTGGGGCATCGAAAATCTCTCGCTCATTCCGGGCAAGGTGGGGGCAGCTCCCGTGCAAAATATCGGTGCATACGGCAGCGAGGCGAAAGATGCAATCGAATCTGTGCGAATGTTTTGCCCTGAGACACACAACGTATTGGTCATCGAAGCAGCACACTGCGACTTCGGCTATCGCGAGAGTATTTTCAAACACACACTGCGCGGACGAGTCATCATCACCTCGGTCACGTTTCATCTGAGCCGCATACCTCAACCCAAGTTGGGCTACGGCGATTTGATTCGCGAGGTTGAAGCACGCGGCGGAGCTACATTGCGCAACATCCGAGAGGCGGTATGCGCTATCCGACGCTCGAAATTACCCGATCCCGCGGTACGAGGCAACGCGGGCAGCTTCTTCAAAAATCCAATCGTAGAGCTGTCGATTGCCGAAGCATTGCGCACGCATCACCCCGATATGCCCTCGTATCCCCTGCCCAACGACCCGACACACGTGAAGTTGGCTGCTGGCTGGCTGATCGACAAAGCGGGGTTGAAGGGCTACACCGAAGGGCACGTGGGGATACACGAACATCAAGCACTCGTATTGGTTAATCTGGGTGGTGCCACCGGAGGCGAGGTAATTGCCTTTGCCCACAAAGTGCAGCAACACGTAAAAGAGCTATTTGGTGTCGAAATTGACACCGAAGTGAACATATTATAAGGGAAAAATGACTTTATTAGGAAAGTTTCAGCGTTACATCGAAAATAATCGGTTGGCAACACACGACGACAAAATTTTACTCACCGTCTCGGGCGGAGTCGATTCGATGGTCATGCTCGCGCTCTTTGCGGCGAGCGGCTACCACATAGGCGTGGCGCACTGCAACTTCCAGTTGCGCGGTACCGAGAGCGAAGAAGATGAGGTGCTGGTGCAGCAACAGGCGGCAAAGTATGGCGTGCCCTGTTACAATCAACGCTTCGAGACCACAGCCGAAATTGAACGCACGGGCGATTCGATGGAGATGGTGGCACGCCGCCTGCGCTACGCGTGGTTCGACGAATTGAGCCGCGAACACAGCTACACGGTGGTGGCAGTGGCTCACCATGCCGACGATTCAATTGAAACCTTCTTCATCAACCTACTACGCGGCACAGGCTTGCGCGGCTTGACAGGCATCTCGACCCACATCGGGAAAATCATCCGCCCACTGATGTTCGCCTCACGCAGGGAAATTCACGAATACGCCATCTCGCAGCATATTCCGTTCCGCGAAGATTCGTCGAATCGCTCAACGAAATACCTGCGTAACAAAATCAGACTGGGATTAATTCCCTGCATCCGCGAGATTAATCCCAAATTCACCTCGCTCATGCACAAGAACATAGGTCGACTGACCGATGCACAACTCTTCATCAACCACGGCATCGAACGCATACGCGAGGAGGCTGTGACCACCGAAAATGGCATCGACACCATCCACATCGATCGCATTGATCGCGCCTTCCCGCTGGATTTTGTAACCTACGAATTGCTCAACTCCGCCTACGGATTCAAGGGTGACGTGATTGACTCGCTCTGCCGCGCGCTCAAGCAAGAGGCTTCAGGTCGCCGCTTCTACTCCAAGGACTTCACTGCCACCACCGATCGCGGTACGATACTCATCACCCGTACAACGGTCGACGATCTCTGCGAAATCAGCGTTGCCGATGGTGCTCCACGCAGCTATTGCAGCAACTCGGTGCTCTACTACGAACGATGCGACATCGACACCATCAAGAATTTCGGAGTACCCGAAAATATCGCACAGGTCGATGCCGATTTACTGCGCTGGCCACTCACCATTCGCCGCTGGCACGAGGGCGACTGGTTTATCCCCTACGGCATGACGGGACGCAAGAAAGTCAGCGACTATTTGATTGACCACAAAATCTCAATGCCCGAAAAACAACGCCAATTTGTGTTGCTGTCGGGTGAGGATATTGTGTGGCTCATCGGGCGACGTATCGACGACCGCTATCGACTTACGGCACAGACTGAAAATGTGTTGCGCATAACTAAAGAGATTATATAAAGAGACTCTATAAATAGAGATTCACACCTTATTAATATGGCAAAATCGACACTCAAATTCCGCGATGCAGTAGCTGTGTTCGAGCGGTTGTCGTCCGACATCGCAGCACGCAAATTCGCCCCCATCTATCTGCTCATGGGCGAGGAGAGCTACTTCATCGACGCGCTGAGTGAGCAGTTGGCAACCACGGTGCTCAACGATGCCGAACGCGACTTCAACCAAATGACGGTCTACGGCAAAGATTCGGAGGCGGGACAAGTGATTAATCTCTGTCGCCAAATGCCGATGATGGGCTCCTATCAGGTGGTTATCCTGCGTGAAGCACAGCAGCTACGCAACATCGAGAAGCTCTCGCTCTACACCCAAAAGCCCTCGCCAACCACGATTTTCGTCATCTGCCATAAGGAGAAAAATGTCGATAAACGCTCCGTATTTTACAAAGGAGCCGTAGCCAATGGTATCGTCTTCGAGTCGATACGCCCACGCGATTACGAAATTGCAGCATGGCTCACACAGTTCATCGCCGGCAAAGGATTCGCCATCGACAACAAAGCACTCTCGATGCTCACAGATTACCTCGGAACCGACATCGCAAAAATCTCGAACGAGCTGGGCAAGTTAGTCGTCTCAATGCCCAAGGGGACGAAGCGAATTACCGATGCCGATATAGAAATTAATATAGGTATATCCAAAGATTTCAATAATTACGAACTCTGCAAAGCCCTCTTAGCCCGTGACATGGAGCGGACACTGATGATTGCGGATCACTTCGCCCGCAACCCCAAGGAGAATCCCCTGCTGGTAACCATCATGACCCTTTTCGGGCAATTCAAAGAGCTCTTCCTAATCAACTACCTGCGCTGGCAAACACAACACAAAGGCGTGCCATTCCCATCGGATGTGGAGCTGATGCGCATACTGAAATTGAACAACTCTTTTGCTATCAACGAACTAAAACAAGCCACGGCACTGTGGCCCAACAAAAAAGTATTTGCCATTCTCGGTCTACTACGCCAATACGATGCCAAGAGCAAAGGACTCAACGCCGGAGGTGCCTCCGACGGTGAATTGTTGCGCGAACTACTGCTCAAAATTGTCCTCACATGACCGAGCCCTACATCTATCAAACAGTGCATACGCTTGGAGGTCGCGCATTCCGCTTAGCGGAGCACATCGCGCTCCTTGATATGGCGGCACATACACTTTTTGCTCGATCGTTTCCGCTCGATGCGTCTCGTCTTGCAGCGCGAATTGCCCCCTTGCTGAGCGCGGCGAAGATGCCCACAGATTACTCAGTATTCGTGCAAATTCGCATGAGCGCATCGGGAGAAGTGCAGATTGAAATTGGAGATATATCGCTCTACAAAGGCTACGACCTGCGGAGCATTCGCCCCGATGCCATTTCGCTCACCTACGAACTTCCATTCGGTGGCTACCCCACCTCCGCACGCCAAGCCATAGAGGCTCTGGCACATACCCAAGCAAAAATACATCATGCACGGAGTGTAGTGCGCTGCGACAGCAGGGGCATTGCCCACACGTGCGACGATGCACCGCTCTTTGCCGTAAAAGGGGCGATAGTCTACACCTCGCCCGCCCCACAGAGCATCGAGGGGATGCTCGCAGCCGAGTGCATCGCTGCGGCAAAATTGGAGCTGAGGGTGCAACCCATTGGTCGTGAGCAGCTCACACATTTCGACGAACTTTTCTACTTCGACCACCGCGGCATTACGTCACTCGCTCGGTGCGACAACGCCCCCCTGCTTTCGCTCGCTGCCGAGCACGTGGCACACGCCGCCGCAAAGCTAACTTTGTGACCTTGACGAGCCAGAGGAGGAGCGTTCGCAAACGCTCGCTTTAAAAAGTTGAACATTGTGGAAATCACCATGCCACTACCTATGTTACCTTTGCAGCACCATGAAAAAATACCTATTTATATACGCCGTCTGTGTGACGACGCTGCTGGTGTGGGGCTACACACGCCAACGCACCGAAATCAATCGACTGCAACACAACCAATCTGCACTGCTTGACCAAGCAACCTACTACCGCACACGAGACAGTCTCTCCGCGGCATCAGTCGAACAGCTGGAATTGACCCGTCGCGAACTGGAGAGGCATCGCAGCGACCTTGTACAACAGTGCAAAACATTGAAAATAAAGGTGCGACAGCTGAAATCACTCGCAACGACTGCGACCGTGACCGAGATGAAGATTCAAGTCCCTATGCGCGACACAATCATCCTACATGACACACTGCGGCTCTTCCGCTGGTGCGACCCGTGGACAACCATCGAGGGGACAATTGCGCGCGATTCAATCGCCTGCCGCGTGGAGAGTGTAGATACCTTGCACCAGATTGTTCACCGCATTCCGCACCAGTTCCTTTTTTTCCGCTGGGGTTGCAAAGCCATTCGGCAGGAAGTTGTCAGCTCAAATCCCCACACACGCATCGTCCACGCTGAGTATGTGAAAATAGAGCGATAAAAACTTTGCTCTCTGCGCAGTTTGCATTATCTTTACGGCCATGGAAAGAACCGCAATATTCCCCGGCTCGTTCGACCCCTTCACACGGGGACACGAGGCATTGGTCACCGAAGCTCTTAATATCTTCGATCGCGTGGTCATCGGCATCGGCAACAACACCGAGAAAAAAGGACTGCTGACCATCGAAAACCGCAAACGGTTAATTGAGGATTTATACGCTGGCAATGAGCGTGTTACAGCCCGTGTATACCGAGGGCTGACGGGCGACTTTGCCCTTGCCGAAAATGCGTGCGCCATCATCCGCGGCGTGCGCAACACCACCGACTTCGAGTACGAACGCACGATGGAGGCGACCAACTACAGGCTCTACCGCAGCATCACAACTATCATGCTTTTCACCCCCGCCCCCGTCGCTGACATCTCATCAAGCACGGTGCGCGAAGTGTTGCTCTTCGGGCGCGCCGTGGAAGAGTTCATGCCCGAAGGCATCTTGATTGAAAACTATTTATAACTCAATAATATGATGGAATTTACAGCCGAAATGATTGCCGGATTTCTGGAAGGCGAAATCGTTGGCGACAAACAGACAAAAGTACATACGGTCTCCTCAATCGAGGAGGGCAAAGCAGGCTCACTGACCTACCTTACAAACCTAAAATACGAACCCTATTTATACACAAGTGGAGCATCTATCATCTTAGTGGACAAGACATTTACACCTTCGCAAGCAGTAGCAGCCACCCTTATCAAAGTGGAGGACACCGCCGCTTGCGTACTGAAATTACTGGAGATGTACAACGCCGCAAAACCGCGCAAAATAGGCATCAGCCACATGGCATCCATTTCGGAAAAAGCCACCTTGGGCGAGGGTTGCTACGTGGGTGATTTTACCGTCATTGAGGCGGGTGCAAGAGTTGGTGCAAATTGCCAAATATATCCGCAAGTATATATAGGTGACGGGGTTACACTGGGCGATGGGTGCACTGTCTACCCGGGAGCCAAAATATATGAGGGTTGCCACATAGGTAAAAATTGCATACTCCACGCGGGGGTAGTCATCGGAGCGGACGGATTTGGATTCGCACCTAACGCCCAAGGCGGTTTCGACAAGATTCCACAGTTAGGCAACGTCCTCATTGAGGACGATGTAGAGATTGGTGCCAACACCTGCATCGACCGCGCAAAAACCGATTCAACCATCATCTGCCGCGGTGTGAAACTCGACAATTTGATTCAGATTGGACACAACGTTCAAATCGGTGAAAACACCGTTTCATCCGCCCAAATGGGCATCGCCGGGACTTCGAAAGTGGGCAGCAATTGCTTCCTTGCAGGACAGGTGGGCATCGCCGACCACGTGACCATAGGTGATCGTGTGATGATTGGATCAAAGAGCGGCATAAGCAACAATATACCTGATGATGAGGTGCGTATGGGTTATCCAGCATTGCCGGGTCGCCGCTTCCACCGCGCATCAATCGTCTATAAAAACCTGCCCGAATTGGCAGATCGCGTACGCGAACTCGAACGAGAAATTGAATCCTTAAAAATCAAATAAAAGTATGAAGAAAATTTTAATTTTATGCCTTGCAGCCATCAGTTTGTATAGCTGCACATCCAACAAATGCGTCGTCAACGGCAACATTGCAGGACTTGAGGGTACCCTCTATCTCTTCGACGAAACAGGCACGACTATCGACTCAACAACCGTTGAGAAGGGTCAATTTGAGTTCAAAATGGCGGCAGACACGGCGCGAGTGAACTATCTCGGAACGGACCTTAATACCGAACAACCATTCACACAGGTGCTCTTCATCGAGCCCGGAAAAATTGCAGTCAACGGAACACTCGAAGCTCCACACGAGATGCTGGTCACAGGAACACCCACAAACGAGGCAAACACCGCTTTTTCGCAGTCAAATAGCAAATTAGCAAAGCGTTACGATGCCGAGGGTGCAACCAAAGAAGAGCGCGCTGCGGTCAAGGAAGAATACACCGCATTGGCACGCAAAACCATGGATGAGAACATGAGTAATCACCTTGGTGTATTGATTTTAACACAACAATTAGCTTACGAAATGAGTGGCGCCGAGATGCTCGAAGTCATCGCCAAATTCCCCGCAGCACTGCAGCAAGGCAAACAGCTTACAAAGCTGAAAGAGCAGGCACAGGTAAAACAAAAAACAGAGGTTGGACAGCCCTATATCGACATCGTGCAAAACAATCCGGCAGGGGAAGCTGTGTCGCTGAAATCAGTGATTGAGAACCCTGCGAACAAGTATGTTTTAGTAGATTTCTGGGCTTCGTGGTGCCATCCGTGCATGGGTGAAGTACCTTATTTAACAACTGTTTACGCAGATTACCACAAAAAAGGTTTCGAAATTTATGGCATCTCATTCGACGTGGACAAAGCTCCGTGGATGGAAGTCGTAAACAGCAAAAAAATGAACTGGATTCACGTAAGCGACCTGAAGCGTTTCGACAACCAAGCGGCACGCGACTATGCCGTGCAGGGCATCCCCTCGAATTTCTTGATTGACACAGCTACTGGCACCATCATCGCGGTCAATTTGCGCGGTGAGGCACTCGGCGAAAAAATCGCTGAATTGCTGAAATAAAGATTGATGGAGGCTCCAGCGAAATACCGCATCATGGGCATCGATCCCGGCACAAACTACATGGGATATGCCGTGCTGGAGATTGAGGGACGCAAGATGCGCTCGGTGGTGCTGGGCGATATCGACCTGCACAAAATGAGCGATCCGTATGCTAAATTGCGATACATTTTCGAGCGCGTGAGCAGCTTAGTTGATGAATATGCACCGCGTGAAGTCGCTCTCGAATCGCCATTTTTTGGAGTCAACATCCAAAGTATGCTCAAGTTAGGACGCGCGCAGGGTGTCGCCATGGCGGCAGCCCTGAGTCGCGGACTGGCGGTCTACGAATATGCCCCAACACGCATCAAGCAGAGCATCACAGGGCGCGGTTCGGCAGCCAAGGAGCAGGTGGCAGCCATCGTCTGCCGAATGCTGGAAATTGATGCACCCTCGAAGCGATTAGATGCCACGGATGGCATGGCAGTGGCTATGTGCCACTATTTTGCCACAGCAAGCCCGCTCGCCATCGCCACAAAAGGGGCAAAGATGAAAGGATTGGGCGGTGGTCAGAAATCTGCGACTAAAGGCGGCAGCTCGACGTGGGAAAAATTCGTCCGCGAAAATCCCGACCGTAAAATAGAGTAATAGTCTACTATACATCCGATTACAAATAAAATAATCCGCAGCCACACCATAGGATGCAACTGCGGATTATTTTTATTTCATTTTTATTACCTAATAATTTGCTAAACTCCAATATTCGCCTTATATTTGCAGTCGCAATTCGGCACCGTAGCTTAATTGAATAGAGCATCTGACTACGGATCAGAAGGTTACTGGTTTGAGTCCAGTCGGTGTCACCAGATTGTCAACCACTTACAGCAATGTAAGTGGTTTTTTTTGATGTACGATGCACCAATCGACGGACAGTCCATTGCGTCGTGCTGCATAAAGTGATTGAAAGCCATAACTATATGAATTAGCATAACATTATAAAATGATTGTATCCATACTTTTACATATCTTTTGTGTATTCAGTTCGGCACACGAAATAATCTCCTCCGGATAGTTGCAGCTCTTCAATATAGATATTGCATTTCTGGTATATTCCACGCCCAAAATGAGCTTGTAATTAAACCGGAGACCCGTCTGATTCACGGTCTCACTAAAATGATAGGTGCTTAATACATCCTTAAATGATCTTGCTAACTCGATGTCGTGTGTAGATATGATGACAATCGTATTGTTGAGCTTGGTAAAGTATTGTATAACAGCATTGGCAATAGATAGTCTCTCAATGGTATTAGTTCCTTTGAAAATTTCATCTACAAGCACAATATTGGTACAACCTAATGGGGCTTCATTGCATTTGTCAATTATAGATTTTATTCTTTGTGCTTCGGAATAGTAATAACTTTGCGCATTATTGATATCGTCGGACACGGACAAAACAGTATGCAAGCAACAATTTGGCAAAACAATTTTCTCTGCGAAGCAAGTATTTATAGCGTAAGCAGCAACTATATTAACGCCTATTGTTTTAAGAAACGACGATTTTCCCGACATATTCGAACCAGTGATTATCACCGATTTATCAATCGTAATGCTATTGCATACGCAGTCCGCAATCAAAGGGTGATACATTTCCGTTGCAGTCAAGGAGCAGTTTGATGCGGTAAATGACGGAATAGACCACTCGCTGTTATTGTGCTTCATCCACACTCTGAGTGAAGCAATAGAGTATAAAACATCCCATTCGCCCAAATAATCAATCAGCGTTTTTGTGTGGAATTTTATATTGCTAATCTTTGTCAATATTGCATTGGTAGTAATTGGCTCAATAAGAGAGATGGTTTTTAGAATGTCGATTGCTAAAGTCAATACCAACGCAAAATCCGACTCCATTAAGCTATTGAGGTTGAATATGCCTACTTTTTTTCTAAGCCCGCTTATCTCGTCTATTGATTTATGAATATCTTCCAAACGATTGGATTGATCTATTTTAATAAGCTTAATCGCTGTTGCGCGAATTCTATTCAACTGCCCCAATGGGCGTATATAGGTTTCGACATAACTTTTATTCCAATAATGAATGAAAGTGTTCAATAAAACGATGAATAAACCGACTATCAGCAAAGTCATCTGAGATGCGAACAGCCATACAATGCTTATGAGCACCAGATAGGCAATCGGTAAAAACTTGAAGTATCGATGCCACTTGCTAAGACTTATATGGAGATTCAGCAGGCTTGATGTAGAGCATTCACTGTCATTCGCTAAATCGGACAACGCATCCTCTATCCCTTCCCTGAAGTTATCATCCTCTTCTATTTGGGTTACAATCTTCTCCCGGGCATTGATGTTGCTCTTCGCGATGTGACGTAATTTGTAATACAATAACATCTCCCCAACAGGTGTGATACATCGATTCAGGTAGTTGAAAAGCTCTTCAAGGTTCAAATCGTTGTATTGTGCTTCAGACAAAGAACTCGAATCATTCTTAAACAGATCAAAATAAATCCTGGTATATTTAATATCAGAAGAATCGGTTTTGTCTATACCAAAAGTTGTGTTGGTGTGTTTTTTACTCATCTTCTGTTTTATTACAAATTCGGAAATAAATAAAAGTTAGTGTTTATTGACTACTTATTACGCTTGAGAATCAACACATATATCATAGGTAAGATTCCAACTGTATTTAGTAATAAGATCATCCAAAACCATTTAGAGTCCTTATAATGTATAGCTTTACGCAAACCTATTATCTTCCATACAATTTCCCATAATATAGCAATCCATATCCATAATGGAGTCTCGCAAATGAATGTTTTCATAATGGATTAATTTTTATTGTTTGTTTAATTTAAAGTTTATTCACATTAACTATCTTTTTTAGATAGTTCACTATAGACATATCATCCATTATGCGTATCCCGCTACCAGTTGCGAGAATATCTTTTTTATACATATTCCCAAGATACTTATAAGCAGAAAAAGTTTCCGCTCGATACACCATCAATCCATTTATAATGGCTTCATAATCATCGATGTTAAAACACTCACTTATATCAGAGTTGATTGGATGACCCGCAAAATAGATTCGACCACAATATTGACTGGATCTCAAAAAGGACTCGCTAAATTTCACGGGATTTGCAGAATTAATTCGGTGCTTAATTCGACTAATCAACTCGGCTTTCTTGCCTCCGATAGGAACTATTTCACCAATCTGGTTTATCAACAATTCAATAGCTCCATCAATGTCATCAGGATTGTAGTAGTTATAAAAATTATAATCGTTTTTTAACTGTACAATCGCATCTTCTGCGTTATAAAAATCATACAAACCATTGTTTTTATAATCGCAAAGCAATGCTCTTTTTTGAAAATTAGAATATGCCCGAATAAAGCTGTTTATGCTACCGAACCGATAGTTGATAAGATCCCTGATATTATCAAATTCTTTCTTGTCTTTATCAACAAAAATCACCTCCCCGTTCTTATATCTTCCAAGAATATCATAGTCGAAAATCGATAATCTATGTGGGAAGAAAGAGAAGAAAAAAATCGAATCTGATGTTTTGACCAGCTCCTTGAAGTTATCGAAAATGGAGCCTGTAGTCATTGTAAGATCCAGAGCTTTAATTTCCCTCGAATATTTTAGTGGGGATTTACCTCTATACGGAAGATAGGTAATATGCCTAAAATAGGCATAAATACTATCAATGCAATATTCCACATATCCGACTCCAACATCACCCTTCATTGCATTTTGCAAATCAGCAGTATAGCTATATGGTATATAGTCGATTAATGGAACTTTTTTACAACCGTGGTCAATCTGCCGATCTTGACATATTCCGCTAAAACATATGACTAACAATGATATTAGCAGATTATACTTTATGTATTTCATAGCATAAACAGCTTCTTATAAAATAATTTACTTTTTCAGGACGGGGCACCCGCTACAATCATGCGCACGCTAATCACGCTTGATGGTCACCTCTCGCACCAGACAGCCCGGAATAATCTTATTGGCACCACTCAACACCCTAAAGGTGGTGGCGGTCAGTGCGACATTCCCCGCAGCCTCCTCAGCATCGGTGCTCTTCGCATCTTTGTCAGCAGCCAGAATTTCGGCATCCTCATCAGCACCAAAACGGTTGTCCCAAATTTTGTCCGCCAGCGGTTCAATTTTGCCCACTTTATCGTACCTTGTCTTCCCGTCTTCCATTTCAATAGGCAGCAACACATCGAATTGCGACTTGGCATTGATGCCCTCTTTCAAACCGATTTGCACATCAACGGTTCCGTCCTCATTGATTTTGTAGAGCGGTACGTTGACCTTGAATTCGTCGTATTCGCGTTGCAATTGCACAATCGATTTATCAATGGCACGCGTGCAGACTTTCAACATCTGCGACTCCTTGGTTTTGTTGGCGAAGCTTTTGGTTGACAAGTTCGCAGCAGAAGTTGTAGTTGTTCCCACATAGCTCACTTTAAACATATTACACGTATCAAAAGCCTGCACTCGCAGCGGATCAAGGTTCTTTTTATCCACCCAATATTGCGTATAAAACATTCCGGCCATGTCATCATCCCACACCAAGCGGTAGAGATAGGAGGTGATATTGACCGAAAATCCGTCAATTTCGCTCACAATTTTTTCAGCTGCATTGCCCGCGGACTCCAAACTACTGTCATTGGTCACCGCCGCCGCTGCCTGCCCCAGCAGTCGCAGCCACATCCCGGCTTTTGCCGACTTTTCGCCCTTATCCACAAAGGTGATGTCGTTCACAAGCAGAAACGTCTTGCCAATCAAATCTTCGCCTGCGTCAGCCAATATGGCACGACCCAATGCACCTCCATCAGCAATATGAATGTCGGCCTGCGAAGCATCGTAATTACCGCGCTGCTGAATCAAACCCATATTGAAAGCACCCGTCTGCGCATCACGACAAAACCACTTCTCCACCAGCCCTTTGGCGATGTTGTTCTCACAGAGAAAGCGATCGATATCCGCTGCATTGGCATCGACCTTCGCTTTGCCCCTCTTCTTCTGCTTCACCGCCGAAGACTCGAAGGATTTTACGGCAAGGTCGTGATTATTGAACTTGTCGGGAGTGGGCATCGACAGAAACGTGGAGTCAATCGTATTGCCATATTTGAATGCCGAGTGGCGAATTAAAACCGAGTAGAGGGAACTTCTACGGTACTTGGCAATCTTGCCTGCCCGCGCATTGGGTTTGCTTTGTTGGGTAGATGCCACAATAGGAGTTACACTCTCCTGAGCCATCGTCGATAGTCCGATGGCTAAAGCTGCTATGCAGCAGAATATTTTCTTCATTTTAGGGGGCTTGTTAGTAGTTCATTCGTCTTAACGTACGAGCCATACCGGATTATAAGTAGTTGATTTTTGACCATTGCCATAGGCAACACCGATATCGCGCCACGCCTTGATAGTCGCCGTCTTCTCTTCGTGTTCCCATTTAACTAAAGTGCGCTCGAAGGCGAGATCGTCCTTTATCTTGCTCCGGATTTGCTTTGCCAACGCCTCAGCTTGAGCATAACAAGAGGCATCGGGCAGAATCTGAGCCAAATATTCGCCGGCAGCCATTGCTGCTTCGCTATTCTGTCCCGCATTCCAAATGCTTTTTGCCTTAGCTAAATTGACAGATGCCTGGTAGTTGATGAACTTCTGAAACAGCTCATTGGCAACCACTAACACTTTGGCATAGCTTGCTTCGCACGCCTCAGGGATGAGTGAAAGTTGGAAAAAAGCCGCTTCATATTGTTTCGCCAAAGCCAAAGTTCGCGCCTGCTTGATGATGTTGTCGCACTGGGCATTGTAGTAGTCAATAATTTTCGTATTAGCATCACGTATAAGCACTTGCAACTGCGGCTGCGAGGGAGGAATCTGCTTCAAAGCCGCGATATAGGCTTTATTTTCGTTGTCGCCCACACCCCGCACAGCAAAGGTTGTGGTGCCGAATATCTTCTTGCCAAAATTGTCACCTATGTAAAAAGTGGCATCCATTTTTTGCGCAATTTTCATCGGTGCACTGCCAATAATCTGCTTATCCGTGAGGTTTAATGCGCAAGTAATCACAAATTGACCCACATCGTCCGTTGCGCTCATGCCATTCAGGTTGACAATTTGGCGCAACTTATTTGCCAAAGCTTCCTGCGCTATTTCGGGCACATACTCCACCTGCTCAGGGACAAAAATCGACAAAGGGACAGACTTTGTGGTTGCGTTCTGCGCCGCAAGTGGGCTCACAGCGAACAACATCGCCAAAGCCCCAGCTAAAGTTAGAATTTTTTTCATCTTCATCTCTTATTTATCGCCAATGACCAGCGTCACTTGACCCAATCCTTGGTTCATTTGTTTGATTAACGGGATGTTACACGGTGCACCCTTCAGGTATTTCACCAAATCACGAGCAAAACGATTGGCATCCATCGGACGTTCGCGCTCGTCGTAGATAGGGATACGTACCTGCTCAAATTTCATGTAGTTTTCTGTTCCATCCATCAAGCTGTAACGGTGATTCACAGTGTTGTCTGCCATCCAGTTGTCGATAATTTCGGAGAGTTCCATGCCGTCAAATTCGCTCTCTAAATCCACGGATGCTGAGTTGAAAATATTGATGTTGATTGCAATCTCGCGCCCATTGGTAAACATATCGTCAAAATGAGCCTGCAACCGATCGCAGAAGTTGTCGATGTGGGTGTTGACCGCCTGTTCGAGCATCAGAGGCACTTCAGCGGTGAAGGATTGCGGTCCAGTGCCCGAATCACCCGCCACCTGTTTGTCGGTGTAGGCATCCAATCCCTGCAAGGTGTAGGTGATTGATTTTTTAGGTCCCGTTTGGTTAATAATCCAAGTCAATTGGATGATGATGTCGGCTTTAGCCTGCTGACGCAGCTGATCAATGGGGCTGACGTTAATCTCAGCACCCGACTTGCTCTGTAACATACTCATCTCGGCATTTTCCTTGTTGAGACTTTTCACCTCTGATTCCAAGTTTTTTAACGGGAATCCACGATCCGCCATCAAGTCATTAATCTTGGAAATCACGGGCAGCAGATTGACATCGCTCTGAAGAGCGCGCTGATAATCAGGCACACTCACCGCCGTACCTTGGTTGTCGTAGGTGGTTATGTAACCGTTGGTGTTGCACCACAAATCACTGGGTATAACCATCAGTGTGGGCTTCTTGGCTTGTGCAAATGTAGCGGTCGCCATCAGACAACAGAGACCGAGCAATAGGAATTTTTTCATATTATTTCTCTTTTAAGTTTAATTTGATTGGCTCTATCGGTAAATTAGAATCCCGAAGTGAGTGAGCGAATGATGCCTGCCTCCTCGAGGAATTTGCGAAGTTGATCCTTCGAAACCGTCACAATTGCACCGTATTTATACTGCTTACCGACCTTTTTGACCTCCATGCTGCCATCGGTAATAGCCGAGACAAATTGTCTGTAATTACCCGTGTCACTAAAAAACGCCTCGAAAAACTCAGCGTGCTCGTTCTGCACAGCCACACTTTTCACCAAAGGTCGCTGCGAAGCAGTAGAACCATCACAAGCAGCATAGCCCTTGAAGATGACACCATGCACCGCGTTTTTGCGACATTGATCCGCTGCAATACGCGCTCTTTTCGAATAACTCCACACTTTAACTTGACACATACCGTCAGCTGCCGCCTTAGCATATTCAATGTCGTAGCGGAATTTGTTGGTTTCGGCATCCGCTTTTTGTTGTTTGTCTGCAAAGCAGTTCACGGTCAGAATCAAGGAGATGACCAATAAAAAGTATTTTTTCATAATAGCACACCACCCTCGGCATCAAAGAGTGAAATTTTAAATAAGGGAAAACGGGATGCCCAATGCAGTGTTTGTGACCAAACAGGATAAACACAGAAGTGCCATTTTCCACAAAAAAGACCAAATAGATTAGAACAAATATATAATTATTAAATGATTAATCAAAGAATAGCCGATAGAAAAACATAAAAAAATCGCAAGTGCAAATTTACATCCCTCACAGGAATCATTTTGTCAGATTCTTGCTATCTTTGTTCCATTATGCGCAAACTTGTAATCATACCCACCTACAACGAACGGGAGAACATCGCAGCGATGATTGCCCGCGTACTCGCACTTGCGGGTGCATTCGACTTGCTGATTATCGACGACGGTTCACCCGATGGCACAGCCGACGTGGTACGCGAACGATGTGGGTCGTGTGAGGGGCGACTGCACCTGCTGGAGCGCAGTGGCAAGCAGGGGCTTGGCACGGCCTATATTGCGGGATTTCGTTGGGGATTGGAGCACGACTACGACTATATTTTCGAGATGGATTGCGATTTTTCACACAATCCAGACGATTTGCTTAGGCTGAGTGCCGAGGCGGAGGCCGGAGCCGACGTGGTGGTCGGATCACGCTATGTCAAGGGGGGCAAGGTGGTCAATTGGCCCACTTCGCGACTGATGATTTCTTATGGCGCATCACTCTACGTGCGGGCAGTGACCCGTATGCCAGTGCGCGATGCTACGGCGGGATTTGTCTGCTACTCACGTCGCGCGTTGGAGGTCATCGACCTCCAAGCGGTACAAATGAAGGGATATGGATTTCAAGTCGAGATGAAATACACAGCTTGGCGGCTCGGAATGACCGTACGCGAAGTGCCGATTCTATTCACCGAAAGACGGTTAGGCGTATCAAAAATGAGCGGAGGCATTTTCAGCGAAGCTCTCTTTGGAGTTCTCAAATTACCTCTCCGCAAGATTCGCCCAACAATGAAATAACACGTTACAACTCTCCACGCACACGGCGAGGCGAGATGATGCGATAACCAATCGAGATGCCTACTTTATTGGGATACCACTCCGACGAACCATTAAAGGGATCAGGGTATTTGGGTTGCACGGGGCGATGCGGATTCATATCCACTTCGCCATCAAGGCTATATCCATTGTAGAAACTACTCATCCACGACCAGCCTAAGAAGGCATCCACCACCCATCGCTCGCGAAACGTCCACTCGTAACCGGCACAAACACCCACCATGAAACCGTAGCCCTTGCTGTAACGATCTTCCAATTTGATTTGCCAGCCATCCAAGTAGGGTTTCGACATATCGAACGCCATCATGCCAACGTTGCCACCCAGATACCAACCTTGGTTGTGGGCACGAAAATAGCGACGGTATTCTCCCATGAAGATGCCAAAAAGCATATGTTTGTCCCCAATGGACTTCCACGGAGAGACCACAATTTCGGCTTGAATGGTCGATTTGGGCGATATGGCAAATTCTATGGAGGGGTTCACAACGCCCACCAAAGCATATAGTCCATTGATTTTCACGTATGTTTGCGCCTCAACAGGTGCAACAAAAAGCAACGATGTGAGGGTTGCAACAAGCGTTAGAATATATTTTTTCATCGAATGAAAATTTCTATTAAATTTCAAAAATAGTATAAATATTCGAGATTCCGCATCCAAATAGGAGCAAAATTCACACAGCTTTGAAAAATGGAGCGAAATGCGAACAAAAATCTCGGAATTTACTTATCTTTGTCTTCTGTATGTTTCGAAGAATTATAAAACCAATCTTATTCTCGCTCAGCATCGAGCAGGCGCACCTCACGGTGCTCCACTTGTTGCGTATGGTCGGGTTGTTACCCGCAGGTCGCTATCTGCTGGAAAAGTGTTGTGCCGTGCGTCACCCCGCCCTCGAACGGGAGGTGTTCGGCATACGTTTCCGCAACCCCATCGGACTCGCCGCAGGATTTGACCGCAACGCCGAGGCATATCGCGAATTGGTCGCCATGGGATTCGGCTTCGTCGAGGTGGGCACGGTGACCCCACGCGCACAACAGGGCAATCCTCGTCCACGCATCTTCCGACTTCCAAAAGACAACGCAATTATCAATCGCATAGGGCTTTCCAACTGCGGTCTGGATCACATGATTCGCCATCTGCGCCGCCCACACGAAGGGGTGATTGTAGGATGTAACATCGGCAAAAATACCGCTACAACAGCCGAAAATGCACCCATCGACTACCTCAAACTCTTCCGCAATCTCTACCAATATGCCGACTATTTTGCGGTCAACATCAGCTGCGACAATGCGGGCTGCGAAACAGCTACCCACACCCCCGAATATATCATGCGCATTCTCAACCCGCTATTTGACTTCCGTCGCGGGCAGAACCAATATCGTCCTATTCTGTTGAAAATATCGCCCGATATGACCGACGAGGTCATTGACCGAATCACAGACCTGATGCTCGAAACACCACTCGACGGCATTGTCGCTACAAATGGCACACACCAACGCGAAAATTTGCAAACCAGCAACGAGACCATCGACCACATCGGTCACGGCAGGCTATCGGGCGCACCGCTCAATAAACGTGCTGTGGAGGTGGTGCGCCGCATCCACCAACGTTCGGGAGGAGCTTATCCCATTATCGGGGTGGGGGGTCTGATGACCGCCGAAGACGTGCGAGCGATGCTCGCCGCTGGAGCCGATTTAGTGCAACTTTACACAGGCTACATCTACGAAGGAACACATCTATTAAAAGAGGTCTGCCGCGCCTTGATTGCCGACGAAACAGCAAAAAAAGCGGAAAAATAAATCCGAACATGAAAGCAACCATTCTCACCATCGGCGACGAAATCCTCATTGGACAGATCACCGACACCAACTCCGTCTCCATCGCTCGCCACTTGAATGCCGCAGGCATCATCGTTGTCGAGAAAACCTCAATTGGCGACGATTGCACACAGATTACAACCACCATCAAACGGGCACTCGCCTCGTCCGAAATACTCATCATCACCGGAGGGCTGGGACCCACAAAAGACGATATAACCAAGACCACCCTTGCCACGATGTTCGGCAGCAAACTCATACACAATCAGCTTGTAGCCACCCATGTACGCAAAATGCTTGAGGCTCGTGGCATCGAATACAACGAACTCAACCAAGGACAATCACTGGTTCCAGAGTGCTGCACCGTGCTTTTCAATGCCCACGGCACCGCTCCGGGTATGTGGTTCGAACACGAAGGGCGCATCATCGTCTCGTTGCCGGGCGTACCCTTCGAAATGGAGCATTTGATGCAAGACGAGGTGATGCCCCGCTTGAAGAGCCTCTTCGCACTGCACCAAATCGTCCATCGCACTTTGATTACCGCAGGACTTGCCGAGTCGATGCTCGCCAAGCAAATTGAGGGGTGGGAAGATGCACTGCCACCCTATCTGAAATTGGCCTATCTGCCCAGTCCGGGCGTTGTACGACTGCGACTCTCGGCATACGATGTGGAGGGTGAAAGTATTACTAAAGAGATTGAGCAACAATTCAATACGCTACGCAAGCTAATTCCGCATTACGTGATGGGATACGAAACCGCCTCGATGCAAGCCTTGCTGCACGAAATGCTCATAGGACGAGGCGCAACACTCGCCACAGCAGAGAGTTGCACGGGAGGCACCATCGCCGCCAAGTTCACCGCCATGGCAGGTGCTTCGAGCTATTTTCGCTGCGGCATTGTGGCTTACAGCAACGATGCCAAACACACGATATTAGGGGTAAATGCTGACGATATTGAATACTTTGGTGCTGTCAGTGAGCAGGTAGCACGTCAAATGGCAGCGGGGGCACGCCGCGTTGCCTGTGCCGACTACGCCATCGCCACCACCGGCATCGCAGGACCCACGGGCGGCACTCAAACCAACCCCGTCGGCACCGTATGGATTGCCGTGGCAACACCCCAACACACCATCGCCATCGAAAAACAGTGCGGCACCGATCGAGGACAGATTATCGACCGCGCGGCGGCATTCGCCATGAGTCTTTTACGCGACGAAATGGAGAACGAAACACGATGAAAAGCATTAATTTAGAAAATTAAACGGTTTCGGATTGCGGATTGCGGATTTATATGTATATTTGCACTCCCAAAGAGGGATAATTAAATTAAAAAACACAATGAAAGTTTGCGAAATCACAGGTAAGGTTGCAGTGGTCGGCAATAACGTTTCCCACTCGCACCACAAGACCAAGCGCAAATTCGCTCCGAATTTGAAAACCAAACGCTTTTGGTCAGAGCTGGAGAGCCGTTGGATTACACTCAAGGTCACGGCTGCCGGTATGAAAACAATTAACAAGAAGGGTCTTGCAGTAGCACTCCGTGAGGCTGTCGCTCCCAAGAAGGTTTACTAAAACTCAAGTAACAAATGGCAAAGAAAGGCAACAGAGTTCAGGTCATCCTCGAATGTACCGAACAAAAAGACAGCGGTGTTCCGGGAATGTCTCGCTACATCACTACAAAAAACAAAAAGAATACCCCCGAACGTATGGAGCGTAAAAAATACAATCCATTTCTGAAGAAGGTAACTTTACACCGCGAAATTAAATAATTTAGGGCTTTATGGCAAAGAAAGTAGTCGCAACACTGAAGACCAGTAACAATGGTAAACAATTTACCAAGTGCATCAAGATGGTCAAGTCGGAGAAGACAGGCGCATACCTGTTCAAAGAGGGCATCATTCAAAATGACCAAGTAAAAGATTTCTTCGACGGTAAGAAATAGTCATTTAAGAGCAATCTTAAATACAAAGGGCATCCAGTAGGGTGCCCTTTGTATTTGTATGTGTGCACGAGGCGAGAAAAAATAATGCAAAATTCAAAATTGCCGATTGTATTGCTTATCTTTGTGAAAAATATATATATAAGGTATCAATATGGGATTTTTTGATCTTTTTAAGAAAAAACAGGATGCACCCGCCACCGCTGAACGCGCAACGGAGAGCACCCCTGAACCTGCAAAAGAGCGGAAAGAGCTGAGTGCCGGACTCGAAAAAACCAAGACGGGACTCTTCTCGAAGTTGGCTCGCGCTGTGGCAGGTCGCTCAACGGTCGATGCTTCGGTACTCGACAACCTCGAAGAGGTGCTCATCACCTCCGATGTGGGTGTCGAGACAACGGTGAAGATTATCAGCCGCATTGAGACACGCGTAGCTCAAGATAAATACATGAACATCACCGAATTGAATGCCATCCTGCGTGATGAAATTTCGAGTTTGCTCGAAGAGTCACACGGTTTAGACAACAGTTTTGGTCTTGATGTCAAACCGGGCGAGCCCTACGTGGTGATGGTTGTCGGGGTCAATGGTGCCGGCAAAACCACCACCATCGGAAAACTCGCCGCCAAGCTCACCCACGCCGGACGCAAGGTGTGGATTGGTGCCGCCGACACCTTCCGCGCCGCTGCTATCGAACAATTAGGTGTGTGGGCCGACCGTGCCAATGCCACAATGATTCACCAAGAGATGGGCTCCGACCCCGCATCGGTGGCATACGACACCCTCACCTCCGCCGTGGCAAACGGGGCGGATGTGGTGCTCATCGACACCGCAGGACGACTGCACAACAAGATTGGTTTGATGAACGAGCTGACGAAAATTCGCAACGTGATGGCGAAGGTCATCCCCAATGCCCCACACGAAGTGATGCTGGTACTCGACGGTTCGACAGGACAAAACGCATTCGAACAAGCAAAACAATTCACCCAAGCGACACAAGTTACATCGTTGGCTATCACCAAGTTGGACGGCACAGCCAAAGGCGGTGTCGTCATTGGCATCAGCGATCAATTTCATATTCCTGTCCGCTATATCGGCATCGGCGAGGGCATCGATCAGCTCCGCATTTTCGACCGCCGCGAATTTGTCAACGCACTTTTTGGTGATGAAAAAAATTAATGTCATAACCCTCGGTTGTTCTAAAAACACCGTGGATAGCGAGCACCTTATGGCGCAACTTGCGGCAGCGGGCTACGAAATTGCAGCAGATAGCGACCGTACAGATGCCAAAGTGGTGGTAATCAACACCTGTGGATTCATTGGCGATGCCAAGCAGGAGTCTATTGATATGATTCTGCGCGCAGCGGCTGCCAAGGCGGCAGGTAAAATTGAACAGTTGTTTGTAATCGGATGTCTTTCTGAACGTTATGCAGATGAACTGCGAGCCGAAATGCCCGAAGTAGACGCATTTTTCGGCGTAAAGGATTGGGCAGATATTGCCCGCGCACTGGGTGCAGAGCACTGCGCAGCACTCGAAACTGAACGTTATTTGACCACTCCATCACACTACGCCTACCTCAAAATATCAGAGGGATGCAACTGGAAATGTGGCTATTGCGCCATTCCGATTATTCGCGGAGAACACCTATCCATTCCCATGGAGACCCTGTTGGAGGAGGCGGCAAAACTGGCTGCACGCGGGGTGAAGGAGCTGATGATCATTGCTCAAGACACTACCTACTACGGACTTGATCTCTACGGCAAGCGACGGTTGGCGGAACTTTTGGAGCAACTGTGTCACATCGAAGGCATCGAGTGGATTCGCCTCCACTATGCCTATCCCACCGCCTTCCCCGATGAGGTGATTGAGGTAATGGCACGCGAAAAAAAGATTTGTAAATACCTTGATATTCCCTTTCAGCACATCTCCGACGCGCAACTCGCTGCCATGCACCGCCGCCACACCAAAGCCGAGGCATACGAATTGATTCACAAATTGCGCACAGCAATTCCCGATGTGGCACTGCGCACTACCCTGCTGGTTGGTTATCCGGGCGAGAGTGAGGCTGATTTTGCCGAATTGGAGGAGTTTGTCCGCAAGGTGCGATTTGAGCGATTAGGGGTCTTTGCATACTCCGAAGAGGAAGGGACTTATTCAGCACAAAAATTACATGATGATGTACCTGAAGCGGTCAAGGAGGAGCGTGTGGAGCGCATCATGGCACTTCAAAACCAAATTTCGCAGGAGCTAAATAGCCGCCGCGTTGGAGGTGTACAACGGGTGATTATCGACTCGCGGCAGGGCGATTACTACGTCGGGCGCACGCAATACGACTCGCCCGAAGTGGATCAGGAAATTCTGATTTCAGCCGCCACGCGTCGACTGATGCGAGGTCACTTTTATGAGGTGCGAATCACCTCAGCAGCCGATTATGATCTCTACGGTGAGGTGGTGAAAAAATAAAATTTGCTTTTTCAGGTTATTTTCACTACCTTTGAATTGTTAATGGTGTTCATAGCGAATATGGCTGATAAAAGTGTAATTGTGAATCTCGAAGCGCATGCGCAACGTCTGATTGCCGATCATCGGCGACTGGTTGTTTTGTGCAGCGATTTGACAGCGCAAAACAACGCGTTGAAAGCTGAAACTCGCACATTGCAGGAGCGCGTAAAGATGCTCGAAAGCGATTTGTCGCGAATGCAATTGGCTGATGGTCTGGCAGGAAAGAGCAGCAACAAAACAAAAGCGCGGGCACGCGTAAACCAGTTAATGCGGGAGGTAGACAAGTGCATCGCCTTGCTCGGAACACCGGGACAGCAATAGAACACGGGGGCAAGAGACTGAAGCAAGAACAAGAGTCGAGGCAAAAATAACAAACCGAGACTAAACTAAGAGCTTGAACAGAGACAAAATCAAGAGCTTGGACAGAGACAAAACGCGGAACACAAACAGAAACACAATGGGCAAGCAAGCAATAAAACTCAAAATCATGGGAAAAGCGTACAGCTTCACCATTGATAGCGAAAAAGAGGAGTTGTATCGACTCGCCGAACGCGAAGTGAACAACAACCTCATATCCATCCGCCAGCAGAACATAAAAGACTGGAGCAATGTGGATTACATGGGAATGACGGCACTGAAATTTGCAATTGAAAACGTGAATATGCGTCAGAGCCACAACGTGGATAGCGAAGAGCTGAAGCGCATCGAACAGACCGTGAAAGAGATCGATGACTACTTAAATACAATCGTGGGTTAGTATCACCACAGCGTTCTTTAAATAAAAATACGAACAGAAATCTACCCGCATAGATTCCTTATAGCTTTGCGAAACTGAACATTTATTACATTGAGGCAACTTACGACGCTTCAAAATCAGGCCTTAACCCTTCGGGGTGCACGTACGCGTGCCGTTGGAAGATTGCGATTGCCGAAGTCCTCACCAATTGACTTATCTGCAGATTCGTCAAACAAGACAAGGAATCCTATGCGGGTTTTTTTATACTTTTTTGATAACACACATTTACAAACCAAATAATAACAACAACCAAACAAGATGGGTACAATAATTTTAACTGTCTGTGTCTCTGCCATCATTGCAATCGGGGTGTATGTGCTGGTTACGAATTACGTGACCAAGAACAGCATCAAGAAGCGTCGCGAAGCCGCCATTAAGGAGGCTGAAGCTGAAGGCGAGATGATAAAAAAGGAGCGAATCCTTCAGGCCAAAGAGAAGTTCATACAACTCAAAAGTGAACACGAACAACAGGTCAACGAACGCAATCAAAAACTGGCGCAGAGCGAACAACGCGCTAAGCAAATTGAGAACAACCTCCAGAATCAGCAACGAGAACTTGAGAACAAAACCAAGGAAAACGATCGACTGAAAGAGCAGATGCAGAACCAATTGCAGATTCTCGAACACAAAAAAGAGGAGGCGGATCAGATGATGCGCGAACACAACTCGCGACTGGAGCAAATATCGGGCATGAGCTCCGAAGAGGCAAAAAACATCTTGATCGAAAACATGAAAACCGAGGCGAAAGTCGATGCTGCTGCCTACGTCAACGAGACCATTGAAGAGGCGAAAATGACCGCCACGAAAGAGGCTAAACGAATTATCGTTTCGTCGATTCAGCGTGTAGCCACCGAGACCGCCATCGAGAATGCCGTCACGGTATTCAACATCGAAAGTGACGAGGTGAAGGGACGCATCATTGGTCGCGAAGGACGCAACATCCGCGCACTGGAGGCTGCCACAGGTATCGAAATCATCGTCGATGACACGCCAGAGGCAATTATCCTCAGCGGCTTTGATCCCGTACGTCGCGAAATCGCACGCTTAGCTCTGCATCAATTAGTTACCGACGGGCGTATCCACCCCGCGCGTATCGAAGAGGTCGTAGCAAAAGTGCAAAAGCAAATCGAAGAGGAGATTGTGGAGGTCGGCAAGCGCACCACCATCGACTTGGGTATCCACGGTCTGCATCCCGAATTAATCCGCATGATTGGCAAGATGAAATATCGTTCATCCTACGGTCAAAACCTCCTGCAACACGCTCGTGAGACAGCAAATCTCGCCGGTATCATGGCTTCGGAATTAGGGCTCAATCCCAAAATTGCGCGCCGCGCAGGTCTGCTGCACGATATTGGTAAGGTACCTGACGATGAGCCAGAGTTGCCACACGCAATCATCGGCATGAAACTCGCTGAGAAATACAAAGAGAAACCCGAAATATGCAACGCGATTGGTGCACACCACGACGAGGTGGAGATGACCTCCATCATTTCGCCCATCATTCAAGTGTGCGATGCCATATCGGGTGCCCGTCCGGGTGCTCGCCGCGAGGTGGTCGAGAGCTACATCAAACGACTGAAAGAGATGGAAGATATTGCACAAGCCTATCCGGGCGTACAGAAGACCTACGCTATTCAGGCAGGTCGCGAACTGCGCGTAATTGTGGGTGCCGATCAACTTTCAGATGTCGAGTCGGAGAGTTTGTCGCACGATATTGCAAAGAAAATTCAAGACGAAATGACCTATCCAGGTCAGGTGAAGATTACCGTGATTCGCGAAACGCGTGCGGTGTCATACGCCAAATAAACATCGGCACGTCCAGTGGGACGCGAAGGTTCTTATCCAGAAAATCCCTTCTGCAAAGCAGGAGGGATTTTTTTAATATAATCAAAAAAATATGTTAAACAGAGAGCTCAAACAATACATCCAAACGGAGATAATTCCGCATTACGACACCTTCGATGCGGCACATCGTACCGACCATGTGCGTGCGGTCATCGCCCGCAGTCTCGAATACGCGCGACAGTATGAAGCAGACGAAAACATGGTCTATGTTATTGCTGCATACCACGATATGGGGTTGAGCGTCGAACGCGAACGACACCACTTAATTTCGGGCGAGTTGTTGATGAAGGACGAAGAGCTACCGCGGTGGTTCTCGCAGGAGCAGTTAGAGACCATGCGCGATGCGGTGGAGGATCACCGTGCCTCGTCGAATCACACACCTCGCACGCTCTATGGGCGACTTGTGGCTGAAGCCGATCGGCTGATTGACCCCGAAACGATTATCCGCCGCACGCTGCAATACGGCATTGCCCACTATCCAGAGCTCGATTGCGAGGGGCACTTCGGTCGGTTGTGCGAACATATGCAACGCAAATATGCCGAGGGTGGCTACCTGCAATTGTGGATTCCAAAATCGAACAATGCACGCCAACTCAGACTCTTACGCGTACTCATTCAAGACCGTGTACGTTTGCGCACACTCTTCAACCGGCTCTACACCGCGGAGTTGGAGAAATAATTTGTATTGTAGAAGTGGCATCTACACCACGCGTTATCTAACGGATAACCCTCACCACAGATAGAGATAAAAAAAGAGAGCGAATCATATGATTCGCTCTCTTCCGTATAAAGAAAGGTGTATTACAAAATACCCTGCTCAAGCATAGCCTGTGCAACCTTCATGAAACCTGCGATGTTAGCACCCTTAACGTAGTCGATGTGTCCATCTTTCTGCTTGCCATATTTAACACAAGCTTCGTGGATGCTCGACATGATAAAGTGGAGTTTCTCATCAACCTCTTTACCAGCCCAAGAGATGTGCATACAGTTCTGAGTCATCTCAAGACCTGACGTTGCAACACCACCTGCGTTGACAGCTTTACCCGGTGCGAACAGAATACCTGCATTCTGGAAGGTATGGATAGCCTCCGGAGTACAGCCCATGTTCGAAACCTCAGCACAGCACCAAGTGCCGTTTTTGAGCAGCTCAGCTGCATCGTCGCCGTTCAACTCATTCTGGAATGCGCAAGGAAGAGCAATGTCGCACTTGATGCTCCAAGCCTTCTTACCTGCGGTGAATGTAACGCCTTTGAACTTCTCAGCCATCGGAGCAACTACGTTGCGGTTCGACGAACGAAGTTCGAGCATATAAGCAATCATCTCGCTGTCCATACCGGCAGGAATAACTGCAACACCATCAGGACCCGAAACTGCAATCACCTTAGCACCCAGCTCGGTAGCCTTTGTAGCAGCACCCCAAGCAACGTTACCGAAGCCCGAAATTGCAACCGTAGAACCTTTCAGGTTCTTACCTGCAAGCTGAAGCATATGTTGAACGAAGTAGAGAGCACCGAAACCAGTAGCCTCCGGACGAAGAATAGAACCGCCCCAAGTCTGACCTTTACCCGTCATCACACCTGTGTGATATTGACGTGATAATTTCTGGAACATACCGTTCATGAAGCCAATCTCGCGACCACCAACGCCTACGTCACCAGCAGGGATATCGGTATCAACACCGATATTGTGCCACAACTCAAGCATGAAAGCCTGGCAGAAACGCATGATTTCAGCGTCTGACTTGCCGATAGGATCGAAATCTGAACCACCCTTAGCACCGCCCATAGGAAGTGTTGTAAGTGCATTTTTGAAAGTCTGCTCGAAGCCGAGGAATTTCAGCATCGAAGGATTGACAGCTTTGTGGAAACGCAGACCGCCTTTGTAAGGGCCGATTGCGCTGTTGAACTGTACGCGGTAGCCGATGTTGGTCTGCACCTCGTTTTTGTCGTCAACCCACGTTACGCGGAATGTGAAGATACGATCCGGCTCGACGATACGCTCGACGATTTTCGCCTTCTCAAATTCGGGGTGTTGGTTGTAAATCGGTTCGATCGACTCCAATACCTCGCTCACTGCCTGCAAATACTCACTCTCGCCTGGGTGTTTGCGCTCGAGTTCCGCCATTAAATTTTTTACATTCATAATCCTTGTTATTTTAGTTAGGTTCTAATCTTTGTACAAATATACTATTATTTCTTATAGATTGTAACTCTTACGATGCTTTTTTTTGCGAAATCATTACACCAATTGCGCAATTGCTTGTAGGAGCACGCTTCAGGGCAGTCGAACTTTACAAATTTTCACATATATATTATATAGGAGTGTGGGTATCGTGAATTTATCCGTTTGGTTTAACGACTCTGCGTAACAAAAATAAGAAAAAATAGTTATCTTTGCTTTCATAAACTAAATTAAATACAATGAATCCGGATAAATATATTTTACAAGAGGTCACTTCGGAGTCACAAGAGCGTGAATGGCTCGATTTGCCCAAGAAAATATACCGCGGCAACCGCTATTGGGTCTGCCCACTTGAGCCAACAATCCGAGCGATATTCGACCCTGCAAAGAATGAACTTTTTGCCGATGGCGAAGCCATTCGCTGGACGGTGCACGATGGTCAAGGAGAGGTTGTGGGACGCATTGCCGCCTTCTACAACCGCGAAAAAGCCTTGTTGGAAGAGCAGCCCACAGGAGGTTGTGGATTCTTCGAATGCATAAATAATCAGCAAGTTGCCACGCTGATGTTCGACGCGGCACGTATGTGGCTTGCCAGTCGTGGCATGGAGGCGATGGATGGGCCTGTAAACTTCGGCAATCGCGATTCGTGGTGGGGACTGCTGGTTGAAGGGCACGAATTTCAACCTTTGTACGAGAACCCATATAACCCGCCCTACTACAAGGAGCTCTTCGAGAGCTACGGATTCCAGAACTATTTCAACCAAAATACCTACATCTGGCGAGTCTACGATGACGACGTGAACGCCTTGGCACACGATCGTGCGAAGCGACTCTTCTCAACGCCGGGCTATCGTTTCGACCATCTGAACATCAACAACTTGGATGAGGCAGCAGAAAACTTCCGCGTCATCTACAACAAGGCATGGGCACTCTTTTCGGGAGTGAAGCCCATGTCGCACGAGGAGGCGATGAAAATCATGAACACCATGAAACCCATCATCGACCCCAACATCATCTTTTTCGCCTACTTCAACGATGAACCCATCGGCTTTTTCATCATGGTTCCCGATCTCAACCGCTTGATTGGCAAGTTTAACGGCAAGTTTGGTCTGTGGCAGAAACTGCGCATGATGTGGGATCTGAAGGTGCGCAAGAGCTGCGACCGCATCTTCGCCATCATCTTCGGCATCACCCCCGAATTTCACGGCAAAGGGGTTGAGTCGGGCATGATGTGTCACATTTTGGAGAGCTACATTCGCACCAATAAAAATTGCTATAAAACCATCGAATTTGCTTGGATTGGTGACTTTAATCCCGTGATGAACCGGATGATTGAGACCTATGTCTGCGCCACTCGCCACAAGATACACACCACCTATCGCTATCTGTTCGACCGCACCAAGGAGTTCCACCGCTGTCCGCGACTGGGGGTGAAACGGCGCGAATAAAATCAACACATATCAGCAACCTGAAAAACTAAAAACATAAAAATCAGATGAAAACAACCGTATTTACCCAACATCACATCGACGCAGGAGCCAAGATGGCAGAGTTCGCCGGTTACAATATGCCTATCGAATTCACGGGCATCAACGATGAGCATATGTGCGTACGCGAACGCGCAGGCGTGTTCGACGTGAGCCACATGGGCGAAATTTGGGTCAAGGGTCCAAAGGCACTTGCCCTGCTGCAACACATCACCACCAACGACGTCTCGAAGTTGACCGACGGCAAAGTGCAGTACACCTGTATGCCCAATGGCAAGGGTGGCATCGTGGATGACTTCTTGGTCTATCGCGTAGATGCTGAGACCTATCTGCTCTGCGTCAACGCAGCCAACATCGACAAGGATTGGAAGAATATCTGCGAGCACGGCAAGGCAATGGGCATGGAGCCCGGTCACGGCAAGGAGCTCTACAACGCTTCGGGCGAGATTTGCCAATTGGCGGTACAAGGTCCTTTAGCAATGAAAATTGTGCAGAAAATGTGCGACGAACCAGTGGAGGATATGGAGTACTATACCTTTAAGAAACTGCGTGTTGCGGGTGTGGATGCCATTCTTTCAATCACAGGCTACACCGGTTCGGGTGGCTGCGAGATTTACATGGCAAATGAGGATGGCGAAAAGGTGTGGAAAGCACTTTGGGCTGCTGGCAAAGAGCTTGGTCTTCAGAACATTGGTCTGGGTGCACGCGACACACTGCGTCTGGAGAAGGGCTTCTGTCTCTACGGCAACGACATCGACGACACCACATCGCCTATCGAGGCGGGTCTGGGCTGGATTACGAAGTTCGCCGAGGGTAAAGATTTCATCGACCGCGCCTACATGACGCAGCTCAAAGCCGATGGCGCAAAGCGTAAATTAGTAGGTTTCAAGATGATAGATCGCGGCATTCCGCGTCACGGCTACACTCTGGCTGCCCCCACAGGCGAGGAGATTGGTCACGTGACTTCGGGCACGATGTCGCCCTGCATGAAGATTGGCTTCGGCATGGGTTACGTCAAGGCTGAGTATGCCAAAGCAGGCACCGAGATTGCCGTCGTGATTCGCGATCGCAAGCTCAAAGCTGAAGTAGTGAAAATTCCGTTTGTATAACGGGCACACTGCTGATTGCAAATACAAACCGGGCGGGGTCATCACCTCGCTCGGTTTGTATTTTGCAATAAACCACTCAGCCACGACTGCCGGCTGCAATCAATAAAAGCAATTCAAAAATCTCAAATTTGAATTTCTTTTCGGGCATCCATTTTGTATTTCAAATTTAAATTTTTAATTTTGTTGCATGACATCACTCTATCAC
>JAVVWE010000001.1:0-228777 GCA_036652255.1 Alistipes sp. | reverse complement strand
TATCGAAAATCACCATAACAAGATATAAACCAATAAAAACCAACCATACAATGTTTGACAAATTTTCCACGCGTCACATCGGCACAAGCCGTGAGAGCGATCTGAAAGCTATGCTGACCACCATTGGAGTGCAGTCGGTTGAGGAGCTAATTTCACAGGTTATTCCCCACTCCATTCGGCTCAAAAAGCCGCTGGCTCTCCCCACCGAGGGGATGAGCGAATATGAATATGCTACCCACATCCGCGAAATCGCAGAACGAAATCATTGCCTGCGCTCCTTCATCGGCATGGGCTACTATCCCAATGCCGTGCCGGCAGCCGTTGTGCGCAACGTCTTCGAGAACCCCGCATGGTACACCTCCTACACCCCTTATCAAGCTGAAATTTCGCAAGGACGCATCGAGGCTCTGCTCAACTTCCAAACGGCAATCATCTCGCTCACAGGCATGGAGATTGGCAACTGCTCATTGCTCGACGAGGGAACAGCCACCGCCGAGGCGATGCTGATGATGTTCGCCCTGCGCTCACGTGAGGCGGTGAAAGAGGGACGCAATCAACTCTTCGTCGATCGCAACCTCTATCCCCAAACGCTCGATTTGTTGCTCACTCGTAGCGAACCTTTTGGCATCGAGTTGATTATTGACGACTACACCGAATATGAATTTACAGGCAAGGAGTTTGGTGCTATTCTGCAATATCCAGCTGCCAACGGCGAGGTGCGCGACTACACCGCCTTCACCGCCACTGCACACACCGCAGGTGCTTTAGTTACGGCTGTCGCCGACCTGCTGTCGCTCGCATTGCTCAAGGCTCCCGGCGAATGGGATGCCGATATTGTTACGGGGTCATCGCAACGTCTGGGAAACCCAATGGGATTCGGAGGTCCGAGTGCCGGCTACATGGCAACCCGCGAGGCGTTCAAGCGTAATATGCCGGGACGCATCATCGGCGTTTCGGTGGATCGTCTGGGCAACAAGGCATTACGTATGTCACTCCAGATGCGCGAGCAACACATCAAGCGCGAACGTGCCACTTCGAATATCTGTACCGCACAGGCACTCATGGCATCCATGGTCGGCTTCTATTGCGTCTACAACGGAGCTGAAGGGTTGCGTCGCGCAGCCGACACGGCACACAATGCCGCACTCGCAGTAGCTCGTGCACTCGAAACACTCGACTACAAACTCGCCACACATTCATTCTTCGACACTCTCGAAATCGAGGCTGAAGCAGCTGTCATCCAGTCGTTAGCACTCGAACGAGGTATCAACTTCTTCTATCCCGCTGAAGGACGCGTACGCCTCTCACTGGATGAGGTAACCACACCCGCCGAGGTTGAGACTATCATCGGCATCTTTGCCGAGGCACGCGGTCGCAAAGCCAAAGTTGTGAAGGGTGCTCCTGCGGAACTTCTTGCACCCACCATGATGCGCGGCACAGCCTACCTCACCGAGCCGGTATTCAATACCTACCGTTGTGAGAGCGAGTTGATGCGCTACATCAAACGCCTCGAACTGCGCGACATCTCGCTGGCAAACTCCATGATTTCACTCGGTTCATGCACCATGAAACTCAACGCAGCCTCCATCATGCAACCCATTTCGCTGGCTGGCTTCCTCAATATGCACCCCTTTGCCCCTGCCGATCAAGCCGAAGGTTATCTGCAACTGATTGCCGATCTCGAACACGACTTGGCAACCATCACGGGCTTTGCTGCCTGTTCATTGCAACCCAACTCGGGTGCTGCGGGTGAGTATGCAGGTCTGATGGTGATTCGTGCCTACCACCAATCACGCGGACAAGGCTACCGCAATGTGGTGCTTATTCCAGCATCGGCACACGGCACAAACCCCGCCTCGGCAGCCATGGCTGGTATGAAAATTATCACCATCGCTTGCGACGACAAAGGTAATATCGACGTAAAAGATTTGGAGTCAAAAGCACAAGAGTACAGCTCAGAATTGTGCGGTTTGATGGTCACCTACCCCTCGACACATGGTGTGTTCGAGAGCCGCATTCGCGAAATTGTCGATGCCGTGCACGATGCAGGCGGACAAGTTTACATGGACGGTGCCAACATGAATGCACAGGTGGGTTTGACCAATCCGGGCTACATCGGTGCGGATGTCTGCCACCTCAACCTACACAAGACTTTTGCCATGCCTCACGGAGGCGGTGGTCCGGGCGTAGGTCCTATTTGCGTAGCCGAACATCTGAAGGCATTCCTCCCTTCGCACCCCATTGTTGCTACCGGTGGTGACGAGGGAATCACCGCTGTTGCCTCCTCACCTTGGGGTTCGGCATCGCTACTCCCCATCACCTACGGCTACATCAAGATGCTCGGCGAAGAGGGTTTGCGTCACGCCACAGAGATGGCAATTGTCAATGCCAACTATATGTCGGCTGCACTCAAGAACGAATACCGCACCTATTATTCGGGTGAGACAGGTCGCGTGGGTCACGAGATGATTCTCGATTTGACCGCTTTCAAACACGACTACAACATCGACTGTGGCGACATAGCACATCGATTGATGGACTACGGTTTCCACGCCCCAACACTCTCATTCCCCGTGCACGAGACCTTGATGGTGGAGCCCACCGAGAGTGAACCCAAAGCAGAGATGGATCGTTTTATCGAGGCTTTGACGCAAATCAAACGCGAATGCGAACAAGCCGTAGGTCAGACAGACAACGTGGTGGTCAACGCACCTCACACCGCTGCCGAATTGTGTGGCGAATGGTCGCATCCCTACACCCGTGAGCAGGCTGCCTTCCCATTGGAGTGGATTCGCCAAGCCAAGTTCTTCCCCTTCGTAACGAAGATTGACAATGGCTACGGTGACCGCAATCTCTGCTGCCGCAATATGGAGTAAAACACATTGAATTTGAAAAAATGCGAGAAGACGTTAACTCTTCTCGCATTTTTTTCTATCTTTGTTTCAGGAGCTGTTTGAATTTGTTATCGAAGTTATTTGAGAGCTATTTTTGTTCCTGTAAATCCGATTTTAGCAAGCTAAATGAAACAAGAGCGCGATGTACATATTGAAGCGTTACGCGGGGCAACTATTTTATTGGTAGTAGTTAGCCACGCCATTGGTATCGACGCGCTGGGCGGTATGCAAGTCGCCGAGAGTTCGGTGTGGCGTTACATCTACCTCACCCTTTGCGCCAACTATATCACCATGCCGCTCTTTGCAGCCATTGCTGGATGGGTCTACGCCTTGCATCCGTTGCATGAATCCACGTGGGCTTTTCTTGGTAAAAAGGCGAAAAGACTGCTGTTACCGATGATTTTCACCGGGACATTGTATTTCGTGATACAGCATTTTACAGTAGGGACAAATCAAACCACCGCACTGCACGATATCTGGCAAATCTACATCTTACCACACTCTATTTTCTGGTTTCTGCCCGCCTTGTTTCTGATTTTCGGCGGCATTGCTCTCTTAGATAAATGGCATCTGTGCGACCGCCTCGGAAGCTGGCTCCTCATCCTCTTGCTTAGCGTCACCCTCTCCGTTTTGGGGCATCTGGCAGCGACGGTCATCCCCAACTACTTTTGCATTTGGGGTGCGCTGACCATGCTACCCTTCTTTCTTGCCGGGGTGGGATTGCAACGGTTTCGCCGCACATTATCCACCCCCACTCTGCGACAAATCTACCTCTGGGGCTTTCTCGGCACGTTAGCCCTCTTCCAAATTTTATGGTTCACACTCGGAAGCACCAAAATTTTGCAATCCTATCAACTAACCCTCCCCACCAGCCTCCTGACCATAGCTTTTCTGCTGACAATCACACGGCGTTCTGCCCCCTCATTCTTGGTCTTTTTCGGAAAATATGCCTACGCAATCTACCTTTTTCACGCTTTCGGCACCGCCGCAGGACGTATTTTTGTCGGCTTCACAGCCATCCATTCCGAATTACTAACCTTCTGTTGTTCGGTGATTTTGGGAGTTGGGGTTCCGCTTTTAGCAGACAAAATCCTTCGCCACTTTCCACTCCTGCCCCTGCTCTTCTTGGGGCAAACTCACCGCGCACAGCTGCAAAAGAGCAACACAACCAGAACAAAATAAATAAAGACATACCATACAGTGTGGAATATTATTTGTCATGAAAGGATAAAATGGATGGAGAATTGCAAAATTTGAAGTTAATTTCTACCTTTGTCCAATTATAGTAATCAATTTTGAAAAAATGAAAATAGAAAACAACAAAATGGTCGGTGTAGACTACAAGCTCACCGTCGATGGTCAGATTGCAGATCAGTCCCGCCCGGGACAGCCTCTCGAATTCATCTTTGGAACAGGTATGCTGCTTCCTAAATTTGAAGAGGCAATTCTCGGTAAAGAGATTGGCGAAGCTGTTTCGTTTACGCTCGAAGCAAAGGACGGCTACGGCGAACTGATTGCGGAAGCGGTCGTTGACCTACCCAAAAATATATTTATGGTCGAGGGCAAATTGGCAGAAGATATTCTGTTCGTTGGCTCGCAAGTTCCGATGAGCGACGCGCAGGGCAACCGCATGGTCGGCATCGTGAAAGAGGTTGGTGACGAGATTGTCAAGATGGACTTCAACCACCCAATGGCAGGCAAAACTTTGAATTTCGAAGTAGAAGTAGTATCGGTACGCGACGTGACTCCCGAAGATTTGAAGGGTGGTTGCGAGTGTGGCTGTGGCGACGAAGAGTGCTCATGCGATGGCGAGTGCGACGGTCACCACGACTGCCACTAATAGCCTGTGATTGCGAACTTCGGTTCGCCGTGCGCCTATGATTTCAATCCACCAATATCTCTTCTCTGTGGGCAATTCTCACGGATTAACTCGGACATTGGGCGAAGTGGATGTTTGCCGCAATGCGGCAGGGCGAATGTGCTTCACGGTAGGCAATAGTGCCGTAGTTTTCAAGATTCAACACGAAGGGCGCATCTGCGCCCTTCGTTGTTATACTCAGCCGGGGCGTAACTTAGCAACCATTTACGGGGCGAAATTATTGCCATCGGAACTCTTCATCTACCGCGACAATGCACACGGTGAGTGGGTGGATGTGGTACTCGATCAATGGATTGAGGGAGAGACCCTGCACGAACGGATTGCACATGCCGATGCAGCGGAATTTGGTCGATTAGCCACTGCTTTCGATCGAGTTGCCGCCTCGCTGGTCGCTGACAATCGGGCGCATGGCGATTTAAAACCCGAAAACATCCTCGTCGGAGACGACGGCGCACTGCATTTGATTGATTTGGACGCGTCGTTTCTACCCGAATTTGCGGGCATGGAGAGTCCCGAATTGGGCACAGCAGCCTTCCAACATCCCGCACGTACGGCTGCGGATTTCGATGCTACGCTCGATGATTTCCCCGCAGCTTTAATCTCTACAGCCCTACACGCATTAGCCATAGACACTTCATTGCGTGAGAGTTATGGAGTAGATGACAAACTACTCATCGATCCGCATCAACTGCCGCACGATCAGGCATTGAGCGAAATTATCACACTCTTCGAACGCCATGGCATGGCGGTGCAGTACCGCATTGCCCGCCTGCTTTATGCACCAACAATTCACCTGCCCTCGCTGGCTCGTCTGCTGAACTATGCCATCCGCCCGATACCAGAATTGCCGACCGAGGAGTTGGAATTATTTGTCGAGGCGGGTTTTTGGGGCTATCGCAGCATGGAGAACGAATGCACACACCTCGCCCCTTTGTACGATTGCGGCTTTGATTTCACCGAAAAATTAGCCGCCGTACAAGTTGGAAAAACGTGGCATTTTATCGACACGAATGGCTGTGTAGTAATCTCTTGCGGCGAATTTGACTCGGTAAAACCTTTCCACAACGGACGTTCTCGTGCACGATGCGCTGCCGGTTGGTGCGAAATCGACCACGCAGGAAAAGTGCACTTGTTGGAATATTAATTGCAAATGTGTATATTTGCATCTGTTTAAGTAGGACAAATGTCAAAATTTAGAAATTTAACCGCAAGTGAAATCGCCTCGGTGGAGTCGCGCGGATCCTCGGCCGAAGATTGGTCGCAGGTGACTGTTGCACAGGACTTCACCCCTTCCCAATTGATACTCTGCCGATTAGAAGGTCGTGTCGAGATTGCTTCGGGTGCTCGCATACTCCATTCACGCGTGCAAAATTACCACATCGGCGAGAATTCGCTCGTCGAGCAGGTAACAGCACTCGAATGCCGTCACGAAAGTACATTTGGCAATGGTACGCCTGTGGCAACCATGAACGAATGTGCGGGACGCACCGTGATTATCTGCGAGCAACTTTCGTCGCAAGCCGCTTACGTGATGGCAATCTATCGTCATCGTCCTCAAACCATTGCAGCACTCGAACACATGGTTGAAAAAGTTGCCAACCTGCGCCGTTCAACAATGGGTACCGTGGGTAGCAACTGCCGCTTGGTGGGTGCTCGATTCATCCGCGAAGTCCGCATTGCGGACAACGTGACCGTTGATGGAGCCTCGTTGTTGGAGGATGGCACCTTATGCGACAGAGCCGTGATTGGTGTGGATGTCAAAGCCACTCACTTCATTGCAGCCGAAGATGCCCATATATCAAATGGCGCAATTGTCGCCCGGTGCTTCGTGGGCGAAAATTGCATTTTGGGCAACGGATTCACCGCTGCCGACTCACTTTTTTTTGCCAATTCACACTGCGAAAACGGAGAAGCGGCCTCTATATTTGCTGGCCCTTACACCGTTTCACACCATAAATCATCGCTGCTTATCGCCGGTATGTTCTCATTTTTCAATGCCGGCAGCGGTTCGAATCAAAGCAACCACCTCTTCAAGAGTGGTGCCGTCCACCAATCGGTGCATCTGCGTGGCTGCAAGTTCGCAAGCGGTGCCTACATCATGTCACCCGCCTTGGAGGGGGCATTCACCATGGTTTTGGGTCACCACTCGTTCCACCACGACACCTCAGAATTTCCCTACTCTTATTTGGTTGAGAAGGACGGACGTTCGATGCTCATGCCTGCCGCCAACCTGACCAGTTATGGTGCCGTGCGCGACATCGAGAAGTGGTTCGCACGTGACAAACGCCGTGTGCGCCGCGATGTGATTAATTTCGAGGAGTACAACCCTTACGTGTGCAGCGGTTTCGTGCGGGCGGTCAACACCCTCAACACCCTCACCGAGAGCGATCCCGATGCAGCTTCATACAACCATAAAAAAGTAATCATCCGCACGACAATGTTGCGGCGTGGCATTGCACTCTACAACAAAGCAATCGTTGCCTCGCTCGGTGCCATGCTCGCCAAGGGCAACTCGACACCCGAAGCCAACGGAAGCGGACGATGGCTCGACTTGGCAGGACAATACATCACCAAGACGGAAGTTAACACCATTTTAGAGGCAGTTGAACGAGGCGAAATCACCGATTTCGAAACCTTAGATAACCGTTTCCGCACCTTTGCTTCCCACTACGACGACTATGCACATTGCTACGCCGAAGTGCTGTTAAAGAGCATATTAGGGCACACACCCACCGATGCGGAGATTGCCGATGCGGTGACGGCAGGAGGTAATGCACACACCACCATGCGCCACACCACAGATATTGACCGCGATCGTGATTGCTCTCTGGAAATGGCCGTCAGCTACGGTCTGGACAGCGACACGGAGGAGGAGACAAAGGCAGATTATTTTGCCGTAAGAGAACTCAAATAATGTATACACAAAGCATCACCCACACCCGACGCACCGCCTTTGTATTGGCTGTCGACTGCTCCAGCTCGATGACCGAGCAGGTCAGTTTCAACCACCGCCCCATGTCCAAAGCACAAGCCGTGGCGATGGTCACCAATCGACTGCTGTTCGAGTTGACCGAGCGCGCCCGTCGCAACGAAGGGATACGCGACTACTACGATGTGGCAGTGGTCGGCTACTCGGGCGATGGTGTGAAGTCGCTCATCAGCACAAAAGAGATGTTTTACTCGATTGCGCAGATTGCGCAAATGTCCACCGCCACACCCAGCACCAAAAGTGAATACCGTCTGCCCGACGGTTCGGCGACCCTGCTCAACGAGGTAGCCATACCCACATGGGTTACCCCTGAAGCGCACGGCGAAACTCCAATGTACGATGCACTGCTCAACGTGCGCGACTTGGTTGCCGCATGGATTATGCAGCCCGACCACACGGAGAGTTTTCCACCCATCGTCTTCAACATCACCGATGGCGAGGCATCCGACTGCGACGACGATGAACTGCGCGGTGTCTGCAAGCAAATCCGCTCTCTCCACACCAACGACGGCAACGTGCTGCTCATCAACATCCACATTGCATCGAGTGCAGGCGGACAAGCTCTCATCTTCCCGATGGGCGATGAAGCCCTCTACGGCAATCGCTATGCCTCTTTGCTTTACGACTGTTCGAGTGAGATGCCCGCAGCCTTCGAAACAGCAATTCGCGAGCTTCGCGGCGGCACACCACCCTTTCGCGGCATGAGCTACAACGCTTCAGTCACCGAATTGCTTTCGGTGCTAAATATTGGATCCATCAGCCTAAAGACAGAATAATGATGCCAACCATTTATAGCTTCACACAGGCACTGCTTGCCCCTGCCGGTTGTTTCTCGGTTCTGCACGATTTGCGCGCACAGCTCGATGAACGACAGCTGCCTCGCATGAGCCGCTCAGCACGTTTTGCCGAAGCAGAAGTGGAGTGGCAAGGGGCATCGTGGTTGCTCTGTATGCCCCTCACCTCAGCAGCTATTCCGGCAATGGAACGCATCGTCTCGCACCTGCGAACACTTCGCTCGGAGTGGCTCGCCGACTACCGTCTGTTACGCAATGAGCTACGCTACGAGGACTCCACAGGTGCCGTGCACCACTCCGATGTGGTGATGCAACATCTACCCGCAGGGTGCACGTTTACCCAAGCCGTCGCCTCCGTTGAATCGCATACGCTACTCGCGGCACTCGATGCCTTGGAGGGTGAATTTGCACGCTTAGACCTCTCGCACCTCAACCTCAAAGCCAAAAATCTGCGCTGGAGCAACCATCGTTTCATTCCGATTCGCTACCACTACACTCGCATCGGCAAGGGCAACGACACAGAGGCTTTTGAGCGGTTGCACAACGAAATACGGCGTGGAACAGACCAACCGCAGCAAATTCTGCACGATGTGCTGACCCCCTACAATACCCCCAGCGACAGACTAACTGGACACCGCTGGGTGAGCCATGTTTTCGAACAGCTGATTTGCGTAGAGGATGCTACGGGCTATGGCTATGTGGACACGGCAAATCACACGGTGATTCCGTCACAATACCTCTGGGCAGAGGATTTTCACGAAGGACGCGCAGCGGTGGAGACACCGCAAGGGATGGGGTTGATTGACAAGTCCGGACGAACAATTATCGCCCCTCATTACGAGATTGTGGAGTACGATCCCGCCACCGGATATTCGCAAGTGCGTCAAGATGGACGATGGGCAAATTTCGACTACACAGGAAAACAATTAACTGATTTTGAACAGACAATAAAATTATAATTTTAAAACTCAAACAACCATGGAAGAAGTAAAATGTCTTATTATCGGTAGCGGACCGGCTGGCTACACCTCCGCAATCTACACCTCACGCGCTAACCTTGCGCCCGTACTTTACGAAGGTATCGAGCCGGGTGGTCAGCTCACCACCACCACCGAAATCGAGAACTTTCCGGGCTATCCCGAAGGCATCGATGGCACACAGATGATGGCTGACATCCGCAAACAAGCATTGCGTTTCGGCGCGGATATTCGCAAGGGCAACATCACAAAAATCGACCTTTCATCGCGTCCGTTTCATGCCATAATCGACGGAGAGAAAGAGATTGTAGCTGAGAGCATTATCATCGCTACGGGAGCCACAGCGAAGTACCTTGGGCTGCCATCCGAGACCCAATTTCGCGGGCAGGGCGTGAGTGCTTGCGCCACCTGCGACGGGTTTTTCTACCGCAAAAAAGACGTTGCCGTAGTGGGCGGTGGAGACACTGCTTGCGAAGAGGCTACGTACCTCGCTTCACTCTGCCGCCAAGTCTACCTGATTGTGCGCAAGCCTTTCCTCCGCGCCTCGAAAGCCATGCAGGAGCGCGTACTCACCACCCCCAATATCAAGGTATTGTTCGAACATACCACAGCGGAAATTGTGGGTGATGTAAGTGGGGTGACGGGTGCTGTGTTGCACGACAAACAAGGTGCCGAGGTGAAACTCGACGTGGCAGGATTCTTCCTCGCCATCGGTCACCACCCCAACACCGAAATCTTCAAAGGACAGCTCAAACTGGATGCTGAAGGCTACATCGAAGTGGTTCCGGGAACATCAAAAACATCGGTCGAAGGAGTTTTTGCCGCCGGCGATGTCAAAGATCCGCACTACCGTCAGGCAATCACTGCTGCAGGTTCGGGCTGCATTGCCGCCCTCGATTGCGAGCGTTTCTTGCACCGTTAGACATTGAGTTTTAAGGTCACCATACTCGGCTCGGCATCGGCTAAACCGACGCTCACCCGCCACCCATCGGCACAGGCGGTGAACATCCACGAACAGTACTATCTGGTCGATGCGGGCGAGGGGGTGCAGCAACAACTTGTGCGATACGGCATCAACCCATTGAAGTTGCGTGCCGTTTTTATCACGCACCTGCATGGCGACCATGTTTACGGACTTTTTCCGCTGCTCTCAACCCTTGGGTTGTACGGGCGACGAACTCCACTCACGGTCTACGCCCCAGCTCCGTTCGGTGAGATTTTAGCCTACCATCTGCGTTATTTCGATGTTGCGCTACCCTACACCGTCCAGTGGCACGAAGTGGACACAACTCAACACACGCTGCTCGCGGAGAATCGCACACTCGAAGTGTGGTCGATTCCCCTGCGGCATCGGGTGGCTACAGCAGGCTATCTGTTTCGTGAGAAGCAGCCGCCACTGAACGTCGAGAAGTTCAAAATTGTGAAATATGGACTTTCGATTGCACAGATTACCGCCGCCAAGCGGGGCGAAGAGATCACACTTTCAACGGGCGAGATACTTCCTAATAGCGAGTTGACCTATCAGCCCTATGCACCGCGGTCGTATGCCTATCTTTCGGATACGAATTTTTCAGCCAAAGCTGCCTCGTTGTGTGCCGGAGTCGATTTGATGTATCACGAGGCGACCTATGCCGCTGTGGATCAGAAGATAGCACGCGAACGAGGTCACTCAACCACCCTCGATGCAGCAAAAGCCGCGCTCAAGGCGGGAGCTAAAAGGTTGCTCATCGGGCACTTCTCATCCCGCTACAAAGACGAAGAGGAGCTGGTTGCCGAGGCTCGGACAATTTTTGCCGAGAGTTATGCCGCAACCGAAGGGACAACATTTGAAATTGAGGAGCAGAGAATCAGATGATTACAAAATCAGACATACAATTAGTGCGTTCGCTGACCGACAAGCGCAGCCGCACCGCGACTGGATTATTTGTTGCCGAAGGCGAAAAACTCATCGGTGAACTGCGCGATTCGCAGCTACACGTGGCGCGCATTTTTGCCCTCCAAGGAGTCTTCTATGGCCCAGAGGTCGAAGTCGTTAGCCCCAAAGATATGGAGCGACTCTCACAGCTCAAAACCCCAAGTAGCGCACTGGCATTGATTGAACTTCCCTCCTACGAGTTGCAACCGCAACATCTCAAGCACTCGTTGGTGTTGGCACTCGACAACATCCAGAATCCGGGCAATATGGGAACCATCATTCGCCTTGCAGATTGGTTCGGCATCACCGACGTGGTCTGCTCACGCGCCACAGCGGATTGCTTCAATCCCAAAGTGGTGCAGGCAACCATGGGTGCCATCGTGCGCGTGCGCGTACATTATACAGATTTAGAGCCCTGTTTGGCGGAGTGCGCAGAGCAAGGCATCCCTATTTACGGCACCTTTCTCGAAGGGGAAAACATCTTCAATGCCCCCCTCTCACAAGCCGGAATTATTGTCATGGGTAACGAGGGACAAGGGGTGAGCCACGGCGTGGAACGACTCATCACCCGCAAACTTTTCATTCCGCCCTATCCCGCTGACCGTCAAGGCTCCGAGTCTCTTAATGTTGCCATGGCAACAGGCATCATTTGTGCACAATTCCGCAGTCGGTAGCCTCTCCAAAATCGACCATTCTACCTACATCGTCGGGGCTTGCCAAAACCATGCGTCGTCGGTGGTAGCGTAGCTACATTGCCACTTGTAATCGGCATACCCCTCTGGTATAAGAGCCACATAACTCAGGGGAGACACCCGCTTGGCAAACGCAGTTTCAGTACTGAATTTACTGAAATTGGAGCAGGTGAACCAATAGAGATTTTTCGCCATATAATGATCCAAATACTCCGCTTGATTCTTTGGTTTTCCGTTCCAATTAGCCTCGGCATTGAGCTTCACCGTCTGCCCATCGCGCATCCTTTCGCGCACCTCCGCAATTGAGAGCATTTCGCCATTCTGGTCGGTCACATAAGCATTGAACGTGGGGTCAACCCATAGCCATTTACCCAGTGTGGTGGAGTAGACCACATTAATCACATGGCACTCACCCATATAATTTTTGGGCATACAGGTCACAAAACGCGATTTGAAGCCCATCGACAGATAACACTCGTTGAGTATCTGCGCCAACATACGACAATTCACACCACGGTTCTCACGTCGGCACAACTCGACCATAGCCAATGAGTTGCGCGCAGATGGATTGTAGGAACTTCCATCGTGAGGCACGGTGTTATGCACCCACGTGAGTAGGTTGCGAATCTTTGACAGTTCATCGCCCCCACCTGCTATGCTATCCAACTTGAAACTCTCGCGCACCCGCACCAAACAAGGGTTCGAAGCATCCGCATACCTGAACACGGGCAGTGAATCGGTCGCATCCACCTTGTACGGTGTCGCATCGCGCAAAATGGTGCGATAATCACCCCACGCACGCAGTCGCTCCAAAGTTTTCACGAAGCGTGGCATCGTGCGCAACGAATCCAAATCAGGATCCTTCTGAATCCAGATAAAATCAATTTCTTCCACGCCAATCACTTGATTAGCATATCGTTCAAAACTTGACAGAGCAGCGTCGTAACGTCCCGCTCGAGCGCGAAAACAAGCTCCATTATAAGAAATTCCCGAACCGGAATTGGAGCGGCGCAGAGAGTCGGGCAAAGCCGCCACGAGCGCATCCAATTGATCACAACATACCGCAGCACGCGCATAATCCTTTGCCTCTACCACCTTGACCAGCTCATCAAACACCTTATCAATAGAGGAAGAGTCCACTTTTTGAGCCTGCACCTGCACCAAAACAAAGCAGCTCACACAAAACAATAGAAAATTTCTCATAGGACAATCCATTTAAGTCAGACAAAGTTAGATAAAAAATAGACATGAAGATAAAAAAAACTGCCTTCAGACCGCTTTTTACACACTATGCAGCAGGAATGTAGGGATTTTTTCCTACCTTTGCTTTTTGAAGCAGAATCACTTATGTCAGAACAGAAACTAAAAATAGGTATCACGCAGGGCGACACCAACGGCATCGGCTGGGAAGTTATCCTCAAAGTTTTCACCGATATTCGGATGACAGAACTTTGTACGCCAGTTATTTACGGTTCGTCGAAGGCGGCTGCCTACTATCGAAATACAATCGCGGAACTCGAAGATTTACCCTTCACGAACGTGGCTTCGGCACACGAAGCACGTCGCGGCAAAGTGAATTTGGTAGCCGCAGGTCCACAGGAACTTACCATCGAACCGGGTCACGCAACACCCCAAGCAGCCCAAGCAGCTGTGGATGCCTTGCGCATGGCGGTTGCTGACCTGCGCGACCACAAAATAGACGCACTTGTGACAGCTCCTTTCAACAAGGAATCAGTTCACAGCGAGTCGTTTGCCTTTACAGGACATACGGAATTTCTGGCAGCAGAGTTGGGCGGCGAACCAATGATGATTATGTGTAGCGATGTGCTGCGCGTAGGATTGGTGACCATCCACCTTCCTGTATCGGAAATAAGCCACGGTATATCGAAAGAGAAGATTATCAATGGGTTGAACACACTGCGCACGACTTTACGGCAGGACTTCGGCATCGTCGAACCACGCATCGCAGTCCTATCGCTCAATCCACACGCTGGCGACGGCGGATTACTGGGCAGCGAGGAGCAGGAGATCATCCGCCCCGCCATTGTCGAGGCGGCAGCCAAGGGCGTTTTGGCTTTTGGTCCCTTCGCAGTCGATGGGCTTTTTGCCGGTAACGGCTACACGAAATATGATGCCATACTTGCCATGTACCACGACCAAGGGCTGGCTCCATTCAAAGCTCTGTCACCCTACGGAGTGAACTTCACCGCAGGACTCTCGGAGGTGCGCACGTCACCCGATCACGGCACGGCTTATGATATTGCAGGCAAAGGCGAAGCCGACCCGCAGTCGCTACGCAACGCCGTCTACACCGCCATCGACCTCGTACAACGCCGCAAAGCATGGATTTCGTGGTCACATAATCCGCTGCAACGTGCTGAGCGCGAACGTAGTAATCGCGATGTCTCGGTACGGGATATGCATATATCCGACACCGAAAAAGAAAACTAAAAACAAACCGAAGTCAAGGTGTATTCCGTCTCGTAATTGTGGAAGCACCCAACTCTTCAAAAAATAAATACACAATGATTAAAATCACATTCCCCGATGGTGCCGTAAAAGAGGTCGCCAAAGGGACAACAGCTTACCAAATTGCCGAAAGTATCAGCCCTCGTTTAGCTGCTGACTGTTTGGCTGCATCGGTAAACGGCGAGACGGTCGACATGGGTCGCGCCATCGACGCTGATGCCTCAATCAAGTTCTACAAATGGGACGATGACCAAGGCAAACACGCCTTCTGGCACACCTCGTCACACCTCTTGGCAGAGGCTTTGACGGAGCTCTATCCGGGCATCAAGTTCGGTATCGGTCCCGCCATCGAAAGCGGCTTCTACTATGATGTGGACAGCCCCGTGGCAATCACAGAGCCCGATTTGGCGAAAATTGAAAACAAAATGTTGGAGTTGGCTCGCAACAAGGAGACCTTGGTGCGTACCGACGTGGCAAAAGCCACCGCTCTGAAAACTTTTGCAGACAAAGGCGAGAGCTATAAAGTTGAGCTAATCAACGATTTGGAGGACGGAACCATCTCATTCTATACAAACGGTGCATTCACCGATCTTTGTCGCGGACCGCACATTCCCAACACGGGCTACATCAAAGCAATCAAACTCACCTCGGTGGCTGGTGCCTACTGGCGCGGCGACGAGAAGAACAAAATGCTCACCCGTGTCTACGGCATCACCTTCCCCAAGAAGTCGATGTTGGACGAGTATTTGGTGATGATGGAGGAGGCGAAAAAACGCGACCACCGCAAGTTAGGTAAGGAGTTGGAGTTGTTCTGCTTCTCGGCACGCGTGGGTCAAGGTCTGCCCCTTTGGCTGCCCAAAGGTGCCGCCCTGCGCGACCGTCTGGAGCAATTCCTGCGCGGTGTGCAAAAGGAGTACGGCTACCAACAGGTAATCACTCCGCACATCGGCAACAAAGAGCTTTACGTCACCTCAGGACACTATGCTAAATACGGCAAAGATTCGTTCCAGCCCATTCATACACCCATCGAGGGCGAGGAGTACCTGCTCAAACCGATGAACTGTCCCCACCACTGCGAGATTTACCGCAGCAAACCCCGCTCCTACAAAGATCTGCCGGTGCGTTTGGCAGAGTTCGGAACGGTCTACCGCTACGAGCAGTCGGGCGAGCTGCACGGTTTGACCCGTGTGCGCGGATTCACCCAAGACGATGCCCACCTTTTCGTGCGCCCCGATCAGTTGATGGAGGAGTTTGAGCGAGTGATTGACATCGTGCTCTACATCTTTAAGACGCTGAAATTTGACAACTATACAGCACAGGTTTCACTCCGCGACCGCGTGAACCGCGAGAAATATATCGGTTCGGACGAGAACTGGGAGAAGGCCGAAGCTGCCATCATCAAAGCGGCTGCTGACAAGGGACTCAAGACCATCGTAGAATACGGCGAGGCGGCATTCTACGGTCCAAAACTGGACTTTATGGTCAAGGATGCCATCGGTCGCCAATGGCAATTGGGTACGATTCAGGTGGATTACAACCTGCCCGAACGGTTCGATTTGACCTACAAAGGTGCCGACGACAAACTGCACCGTCCAATTATGATTCACCGCGCGCCATTCGGCTCGATGGAGCGTTTCGTGGCAGTACTGCTGGAGCACACAGGTGGTAAATTCCCGCTGTGGCTCTCGCCCGATCAGGTGGTCGTACTGCCCATTTCGGAGAAGTTCAATGCTTATGCCGAGAAGGTAGTCGAGTACCTCAATCGCTATGATGTGCGTTCGCAGATTGACGATCGTAACGAGAAAATCGGTCGTAAGATTCGCGACAACGAGCTCAAACGCACCCCTTATTTGCTCATCGTGGGCGAGAAAGAGGAGGCCGAAGAGTTAGTTGCCGTTCGCGCTCAAGGCGAGGGCGACAAAGGGCAGATGACGCTTGAGGCATTCCGCGACTATATCACGGAGCTGGTTCACCAAGAAATTGAAGCCAATAAATTGAAAAAAGAGTAGTTTTAACCTTAAATATTACCATTATCGCAGCACCAAAACCATTCCAATCGAGGCCATACACCCCGGGGAATAACAGACCGAAACCTGCTTCAGGTAACCACCCGCGCTACGGACGCAGACCCGAAAAGGAGAATCCGAATCGCATTAACGGCGAAATCACAGCACCTGAGGTGCGTGTGATTGGTGACAACATCGATCAACCCATCGTCTTGTCTATTCGCGATGCGCTGAAACTTGCTGATGAACAAGGACTCGACTTGGTCGAAATTTCGCCCAAAGCCGAACCTCCCGTATGCCGTATTGCCGACTATCAAAAGTACCTGTACCAGCAGAAGAAAAAAGCAAAAGAGCTGAAAACAAATCAGGTGAAAGTCGTTGTCAAAGAGATTCGATTCGGACCTCAGACCGATGATCACGACTACAACTTCAAGCTCAAACACGCTGAGAACTTCCTCAAGGAGGGTTCGAAAGTCAAGGCTTATGTCTTCTTCCGAGGTCGCTCAATCGTTTTCAAAGAGCAAGGTGAAATCTTGCTGTTACGTTTCGCTACGGATCTCGAAGAGTTAGCAAAGGTGGAGACCATGCCCAAACTCGACGGCAAGAAGATGAACATGATTCTTGCTCCGAAGCCGAAAAAGCAATAGCATCCGCTCCAGAAAAAAATCATAATCGGAACCCACAACAGATTCCGATTGTGATTTTTTTGTTATATTTGTAAGATGATACCTATCGAAGAGCTTCTTCAACCCATAAGCGATGCGCAGTTCGAAGCCGCAGCACTCGAAACATTCCGCTTTCAAGCTGCGGAGTGTGAGCCTTATCGTCACTATATAGAATTCATTGGTTGCAAGGTGGATACCGTGCAGTGCACTGCGCAAATTCCATACCTTCCAATCGAACTCTTCAAGGAGTGCGACATCTACTGCGGAGGTCGCAAGCCCGAAATCGTCTTCACGTCAAGCAATACAGGTGGCACCCGCGCCTCGCGCCACCCGATGCGCGAACTGGCTCTCTACGAGGCTGCATTCCACGCTGCTTTTCGTGCGTTTTACGGCGAGCCGTCACACTGGAGTCTCTACGGATTACTGCCTAATTATCTCGAACGCGAAGGGTCATCGCTGGTTTACATGGTCGATCGGCTTCTTGCCGACTGTGGCTCTGGTGGCTTCTATCTACATGATTATGAGTCACTTATCGCAACGATGGAAGCTGATCCAAAACCCAAAATTCTGTTGGGCGTGAGCTACGCACTCTGGGAGCTGGCGGAATGCCATGCACCCAAACTGCACAAGACCATCGTCATGGAGACGGGCGGCATGAAAGGGCACCGCGAAGAGCTACCCAAGGCAGAATTTCATCGCATCCTCTGCAATGCCTTTGGCGTTGAAAAAATTCACTCCGAATATGGCATGGCAGAGCTCACCTCGCAAGCCTACTCGGCAGGCGACGGGATTTTCCGCACTCCGGCGTGGATGCGCGTCGTCACGCGCGACATCAACGACCCATTCGCCCTTCACGGTGCGGGTGTGCGTGGTGGCATTAACATCATAGATTTGGCAAATCGCTACTCATGCGCCTTCATTCAGACTCAAGACGTGGGGCGCACCTCGGCTGACGGTTCGTTTGAAATTGAAGGACGCATAGACCACAGCGATATTCGCGGATGCAATTTACTGGTTCAATAACAACAACTTATATGGCAACAAAGAGATCTCAAACCATTGATTTTGTTATCCCGTGGGTCGACGGCAATGACCCCGATTGGCGGCGCGAATTTGCCACAGCGCGCCACGTCACCAACGAAGATGCCTCGGTTATTCGCTTCCGCGACTGGCGGAATTTGCAATATTGGTTCCGCGGCGTGGAGCAGTTTGCTCCGTGGGTGAGTCGCATTCACTTCATCACGTGGGGACATCTGCCACCTTGGCTCAATACCTCGAATCCGAAACTGCACATCGTCAACCATGCCGACTACATCCCTTCGGCGTATTTGCCAACCTTCAACTCAAATACCATCGAGCTCAACATAGCTCGCATTGAGGGACTTGCGGAGCATTTTGTGCTCTTCAACGACGACACATTTCTCTGCCGTTCATGCACTCCAACCGACTTCTTCCGTCGTGGCTTGCCGTGCGATATGGCACGCTTGAGCATTGTGCAACCCTCGTCGGTGGGACATATTGTCTACAACAGTCTTGAATTAATCAACGCCGCCTACCGCAAGAACGAGGTGCTGCGTCGCCACTTCGGTAAGTGGTTCGCGCTTCGCTATGGGTTCACTAACCTACTGAAGAGCATGACATTAGCTCCATGGTCCTCATTCCCGGGCATCCTTGATCACCATATGCCGCAGCCCTATCTGCGCTCACAATACGAACGGGCGTGGCGCACGTGGGGAGAGCAATTAGATGCCACCTGCCGCCATACATTCCGCGACCTGACCGACCTCTCGGAGTGGCTCGTCCGCTACGACACACTGTGCCGTGGCGAATTTGCTCCGCAAGGGATGAGCGACACCTCGCTGATGACCATCAACGAAGCTGCAATTGACACAATTTGCCGCGACATTCGCAGTCAGCAATACCGCATGATTTGCATGAATGACAGCACCGAAATTTCAGATTTTGAGACACTCAGTCGTCGCTTGTGCGAAGCTTTTAACACCATCTTACCCGAAAAATCAAGCTATGAACTCTAATGGCAGCATACGCATTTCAGTCCTCATACCAGTCTATGGTGTAGAGCGTTACATCGACGTATGCGTCCGCTCGCTCTTCGCCCAAACGCTCACCGAGGGAATTGAATTCATCTTTGTGGACGACGCATCGCTCGATCGAAGCATCGAGCTACTCGAAAAAAATATAGCCGCACATCCCGCTCGCACTGCCCAAGTGCGCATCTTGCATCACGACCACAACCGCGGCTTAGCTGCCGCCCGCCGCACAGCCATAGATGCAGCGCGCGGTGAGTGGATTTTACACGTTGACAGCGACGACGTATTGCTCCCCCATGCTGCCGAACAACTGCTCACAGCTGCCGATACACAACTCGATACAGACCTCGTTTTCGGAGATTATTTCGAGACCGATGACCCAACAAATACCGCAAAAAAGCACGTCGTGCGCACACCCAACTGGAGTCGCGAACGGCTGCTACGCGTACTGCTAACCCAAAGTCACCGCATCACCAATCGTACGTGGGGCATTCTGATTCGTCGCGCGCTCTGCACCCAACACGCCATCTATCCCGTCGAGGGCATTAATTTTGCCGAAGATTATGCCGTCATGCCCCGCCTATTACACGCCGCACGCCATGTGACGACACTGCACACAGAGGTCTACGGCTACCGATTGGCGAGTGACGGCTCCTACATGAAGCGCATCAACGCGTATGCCGCCACACAATACATAGCTGCAAATAAGGTCGTTACAGATTATCTAAAGCAGCACACAGACTACGAATCATTGCGCAAAAGTGTGGTCTTAGGGCGGCTGAATATCGAAAAATGGCTGCTCAAACGTGGGCTTCAACCGCAGGACTACGACGCGCAACTCTTCGCTGATAGCGACCGACCGCACCCACTTCTACACCGCATATATGCCACTGCAATCCGCAGTCGGATTACCTTTGCAGCGCGCGTGGCAGGCGTTCTCGCTAACTTCGGAGCGTAATACGGACGGCGGACAAGACCGAACAAGGCGGGACAAGGCAACCATCACAAAACAACAATCCTTGGATTTGCGCTCTTCGCGCCACTCCAAGGATTGTTCAGAAAAATCAAAAGTTAATTTGTAAAAATCAGCCCTGCGGCATTCGCATCAATGCGAATCGGCTTTGCGCGGTTGACCTCACCAGCCAATATCCGCTTCGAAAGGTCGTTGACAATCGTGCGCTGAATCGTGCGCTTCACAGGACGCGCGCCATAGAGCGGATCATAGCCCACAGCAGCCACCCACTCGCGTGCAGCAGGGGTGTAATCAAGCTGTATTCCGTTTTCCAAAAGCATCTTAGCGACAATGTGCAGCTGAATATCCACAATGCGCTCAATCTCCTTACGCGTGAGCGGTTCGAAGAGCACAATCTCATCAATACGGTTTAGAAATTCGGGCTTGAGCTGCTGTTTCAGCAGGTCAATAACCTCTCTGCGCGTCTTTTCGAGCACGCCATTATCAAGCTTCTTGCCATCGAAAGCCGCAGAGAAATTCTCTTGTATAATCTGCGATCCCATGTTCGAAGTCATGATGATAATCGTGTTGCGGAAGTCCACCGTACGTCCTTTGTTGTCGGTCAAACGACCATCATCGAGCACCTGCAACAGGATGTTGAAGACATCGGGATGCGCCTTTTCAATCTCGTCAAGCAGCACCACAGAGTAGGGTTTGCGGCGCACCGCCTCGGTCAACTGACCTCCCTCGTCGTAACCCACATATCCCGGAGGCGCACCCACCAGACGCGACACGCTGTGCCGCTCCTGATACTCGCTCATGTCAATACGCGTCAACATCGCATCGTCATTAAACAGAAATTCAGCCAATGCCTTCGCCAGCTCGGTCTTACCAACACCGGTTGTTCCGAGAAAAATGAATGAGCCTATCGGCTTGCGTGGGTCGCTCAGACCGGCTCGCGAACGACATACCGCGTCCGAAATGGCCGCAATCGCCTGTTCCTGCCCTACCACGCGGTGGTGTAACTCGTCCTCCATGTGGAGCAATTTTTCACGCTCAGATGCCAACATTCGGGTCACGGGAATACCTGTCCAGCGCGACACCACCTCAGCAACATCCTGCGCATCAACCTCCTCCTTGATCATCGACCCCGAAGCTGAGGTGAGACGATACTCCTCTTGCAGAGCTGCAATCTGCTTCTCTGCTTGCTGAATCTTGCCATAGCGAATCTCAGCCACACGACCATAGTCGCCTTGACGCTCCGCCTGCTGCGCCTCAATTTTCAGCTGTTCAATCTGATCTTTATTCGTCTGTATCTTTCGCAGCAAATCACGCTGCCCCTGCCATTTGGCACGCATGGCAGCATCCTTCGACTTCAACTCCTCGATTTCACGCGTGAGATGCGCCACCCGCTCCTCGTCCTTCTCGCGGCGAATCGCCTCACGCTCAATTTCCAGCTGACGCACTCGCCGATCAAGATTATCAATCTCCTCAGGGACAGAATTCATCTCCAAGCGCAATTTCGATGCCGCCTCGTCGACCAAATCAATCGCCTTATCGGGCAGAAAACGCGAGGTGATGTAACGAGTCGAGAGCTCCACAGCTGCCACAATTGCTTCATCCTTAATCCGCACTTGGTGGTGATTCTCATAGCGTTCTTTCAACCCACGAAGAATCGAAATGGCATCCTCTTGTGTTGGCTCATCGACCATCACCTTCTGAAAACGACGTTCGAGAGCCTTGTCTTGTTCGAAATATTTCTGAAATTCGTCGAGTGTTGTCGCACCAATCGTACGCAGCTCACCACGCGCCAGTGCCGGCTTAAGAATATTCGCCGCATCCATTGCTCCCGACGATTTACCCGCCCCAACAAGGGTGTGAATTTCGTCGATAAAGAGCAGAATATCACCATCACTCGCCGTCACCTCTTGCACCACCGCCTTCAATCGCTCTTCGAATTCGCCTTGGTACTTAGCACCCGCAATCAGCGCGCCCATATCAAGCGAAAAAATCACCTTCGAGCGAAGGTTTTCAGGTACATCGCCATCGACTAAGCGGTGCGCAAGCCCCTCGGCAATAGCTGTTTTACCCACACCCGCTTCACCCACCAAAATCGGATTATTCTTCGTGCGACGCGAAAGAATCTGCAACACACGACGAATCTCCTCGTCACGCCCAATCACCGGATCGAGCTTACCCGAACGTGCCATTTCATTGAGATTGATAGCATATTTTCCAAGCGCATCGAACTGCTGCTCCGATGTTTGCGAATCTACGGTCGCCCCCTTACGGAAAACACGCACCGCCTCCAACAAGTCCTTTTCGGTGGCTCCAGCACGCTTCAAGAAATCAGCTGCCGCGCCTCGTTCGGCAACCAAACCCAGCAATAGATGTTCGATTGAAGCGTATTTATCGTTGAATTTTTTGGTGAAATCGACCCCTCGTTGAATCACCTTTGAGGTCTCCTGTGAGAAAAATTGCTCGCCGGCACCCTCCACACGAGGCAACACCTCAACGGCACGCGACACCTCGTCGCGCAAGCCACGCACATTGACCCCCACGCGCCCCAACAGAAACGTCGCCAGCGAATCCTCCTCGCCAATAAGCACACGGAGCAGATGCAGCGGCTCAACAGACTGCTGCCTGCGCTCGGCGGCAAGCGACACCGCACCTTGCAATGCCTCTTGCGCCTTGATAGTTAGACTGTTCGTATTCATACTATATAATTTTAATTGTTTTCGAATTCAACCACTATCTCGCAAAACGCTTGCCAACGCACTATGAACAGACAAGGTGTCACCAGTTGTCACAAATCACCTGACAATACCCGACAAAAATGAGACAAAAAGGCAGATTTTGGGATGGAATGACAATTAATTTTGAATTTTGAATTTTGAATTTTGAATTTTTGTATCTTTGCACTACTATGAGTGATTTTATCGTCAGTGCACGAAAATACCGTCCTGCGACCTTCGCATCGGTAATTGGTCAAAAACATATCACCTCCACGCTCAAAAATGCAATCGAGCGCGGACAGCTGGCACACGCCTACCTCTTCTGCGGTCCACGCGGAGTGGGAAAAACGACTTGTGCCCGCATCTTCGCTAAGGCGATTAACTGCACCTCGCCCAACGGTGCCGAGGCGTGCAACCAATGCGAGTCGTGCCGCAGTTTCAACGAGGGACGCTCACTCAATATTCACGAATTGGATGCTGCATCGAACAACTCAGTGGACGACATCCGCTCGCTGATTGAGCAAGTGCGCATCATTCCGCAGATTGGTCGCTACTCGGTCTTCATCATCGATGAGGTTCATATGCTCTCGGCTCAAGCGTTCAACGCCTTTCTCAAAACCTTGGAGGAGCCCCCGGCACACGCCATATTTATCCTCGCCACCACCGAGAAACACAAAATTATTCCGACCATCCTCTCCCGCTGCCAGATTTACGATTTCAATCGGATTCGCGTCGAGGATGCCGTCGAATACCTCCGCTACATCGCTGCACATGAACACATCACGGCCGATGACGAATCGTTGAACCTCATTGCACAAAAAGCCGATGGAGGTATGCGCGATGCGCTGTCGATGTTCGACAAGGCGGTTTCGTTCTGCGGCAAGGAACTGCAATACAAAGAGGTGGCGCAAACGCTCAACGTACTCGACTACGACACCTACTTCACCATCACCGAGTTGCTCCTCAGTGGCGATTACGTCTCGGCACTGGTCGCCTTCGATGAGGTGCTCTCGAAAGGCTTTTCGGGACAGACCTTCATGGGGGGACTCAATCGACATTTTCGCGATTTGTTGGTGGCGAAAAATCCTGCCACCTTGCGGCTCATCGAAATGACGGGCACGCTGCTCGAACGATACCGGACGCAGGCGACCGCCTGCGAAGTCGGCTTTTTGTTCGGTGCCATCTCGTTGCTCACGGATCTCGACGGTAAAATTCGGCAATCGACCAATCAACGACTCTTAGTGGAACTGGGACTGATGAAAATTGCAGGTCTCGGTCAAAAAAAAAATGAGTGTATAGCATCCGAGGAATTTACGCTGCCCGAACTACCGACACAAGGGTCGCAAAAGGTTGCCGATGAGCCGGCTACTACGATTGCTGCTGCCCCTGCCCCCGTTCGAATTGCGCAGCCTGCCGATTCGACAAAACCTGCGCAGCCGCAACCCGAAACGCCTCAAGTTGCACCGACACGACAACCGACACATACACCACGCATATCGGGAGCTTCCATTGCATCACTAATCTGCTCGGCAGATGAGCAGCGAGATGAGTTATCCGATTCGGGAGAGCCATCCGACGAGTTGGAGGTGCCGGTTTTTGACCCCGACTGTCAACAAAAATTGGAGTTTGCCCGTGAACGTATTCTGCAACTCATACAGGAGAAACGCCCTCGTTTTGTGGCGGCATTCGAGTTGATGACCTTCAACGACCACGCAATTTGCCTGAGCGTCCCCACATCTGAATTGCGCGATGAGATTTTGCGCAGCAAAACAGCAATGTTATTGCGCATTGCCGAAGTGTCAAACATCGAAGGGCTGCTCGGCTTGGAAATCACGGTCAACGAGGAGATTCGTGCCACACGTCCCATCAAATTGGAAGATCGCGTGAAGCACATGACCGAGAAAAACCCACTACTCCTTGAGTTACGCAAAGCACTCGATTTAGAAGTTGAATAAATAATAATAAGTATAGATAGCTATGGCAACAAAAAATTTCGTCGAAGAACTCGAATGGCGCGGCATGATTCACACCATCATGCCCGGCGCAAAAGAACAACTCGAAAAAGAGCTCACAACAGCGTATGTGGGTATCGACCCCACGGCCGATTCGCTGCACATCGGGCATTTGGTGAGTGTGATGATTCTCAAGCACTTTCAGTTATGCGGGCATCGTCCTGTAGCATTGATTGGTGGCGCAACGGGCATGATTGGCGATCCAAGTGGCAAATCGCAGGAGCGTAACTTGCTCGACGAAACCACACTACGCCACAACCAAGCCGCCATCAAAGCACAGCTGGCGAAGTTGATCGACTTCGAGTCGACGGCTCCCAACGCCGCACTGATGGTCAACAACTACGACTGGATGAAGGATATATCGTTTCTGAGCTTCATCCGCGATATTGGCAAGATGATTACGGTCAACTACATGATGGCGAAAGATTCGGTCAAAAAACGTTTCAGCGGTGAGGGCGACGGGATGTCCTTCACCGAATTCACCTATCAATTGGTGCAAGGATTCGATTTTCTTCACCTGTTCGAGACCATCAACTGCAAGATTCAGCTGGGCGGAGCCGACCAGTGGGGCAACATCACCACCGGCACAGAGTTGATTCGCCGCAAGCTCGGTCAAGAGGCCTATGGCATCACCTGTCCACTAATTACCAAGGCAGACGGCACCAAATTCGGCAAGACCGAGAGCGGAAACATCTGGCTCGATCCACGCTACACATCGCCCTATAAATTCTACCAATTTTGGCTCAACGTCAGCGACGACGATGCCAAACGCTACATAAAAATCTTCACGCTGCTCGACCGCGCAACCATCGAGACACTCATCGCCGAACACGATGCCGCCCCTCATCTGCGTACATTGCAAAAAAGACTGGCTCAAGAGATAACCTGCATGATTCACTCACAAGAGGAGTACGAAAAGGCAGTCGAGGCTTCGGCTATCCTCTTCGGCAACGCCACCTCGGAGGGGCTACGTCACTTAGATGAGCAGACTTTGCTGCAAGTTTTTGAAGGTGTACCTCAATTTACCATTGCGCACGCCGATCTTGGCACGCCTTTCGTAGAGTTATCGACTGAGAAGACAGCGATTTTCCCCTCGAAAGGTGAGTGCCGCAAAATGGTACAAGGTGGAGGTGTCGCGCTCAACAAAGAGAAGGTGACCGATCCGATGCGTGCGGTGAGCGAAGTCGATCTGATTGCCGGCAAATACCTGCTGGTGCAGAAAGGCAAAAAGAATTACTACCTCGTAATCGTAGCATAATATGGAATATCGCATCACACTGGATTGCATGGAGTTCCGCGCCTTTCACGGTTGCTACGACCTCGAACAGAAGGTGGGCAATCGCTTTACGGTCGATTTGGGAATCACCAGCGAGTTGGGCGACGTGGCAAGCCACGACGATGTAACACAAGCCGTAAACTACCTCACCGTCTACGAAATTGTCCGCGCACAGATGCGCATCACCCAACGCACCATCGAGCGCGTGGCGATGAACATCATCAACGCACTCCGCGAAGCATTTGCACAAATTATTCACGTGCAGTGCACCGTAGCGAAGCTCGCACCGCCCTTGGGCGGCAAGCTCGCCCGCGTGAGTGTGACGCTGGAAAAGTAAAAGAGGGACGGGTACGCAGAAAGCGTGCCCGTCGTTCGTAATATAGGAGCTTATGACGATGAACAACCGCGCCACCCTCGGTGGCAAATTGAGTGCCGTGTTAGTTGCGGCAGGCAGCTCCGTGGGGCTGGGGAACATTTGGCGATTTCCGTATGTGGCGGGCGACAACGGCGGTGGCGCATTTCTGCTGATTTACATCCTCTGCGTGGTGCTACTCGGACTACCCATCATGCTCTCCGAATTTGCCATAGGGCGCAGCACGCGACTCAATGCCGTGGGGGCATTTCACTCATTGGACAAGCGTTGGCGACTGTTAGGCTACAACAGTATCCTGACGGTGGTGATGATTCTCGGCTTCTACTTCGTGGTCTCCGGCTGGACGCTCGAATACACCTTCCAATCGCTCACGGGCGGGATGGCAGACTACACCACTCCCGATCAGTACCGCTCCTTTTTCGACACTTTCACTCGCAATCCGTGGCGACCCGCCCTCTACACCTGTCTCTTTGTACTGGCAACTCACGGCGTAATTGCACTGGGGGTACAGAAGGGGATTGAACGCTCATCTAAGATTCTCATGCCCCTACTGCTGTTGCTCTTAACGGGACTTGCCGTCCACTCGCTCCTGATGCCCAATGCAGGCGAAGGGCTGCGTTTTCTCTTCGAACCGGACTTCTCGAAGGTCACGGGAGCCACTATTCTCACCGCCCTTGGGCAGGCATTTTTCTCACTTTCTGTCGGGCAAGGCAGCATGGTCACCTATGCCTCCTACTTCAAACGCGACACCAACTTGCGCCATACAGCCGTTCATGTTACACTGCTCGACACACTGGTTGCCATCTTGGCGGGCGTTGTTATTTTCCCTGCCGTCTTCAGTGCCGGCATCGAGCCCACTTCGGGACCCTCGTTGGTTTTCATCACCCTACCCAGTATTTTTAACGACATGGCGTGGGGAGGAATACTCTCGACGCTCTTCTTTATGCTACTGATGGTTGCAGCACTCACCTCCACCATCTCACTGCACGAAGTAGTCACCGCCTATCTGCACGAGGAGTGGCACGTCAGCCGTCGCACAGCCGCATGGATCACAACCCTCACGACTGCCGGTTTAGCTTCATTGGCTTCGCTGTCGTTGGGAATGCTGAATGGTTATCAGCTCTTCGGACTCAACCTATTCGACCTGCTCGACTTCACCTCCGCGAACATTCTGCTCCCCATGGGAGGCTTGTTCACCTCGCTTTTTGTCGGCTGGAGGATGAATCGCAAAGCCCTCGACGCGGAGTTCACCAACGATGGCACACTTTCTTTTCGCATTCGTCCCGTGATGATTTTTTTGCTGCGCTGGGTCTGCCCCACAGTGCTACTTATGGTCTTCCTCGATAATCTGGGAATGTTGTAAACCAAAAAGCAGCAGGCAGAGAGACGAATCCATCTCCCTGCCTGCTGCTTTTTACGCCAGACGAACTACAATCCCCAATCAGCAGCGTTAATCGTCGTTTTCGGGGCATTCGGAACATTGGGGAAGAAGGTGAAGCCCGTCATTCGCTCCAAATCCGCCACCGACTTCATCATCGAAGCATTGGGTTTCAACCCCTTCTGATTTTTATGCTCCAAAATAAATGCTGCACATTTCAACTCCGCAGCCGAACAATTTGCCACTGACTTATGGGTATTGCCCCCTTTTGTGCGCAGCAGAATCTTGTAATAATGGGTCGGAATCACCGTGTCGTCCACTTTTTTATTGTTGTTCGCCCAGTAGCATCCCACCACCTGATAGAGTGTATCGGCACACCATTGCCGGTCGGTCAGCTCTTCCAAATTGTTCCACGCACCATTGCCTTGATTAAAGCCATCCGACAACTGCGGGGCGATATTCGAGTAGTAGAACACCTGCTCATTGGTCGGGCGACTCACCGTGCGGTCGCTCGATCCGAGCATATGCCCGCGTGTGTAACCCTTCCAGCGACCCGCCTGCGTGAAGTCGAACGATGGATCCGAGGTGTAGGCATCCGTACGTCCCGACGAGCCTTTATAGCTCTCGTGCATGGGTGCGGCAACCCACACAGGACACATATTACCCTTACTATAACACACTGTGTAGTTGCGAATTGCAGGCACATCAGCACGCATATGATAGGCATAGTAGTAGTCGCCCTCCTTGACCAATTTCGCAGGCATCTCAGCCCATGACTTACCAAACAACGCTTCGCCTGAAGGGGTCGGATCGGGATCGGGTTTGGGTTTATCCCCGCTCAAGTTGGTCACAGTCACCGTGTAGGCGAATTGCCCCATGGTGACAACTAACGTACTTTGACCCTGCGGAGCGTTGAGCACGTGCACTTTTCGGTTGCTCATTCCCCTCTTCGAATCGACTTGTGGCGCAGGTACGCCATCAATTATCGTCCACTCGCCATTCGCCTCGATGGAAATCGCATTGGCATCAGGGGTGGCGGCATTAAAAAGCATTGAGGTAGGAGAAACTCTCAAATAGGGCGCATCCTCATCATCGGTCGAACACGATGCCGCCAACAACAACGTGGCGGTCAACAGCAGAAAATAGCGTCCAAACAGCTTGGAAATCACTTTTAATACGTTCATTTTTGTCTATTTAATTTATAAGCGGCAGAAGCTGCCTCCGAGATATAACGGAATAACACGCCCGACAGTTTGCAAAGGTAGAAAAATATTTTACATATGTTTGATATCCACACGGCTTTTTGTACCTTTGTAAAATTGAGATAGTAATTATAAAAAGATAAAACAGATGAGTATCGAACTCAGTGAACAAGAGCAACTAAGACGCCAATCACTCAACGCTTTACGCGAAGTGGGCATCAATCCATATCCTGCCGAACGCTACGAGGTGACTGCCACCGCACACGAAATTGCAGAGAACTTCGACGAAGCAAAAGGCAACTATCAGGAGGTTCGCATTGCGGGTCGTATCATGTCGCGTCGCATCATGGGTAGCGCATCTTTCTTCGAAATTCAAGATCACACGGGGCGCATCCAAGTCTACGTTCGTCGTGACGATATCTGTCCCGAAGGCGACCCGACACTCTATAATACGGTATTCAAAAAGCTGCTCGACATCGGCGATTTCGTGGGTGTCGAAGGCTTTGCGTTCCACACAAATACAGGCGAATTATCGGTGCATTGCAAACGTTTTACGGTAATTTCCAAGTCGATACGTCCGCTGCCGATTGTCAAAGAAAAGGAGGGGCAGACCTTCGATGCCTTCACCGATCCCGAAGTCCGCTACCGCCAACGGTACGTCGATTTGGTGGTCAACCCTCAGGTGCGCGAGGTCTTCGTCAAGCGCGCCCGTATCGTGCAAACCATGCGCGAATTTTTCAACGAACGTGGTTACATCGAGGTCGAAACACCTATCCTGCAGCCCATTCCGGGCGGCGCATCAGCACGTCCATTCACCACCCACCACAACTCACTCGACATGAATCAATTCCTGCGCATTGCCAGTGAATTGTACCTCAAAAAATTGATTGTCGGAGGATTCAACGGCGTGTACGAATTCGGAAAAAACTTCCGCAATGAGGGGATGGATCGCACACACAACCCCGAATTTACGGTCATGGAAATTTACGTGGCCTACAAAGATTACCTGTGGATGATGGAGTTCACCGAACAAATGCTCGAACGAGTGGCTTTGGCGACAAATCCGACCACAGAACTCACAATAGATGGCAAAACAATTTCGTTCAAAACCCCCTTCCGCCGCCTCTCGATGACCGACGCTATTCGCAAAAATAGTGGCTACGACATCACGGGACAGAACGAAGAGCAACTACGCGAAGCGTGCACACGGCTCAATGTCGAAGTGGATGCCACGATGGGAAAGGGAAAATTGATTGATGCTATTTTTAGTCAATTCTGTGAGGATGAGCTGATTCAACCAACATTTATCACCGACTATCCCAAAGAGATGTCGCCTCTGAGCAAGCGTCACCGCGAAAATCCGGAGCTCACCGAACGATTTGAACTCTTCGTCAACGGCAAAGAACTTTGCAATGCCTACTCTGAGTTGAACGACCCAATAGACCAATTGGAGCGATTCCAAGAGCAGCTACGCCTCTCGGAAAAGGGCGACGACGAGGCGATGTATATTGATATGGATTTCGTGCGCGCACTCGAATATGGTATGCCCTCCTGCTCCGGCATGGGCATGGGTATCGACCGTCTGACCATGTTCATGACGGGACAGCCTTCGATTCAAGATGTGCTTTTCTTCCCGCAGATGCGCCCCGAAAAGAAGATTATGAGCGATCCGGATGAGAAATATGCCGAAATCGGCGTACCCGAAGAGTGGATTCCCGTAGTTCGAAAAATGGGATATGTCACCGTGAAATCACTCCAAGAGCTCTCAGCCGGCAAATTCTTCAACGACCTGTGCGGATTCAATAAGAAAAATAAATTGGGACTCAAGGCTCCCTCAATGGAGGAGGTGAAAAAGTGGTGCGAGGAGTGAGTCACTAAAAAGCCGTATGACTATGGCACAGCAAGAGCGCGTATCGGAAATTAAAGAGATTGTAATTGCATTAGCACTGGTAGGAGGTCTTGTGATTTTGTGTCTGTGTTTGACAGGATTTCTTCCGAAATGGATCATAGAAATATTGATAATCGGTTGTTGGTTAAGCTCTATCTATATCCTGTTCCGAAACTTATATCCGAAACTTACACCACCCCAGCAGATAGGATTTTTGGTCTGCGCTTATGCAATTCCAGGTCTTATCATCGCGCCACTCGTCCAAGGCTTTATCGCAGACAAAGGGGCTACGCAGTGGGAAAAGATGCAAGCAACTCTCTGGACATATGTAATAATATGGATGATTATTACAATAATTTATAACATCATATTTAAAAATAAAAGGAAAATGAGAAAGAAAATTGTAGCAGGCAACTGGAAGATGAATACACTTCCCGCCGAAGGCGTTGAGTTGGCAGAGAGAGTCGCTGCGGGTAAAAACGCCGTATGTTCCTGCGTGAATTTCATCGTATGCCCTCCATTTACCCACATCTCCGAGGTGGCTAAAGTACTAAAAAACACAGAGATAGCTGTAGGTGCGCAGAATTGTGCCGCTGAGACAAAAGGTGCCTACACGGGCGAAGTTTCAGCCGCGATGATTGTTGCACTCGGCTGCAAATACGTAATCCTCGGGCACTCCGAGCGTCGTCAATATTACGGTGAAACGTCGGAAACACTCAACAAAAAAATGGCGCAAGCCTATGCCAATAATCTGCTGCCAATCTACTGCGTAGGTGAAAATTTGGCAGAGCGCGAGGGTGGCAAACACTTCGACGTGGTAAAAACTCAAATCGAAGAGGTGGTATATAATCTTACAGCGGAACAATTTGCAAAATTGGTCGTTGCCTACGAACCCGTATGGGCAATCGGCACAGGCAAGACCGCATCGGCAGAGCAGGCGCAAGAAATTCACGCCTACATCCGCAAGGTATTGGCAGCGAAATTCGGTGCCGCAGCCGCAGAAACATCCATTCTCTACGGTGGCTCATGCAAACCATCCAATGCAGCTGAACTTTTTGCAAAGGAGGATGTGGACGGTGGTCTGATTGGTGGCGCAGCCCTTGTCGCGAGTGACTTTCTTGGAATCGGTCAAGGATTCAAAAAATAAAACGCCTTTTTGTAGTATCAGCGGTGCGGTTCTTAATTGAACCGCACCTTTTTTGTTGCCAATCTGAGGATAAGAATTGTACACAACATTCGTCAATCACCTCTCCATCGACAGCCTCGTGAATCGTCGCGAACAAGCACCTTGACACAAAAAAACCGCAAATGAGGCGTACCTTACGTACATCCCATTCGCGGTTTTACGGAAGCGGCACTTAAGCACCGCTATCTCAGAAAATAAATTACATTTTCTTACCTACATTCGTCTTTTTCACTGCCTTAGGAGCTGCAATCTTGGCACCACCCTTAGGAGCTGCTGGCTTCGAAGAGTTCGAAGCTGCCTTCTTGGGAGCTGCTTTCTTTGCTTTTTCTCCGTCCACAACCGTTGCATCCTCGACAGCATCGGTCTTCGCAGCCGCTGGCTTGCGTGAACGACGAGTTTTGGGTTTAGCTGCTTCGGTAGTCGAAGCCGTGCCGAGCGTGTAAGCATCGTTGAAATCAACGAACTCGATGATGCACATATCGGCAGCATCGCCCAGACGGAAACCAGTTTTCAGAATACGTGTGTAGCCACCCGGACGCTCAGAAATCTTCGGAGCAATCGCGCGGAACAATTCGGCAACAGCCTCTTTTTGCTTCAGGTATGCGAAAACAATACGACGCGAGTGCGTAGTATCCTCTTTCGACTTCGTTGCAAGAGGCTCGATAAACCGCTGAACGGCTTTTGCCTTTGCAATCGTTGTCTCGATACGCTTGTGCATGATGAGTGACGATGCCATGTTCGCAAGCATCGCGCTGCGGTGTCCGGCCTGTCTGCCAAGGTGATTGAAATTTTTATTGTGTCTCATAATTAATCTTTTTCAAGTTTGTAGATTGATACGTCCATACCGAACTTAAGATTGAGCGATGCAAGCAGCTCATCGAGTTCCGTAAGCGACTTTTTACCGAAGTTGCGGAACTTCAGCAAGTCGGTACGGTTCAACTTCACAAGGTCGCCCACTGTGTCGACATCGGCAGCCTTCAGGCAGTTCAGAGCGCGGACGCTCAAATCCTGATCCGAGAGCTTAGTCTTCAACAGTTGACGCATGTGGAGTACATCCTCGTCGAACTCCTCGGCGCCGTTGTTGTCCTCCATGTTGACGGTAATCTTTTCATCCGAGAAGAGCATGAAGTGCTGAATAAGAATCTTTGCAGCCTCTTTCAGTGCCTCTTTAGGGTGAATCGAACCATCGGTAGTGATCTCCAAATTCAATTTCTCGTAGTCGGTCTTCTGCTCGACACGATAGTTCTCGATTGAATATTTCACATTCTTAATAGGTGTGAAAATCGAGTCAATCGGCAACGTACCGAATTCGCACTCGGCAGGGGTATTCTCCTCTGCAGGTACATAACCGCGGCCTTTACCGATAGTAATCGTGAGTTGCATCTTCGTGCCCGCAGCCAAATGGCAGATAACCAAATCGGGATTCAGCACTTTGAAGAACGAGAGGTAATTCGAGATATATCCGGCAGTAAGCTCCGTGACACCCGCCACATTGACCGATACTGTTTCAGCATCCTGATTGTCGACAGTACGGATAAAACGAACCTGTTTTAAATTAAGGATGATATCAATCATACCTTCCATCACACCGGGGATGGCGGCAAACTCGTGATCGACACCGGCTACCTTGACGGTCGTAATCGCATAACCCTCCAAAGAAGAGAGTAGGATACGGCGCAGGGCATTACCGACGGTCATGCCAAATCCGGGCTCCAGCGGTCGGAATTCGAACTTTCCGAACGACGAAGTGGATTCGAGCATAATAACCTTCTCAGGTTTCTGGAATGCTAATATTGCCATAATACTGAATTTGTTTAATTACTACTTAGAGTACAACTCGACGATCAGCTGCTCTTTAATGTTTTCGGGGATCTCTGTGCGCTCAGGCTTCTGCATGAAACGACCCGCCATGGCGGTGTTATCCCATTCGAGCCAAGCGTAGCGGCTCTTTGAGCCTCCAGCCAGAGATGCTGTAATAACCTCCAAGCTTTTTGATTTCTCGCGCACTGAAACCACGTCACCCACTTTGAGTGAGTACGACGGAATATTTACCACTGCGCCATTGACGCAAATGTGGCAGTGCGAAACGAGCTGACGAGCAGCAGCGCGCGTCGGAGCCAGACTCAAGCGGTAAACCACGTTGTCCAAGCGGCACTCGAGTAATTTCAGCAGGTTCTCACCCGTGATACCACCCATACGAGCTGCCTGTTCGTATGTACGTGCAAACTGCTTCTCCAGCAGGCCATAAGTGTACTTTGCCTTCTGTTTTTCGTTCAGCTGTGTACCGTACTCCGACACCTTTTTGCGCTTATGCGAGAGTCCGTGCTGTCCGGGAGGATAATTTCTCTTCTCGAGAACTTTATCCGCACCGTAAATGGCTTCACCGAACTTTCTGGCGATTCTAGATTTTGGTCCTATATATCTTCCCATTGCTTTAACTTTTTTAAAAACTTTGAATATTCCTTAACCAACTGCAATTAGACGCGACGACGGTTAGGAGCACGACAACCATTGTGCGGCATTGGTGTAACGTCGATGATTTCGGTCACCTCGATACCTGCAGCATTAATTGTACGTACAGCCGATTCGCGACCTGCACCTGGACCCTTTACATAGACTTTCACCTTGCGAAGACCCATGTCATAAGCAACTTTCGCGCAATCGTTAGCCGAAGTCTGAGCTGCATAGGGAGTGTTCTTCTTCGAGCCACGGAAACCCATTTTGCCCGCCGAAGACCAGCTGATCACGTCACCAACCTCGTTGGTGAGGGAGATGATCACATTGTTGAAAGTCGAGTGAACGTAGGCTGTACCCACAGCACCCACTTTAACAACTTTTTTCTTAACTGTTCCTGTTTTCTTTGCCATAACTCTCTACGATTACTTAGTTGCCTTTTTCTTGTTTGCGACAGTCTTCTTGCGACCCTTGCGAGTACGCGCGTTGTTCTTGGTACCCTGTCCGCGAACGGGAAGACCCAGACGATGACGGATGCCGCGATAGCAGCCAATATCCATCAATCGCTTGATGTTAAGCTGAACTGCCGAACGGCATTCACCTTCGACCTTGATGCCCATGTCGGCGATTGTCGAACGAACGGCACCGATCTGGTCATCTGTCCAGTCTTGAACTTTGAGGTCGTAGCTGATGCCAGCGGCCTCGAGAATTTTGCGCGACGTAGAGCGACCGATACCATAGATATAGGTAAGGCCGATCTCGCCTCTCTTGTTTTTTGGTAAATCTACACCGACTATTCGTGCCATAAAATCTCTTTTTCTTCTTTAATTAATCGTTTAAACATTACCCTTGGCGCATTTTAAACTTAGGATTCTTTTTGCAGATTACGTAAAGTCTACCTTTACGCTTCACGATCTTGCAATCCTCGCTTCTTTTCTTAATTGATGCTTTTACTTTCATAATTTTCAAGCAATCTAACGTTATTTGTACCTAAAGGATATACGCCCCTTACTCAAATCGTAAGGAGTCATCTCCACTTTAACTTTATCTCCGGGCAAGATTTTGATGTAGTGCATTCGCATCTTACCTGAGATATGGGCCGTGAGCACGTGACCATTATCCAACTCAACGCGGAACATCGCGTTGGATAACGCCTCGATAATCGTACCGTCCCTTTCAATAGCAGTTTGTTTTGACATAGAGTCTTTTTAGTTTTTTAGTGCTTTTTCGATAATACTAAAGTCCGTTAACACATCGGGACCATCTTTGCGAATCGCGACTGCAAACTCATAGTGAGCTGCCGGTTTACGATCGCGTGTACGGACAGTCCAACCGTCACGTTCGAAAACCACTGCTTTATTTCCCATTGTTATCATCGGTTCGATACAGATGACCATTCCCTCTTTCAAGAGAGGACCTCTGCCTCGTGCGCCATAGTTCGGAACACCCGGATCTTCGTGCATATTGCGTCCCAATCCGTGTCCCTCCAACTCGCGCACTACGCCGTAGCCAAAGCTCTCGGCGTACTCTTGCACAGCTGCCGATATGTCGCCAACGCGATTACCGACCTTTGCTTGTGCGGTACCTTTATAAAGAGCTTCTTTGGTGACAGTCATTAGTTGCTGTACTTCTTCAGCAACAGACCCAACGGCAAACGTATATGCCGAATCGCCAACAAACCCCTTTAGAAATGTACACAAATCGACCGAAACGATATCTCCCTCTTTGATTACATAATCAGATGGGATACCGTGAACAACTTGTTCGTTAACAGAAATACATGTTGCAGCAGGATAACCTTCGAAACCCAAACAAGGGGGTGTAGCTCCATGCGCGCGGATAAACTCCTCGGCAATTCGATTCAACTCCTTGGTGGTGACACCCGGCCGAATGTGGCTACCCACTTCGGCCAAGGTCTGACTCACCAAGATATTGTTTTCACGGAGTAATTCAATCTCCTCATTTGTCTTTAAGTATATCATTTTTCTGACTCCTTTGAAAATTCCTAATGACGGCCTTGAATACGACCCGTCTTCATCAGACCATCGTAGTGACGCATCAACAAGTAGCTTTCAATCTGCTTCAGAGTATCGAGCACCACACCCACCATAATCAGCAGCGACGTACCTCCGTAGAAGTAGGCGAAAGATTGCTGAATGCCCAAGAATTTCATTGCCAACGCGGGCAGAATAGCCACGATAGCCAAGAAGAATGAGCCGGGAAGAGTGATACGCGTCATGATGGTGTCGATGTAGCCCACGGTTTGCTTACCCGGTTTAACACCCGGGATAAAGCCACCATTGCGTTTCATGTCGTCTGCCATCATTTGAGGATTGATGATAATCGCCGTATAGAAGTAGGTAAACGCGACTACCAACACCGCCAGTGTGAAGTTGTACCAAAAACCGGTCATCGAGCTAAATGCTGCGGCGAAAGCGGTATTGGTGAACAACGCGGGAACAAACATCAGAGCCTGTGCGAAGATGATAGGCATCACATTCGCAGCATTCATCTTAAGCGGAATGTACTGACGTACACCACCATACTGTTTGTTACCGACGATACGCTTAGCGTACTGTACAGGAACCTTGCGGACAGCCTGCACCAGAGCGATCGTTGCCATGAAGACAAGGAAGAGCAGCACCAACTCAAGGATCAGCATGATCATGCTACCGCCCGAAGTCTGGAAACGCGCATTGACCTCAGCCAATAACGAGTGCGGCAGACGTGCCACGATACCAATCATGATAATCAGCGAGATACCATTGCCGATACCTTTGTCCGTAATCTTCTCGCCCAGCCACATGATAAACATGGTACCAGCGATGAGGATTGTTGTTGCATAGACGACGAACGCGAAAGAATTACCATAAACAAATGCAGTAGGCTCTGTGTGATAGAGGTTTGCGATATACGCAGGGCCCTGAACCATCAACACCAGAATCGTCAGAAGACGCGTCCACTGGTTCATCTTACGACGACCGCTTTCGCCCTCTTTCTGCAATTTCTGAACGGCAGGAATCATCATACCCGCAAGCTGGATGATAATCGAAGCCGTGATATAAGGCATTACGCCGAGTGCAAAAATCGCCGCATTGCCGAATGCACCGCCCGAGAAGACGTTCAACAGACCTAAGAGTCCGTTGCCATCTAACTGGCTGGCAAGTGCCGACCCCTCACCCAACGAGTTCGGGTTAATACCCGGGAGTACAATGAAACAACCCAAGCGATAGACCAGTAGCAGTCCAATCGTGTAAATCACACGTTTGCGCAGCTCCTCAATCTTGTAGATATTCTTGAGTGTTTCTACCAATTTCTTGTTGGTTGCCAAAAGAGCGATTACCACCAAAAAGACGATACCAACTATAAGATACTGATTCATAATTTTTGTCGCTTAAATTCTTAGAGTTTCTCTACGTTACCACCGGCTGCCACAATGGCTGCCTCAGCACTCTTCGAGAAGGCGTGAGCCTTCACCGACAGGGCCGTAGTAACTGCACCGTTACCCAGAATTTTCACCTTGTCGTTCGTCGAAACGAAACCTGCGGCGATAAGGGTCTCAAATGTGATCTCTTTGAGTGATTTTTTTGTTGCTAATTCCTCGAGTGTCGAGAGGTTGATAGCCTTGAACTCCACGCGTTTAAGGTTAGTGAAACCGAACTTAGGCAGACGACGTTGCAACGGCATCTGACCTCCTTCGAAACCTAACTTACGCGAGTAGCCCGAACGCGACTGCGCACCCTTGTTACCGCGGGTAGCGTAGCCTCCGTGGCCAGAACCTGCACCGCGACCAATACGTTTGTCGTGATGTGTTGAACCCTTAGCGGGTTTAAGATTATTGAGTTCCATCGTTAATTACTTTGACCTGTTAAACTTATTTTACCTCTTCGACTTTCACGAGGTGTTTCACGCGCTCAATCATCCCTTTGATGATAATTGAATCGTCGTGCTCAACGCTTGCGTTAATCTTTTTCAGACCCAGCGCGTCGAGGTTCTTACATTGACGCTCTGTGGCGCCGATGCGGCTTTTAACCTGTGTGATCTTCATTCTTGCCATAATGCCTTCAAAAATTAACCGTTAAATACTCGATCCATCGTAATACCACGGAGCTGTGCAATGCTGTGAGCATCACGCAATTCGCAGAGGGCACCGATGGTTGCCTTCACGAGGTTGTGAGGATTTGACGAACCCTTGCTCTTTGCGAGCACGTTCTTCACACCCACCGACTCCAAAACGGCACGCATGGCACCGCCGGCGATAACACCCGTACCGGGAGCTGCTGGACGAACCATCACCTCCGCGCCACTATAACGGAACTCCTGTTTGTGAGGAATTGTGCCGTTGATAATGGGGATTTTGACGAGGTTCTTCTTTGCATCTTCGACACCTTTGGCAATTGCCGTGGTGACTTCCGATGCTTTACCCAGGCCGTAGCCAACCACACCGTTCTCGTTGCCCACTACAACAATGGCCGAAAAGGTGAATGTGCGACCGCCCTTGGTTACCTTGGTAACACGCTGAATGCTTACGAGTCTATCCTTAAGCTCGAGATCGCTTGTGCGTACTTTCTTTATGTTCGTATTTGACATATGCGCTTAGAATTTAAGACCGCTTTCGCGTGCGGCGTCAGCCAACTGTTTAACTCTTCCGTGATAAAGGTAGCCATTACGATCGAATGACACAGACGAAATACCTTTCGCTGCGGCACGTTCCGCTGCCAGCTTGCCCACAAGGGCTGCAACCTCACACTTGTTTTTGCTTGCGACTGCCTCAGCAATCTCCTTGTCTAAAGAAGACGCGGTGGTCAATGTAACACCTGCAAGGTCGTCGATAAACTGCACGTAGATTTGCTTGTTACTACGGTATACAGTCATACGAGGACACTCCGTCGTTCCGCTCACGATCTTGCGGATACGCATCTTGATCCTCTCTCTTCTTTCTATTTTACTCAGTGACATAATTCTTGACTATTTACTATTTAGCACCTGCTGATTTACCTGCCTTGCGACGGATCTGCTCGCCTACAAACTTAATACCCTTGCCCTTATATGGCTCCGGCTTGCGCAGTGAACGAATTTTGGCTGCCACCTGACCAACGAGTTGCTTGTCGGTACTCTTCAGTGTAACGATGGGGTTGCCTTTTTTCTCTGTAACGGCCGTAGCGATTACTTCGGCGGGAAGCTGCAAGTAGATGTCGTGTGAGTAGCCGAGGCTCATCTCTAAGACAGTACCCTTGACTTCGGCCTTGAAACCGACACCGACAAGTTCTTGTTTGATTTCGTAGCCTTTCGACACACCGATAACCATGTTGTTGATTAGCGAACGATACAGACCGTGCAATGAACGGTGACGAGGCTGGTTGGTTGGACGTGAAACGAGCACTGCAGGTGTCTCTTTCTCGGTGTGCACGTCCTTATGGATGCCGACTTCGACTGTAATGTCTGAATCAACTTCCAGACTCAGTGTCCCAAGAGGTCCTTTCACACTCACCACATTCTCGGGAGTTACCGTTACGGTAACGCCGGTGGGTAGGTCTACAGGTAATTTACCAATTCTTGACATTGTGTTGTTGTTTTTTTAATAATTGCATTAGTAGATGTAGCACAGCACCTCACCGCCCACGTTCTCCTTACGAGCCGCAGAAGCAGTCATGATACCTTTCGAAGTTGACACGATAGCGATACCCAAACCATTCAACACGCGGGGCATATCGGCCACCGAGACATATTGACGCAGACCGGGACGGCTGACGCGTTTCAAATTCTTGATGGCGTTGGTTTTGGTCGCAACGTCCCACTTCAGAGCAATTTTGATGGTCGGATGACCCTGCTCATTGGTGTCGAATTTGTAGGCAAGGATGTAACCTTGCTCGTAGAGGATTTTTGCAATCTCCTGCTTAATTTTTGAACCGGGAGCTTCAACCACCTTGTGATTGGCTTTCACCGCGTTTCTAATTCTGGTCAGAAAATCCGAAATTGGATCTGTCATAATGAATTAAAAGTTAAAAATTATAAAATTAGTTTATTCTGTTCTCTTTCAGATGATTACGGATCTGAAAACCGTTTATTTGTTGCTTTTGCATCTCCTTTGCACACGTGCATGATGAGCTTAAGCGCGCAAATATACGCATTATTTCCCAATAAATACGAATGTTGTCCCTTATTTTCAGTAATTTATGAGCTTCCGTTCGAACGCAGACAATGTTAGCACCTAAAGTATTGCTAACATAATCCGCACAAATCCTCCGACCGGCAGCCTATAAACACCTTTAGCAAACAATCCGGAAAACTTCGAAGGTATTTTTCAATACGCCACGACACTCTTCCGCACGTTGCCTAAGGGGAATACATCAACCTCGGGAACTTTGTAACCAGCACTTCACCTTTTCGGAAGTCTCGCTGCCGAGAAGTTACCGCTTGTGGCGGCACTTTCCTCGACTTTGCGACCTCGTGACTTGGGTGAAGTACCCATATAAGTTTCGATTTCTTTGGCACGTCGTTCGTTTAAACGAACTCCGCACCACGGGCTTACACCCTTAAAATCCAAACTTTCTTGTATTAATTTCGTCCTTCATGATTCTCGAACCATGTTCAAAAATCCGAATTTCGAATGAATTTTCAGGCTTCAACCATTGGTCGTCACCCAAAAATCTCTACCAGCTTGCCTTTGTGATTCCGGGAATCAAACCATTCGAAGCCATCTCGCGGAACTGAATACGGCTCACACCGAACAGACGCATATAGCCCTTTGGACGACCCGTAATCTTACAACGGTTGTGCTGACGGATAGGATTCGAGTTGCGGGGCAACTTTGAAAGAGCTATCCAAGCCTCTTCGTGATCGATTGCGCCACTCTTCAGCTTTGCAGCTATCTCCTCGCGCTTGGGTGCATACCGTTTTGCGAGATTCTCACGCTTTACCTCGCGTGCTTTCATTGACTCTTTTGCCATCGCTTATTGGTTCTTTTTAGCGTTCTTGAATGGAAGACCGAACTGGCACAGAAGAGCATAGCCCTCCTCATCAGTTTTGGCCGTTGTTACAAAGGTAATCTCCATACCGAAGATTTTTGTGATCTTGTCCATGTCGATTTCCGGGAAGACAATTTGCTCGGTCAAACCCAGCGTGTAGTTGCCTTGACCGTCAAATTTCTCGTTGATACCCTTGAAATCGCGGATACGAGGAAGAGCAACAGCGACTAAACGCTCCAGAAATTCGTACATCTTCGTTGCGCGCAGTGTAACACGTACGCCAATCGGCATACCTTTACGCAATTTGAAGTTCGAAATATCCTTACGTGAACGTGTCTGCACAGCTTTCTGACCTGTGATGAGCGTCAGCTCTTCCTGAGCTACGTCGATCAACTTCTTGTCAGCCACCGACTGACCCATACCTTGGTTGATAACGATCTTCTCGAGTTTCGGGCACTGCATAACGCTTGTGTAACCGAATTCTTTCATAAGGTTAGCAACAATTTGCTCCTTATACTGAGTCTTGAGTGTAGGTACGTATGCCATTATTTGATCTCCTCCCCTGACTTTTTAGCGAAACGAACTAATTTACCTTGTGCATTCTCCTTGCGACAGATACGCGTAGGTTTGCCGCTCTTGGGGTCAATGACCTGCAAGTTAGAGATGTGGATGCCCGCCTCTTTTTCGACGATGCCTCCCTGAGGGTTTTGTGCATTAGGCTTTGTAGCCTTTTTGCAAATATTTACGCCTTCGACGATCGCGCGTTGCTTCTCAACATCAATCATCAGGACTTTGCCCTGCTGACCTTTGTTATCGCCTGCATTGACGTAAACCAGATCCCCCTTCTTAATATGTAATTTAACTGACATATCCGAATGTGTGTTTTTGATTTACAATACTTCGGGTGCAAGCGAAATGATCTTCATAAATTGATCACGCAGCTCACGAGCCACTGGACCAAAAATACGAGTACCACGCATCTCACCCTGGTTGTTAAGAAGTACAACGGCATTGTCGTCGAAACGAATATACGAACCGTTGGCACGTCTGATTTCTTTTGTCGTTCTTACAACGACTGCTTTTGAAACCGCACCTTTTTTCACCTCTCCCGAAGCGGATGCGCTTTTGACAGCTACTACGATTTTATCGCCAATCGAGGCGTAGCGACGCTTCGTGCCGCCAAGCACACGGATACAAAGAACTTCCTTTGCGCCGCTGTTGTCAGCAACTATGAGTCTACTTTCTTGCTGTATCATAACTACTTAGCTCTTTCAATAATTTGTACTAATCTCCAACGCTTCGTCTTGCTCAGCGGGCGGGTTTCCATAATACGTACGGTATCACCCTCTTTGCAGGTTTCGTCCAACGACTCAGCCACAAATTTCGTGGTTTTGTTCACGAACTTACCATAGATCGGATGCTTTACCTTACGTGCGACGGCAACGACGATGGTTTTCTCCATTTTGTTGCTGACAACCACCCCAATACGCTCTTTTCTAAGATTTCTTTCCATAGTTGTAATTAACATTTAGGGTTTCTTTGACGCAGAATGGTCAGCATACGAGCTATATCTCTGCGATTTTTCTTAATAATAGAAGGGTTCTCGACGGGGGACACCGTGTGCTGCACCTTCAGCTTTGCAAGCTGAGCCTTCTCGGTTTCGATGCGCTCTTGGAGGTCCTTAATCGAAATATCCTTGATTTCTGCACTTTTCATCTCTGTTCTCTTAGATTGTAGTTTCAACGTAATCACGTCTTACAATAAACTTAGTCGTAATAGGCAGTTTCTGTGCACCTAAACGCAGTGCTTCCTGAGCCACTGCCAAGGGCACGCCCTCTGCCTCGAAGAGAATACGGCCCGGAGTAACTGGAGCCACAAATCCCTCGGGATTACCTTTACCTTTACCCATACGAACCTCTGCAGGCTTCTTGGTAATCGGTTTGTCGGGGAAGATGCGAATCCAAAGCTGCCCTTCACGTTTCATATAACGTGTGATTGCCTGACGAGCAGCCTCAATTTGACGGCCGGTGATCCAAGCTGAATCAAGTGCTTTGATTGCGAACGATCCACATGAAAGTTGGTTACCTCTCTGAGCTAAACCTTTCATACGGCCTTTCTGCATTCTTCTAAATTTGGTCTTTTTTGGCTGTAACATTTTAGTTTTGCTTTAAAAGGTCCTACTTACTGTTATTATTACGACGCTTCTGACCACCGCCACGACGGTCTCCACGATCGCCACGCTCGCCACGATCATTACGTGGACGACGATCTGCGCCATCACGTCCACCTGTAGGAGCCTGAGCCGAAGCACCAGCAATCTCGAACAGGTCACGTTTACCATAGACAATACCTTGGCAGATCCAAACCTTGATGCCGAGAATACCTACTTTCGTAAGTGCCTCAGTCAGGCAATAATCTACATCGGCACGGAAAGTATGCAATGGAATACGTCCTTCCTTTGCGGTCTCACTACGAGCCATCTCGGCACCACCCACACGTCCAGAAACTTGGATTTTGATACCCTCAGCTCCCATACGCATTGTAGATGCGATAGATGTCTTCACAGCGCGACGAAATGATACACGACCTTCGAGTTGGCGGGCGATGTTTTGACCCACGATTACTGCGTCCACTTCAGGACGTTTAATCTCGAAGATATTGATCTGAATCTCCTTGCCGGTAAGTTTTTTCAACTCCTCTTTCAGTTTGTCAACTTCCTGACCGCCTTTACCGATAATGATACCCGGACGAGCGGTTGAGATGGTGACAGTGACCAATTTGAGTGTACGTTCGATGATAATTTTCGAAATACTTGCTTTCGCCAAACGGACATTCAAATATTTGCGGATCTTAGCGTCCTCGACCAATTTGTCGGAGAAGTCTTTGCCACCGAACCAGTTGGAATCCCAACCGCGGATGATACCAAGACGATTTGCTATTGGATTAACTTTTTGTCCCATTTGATTACTTCTTTTCTTCTATTACCATTTTGTCCACTACGATTGTAACGTGGTTCGAGTGTTTGCGAATACGATGCGCACGACCCTGAGGCGCGGCTTGAATTCGTTTCAACATACGACCACCATCGACAAATACCTCTTTGACGCAAAGCAGAGTATCTTCCAGACGCTCGGTTTCGTTCTTTGCCTCCCAGTTGGCGATTGCCGACTTAAGCAGTTTCTCCATCCTGATAGATGCCTCCTTTTTCGAAAAATGGAGGATACCCAGTGCCTTATTGATCTCTACGCCGCGGACGATGTCAGCCACCAGGCGCATCTTGCGGGGCGAGGTAGGGCAGTCACGCATGATAGCGATTGCCTTCTGCTTCTTCTCAGCCTTGATTTTTTCGGCTCTTATTGCTTTTCTTGCACCCATTTTCTACCTATTTTTTCTTGTTACCACTGTGACCACGGAATGTACGTGTAGATGCAAACTCACCGAGCTTGTGACCTACCATATTCTCTGTTACATACACCGGAATAAATTTATTTCCGTTGTGGACAGCGATCGTCTGACTTACAAAGTCAGGCGAAATCATACTTGCTCGCGACCACGTTTTGACGACCGATTTCTTCTTACTCTCGGCCTGAGCCAAGACTTTCGTCTCGAGCTTAGGGTCAATGAATGGTCCTTTTTTTAATGAACGGCTCATTATGTACTCTATTTAATTATTTTTTCTTCTTGGAAATAATAAACTTAGAGGTCGTCTTCTTCGGATTACGAGTCTTGTAACCCTTAGCCAGCAGACCCTTACGCGAACGAGGATGTCCACCCGACGCACGACCTTCGCCACCACCCATCGGGTGATCAACCGGGTTCATCACGACACCACGGTTACGAGGACGGTGACCAAGCCAACGCTCACGACCAGCCTTACCTGCACACTCGAGGCTGTGGTCCATGTTGGACACAACACCGATGGTTGCACGGCAAGTAACGAGTACCATACGAGTCTCACCTGAAGGCAATTTAATGATGGCGAATTTGCCTTCACGAGCCAAAAGTTGAGCATACGAACCGGCAGAACGTGCCATTGCGGCACCCTGACCCGGGTAGAGTTCGATATTGTGAATCACTGTACCCAGAGGAATCTCACTCAAAGCGAGTGTGTTACCAACCTCGGGAGCAACACCTGTGCCGCTCATTACAGTTTGACCCACCTGGAGTCCGTTCGGTGCGATGATGTAACTCTTCTCGCCGTCGGTGTACACCAGAAGTGCAATACGTGCAGTACGATTAGGATCGTACTCGATAGTCTTTACAGTTGCAGCTACGCCGTCTTTTGCGCGCTTGAAGTCAATCTCGCGATACATCTGTTTGTGACCGCCGCCAATATAGCGAACCGTCATCTTACCAGAGTTGTTACGGCCACCGGAGCTTTTCTTGGGGCTGAGCAACGACTTCTCAGGAACGTTTGTGGTAATCTCCTCAAACGTACCGATAACCTTATGTCTTGTGCCTGCTGTTACAGGTTTAAACTTTCTTACTGCCATCTCTCTTAGATATTACTGTAAAAATCTATCTTATCTCCATCCTTCAAGGTGACAATTGCCTTCTTGAAGTTATTAGCGCGACCTGACAAGAGACCTGCTTTTGTAAAGCGGCTCTTGAGTTTGCCCATGTAGTTGACGGTATTCACACCTGTCACAACAACGCTGTACATTTGTTCCACAGCGGCACGAATCTGCAGCTTATTAGCTCTCACGTCCACGATAAAACCGTAGCGATTCAACTTATCGCCCTGAATCGTCATTTTTTCGGTCAAAACCGGCTTAATAATAATTTCCATCTTGTCCTGCGTTTTTTAAGCTAACATTGTGTTCAAAATATTCTCTGAGCCTTCCATCATGACGATTGCCGAAGCGTTCATCACATCATACGTGCAGAGGTTGCTCGCGAGCACCGGTTTAACGTATGTCAGGTTGCGGCATGAGAGCTGCACGTTCGAATTAGAATCGGGAAGAACCAACAAAACTTTCTTATCCGAAACTTTCAGTGCTTCAGCTAAAGCAATCATAGTTTTGGTCTTCGGTGTGTCCATCGAAATCATCTCAACGATGCTGATAGCACCTGCTTGAGCTTTGTATGTCAATGCGCTACGACGAGCCAATTGCTTCAACTTTTTGTTCAGTTTGAAGCTGTAATCGCGGGGTACTGGGCCGAAAATACGACCACCACCCGGATACAGAGGTGACTTAATGCTACCTGCACGAGCACCGCCCGTACCTTTCTGACGCTTTAGTTTGCGAGTCGAACCTGCTACTTCATTACGTTGTTTCGACTTGTGAGTTCCCTGACGCTGATCGGCGAGGTACTGCTTCACATCGAGATAAATAGCGTGGTCATTAGCCTCCACGCCGAAGACTGCGTCCGAAAGGACTACCTTACGACCGGTCTCTTTTCCTTGTGTGTTTAAAACAGCTAATTCCATTACTTCTCAATTGTTAAATAAGCACCTTTTGCTCCCGGAATTGAGCCTTTCACAAGGATCAAATTGTTCTCGGGAATTACCTTTAATACTCTCAGGTTCATAACTTTTACCTGATCGCCGCCCATCTGACCCGGCAAACGTTTACCGGGGAATACGCGTGAGGGATAGGACGATGCACCGAGCGAACCCGGTTTACGTGCGCGGTTATGCTGACCGTGGGTAGCACCACCCACACCTGCAAAACCGTGACGTTTTACTACGCCCTGAAAGCCTTTGCCCTTTGAGATCCCCGTCACGTCAATCCAATCCTCTTCCGAGAACAGATCCACGGTGAGCGTGTCTCCGAGGTTCACTTCAGTCATACCCTTAAATTCAGCCATTTTGCGCTTGGGGGTAGTACCGGCTTTTTTGAAGTGACCTAACAAACTGCTGGTGGTGTGCTTTTCACTTTTGTCGTCATAGGCAATCTGCACTGCTTCGTAGGAGTCCTTCTCCACAGTACGGATTTGCGTAACTACGCACGGGCCAGCCTCAATAACAGTGCATGGTATGTTTTTACCCTCGGCACTGTAAACGGAAGTCATTCCGATTTTCTTTCCAATAAGTCCTGACATTGTTGTCAAATTACGTTTGTTATAAAATTAAGTGATCGTTGTTTCTTTTTGTTTCCTGCTTCGTGCAGTACAAGATCAGACTTTGATCTCGACTTCAACACCCGAAGGAAGTTCCAATTTCATCAAAGCATCAATCGTTTTGGGTGTAGATGAGTAGATATCGAGGATGCGCTTGAATGTGCAGAGCTGGAACTGCTCGCGCGCCTTCTTGTTAACGAAGGTCGAGCGGTTCACAGTAAAGATCTGCTTGTGGGTGGGCAGGGGTACCGGGCCACTAACAACAGCACCTGTACTCTTTACAGTCTTCACAATCTTCTCTGCCGACTTGTCGACGAGGTTGTGATCGAATGACTTTAATTTAATTCTAATTTTCTGACTCATATGTTTGTCTATTCTAATTCCTTAGTTTTACCACTTGCCTTCTCGATAATATCCTTAGCGAGGTTCATCGGAACCTCCTCATAGTGCGAGAATTCCATCGAAGAGGTTGCGCGACCCGACGAAATCGTACGGAGCACGGTAACATAACCGAACATTTCCGACAGCGGAACTTTAGCTTTCACGACGCGAGCCGTACCCTTCGATTCCATGCCGGTAATCTGACCGCGACGTTTGTTCAAGTCGCCAATGATATCACCCATGTTCTCTTCGGGAGTAACGACCTCCACATCCATGATTGGCTCCATGATTACAGAACCTGCTTTGGGAGCTGCGGCGCGGTAAGCACTGCGAGCGCAAATCTCGAAAGACAACTGATCGGAATCGACGGGGTGGAACGAGCCGTCCTTGAGTGTAATCTTCATCGAGTCCATCGTGTAACCAGCCAACGCACCGTTAGACATTGCCGAAGCAAAACCCTTTTGGATAGCGGGGATAAACTCTTTGGGGATGTTACCGCCTTTGACCTCATCGACGAAAGTAAGACCCATCTTACCCTCTTCAGCAGGCCCAATCTCGAAACTGATGTCGGCGAATTTACCACGACCACCCGTCTGTTTCTTGAACACCTCACGGTGCTGAACGGTCTTCGTAAGTGTCTCTTTGTAGTTCACCTGAGGAGCACCTTGGCTAATCTCAACGCCGAATTCACGACGCAGACGATCCACGATGATGTCGAGGTGCAACTCGCCCATACCACTAATTACGGTCTGACCCGAATCTTCGTCGGTATGTACGGTAAAGGTAGGATCCTCCTCAGAGAGCTTTGCCAAAGCAATGCCCAACTTATCGAGGTCTTTCTGAGTCTTGGGTTCAACAGCAAGTCCAATCACAGGTTCGGGGAAGGTCATCTGCTCCAGAACGATAGGTGCGTTCTCGGCGCAAAGTGTATCACCCGTGTGAATCTCCTTGAAGCCGACAGCTGCGCAAATATCGCCTGCACCGATGGTCTCCATCGGATTCTGCTTGTTTGCGTGCATCTGATAGATACGGCTGATACGCTCGCGCTTTCCGCTACGAGAGTTCAACACATAAGAACCTGCATCGAGGTGACCCGAATAGATACGAACGAATGCCAAACGACCTACGAACGGATCGGTAGCAATCTTGAATGCCAAACCGCAGAATGGATCCTCGTCCGAAGGTTTGCGAGTCTCCTCTTTATCGGTTTTGGGGTTGATACCCGTCACGGCAGGAATATCCATCGGCGAAGGGAGGAAAGCAATCGAATAATCGAGCAATTTCTGAACACCCTTGTTGTGGAATGACGAACCGCAGAGCATCGGCACAATCTTCATCGAGATGGTTGCTACGCGAATTGCGGCAATCAGCTCTTCAGCCGTAATTGAGTTGGGATCTTCGAAGAATTTCTCCATCAACGCGTCGTTGGTCGAAGCAACTTCCTCAATGAGTTTAGCACGCCATTCGGCAGCCTCCTCCTGCATAGATGCAGGAATCTCTTTGATTACGAAGTTGTCGCGAGCGGTTTTGTCGTCGTTGTAGTAGATTGCGTTATTATATATAAGGTCTACCAATCCTTCGAATTTGTCCTCAGCACCGATTGGAAGAACGACCGGAAGAGCCGTTGAACCGAAGTGCTTCTTGATTTGCGCACATACCGACAAGAAGTCGGCACCCGTGCGGTCCATCTTGTTGACGTAACCCAAACGAGGAACATTGTATTTATCAGCCTGACGCCATACGGTCTCCGACTGAGGTTCCACACCACCAACGGCGCAGAATGTAGCAATTGCACCATCGAGTACGCGCAAAGAACGCTCCACCTCGACCGTAAAGTCGACGTGTCCCGGGGTATCGATCAAGTTGATCTGATATTGCTGGTCTTTGTAGTGCCAGAATGCGGTGGTTGCAGCCGAAGTAATCGTGATACCACGCTCCTGTTCCTGAACCATCCAGTCCATCGTAGCACCACCTTCGTGAACCTCACCGATTTTGTGGGTTTTACCCGTGTAGAAAAGGATACGTTCTGAAGTGGTGGTCTTACCGGCATCGATGTGAGCCATGATGCCGATGTTACGAGTATAATGTAAGTCTCTTGTTGCCATCTGTCGCGTCTCCTATTAGAATCTAAAATGTGCGAATGCCTTGTTCGCCTCAGCCATACGGTGCATCTCTTCCTTACGTTTGAAGGCAGCACCCTGTTGGTTGAAAGCATCGACTATCTCGCCTGCGAGTTTGTCAGCCATTGTCTTACCGGCGCGCTTGCGCGAAAAAAGGACAAGGTTTTTCATGGAAATAGAAATCTTGCGCTCCGGACGGACCTCCATAGGAACTTGGAATGTCGCACCTCCGATACGTTTCGATTTCACTTCGACTTGGGGTGTGATATTCTCAAGGGCCTGTTTCCAGACTTCCAAGGGAGATTTATCAGCATCCTTCATCTTCTTACCTACCAACTCCAAAGAGTCATAAAAAATAGTGTAGGCAATACTCTTCTTACCATCCAGCATAAGGTTGTTTACGAAACGAGTCACCTCGATATCGCCAAACTTCGGGTCCGGAAGTAGAATTCGCTTTTTTGGCTTAGCTTTTCTCATTGTTATTGCTAATTAATTATTTCTTCGTTAAATTATTTACCTGCCTTGGGGCGTTTTGCTCCATACTTCGAACGGCGTTGACGGCGACCGTCTACACCAGCGGAATCGAGTGCACCGCGTACCAAGTGGTAACGTACGCCCGGAAGGTCCTTGATACGACCGCCACGAACCAGTACGATAGAGTGTTCCTGCAAGTTATGACCTTCTCCTGGGATATAGGCGTTGACCTCCTTGCCGTTGGTCAATCTTACACGTGCTACCTTACGCATTGCCGAGTTCGGCTTCTTAGGTGTTGTTGTGTAAACACGAGTACAAACACCGCGGCGTTGAGGACACGCAGCCAGTGCAGGAGATTTGCTGTTGCTCTCCACCCGCACTCGACCGTTTCTTACTAACTGTTGAATAGTTGGCATTTCTTTACGTTTTTGTCCTTAAATTGTTAACTAAATCTATTTCCATTGTCCAAAATGGACTGCAAAGGTACGCAAATTTTCGGAATAACACTATATAAGCTCGTCTTTTTTGCTCTTTTTCAGCGTTTTTTATCTGTTTGTGATTCTTTTTACTTATAGAAATTTCAATGTGATTGGTTTAAACTATACTACAAATCATACATTGCGTACAATCAACTGATTAAGACAAGTCTGAGAGCTCTGTTTTTTGCAGCATAATTTTCGTGCCTTGCGATGGTCAACTCTTGCAATTGAGAATCTTACGAGGTGGCAATCGATGAAATCGCACACATCGCAAACCATCACTCAAAGGAGGGGGTTAGGCGTGTAATCACCGCGCACAAAAAAAAGTGTGAAGATGTCATTTTATTTATTATCTTTGTGAGTCATAAGGATAATTCAAAAAAATACAATATTATGTTCACAGCAAAAACTTATGCAGCGCGTCGTGAGACCCTGCGCACAAAAATTGGATCGGGACTCATTTTGCTCCCCGGCAACCCTCTCACACCCAATAACTATCCTAATAATACCTATTATTTTCGCCAAGATTCATCATTCCGTTACTATTTTGGGCTGAATGTTCCTTCGGTTGTGGGGGTTCTCGATGCTGATTCGGGCGCAGAGATGCTCTATGGTGACGACTTCACGGTCGAGGATGTAATTTGGACCGGACCTCAACCTTCGTTGCGCGAATTGGGTAGCGACGTTGGCATTACAGAGACTCATCCAATGGCTGATTTGCAGACACTTATCTCCACTGCAATCACCTTGGGTCGTCGCGTTCACTACCTACCACCCTATCGTGGCGAGACCAAATTGCAACTCGCCGAGTTACTGGGTTTGCGTCCTGCGGCTCTGCACGAGTATAAATCGGTGGAGTTGATGATGGCGGTTGCCGAGATGCGCGAGCACAAGAGTGCAGAGGAGGTTGAAGCGATGGAACGCGCCTTCCAAATTGGATATAAAATGCACACCACAGCCATGCGTATGTGTCGTGCGGGTGTGGTGGAACGCGAAATTGCGGGTGCCATGGAGGGCATCACCAAATCATACGGACAAGGGGTCTCCTTCCCCTCGATTGTCACACAACACGGTGAGACACTTCACAACCTCAACGCCGATGGCGTATTGACCAATGGACGTTTGGTGTTGTGCGATGCGGGCGGCGAGAGCATCGAGGGCTACTGCTCCGACCACACACGTACTTACCCCGTAAGTGGACGTTTCACGTCGAAACAGAAAGATATGTATAACATCGTTCTTGCCGCGCATGATCGTGTGGCAGAGATGGTTGCTCCTCACATGATGTACACCGAAGTGCATAACACCGCCTACCTCACCCTCGCCGAAGGGCTCATTGGGTTGGGGCTACTGAAGGGGTCGGCTGCCGACGCAGTGGCTGCTGGAGCCATGACGATGCTCATGCCTCACGGTTTGGGTCACGGTCTGGGTATGGATGTGCACGATTGCGAGGCGATGGGTGAGCGGAGTTTCGATTTCTCGGCTATTGCCGACCGCGCGGCTAAATCAGCAACCTGCATCTATCGCGCAGCATGGCGCATCGAGCCGGGAACTATTCTCACGGATGAACCGGGACTCTACTTCATCCCCGCACTGATGGATAAATGCCGTGCCGAGGGCAAATACAAAGGCATCGTCAACTACGAGGCATTGGAGGCTTATCGTGATTTCGGTGGCATCCGCATTGAGGACGATTTGCTGGTCACCGAACAAGGCAACCGAATGTTGGGAGACAAGAAAATTCCCGTCACAGTGGAGGAACTCGAAGCCGTTGTCGGTAGATAAAAATAGCGCGCCGAGTGGCTTATTGCACACTCAACCGCAAAACACACATCCATGAAAACTGTCGTACTGTTTCCAACCATCGAGGAAGGAAAAGCCTTTATCCTCAGCGAGCCACCTGTTCCCGTCTTTATTTCAGGCGTTGGAGCGGCTCAAATCGCTGCCGCCGTTGTGCGCGCCATAAAGGCAAAAAAGCCCGACTTGATTCTGCTGGCTGGCATCGCAGGAGCCTACAACCATACACTGGCTGTGGGGTCGGTGGTCGAGGTGACGCGCGAGCGCACCGCCTCGCTGCCCGCAAAATACAGCCAAGAGTATCTGGTCGATCCGGTGACGGATTTGGACGAGGTGCGGTCGAATACGGTGGATTGCTCGGGGGCGGAGGCTGCTGATGCACAAATCGAAAACATGGAGGGGGCAACATTTTTCGCCCTCTGCGAGGCGTTAGGGGTGCGGGCTTGCGAGATTCGCGCCATTTCGAACTACGTTGGTGACCCCTTCGAGCAGTGGAATATCCCCGGCGCAACAGAGAAATTAACCGAAACGTTGAACCAATTTTTTGAACATAATGACAAAGAGTAATAAATACCTGATTTGGGCGGTTGTCATCTTCATCGCCTTGGCTACAGCCATCTGTTTCGCCAGCGAAATTCAAGTATGGTTTATGTCAAAAGTGACAGATTTGCTGATACTTGTCGTCGTATTTGCTGCGGGTTGGCTACTGGGTCGCTTCGGCACGCGTCGTCGCACACGCAATGAGGAAAATGCGCGAAACATTACAAACGCACAAAATTAATTTGCCACTTTACGGCTAATTTGCAGTCGATGAAACTCTCCATTTCGCCCTGTCCAAACGACACATTCATGTTCGATGCACTCCTCAACGGAGGCGTAGAGCATAAAGGATTGTCGTTCGATGTGTCGTACTGTGATATTGAAGAGCTGAACAGACAAGTGCAGAGTGGATTACCCGACATCAGTAAGGTGAGTTGCGCAGTACTTCCCGCCATCGCCGACCGCTACGAAGTGCTCGACAGCGGAGCGGCTCTCGGACGAGGAAACGGTCCATTATTGGTACGGCGTGCGGGCGATACACGCCCCATTCGTCGCGTTGCGGTTCCGGGACTTTGCACAACAGCTAATGCGTTGATGGAACGATTGTTTCCAAACATTACAGAGCGCGAACCAATGCTATTTTCGCAGATTGCTGCCGCCATTCAACGGGGCGACTACGACGCGGGGGTACTGATTCACGAAGGGCGTTTTGTCTATGGCGAGCGCAACCTTGAGTTGGTTGCCGATTTGGGTGCACTGTGGGAGGAGCAAACCGCTCTGCCACTGCCCTTAGGTGCGATTGTGATTCGACGTGACCTTCCTGATAATGTGCGACAGACAGTAGCGCAATTGCTGCGGCGCAGCATCGAATACGCCTTCGCCCACCCTACCCATTCGCGCACGTACATCAAGGCACACGCACAGGAGTTGGATGATCTTGTAATTGACGCACATATCGCGCTCTTCGTCAACAACTTCTCGCTTTCACTGGGTTCAGAAGGTCGGCGGGCAATTGAAACTCTTACAGGTATGAAAATTTAAAACATAAAACATAAATAATTTGTAGTATGAAACGAATGTTTCTTCTTTTGCTCCTGCTGCCCGCAACGCTCGCAGCACAACAGCAGACCGACTGGGCGAATTTCGGTCGCTACGCCAAAGCGAATTATGTGCTGGAGGTCGCCCCAACGGTGGTCTTTATGGGCAATTCGATTACCGATGGCTGGGACGATGCACACGAAAGCTTCTTCACGATGAACAACTACGTTTGTCGCGGTATCAGTGGGCAGGTGAGTGCTCAGATGCTCAGCCGATTCCGTGCCGATGTGATTGAATTGCATCCATTGGCGGTCGTGATTCTGGCAGGAACGAACGACTTGGCACTCAACAACGGCTACATCGAATCGGAACATATCGTGGAAAACATCGCTTCGATGGCGGAGCTGGCGGAGGCTGCGGGCATTCGTCCTATCCTCTGTTCGGTACTGCCTGCCAAGGAGTTTCATTGGCGACCAGAAGTGAAAAATGTGCCACTTAAAATCCGCGGATTAAATTCACGTTTGAGACTTTACGCTGCCGACAAGGGCTACACATGGGTAGAATACTACGAATCGCTGTCCGAAAAAGACGGAAGCATGAAGGCTGCGTATACGACCGACGGGGTGCATCCCAATGCGGCAGGTTATGCGGTGATGGAGAAAATTTTGGAACCTATTTTATCCGAATATAACTAAGAAGCTGTCATTTCACCCTTATTCAAGGATTTTTTTCACATTCGCTTCCACCTTGCTCAATCGCTCTTTGCAAAGTGTAATCAACTCTGTGGCACGCTTAACTTGTGTTGCCAAGCTATCCACATCCATCTCTTCGTTCCGAAAGCGAGCGAGTATTTGTTCAATCTCGGTCATTGCCTCGGTGTAGGTAATCTCATTTTTTGCCATATTATTGTCTATTTTACTTCGGTTGTGAATGTGCCGTCCGACACCTCGATAGCAAGTTGCTCGCCCACGTGCACAGCACGCACAGAGGTGACAGCCAGCCCATTACCACGCACCACAGCAAAGCCTAATTGCAAGATACGTTGTGGCGAACGGCTCAAAACAAGCTCCTCGGCACCCTCAAGTCGTCGTCGCTGACGGGTGATGAAGTCACCCACCGCAATCGGAAGTTGCCCCATCATATTCTCCAAACCAAGGCTTTGCCGCGCGGTGAGAGCAGAACTGAGACGCACCAACTCGCCCTGTTGTCGTGTGAGCGTCAACTCACAACTGCGCATCACACCGATAGCGGCATCGTGCAGCTGCTGTGCCGCCGCATCGAGCCACGCATCGCTCTGCGACAACCGTTCGATGAGCCAACCAGCTACTGCTGTGGGGGTTTTAAGTGCCGTATGTGCCACCAAGTCGGCAACACTCGTATCTTTATCGTGCCCGATACCGGTAATTACAGGTAGCGGAAATTGTGCAATATAGGAGCAAATGCGGTAGCCATTGAAGCAGTTCAGGTCGCTCGTCGAGCCGCCACCACGGATAATGACCACGGCATCGAACTCCCCTTGTCGATCAGCGATGGAGCACAATGCCGCCACGATAGACTCCTCGGCTGCCGCCCCCTGCATGAAGGCATCAAAAAGGGTACAATCTACTCGATAGATGCTGCTTTCCAGCTCTTTACAAAAATCGCGATAACCTGCGGCATTGGCACTTGAAATTACCGCCACACGCTGTATGGTCGTAGGAAGCGGCGTTTCGTGGTTCATCTCCCACACACCATCTTTTTGCAGTTGAGCGATGGTCTCCTGCCGTTGACGCTCCATATCTCCCAGCGTATAAGCAGGATCTATGTCGTTTATTTGCAGCGAGAAACCATATAATTCATGATAGTTAACCGCCACTTTAGCCAAAATACGGATGCCGGCGGCAAGCCGCTGCGAGGTCTCCGCCTCAAACTGAGCCGCAAGACGGGGGTAGCTACTGCGCCATATTACCGCACGAGCCTGTGCTGTTGGAACGCCATTCTCACCCCCTTTTTCCACCAATTCCAAGTAGCAATGACCCGAATAATTGACCTTGAGATCGGCAATTTCGGCACTGACCCACACGGGGAGTGGAAACCGTTCCTCAAGACTTTGACGGACAAGCCGCTGTAATTCGGAGAGTGTAAGATGGCTTTGCATCTTGCAAAGATAGAAAAATTATCGAAGAATGAGCTCCGGTTCCCGCGGCAATGTTTTGCCTTTGGGAAGCTCGATGCGCAACACCCCTTGACTGGCAACGGGCTTACCACGCTGCGTAGCGGGAGCCCAAAGCGGAGCTTCATCCATGGTTTTAAGCAGACGACGCAGTAGCCGCGCACTGGTCGATTCGAGCACCGCATCGAGGTGGGCTTTGCCGTCGGGAGCGATGGTATAGCGCAGAACAACACGCGCAGCCGCCTCCTTTTCGCTCCACGGAACGCGTGCAGCGATATAATCGGTGAAGGATTGCCCGCCCGCAAATTGCGCCGCCTGATCGTAACGCAACGTGATGAGCATCACTCCATTCGAAGCCCCTACTCCATAGCGAGCAATGGTCTGCTCGTCAGCGGGAAGCAGCTCGGCTCGTTCGATTTGCTCAGGTGGAATGGTACTGATTTCATCGCGCAACTGACCGTTGACAATGTACAAGGGGCTTTGCGCCGAAGCTTGCAACACCGCCAAAAGCGCGCAAAAAAGAATGACTATCGCTCTATTCATCGCCAATCAAACGCCCCTATCGAGTGGAATATGGTCTACTGCAATTCGGACTCCTTGAGTCTCTCAGCATTCTCGGCAACAATCAAATGGTTGATGCAATCTTGAATATCTCCATCCATGAAGGCAGCTAAGTTGTAGATTGTGTAGTTAATACGGTGGTCAGTGATGCGCCCCTGTGGATAGTTGTAGGTACGGATTTTTGCCGAGCGGTCGCCCGTTGAGACCATCGTTTTACGCTTCGAGGCAATTTCGTCGAGGTATTTCGAATATTCGAGATTGAAGACGCGCGTGCGCAACTCCTCAAAAGCCTTATCGAAGTTCTTGAGCTGCGATTTCTGATCCTGACACTGCACCACGATACCGGTCGGAAGGTGGGTCAATCGAATTGCCGAGTAGGTCGTATTGACCGACTGTCCGCCCGGACCACTGGAACAGAAAATATCTTTACGCACGTCGTTCATCGAGATATCACAGTCGAACTCCTCGGCTTCGGGCAACACAGCCACCGAAGCGGCCGATGTGTGAACGCGTCCCTGAGTCTCGGTCTGCGGCACACGCTGCACACGATGTACTCCCGATTCGTATTTCAGCGTACCGTAGACGTTCTGTCCTGCCACCTTGATTACCACCTCTTTATAACCGCCAGCACCTCCATCCGAGAAGGAGGTCATCTCGTAACGCCAGCCTTTATTTTCGATATATTTGGTGTACATACGCAACAAATCACCAGCAAAAAGTGCCGCCTCATCGCCCCCCGTACCACCGCGAATCTCGATGATAGCATTCTTTCCATCCTGAGGATCCTTGGGAATCAGCAACAGCTTAATCTCCTCCTCCATCCGTTCGATGGCGGGTTCCAGCTCAGCAATCTCACCACGTGCCATATCGCGCATTTCGTCGTCTTTGTCCGTAGCTAAAATATTCTTTGCCTCAACCAAATTTGCCAACGCCGTGCGGAAACGATCCGAAGTGTCGATAATCGGCTCCAGCTCGCGATACTCTTTATTGAGTTGCACAAGCTGTTTTACATCCGCAATAACCTCAGGATCTGTGAGTTTCTGCCCTATCTCCTCATATTTCATTTTGAGGCCGTCGAGCCGCATAAGTATTGAATTATCCTCCATAAATTTTTCTCTTTGGGCGCAAATATACGCATTTATCGGCAAACCACAATCGGCTGCCCCCGAAATAAAAACGGCGGAACCCTCAAAAGAAGATTCCGCCGCCTGTATTACCCGTCCTATCAAATCACGATGTTGATAATCTTACCCGGCACAACAATGATTTTGCGCGGGGCTTTGCCGTCGAGCCACTTCTCCACTTCGGGCAGATGCACCACCTCTTCCGAGATAGCAGCCGGGGTGGCATCGAGTGGATATTTCCGCTTGAAACGGAGCTTTCCGTTGATTGAAACAGGGTACTCGAAGACACTTTCGGTGAGGTACTTCGGCTCAAAAATCGGGAACGACGCATCACAAATCGAAGTAGCGTGACCCATACGATGCCACAACTCCTCGGCAAGGTGCGGGGCAAAGGGGGCAAGAAGCACCGTGAGTGGCTCTAAAATTGCCCGTTTATTGCAGTCGCCAAGCTCGTTCAGGCAAATCATGAAGGCAGAGACAGAGGTGTTAAACGAGAAATTCTCGATGTCGTCGCTCACCTTTTTAATTGTCTTATGGAGGGTCTTTAACTCTTTGTCGGTAGGTTCCTCGTCGCTCAGCACAAAACAATCTTCGCGGTTGAAGAAGCGACCCCAAAACCGACGCAAAAATTTATGTACCCCGTCAATACCGTTCGTATCCCATGGTTTCGACTGTTCCAATGGTCCAAGAAACATCTCGTACATACGCAACGTATCGGCACCATAGCGTTCGATTATCAAATCGGGATTGACCACGTTGTACATCGACTTTGACATCTTTTCGACCGCCCAGCCGCAGATATATTTGCCCTCCTCGAGGATAAATTCAGCATTTTTGAAGTCGGGCATCCACGCGCGGAACGCCTCCGTATCGAGCACATCGTTGCGCACGATGTTCACATCGACATGAATCTCCTGCGTATCGTATTGCTCTTTGAGTCCGAGCGAGACGAATTTATTGGTTCCGACGATGCGGTAAACGAAGTTCGACCGCCCTTGTATCATTCCTTGGTTGACCAATTTACGAAATGGCTCCGACTCACATACACACCCTAAATCGTAGAGGAACATATTCCAAAAGCGCGAGTACATCAGGTGCCCCGTAGCGTGCTCAATGCCACCCACATAGAGATCGACATTGCGCCAGTAGTTGTTTGCCTCTGCGCCGACCAGAGCCTCGTCGTTGTGCGGATCCATGTAGCGCAGGTAGTAAGCGGACGAACCGGCAAATCCGGGCATAGTTGATAGTTCGAGTGGGTCACCGGCTGCGGTCTGCCACCCTTTGACGCGTGCCAAAGGAGGTTCACCCTCCGTCGTAGGTCCAAAATCGGTAATCGGTGGCAACTCAAGCGGCAACTCTTTTTCGCTCAACGCATAGGCGGTATCCCCCTTGTAATAGATGGGGAACGGCTCGCCCCAATAACGCTGACGTGAGAAAATCGCATCGCGCAGACGGTAATTTATGAGCCGTTTGCCCCGTCCGCAACTTTCAATCTCGGTGAGCATACGTTCTATCGCCTGCTTGACCTCCATATCATTCAGAAACGCTGAGTTGATTAACTTTCCGCTCTTGGCATCGTAGGATTCTTTCGCAATATCCCCCCCCTCAACCACGGGCACAATATCCAATCCGAAGTGGCGAGCAAAAGCGTAGTCACGGGAATCGTGCGCCGGAACAGCCATAATCGCTCCCGTACCGTAACCGGCCAATACATAATCAGATATATAGATTGGAATCGGTTGCTTGGTGAATGGATGAATGGCGTAAGAGCCCGTTGCCACACCACTCACCCGCTTGGTTTCGGTGATGCGCTCGCGCTCCGAACGTTTGCCTGCTTGGGTGATGTACGACTCAACAGCTGCTTTGTTTTGTGTAGTTGTCAGTGCACCGACCCACTCGTGTTCGGGGGCGATGACCATGAAGGTCACGCCGAAAATCGTATCGGGACGCGTAGTGAAGACCTCTAATTTTTTATCCGAATTTTTGATGTCGAAGAAAACTTGTGCCCCCTCCGAACGTCCAATCCAATTACGCTGAATCTCCTTCAACGAATCGCTCCACTCAAGTGTTTCGAGTCCGTCCAACATTCGCTGCGCATAGGCGGTCACGCGCAGCAACCATTGCTTCATGCGCTTTTGTTCAACGGGATAGCCTCCACGAACCGACAATCCGTCACGCACCTCGTCATTCGCCAACACCGTACCTAAACCAGCGCACCAGTTGACCATCGTGTCAGCGCGAAATGCCAACCTGTAATTTTGCAACACCTGCTCTTTTGCAGCTTCATTCTTAGCATTCCACTGCTCCGCCGTGAAATCCAGCTGCGTCGTACAAGCGGCATATATGTTGGCTGTGCCATGTGCCGCAAATTCGGCAACGAGTTGTTCGATAGGCTCGGCGCGCTGCCCACGCAAATCGTAGTAGTGCGAGAAGAGCTGAAGGAAAACCCACTGTGTCCACTTGTAGTAACCGGGGTCACACGTGCGCACTTCGCGCTCCCAATCGAACGAAAAACCGATTTTATCTAACTGCTCGCGGTAGCGGGCGATGTTGCATTCGGTGGTCACAGCAGGGTGCTGACCGGTCTGGATGGCGTACTGCTCGGCGGGCAGACCAAAAGCGTCGTAACCCATGGGGTGCAACACATTAAAGCCCTTAAGCCGCTTGTAGCGCGAGACAATATCCGAGGCGATGTAGCCCAGTGGATGTCCCACGTGCAACCCGGCACCCGAAGGATAAGGAAACATATCCAACACGTAGTATTTCGGACGACTCGTGTCGGTCAGAACACGGTATGTTTTATCACTTTGCCAGCGCAGCTGCCACGCCGCCTCTATCTCTTTGAAATTGTACTCCATCTTGCTTCTTACATTACAGTATTAGCTGCAAAAATAGCGAAAACTTTTCAGAAAACAGCAAGCCGCAAATAAAAAAAACAGAGACCTGCTTTCACAGGTCTCCGCACACAATTATGAACTTTTTATCTTTGAACACGCTTTGTGTATCGCTTCGCTAACTCACACAAAAACTTTGTTTGACACGGCAAAGATAATGAAGAATATTTGAAAAACAAATAATATTTATTGTTTTTCGATAAATATTTTATGATTAACAAGGGGAATAAGCATTTGAGAGTGCGCTATCTTCGTTGATTGCCTTTATAGATTAGCGCGGCAGGTAAAGGCAGCGAAACACGTGCGCCACTGATGATTGCGCCAAGAAGTGCAAATGCCCCTGCCAACAAAAGAGCCGTATGGGTACTATTATTAGGCGCGATGTGGAAGAGCAGTGCCATGAGTGCTGCCCCCGTGGTTTGCCCCACCAAGCGCGCTGTTGCCAACATACCACTCGCACTTCCACTCCGTTCGGGCGGTGCCGAGGCAATCAAAATGCTATTGTTGGGTGACTGAAAAAGCCCGAAGCCTGCACCGCACAATCCCAATCGCCAAATCACATCCCAAGCTGTGGGGTGATTGGGCAGGAAGGCGAGCCACAGCAGCCCCGCACTCATCACAAGCAACCCCACTCCGCCAAGTGCACCGGCATGAATACGCTCGGCAAGGATACCCGACAGCGGAGCAACCACCATGATTACCGCCGGCCATGCCGTGAGCAGCAGTCCCGTATCGACTTCGTTATAACCAAATGTATGTTGCAAGTAAAAGGGCAGTGAGACCATGGCAAGCATCTGTGCCAGAAAAGAGCAGATGGAGGTGATAATCGAGACCGAGAAGATGGGAATACGCAATAAATCGAATGGCAGGATGGGATATGGCTCGCGCAACTGACTGCGGATGAAGAAGAAACCAATCACAAGCAGAGCAGCAACACCCAACGAAATCAGACGCGCATCAATGCCATGCGAGAAGCCCTCGATGGATGCCATCATCAATCCGAAGGTGAGGGCATTCATCACTCCATCGCTCCATTTGAAGCGGTGGTTGACAATCTTCACCGGATTATCGGGAAGGAAACGACGGCTCATGAAGATTGCCAGCAAACCCACAGGGATGTTGACCGCAAAGAGCCATGGCCACTCCGCCATCGAGAGAATACCCGCAGCAAGAGTGGGTCCCGCCACCGACGACACAGCGACAACCGTCGCATTCACCCCCATCCCGCGAGCTAATTGACAACGGGGATAGATGGTGCGAATCAAGGTGGTGTTGACGCTCGTCACGGCAGCCGCTCCAAAGCCCTGCATCACACGAGCGCAGACCAACGTCGAAAACGAAGTGGCAAGGGCGCACCCCAACGAAGCAATAGTGAAGAGAGCCAACCCTCCGATATAAATTTTACGATAGCCCACCCCTTCGCCCAATGCCGAGAACGACAGCAGCGAAATCATAATCGCCAATTGATAGGCGTTGACAATCCAAATAGAGTCCGCCGAGGAGATATTCAACTCTTGGGAGATGGTCGGCAGGGCAACATTGGCAATGGCACTATCGAGTACCGAGAGCGAGACTCCGAACGCCACAGCTAAGATAGCCCAAATGCGGCGCGGCATCGGAAGCCCGTCCCATTCATCCATCACTGTGTTACTCGTTGCTGTCATCGGGAATCTACTCTGCCTCCTCCATTTTGTAAAGTTGATCGCCACGACGAACTATGCCGGGTGTTTTAATCGAACAGAGAGCCCCTTGCGCCACTTGTTGCACGAGTCGCCCCTCATCGCCCAGATGGATTGTTTCGATGCGTTGCTCCGCCACCCCCGTCGTTGCCCCCATGAAAAAGACCTCATCACCCACCGTCAATGGAGCAGCTTCGATGAGCACCTCGGCAACCGAGAGCTTTTTGAAAAAGTTGGTCACTTTACCAATATAAACTTTGCGCTTGGTAGCCGAAGATCCGTAGTGAGCACTGTGCTCCACCACGGGACGACCCGCATAATAACCCTCCCAGAAACCCCGGTTGAAGACCGTTGCCAATTGCTCTTTCAACTCCGCAGCAAACGCAGGTGTATAACGTCCATCCTCGATAGCACGCAGTGCGCAGTCGTAACTCTCGACCACCCGTTTGACATACTCCGCACCGCGAGCACGCCCCTCGATCTTGATGACTTGCACTCCGGCATCTAAAAACTTATCAAGAAAATCGATGGTACATAAATCTTTGGGGGAGAGGATGTAGGAGCCGTCCACATCCAAAGCCGCTCCCGACTCGGTGTCGGTAACGGTGTATTTGCGACGGCACAATTGGCGGCAAGCTCCGCGATTGGCAGAGCAATTGGTTTCGTGCAGACTAAGGTAGCATTTGCCCGAAATAGACATACAGAGTGCTCCATGGGCAAACATCTCTATCTTCACCCGCTCACCCCGTGGACCACAAATCTCGTTCCGGTCAATTTCGTGACGGATGTGCGCCACCTGCTCAAGCGAAAGTTCGCGCGCCAAGACCACCACATCGGCCCACTGCGAGTAGAATTTCACCGCTTCAGCGTTCGAAATGTTGCATTGAGTCGAGATGTGCACCTCCACCCCCACGCGACGAGCATAGAGAATCGCCGCCATGTCGGAGGCAATGATGGCATCAACCCCCTCGACACGAGCACGATCGATGATTTCGTGCAGCGTCAGCATCTCATTGTCGTAGACCACGGTATTGACCGTCAGATAGGTCTTCACACCGCGATCATGCGCCGTGGCGACAATCTTTGCCAAATCGTCGGGGGTGAAGTTAGCTGCCGAACGTGCACGCATATTCAAGGCGCCAATGCCAAAGTAGACCGCATCGGCTCCTGCGTCGATGGCTGCTGCCAAAGATTCGTAGCTCCCCACGGGAGCCATAATTTCTATTTCGCTGCGTTTCATTTTTTAATTTTTTCGTCCAATCAAGCTCTCAGCATAGCGACGCATCGGCTCCGTGCGCGACGGCTCCACCGCAAGGGTGCCGAGCAATGCCAAAGCGCGTTCGAACTTAATGGATATTTGCTGCTCCGTCATACGGGGAATATCATATTTGTCGTAGACAGCCTTCACAGTGGCTATTTTCGCCGCTTCGTCCATCGTCTCGTCCAGATAGGTAGTGCGCAATACATTGCGATCCTCTTCTGTGGCACGACTCATGGCAGTAATCATCAAGTAGGTTTTCTTGCCCTCCAAAATATCTCCGCCTATCGCCTTGCCCAGCCGCTCATCGCCGTAGCTATCCAACATATCATCCTGCAACTGGAATGCCAACCCTAACTCAATGGCAAAACGGTAGAGCGTGCGGCAATCCTCGTCATTGGCACCACCCAAAATAGCTCCAATCGAGACCGCTCCGGCAAGCAATACCGAAGTTTTCAACTCAATCATATGCATATACTCCACCACTGAGACCTTGCGGCGTTGCTCGAAATCCATGTCGTACTGCTGCCCCTCACACACACCGATTGCCATATCATTGAAGGTAACCAGAATGCGAGGCAGCAACTGTGGTGATGCTTCACCCAACAAACGGTAAGCACTGATGAGCATCGCATCACCCGACAAAATCGCCACGTTACCGCCCCACTTGGCGTGCACCGAGGGTTTGCCACGACGCACAGCAGCATTGTCCATGATGTCGTCGTGGAGCAACGTGAAGTTGTGGAACACCTCGACGGCAGCCGCCGCAGGCATGGCTGAAGCAGTATCGTCGGTGAAGATGCCGCAAGAGAGCATCAGCAACATGGGGCGCAATCGCTTGCCTCCACCGGCAAGCGAGTAACTGATTGGAGCATATAGCTTTTCTGGTTCGGTCGGGAACTCCCGCTGAGCCAAGAAATTCTCGATTGAGACCAGTAATGATTCGTTATTGAGCATACGTTTAAGTAGTTTTTCGAACAAATTGCAGTCCCAAAAGTAAAAAAAAACTTTGTAGTAACCGAATTTATCTTTAACTTTACCGAAAGAAATGAACCAAACACGCTGAAATATGAAAAAACTCGCAATTGGTATCGACATCGGAGGTATCAACACGGCGTTCGGTATGGTCGATGAGAACGGCGATCTCTATGCTGAATCTGTGATTTCAACCAAAAAATATCCCAACTTTGAGGACTACCCCAGCTACGTGAAAGATCTCTGCATCTCGATGCGCGCCATGGTCGACAGCCTCTCGTTCGAGTACGAATTGGTGGGGATAGGCATTGGTGCTCCCAACGCCAACTTTCACACCGGGAAGATAGAAGCCCCCGCAAATCTTTGGCGTTTTTCGCCCACAGAGAGCCAGCCCGACGATGCGCGACGCATCTTTCCGTTGGTGGAGGATATCGCCAAGTGCTTCCCCGCAACCAAAATTCGGATAACCAACGATGCCAACGCCGCCACAATCGGAGAAATGGTCTACGGCAATGCTAAAGGAATGCGAGATTTTATCATGATTACCCTCGGCACAGGACTCGGATCGGGATTTGTGGCTAATGGAGAGATGATCTACGGCAACGATGGCTTTGCCGGTGAATTTGGACACGTGATTGTAGAGCGCGGCGGTCGCCAATGCGGCTGCGGTCGCTATGGTTGTCTGGAGACCTACGTCTCAGCAACGGGTATCAAGCGCACCGTGTTCGAATTGATGTCCAAAATGAACACCCCCAGCAAAATGCGCGAAACCGCCTACGAGGATTTCGATGCCTCAATCATTTCTGCCGCCGCCAAACAGGGAGATCCGATTGCCATCGAAGCCTTCCGCTTTACGGGCGAGATGCTCGGACGTGCTTTGGCTGATGTGGTGACGGTGACATCGCCCGAAGCCATCTTTCTCTTCGGTGGTTTGTCGAAAGCGGGTAAACTCATTTTCGAACCCACACAATGGTACATGGAGGAGAATATGATGCCTGTTTTTAAGAACAAAGTCAAGCTGCTACCCAGTGGCATCCAAGGCAAGAACGCTGCCATTCTCGGATCGTCGGCATTGATTTGGCAGGAGATAGATAAGTAAAAACAAATCTTTTGCGCCCGACAATTTCCGCCCTACGCTCTTCTTTCGTTCGTTCTTTCAAGAAAGAACATGAAGAAAAGTTTTGTTCACGTACCTTTTTGAATCGGCAAAACACACGCAACGGTTTGTTCTGTCCTGCGCTTTTTCGCTGCCGAAAGTATAATGAAAAAATTGCTACTACACACACTTCTCACAAGGGCAGCGTTGCGCACCTACCGCGAGGCGGCGAAATTGGATGGAGTGACTCCCTGCGAATTTTTCGCCCAATCATCGCGAGCACGAAGAACTTGCTCGATAATATCGCGCACAGCACCGTGTCCGCCGTTAAATTCAGAGACGTAGCGCGATGCTTCAACCACCTCCATCGCCGCATCGGCAGGACAAACGGGGATTCCAACCGCCTGCATACACTCCAAGTCGGGAATATCGTCGCCCATGTAGATAACGTTGGCAGGATTGAGCTTCTCCTGCTCGCAAAAAATCTTCATGGTGTTAATTTTATCCATGCAATCGAGGTAGACTCGCGTCAAACCCAACATCTGAAGTCGGTTTTCGAGCGTGCGACCACGACCACCCGAAATAATACAAATCTTGTAACCTAAGCGCGCAGCATAAGCCAGCGCGTAACCATCCTTGGCATCGTAGCGACGGATAAAATCGCCATCGACCGTGGGGACAATTCCCCCATCGGTCATCACACCGTCCACGTCGAAAATGAACGCCTCAGTGCGAGCTATATCTTCTTTGAAATTTCCCATATATGTTGACTTATTGTTTGGTAGATAGTTTCGAGTGTGGGGTCAGAAGCAAGCAGCGCGCAATGTTGCTCCTGTGTCGCACAATCACCTCGCACGGCAGGTCCCGTTTGCACATCGGCAGGGTGGTCGGCAGCAAGTGCCTTGGCGGTCGTTTCGCGAATCAGCGGACGCAAGAGGTCGTAGGAGAGCCCCGCCTGACGCAGTGTTTGCTCACCACAGGCAAAGAGGTGGTTCGCGAAGTTGCAGGCGAAGACCCCCGATAGATGGATTCGCGCACGCATGGCACTGTCGGCAAAAAGCACCGTGTGGCTCAATCCGTGTGCGAAACACTCCAAGGCGGTTTGCAATGCGCTGTCGGATGCCTCAATGAAGATAGGAATATCCGCAAAATCAACCGCGCGCCCTTGTGTGAAGGTTTGAAAGGGATAGAAAACTGCCCGGCGACTGAAGGGGAGCACATCCAACGACACACAGCCCGCCGTATGCGCCACCACCGCCCCTTCGGGCAGAGGCAGTGCCGCGGCAACGGCTGCCACAGCTCGGTCACTCACCGCAATGAGGTAGAGATCGGCAAGGGCTAATTGCGCGGGATTATTTGTCCACTCTGTGTGCGCCATCTGCGCCACCTGTGCACCTCGCACCGCGTTGCGGGCGAAGACTTGGCGCAACTCATACGCACTGCCGTCGAGGGCACGTGCCAGTGCCTCAGCCAAATTACCGCTGCCAACCACAACCACCGATTTCAACTCTCTCCTATTCATAATAAATCAGTAAGGGGTAGATTATCATGCGATGCGCGTGCGCAAGTCTTTATCTTTTCAAGTTCCTGATTCACGCGCTCCATTTCGGGCACGGTCGAGAGGTCAAACGAGGTTTGTCCGTGACTCTCTGTCGCCTCGATAACCCCATAGAGCGTCAGGGTGTTAATGGCGCGCGCCGGGGTGAAAGCCACTGATTTATCGGTGTCATCGGTATGGACGGCAATGAGCAACCCGGCAGTCACCAGCTGATAGAGCACATCGTTCACAATACGGGTTGGGAGATTCAGCTGACGACGAATGGTGTCGGCTGAGATAGTACCACCCTCATCGCGAAAGTGGCGCACGATGACCAACATCACCGCCAAGGTCACTTTGCGCCGTTGATCGTAGCTGATAAGCAGTGATTCGCGCTCCTCACCAAATTTCTCGATATTCTGATAGGCAAACGACAACTCGCCGCCAAAGAGCAGGATTTGCCACGAAGTTTGCATCCACACCAAGAACAGAGGCAGAGCCGCAAAGCTGCCATAAATAGCGTTGTAGGAGCTCATCCACTGTTGCAAATAGACGTAGCCCCATTGGAAAAGCACGAAGCACGTACCAGCAACCACACCCGCTGTGAAGGCACTTCCGATGCGCACTTTGGTGTTCGGAATCGCCATGTAGAGGAAGGTAAACAGCATCCACGCCACAACCATCGAAGCCGCCTTGACCAAGAAAACAGAGAGCAGCGAGGCATCAATTCCCAAAATTTGCTGAGCGTAAATTCCCATTGCGTGCGCTGAAATCCAGAGCAATGGCACCACCACCACGATGGCAATGTAGTCGGTGTATTGACGTGCCACACTGCGCGTCACCTTCACCTCCCAGATGTTATTGAAGGCATTTTCGATAGAACTAAAGACACTAATCACCGCCCAAAAAAGCATGACCAACGCCACAGATGCCATCACCCCATCCTGCGTACGCGCCAACGCCCGTTCGGCAAAATCAAGAATGTAGGCTATCAGCTCTTGGTTTTGTGGAAATGCTGTGTAGAGGTTTTCGAGCATTCCGTCCGCCAATCCAAAGCCCTTGACAATAGCGAAAATCACGGCGGCAATCGGCACAATCGACATCAACGTATAGAACGTCAGTGCCGCACTGTGCACCATCGTGCCGTGTTCAATCAACCCGCGTGCCGAATAGAAGAGCAACTTGTACTGCTGCACCAACCAGCGCACCACAGGATTGCGGTATTCGTTGATGTTGCGACGGAAGATGGTCTCCGTGAAGAAGGTAAGTATGCGTCCTATCATAATTCAAAGTATAGTTCCAAAAGTAGCTATTTTATGCGGATTGTCCAAAAATTGCCGCCTATTTTCGTGAATGCAAGGCGCATTGCACCCCCTTCACGAACACCAATCTGCGCCGCAATCTGCGCCGCCGTGAGGGGAAAATCGCGCTTGAGCAGCTCAACACGCTCACCGCGCAACTCACGGCGCAACGCCTTTGGGTCGTAGGGTTCAATTCGCTCAATCACCCCCACTTTGCCCATCACATCGTGCGGCTCCTCCTCGGCAAATCCGTAGCCTTCGTTGCTCCACAGGTGTGCCACATCGCGCAAAGCCATGCACGCCACACGTGCCTTTTGCAATGCCACATCGGGCGTGATAAGCCAGCCATAGCGTGCAGGGTCGAAAGATTCGGTGCAGGGGGTGTTTGTCCGTTCGGTGCGCAGAGCCGTAAAAGAGCCCAGTCCCAGAGCGGTGGCAGTGATACGTGCTTGACTCCCATCGGCATAGACGAGTACCTCTTTGCACTCACCGCCCAACGAAACCACCTCCACTTCACACCCTCCGAAAATAGCAAAAGCCTCGTCCACGTCGAACAGAGGCGAATTTTTCAGACACAATCGTCCCGAAACCCGCCGTATGGAGGGCATCAATGCGGGGATATTAGGCGAGCAATCTTCAAGCCGCACCAATTTGCGACCAATCGCACTGCGTCGATCGGGGTCAGCGTAAATCCAATCGAACCGCTCGGTGGTTGCAGTAAGGTACTCCTCGGCAGCAGCACACACCACCTCGACATTAGCGATGCCCATACGACGAAGATTATCTCGCGTGATGAGAGCCAACAGCGGATTGCGTTCGAGCGACACCACACGAGAAAAGCGGTGTGCCAAAGCGCACGTATCGACACCCAGACCACAGGTCAAATCAAGCACTACATCCCCCTCGATGCGCTTGTGTGCCGCACACTCCTCGCTCGACGCTTGCTCGAAAGCCAGTGAGGGCAGAATGCACTGCGCTGCACGATAGGAGGGTAATTTCGAAGCCGCACGCGTCAAATATTTGACTTGCGTGGCGACCAATGCCGCCTGCGGCACACGACGATCGAGGGCAACCTTCAAAGGATCGCGGTCACGATTCTCAGCGATGGCTTGCTGTATTTCAGAGGTGCAGAGCAACGCGTATGTTTCGGGGGTCAACATGGGTGCAAAGGTATCGTTTTTTTCGGTTTTTCGCGCTGCAAAAGAAGGGTTAATACCACAAAACACAGATACACACCTACGGTCTGCGGAATCGTAAGTGTGTATTCAAATGCGCCATAGGGTAATGCGGCAGCTCGCACAGCAACGGCGTTCAGTCCCGCGGCTGCCGTACCTGCCACGAAGCGCAGCAGAGGTGCAAGCAAGGGGATGGGGAGCACCATCCACACCACCGAACCGACCACAGCGATGCTCGCCAACGGGATAACAAACAGATTGACTACCACCCCAATGAGCGAGACGATGCCGAACGTGTGCGCCACCAACGGAGCCGTCGATGTGGCAGCCACCACTCCCACCACCAACATATCGACCAGCACGTTGATTGCCCAAAAGCGACTACGCAGCCTGCGACACAAGGGAACGGCCCAGACAAGAATCGCCGCCACAGCGATGAACGAGAGTTGAAAGCTGATATCGAAAAGATACGAAGGGCGGAAGAGCATCATCACAAAAGCCGTCGCAGCAAGGATATTTCCACTTACGTATGCCGAAGCCGAGGCGAGCGAGAGTTGCAGTGCCGAGAACATCAACGCCGCACGCACCACACTGGGCGACAAGCCCGCCGTGGTAGCATAGAGCCAAATCAGGGCAATGGCTGCTGCATTGCGCCACAGGTGACCACGACGCAGAATCGGCAACCACCACAACAGTACATTGACCAGCATGAAGACAATACCCACGTGCAAACCCGAGACCGCCAGTAGGTGTGAAGTTCCGCTGCGCGCATATGCAGCGCGCAATTCGGGTGTCAAACCACGGCGATCACCCGCTGCCATAGCGGCACACAACGCCTGCTCTTGATCGGGCAACCCCAATCGTTCGAGCCGCTCGGCAGCCATCGTGTGCAGCGATGTTCCACGCGAGGTCTCCCGTTCGAGGACAAACCGCTCCGAGAGCCAGATTGTACCGGCATAACCGCGGCGGTGCATCAATAGACTATAAGAGGGGTATTTATTCGAGAAATTATTGAGATAACCGCGAAAAACAAGCCGTTCACCTGCACGCAAATTCAGTGTCGAATCGGTGCGCATCCGCACCCGCACATCTGTTTCGTGCCACCCACCCTGCACCACATCACGCCACGCAGTGATTTGTGCCGAGGCATCATCGCCCACACACAAGGCAAATTCGGTAGCCACACCTCGAGGCACATCATCGGGCGGCAAGGCGCGCAAATCTGACCATCCCCACCCGAAGAGCAACAGTGCTACCACCACATAGAGCGACGAACGCGCCACAAGAGCCACGACTCCCATCAGGATGAATCCACCCCACACAACCATCGCGGGCAGAGTATAATACTCCGCCAACACCACACCGGCAGCAAAGGGCACTACCGCCCTCAACATCGGCAGCCGCTCGAATTGGCTCTGCAACAAGGTGAAATTCATCTACACAAAGATAGGACGAAAATAATGAAATAAACAAAATTATTGCAGCGTAAAGAGCCGCCACCCTTCACGCACCTGCTCCAAATCGGCATGGGTGCCATTCTCAACCTCCGAAATGGCGGCAGCAACCTCAATCATAGTCTCTGAATCGAGCGTTTCGATTGGCTCGTCGGGAGCCACCCCCACCGCATCTGCCACATAACGAATGTATTGCTGTGTGTGGTTCTCAATCGGTGGTGCCCAGCGAGCAATCATCCGCTCAATGGTGTGAAGCCCGTAACGCACGCGGTAGGTGTGGAGCAGCATGAAGATGGCTCGATAACCCCAAGCCAGTGTCTCGAACTGCTTGAAAGCTCGATCTCGCGAGGGTTGCACCTCGCCCTTGTAGCGCACTTTCGAACAGCGAATATTGCCCGGATTGCAATTCGTCAGCCCCCTACTCATCGCCCACCTCCCGTTTGATGCGGCGATGCACATAGCGTCTCATCCAACCGAAAAGCGGAGCATCGGAGAGTTGCGAGGCATTTTCGAGAAACGACCACAGCTCGACACCGCAGGTGAATCCCGTAAATAGACGCGCCAAATTAAGCTCCATGAAGCCCAAGACACACGAGTCAATGAGCCACGACATGGCGATGGCAGTGATGACCAATCCCAACTTGGTAATCGTACGCCATGCTTCTCGACTCTCGAACCACCACAAACGACCGGCACGTCGCGCTACGGCACGGCTTGCTGCCGCTCCTGTCACGAAATCAATCCCGATGAAGAGCACCGCGCAGACCACCAGAGGGGCTATGGGGGCGAACAACGCCACCAAGGCTGCGGCTAAGCCGCTAACGTACTTGAATAAGATCTCCATTGATTATGCATTTTTTTAGAATGTTTTGGCTGTCGTTGTACTCCGAGAAGGAGGATCGATTTTCCGACAAGTAGTTCGATGCACGGTGCAGCAACGTCCGCGCTTTGGTGCGCAAAGCCTTCTGCATACGACACAGTGCAGCATCGCTTGCCGGTTGGTAGTTTGCCGATCGCGGAGCCACCGTACCGCACTGCCCCGTGCGAATATCTAACATCGGTTGGAGGCTGGCTCGGGTGAAGAGAGCCACCGCAGCGGCAAGATAGTCGGTCACAAACTCGGCACGACTGCCGGCGAGCAGCTGCACATAGAGTTTGCGCCCCACGACAGGTACGATATAACGTTCTTCGGCAGCCACAATATCTGCCTGAGTGATGCTCTGTTCGGTGATGAACTCTCCGTCGGCAAAAGCCAAAGCCACAACTTGAGCGGGTGTGATGAGTGTTTTCATAATTACTCTATACTTTTAAGGTTGTACTTTGTGATTTCCGACAGAAACATCTGCTGCCGCACATCTTCGGGATCGTAACTCAATCCATCGGCTTTACGCGCCTCCCACACCCTCATGTAGATTGGTTTCGAACGAGTAGGCGGGCAGTTAATAATTTGCAACGACGAAGCATCACAGCCCAGTATCGACTCCAGAATGCGACGAATTGGCTCCATCAGTTCGGCTTGTTCGCCCAGAATCACCGTATTCAGAGCCACTTCGTATTCGTGCAGAATACGATCGGCACTGAAACCAGATGCGTAATCCAGACCACTGAGGGTGCGAAACCACGAATGTGCTACCACAATATCCGAAGTTGCTTGGTCGTGCAATGCACTCCAATCACCCTCGTTTTGCGAGGCAATCGGGATGAAACGCGAATTGTCATCGGCACTTCCCTCCTTGATGACAAACATCACCTGTCCGGGATTACCTCCAAATTTCTGTTCAGCCGTCTGCACGATTTCGCGTGCCTGCTCCTCGCTATCCACCGCGCTGTCGAGCATCATCACGCCCGAAAGTTGAAACGAATTATCGAGTCGTGAAATATTCCAACGATCTGTTTTATAGGCTATTGCCGAGACGTTGAATCCCGCAATATAGGGTGGCACGCCGTAGTGTTCGAACATCGGTTCGTAATCCTTGTAGTGGATCATCGTGCGCAATGTGCCATCGGGCTGCTCTTCGAACAGGGGGTAGAGTGGCAATGTGCGTGCTTGGGTGGGGACGAAGGCACTCCAATCGTGATGCAGCAGAATATGCGTTGAGTCGCGCGCCACCCTGCAACGTGAGGCATCTTGATGAAACAGCGAAAGGAACGTATTCTTATCATCGGTCACCACCTCAAGGAAAGCGTTACCAAACAATGCTTTATCGAAAGCCAATTTATTGAGCAACTGACGCAACGTCTCCCCTTTGCCATTCACCCGGTTGATGAAGGTGCGCAACAGGGCTTGTTCTTCGTCGCACACGATACCCTTGCCTGATATGTAATCGGCTTTATCGTTGATGATGCGACGGTGTGTGGTCGAACGGCGCGACATGAGAGCCAGCGCGTTGGGAAAGAGGTTGTCGTCGCCCCAACGCCAGAAACGATCATTTTCGACACGGCTTGTGCCGATTGTAAGATAGGGGTCGGTGCGGTTGTTGCGCACTGCCGTCTTGCGGATTTTTTCTTTTTTCATGCGAAGTTTAATATTAGATTTCCAGCAAAGCCGACCGATCATCACTCTCGAAACGGAGTGTGGCGGCGTTGCCATCGGCAGGATGTGTGCCCGAGCCCATAATCAGTGAGGTCAGACGCAACGGCTGTTCGTAGCCAAAGAGCTCCGACCAACCTACGGTCAACGACTCTCCGGCAGCGGTGGTGATGAGTGCCGAGAGACCATCGGTCGCCATGACGGGGGCAAATGCAAGCAGTGCGGCAGCCTCCGCACGCGGCACAACCAGTATCAAGGTGTGGTGTATGCGTAGTATGCCCTCATCACAGAGCACCTCCTCGGTGTAGGACGAGTGTTGCTCGACAAGCCTCACGGGCTGCGAAGTCCCGTTGAGCGGGGTAATCTTCGCAGCCGTGATGCCTCCTACGGGTTTTCTTTCGATGGAGGCCATTGCACCTAAATCTTATGGGCGTAGGTAATCAGTGTCTCATCGAGCACATCGCAACCTGCCATGAATACAGCACGTTGACGATTCTCCATTTGATCTGGATTGTACCACATACGCACCTCGTTGCCGGGGAAATCGGCGGTGTTGACCGCCAACACCAGATTGCGACGATCGGTGAGCATACCAAATGATTTGTCGAACACGGTCGAACTCTTCAGGTACTCGCCCAAACGCACATCTATCACTGGAATGCCGTGGTAAGCCAACTCCTTGCGACCATTGATTGCATCGACATAGGAGGACTCTGTGCCGCGACTATCCAAGTATTTTTCATAGAGATGGTAGATATCCGAGGTGACAAAAAAGGCCAGATTCCCCTCGTTTTTCATATCTTGAATCTTGACACTTGCCGATGTCCACAGCTCTTCGAAAACGGCGATGATACCCGCCGGAGCGGCGAGATTGGCTGCCGTGTAGGCAAAGTTGGGAATGATTTCTTTGGCTGTAGCCGCCTTGATGGCTTTCAGAAAACCGTTAAAGGTATTGAATCCAGTTGCCGCATTGGCATCACCTATCCACATCGTAGCGCGAATACCCTCGGCAATCGAACGTTTGAAGAGGGTGGTTTCGGCCTGCTCAAGTTCGGTCCCGGTCAAGTCATCCATGTTCGCACCCGAGCTTGCGGCAATCAACTCGTAGACCAACGAAAAGTAGTCGGCAGCTGAAAATCCGAGTTCGGCCTTCACACGTCCAAGCTGAATAGTTTTTTGATACTTTGTTGATTTGTTTCCGCCTGCCCAACCTGCGGTGGTGTATTTCTGCAATACATTCGGCGCGCTGTCCCACATTTGAATGGTAGTCGGCACGGGCATATTGTAGAGCACGCGCACGCCTAATTCCTCGGCAGAAGGACCGTTCAGCATCGGACGGAAAAAGATGGTTTCGAGGTCAGACCCCGTGTAAGTTTTTGGACTTTCTAAGTAGCTCATAATTGATTGGTTTAAAATGGTTAAAAAAGTTAAAAGAGTTGAAACTATTGCTTAAAATTTCGAGAAACGTCTGGCATCTGCGCTGTACGCTTGCTCGTTCGATGTGTGAAGCATCTCGTGCGTGGCGGGATCTTCACAAGATTGCGTAGCGGTGGGCAACACCCGTTCCTGCGCATCTTGCGCTGCAATCACCGAACGCACGGTGACCAGCTCTTTGTCATCGTCGAAATGGAGGATATTTCGATCCTCCGAGGGCGATGGAACCGCGGGCACTGAGGTGCGAGCCACGAGTCGTCGCCAACCGCGAGCAATGTTCTGCGTCAACGAGGGTTTCTCCTGCACGTGTTCCGCGCCAATAATCTTATCAGCAAGCCCTGCGGCAATCACCTCATCGGGTGAAAGCCAGCGTCCACAGCCCTTTTTTTCGGACATGAGCAGCGCAAATTCGTCGGCAGTGTGTCCCGACCGTGCAGCATAGAGAGCCGCCAGTCGGTCATCGGTTCGATGCAACAACTCCAGTCGTGCCGTCAATTCGTCGGCATTGCCCTCGGTGGCGCACACTGAGTTGTGAATCAAGTAAAGTGAGTTGGCTGAGATTTCGCGACACCCTTCGGAGGCAGCTTGCGCGATGATGGTGGCTGCCGATGCGGTGTAGCCGTAGCAACGGGTGGTGATGCGGGCGGGCAGAGCCGCCAGTGCTTCGTAGATGAGCAGCGCGTCATTCACATCGCCTCCCGTCGAACGGATGTTGACTACGATGTGTGCTGCATCGAGATTTGCGATGCGGCGCACCGCATCACGGAAGGCATCGTAGGTTGCCACGCGTTGTGCGGGGTCATCGAATTGCCACGCTTCGGGCAGTCCGATAGTTCCTTCGATGTCAATCGAACACTCCTCAGCATGGTTGCTGATTCGGATGTTGTCATTCATTGTTTTTAGTTTTTTGGTTTGTAATAGACTGCCTGACGCACCTTGGCGTAGGAACAGTTGAAATCAATGGCAGCCGCCTCCATCGCCTCGCATCGACCACTGCCTTTGCGTACCAGCCGCTCCACCTCGGCACGAATGGCGTGCTGCTCACATAAATGGTGGCTCACCACTCCCAATTCGAAAAGCCGCTCCAGTGTTGCAACGCGTCCCATACCTACCGTTTCACGGAGAAGATGCTCCGCAAGTTTTTGGTTCATGTTTGTCATCATTAATCGTGTGATAAAAGGGTGAATGTGCAACGTGCCAACCCCGTTGCGGGGTTGTAATCCCTCATTCGGCGCAGCGTGGCGCAGACCACACCGCGGTTGGTGGTGATGCGAAATGTAGTGCGAATGTCGGGGGCTGCGGTGTCGATTGTAAAGAGTGTTTCGTATTCGTGAGGCGCAAGACGCAGGGTGAGTGTGACGTGTTCTCGGGCAGCATAGAGACTCTCCTGTCGGTCGTAGAATCGGTGTAACCCTTGCTGCCCGTCACGATCTGCAAAGCAGAGGGTGAAGCCCGCCTGCTCGGCATCCCCTGCGAAATGGAATGCCGCCAAAGGATAGGCAGCCTGCCCTGCCGGATCGTTCCACCGCTCACCGGCAGGCAACCTGTGCACTCCGCAGTAGCGGACGATGCGCGGGGCAAAGTTGACCCCATCACCCGCAGCATCATCTCGGTCTCCGACCTGCATGAGCAATGCCGAGGGTGCCTCAACTTGGATATTTGCTTCACTGAGGGTGGGGCTAAAGAGGGGATTTATACATTTTTGATCCCCTTCGATGGTGGCACGAGAGTTTGTCGTCACGTGCCACGACCCGAAAGATTGCCCCTCCTCCCGACCCAGTCGCATCGTTGCGCCGTCACCTCCACCATAGCCGTACGTGCGACTTTCGTGCACCCCAAGTGCCACATCTTCCCACACGATGGGCTGCATGAAATCGGTTCGACCACTCCAATCGGCTTGTCGGCTCTCGTCCCAGAAATCGGATTCCGGTTCGATGTAGACCGTTTTCGTCTGCTCATCAGTATAAAATCGCAGATTGAAGAGGTGTTGCACCGCCTCCAACAAGACCGATTGTTTCACATCGTGCTGCGCCACATCGACCATCGTCACCCGAGCTCCGTAGGCGGGTGCGGGCGAGAACAACGGGCGCACCGAACATTGCGTGTGGAGGGTGAAGTGCATCCCCTCATCGGCACCCATAAAGAAAATAGTGTTGAAGTATTTGGGTGACGAGGCACTCACCATCTCGGTTGGAGTGCGCACACAAATCTCTACGGTGGTCTGTCCCGTCAGCCCGACATAGCCATCATATAGAGCCCAATCGCCCTCGTATGCCGACCACGAATTGGGGCTGCTCTGCACAAACAACGAGGGCTGCGCAATCTTCTGTGCCGCGGGAGTTGTCACGACCGCCGAACGCCCTGTAAAGTCACTCCAGTGCGCTCCAATTTGCTCATCAAGGTTGTAGCGCAGGCGGAATTGTGCCGTAGCTGTTCCGTCGAATACCACCACTCGATAGGATCTTTGCGCTGCCAAATTCGAACGGCGATCGATGTAGCGGTTGGGTAGACGAAAAGGGATATTGCCACCCTTCCCAAGATTCACCGAATCAAACCCCTTGAGTCGCTCTCGCGTCAGAATACGGTGGTCAGTCGTGTAGCGCAGGTGGTACTCAAATCCCACACTGAGTGAAGTGGTGGGACGGTAGACAATTTTGAGCTTCTCCACCCCAAAGCAGTTGCCGTTGTTGTAGGGTTCGGTATGCACCACCCCCGCCTCGTCTACCGACTGAGGTGTTGCCGTTTCGACCAGATTACCCACAATATTGCCCGCACCGTGTGGTGTGGCGTAGACCCGCCCCACAGCATCGGCAACAGCTGTTGCGGTGGTCAGTCGCACGGCACAAAATCCCATTCGCTTCTCGACCGCCGCTGTGTCACGCGTGGCATAGGCACCACTCATATAGAGGGAACGAAAGGGTACACTCTCCATAAAACGGCTCTGCACGGTGTAACCTGCCGCGGTAAAAATAGCTCGCATCAGCGCATCGACCTGCAAAAACGGGTGATAATCATCAGGAGAGAGCATCCGCAAGACCGGTTGCAAGTCTGTCGAGCTATTCAGCTGCTCATAACTATCGCGCAGAATTGGCAGAAATTTCACTGGACTCGCGTCGCGCCATCCGGCACTAATGTCGGTTGGAGTGAGATGGCTGGTATAGTCAATCGGTATGGCTTTGAATGCGCCGAGTGCGGCATTTTTCGCCCATTGTGCCGCCCCGCTGCGGATTTCGATTCGATACTCCCGATTAGAGCTACTGAGCAGTCGCACTGTGCCCACATGGAGTCGCGCCCCATCGTGTGTCAATTCAGCTGTATGCTTTCGGGCATTAAAGACCGCCTCCGAGCCAAATACCTGATCATTGTCGGTCGTACGAGGCAAGGTGAGTTTGATTGCGTTTCCCTTGCGAGCACTCTCAGGCGAAGACAACGCATCGGCATCATAAGAGGGTGCGAAGTGACTCTCTGGAGCCAAATCGCACAGTGAAGAGTCGATTGTCAGCTTCACGGCAGGAGGGTTTTAGGCTGACTGCGCAATTGCACTTCAAGATTGCGAAGTGTGCCGTGACGATGCACTCCCGAGTGGTCATTGACCACATCCACGGGGGTGTAGATGCCGTTGTCGACGCGCCACACCGCAGGCGAAGAGAGAATCTCCTCGAGCGATGCAAGAACCCGTTGAGGCTCATAAGCCGAGATAAGCGTGGTGAGTCGCTCCGAGCTGACTGCCACCGCACGATACCCTTGTCGGGTGAGGATGCACACCTTTTTCACCTCGTCGTTCGCCTCCTTCTCCACTGGAAATGTGTAGTGTTCGACCGATCCGGCACTGCTGCGCCACGCCAAGCGACAGCCCGCTGTCTGCTCCGTGAGATAGTAGGATATGGATCCAACCTCGTCAATTTGCACCCGAATGACGGTCGCTCCGGGGAAGGTCGTCGTATCCAAGCGAAACAGGACAAAGCCGGCGTGAGGAGCTGTGTAGACAGTGGTATCGGCAAGAGCACCTTTGTAGGCGGTGACCCGTGCAACACAAGGGATTGCGGTGCAGAGCGTCAACTCGTCACACTCGCCGCGAGCGATGATGCGCGAACCACACAGAGTGGTGAGCAAGGCAGGAGGCACCACATCGTGTGTCGCTGGCACAAAAGTCCGAAGAGGTGAGCGCACGCTGTCAATCTGGATGGTCGAGACCACGGTGCGCCCTGCCGCGCTGACAAATCCCGTTCCGTGGGGCTCAAAGAAGTTGAAAAACAGCCGACTACGCAGGTAGGGTGCCACATCGACGCTTGCCCGCGAAGTGCCGATGAGTCGCTTTACCCCCACCGTCTCGCCCGAATCGGACTCCACCACTTGCACATCGAATGTACGAGGTGTGGCATCGGTCGCTGTGTAGATGAGTGGATGGTTGAGTGAGGCATAATTCTGTGGAATTTGTATTATTTCCATGGTCTTTATGGTTTAAAAGTGGGTGATAATGCGCGCTGTCGCGGTTTGCGAGAGTTCGCCATGCGGAGTGAGCGAGAGTGCGGCGGAGCGAATTTTTAGCTCCTCCACTGCAATTACTTTTTCGTCGGCAGTCAATTCGACGAAGAGTGCCAGCAGATCGTTTTCGAGTGTGGCGAGTGCCGCACATCGTTGCGTGGGAGATAGTTTTGCTCCGAGAGTCAACAATCTCAGAGTCATGTCGTAGGTTGCGCGACCGTGTTGTCGGCCTTCGATAGCGTGAAATGCGAGGGGTGCGAGTACAGCGGCGGGATAGGATCTGACTGCATGAGGCAGTGATTCGTCCTGCACGGCGAAAAAGGTATAGCCCCGTTTCAAAGCCAGTGCTTCCGCCGCACGCTCCAAATGAGTGCGGTTCATTGTTGATAAGATGAGTGATTAATTGTTGAAAGTTGTTGATAACAAACTTTACGAAGCTGATAGATAGGCATCAGCGATTGTTGAAAAGCGGGGCTCTGTGCACAGTGCCGTGTTGCTTACGAATGCAAATATACAACATCGAAACACCCTTTGTCAAGGGGCAGAGGCTTTTTTTTGAAAAAAATAGAAAATTATGAGCCGCTTCACCGTGAAAATGACTACTTTTGCCAAATAGAATAAAATTGGATTAGAATTACATTTATGGATGATGGTCATAGTCCCACGTATAGCCGCAGTGTCGTATCTCAATACGATACCATTCATTTATGGTATCGAGCACGAAAGTAATTTTCGAGCCGAACTTCTATTAACACCTCCTGCCGACTGTGCTCGCAACTTCCGCGAGGGTAACGCCGATATCGCGTTGCTCCCCGTAGCTGCCGTCCCTTCACTGAGCGATGCAGAGATTGTCACCCAATATTGCATCGGAGCTGCGGGAGCCGTACGGACAGTGGTCTTGGTGAGCAACACCCCCATCGCCCAAGCACGTCGCGTCTTTCTCGATGCCCATTCGCTCACCTCGGCTCAACTCACTGCCTATCTCTACAAACGGCATTGGCGCACGGCACCCGAATTTTACACTTTGACCGACTACGCCCAACTCAACCACGCTTGCGCGGGGGATGCGTTTCTGCTCATTGGCGACAAAGTCTTCGACCACGAGGGGGAGTTCGCCTACACGTGCGATTTGGCAGCAGAGTGGATTCGAATGACCAAGCTCTCCTTTGCTTTTGCCGTATGGGTAGCTCGCAAAGGGGTTGACAAAGATATTATCAGTGCATTACAAAAAGCACTCACCTTCGGACTGGAACACACTTACGAAGCGGTCTTGGAGCACGGCTTCGATCAAAAGCCCTACGATGCTTACGAATATCTGACACGCAACATCGACTATATTTTCGATAATCAAAAACAAAAAGCACTCCAAAAATTCTGGGACTCGGGTATCAAAGTCGCCCCGAGGGCCAATCCCGGCTGAAGAGCATAGCGGGCCGATAACCTGCCCTAAGCTCGGACGATTAACATACATTAAAAACGGGAGTGATTATGATTACGATTTATCTGAAACAATACAATAAAATCATCCGCAATGCCGACACAGCCCTCTTCGACGATTTGGGTTACGACGACATACTGTGGATTGATATGCTGCTGCCTACCATCAAAGAGCAAAAGGCAGTCGAGAACTTCATGGAAATCAGCCTTCAGACCAAACAACAGGTCGAGGAGATTGAGTCTACTTCGAAATACTTCGAGACCGAGAATGCCATCATCTCCAACGCCAACTTCTTTGTCCCCACGGGTGAGAGTTTTTTGGTCGAGCCGGTGTCGTTCATCATCTCCAACGAAGGTGTCATGGTCTCGGTGCGCAATGCCGAATTCAGCACCTTCAAAGAGACCGAGAAGCGGCTACAAATGAACTACCGCAGCTACTCCACGGGCTACCATCTCTTCATCTCGCTGCTCGAAGTACGCATCGACTACGATGCCGATTTGGTCGAGTTAGTTGCCAAGCAAGTTGCCGCGTTGAGCAAGGATATCAACTCCGAAGATTCGATTGACAAAGAGGTTCTCCATCGCATCAGTGCCTTGCAGGAGAATACGATGTCGCTGCGAGAGAACATTTTCGACCGTCAACGGGTACTCTCAGGCATCCTGCGCTCGGAGCGTTTTCCAAGTGATATCTTCCCCCGCCTGCAATTGATGATCAAGGATGTCAACTCACTAATCAACCACGCCGATTTCAGTTTTCAGCGTTTGGACTACATTCAGGATGCTGCGCTGGGTTTGATTAACATCGAGCAAAACGAGATTGTTAAGATTTTCTCGGTGGCAGCCGTCATCTTCATGCCCGCCACACTCATCGCCAGTGTCTACGGCATGAACTTCCGCTCAATGCCCGAATTGGAGTGGCAACTCACCCTCTCCAACGGCTGGACATTGCCCGTGGGCTACATTTTCGCCATTGGGCTGATGTTGCTCTTCTCAGGACTCACAATTTGGTTCTTCCGCTTCAAGAAGTGGTTGTAATTTCTTCACTCTACACTTAGTCGTAATGGGTGCGTGGCAAGCAGATTTTTCGTTGTGGCAATTCCCCACTTCATTGATTCTTGGTGTGGCTTTTGCACTGATAATCTGGTCTCTATATCGCTATCACAGCCAATCCACACTCTGCCGCCAACTTCGTAGCAGCACGTTGGCTATCACCTTGCTGCTACTCGCTGCCATCGCCCTGCTGATTGAGGGGACGTGGGGCACCCCTCTTCATCGCACCTACCCGTTTATCCTCTTGGTCGTGCTTCTGATGACCAACCTCGAATTGGTCATTTTGCACCGTCTACCCCAACGCAATGTCGTTTTTCTGCTCAACCACGCGGGGCTGCTGCTCATTCTGTGGGGTGCACTCTTCGGAGCACCCGATGTGACAGAGGCGCGCCTTGTTGTGCGACGTGGTGAGAGGGTTCATGTCGCACAAAGCGCACAAGGCACATTGGTTCCACTCCCCTTCGAGGTGCGCCTCAACCGCTTCACCATCGAACGATTCGACGACGGTACACCCCGTCAATTTTGCTCCGATTTGCAACTCGACGGCACCCCTTGCCGCATCGAGGTCAACTCGCCAGCACACCATCGCGGTTACACCCTCTACCAAGAGAGCTACGACCGCACACACAACGCCTACACCGTACTGCTACTCGTGCGCAATCCGTGGTTGTGGGTCATCTACCTCGGCATCGGACTCTTAGCCGCAGGTTCTATTCTCTTTATCTTTCGTCGGCAATGATTACGTGGGACTCCTTCAGCTATTTCGGTGCGGCATCCATCCTTCTGTGGCTTTTTGGTGCCCTCATCGCCCTGCGTCGTGAACGGATAGGAGCCACGTTGTTTCTTTGTGGCACGCTTCTTTTCGCCCTCTTCATCGCCCTTTTCTGGCACACCGTGCAACACCCCCCGATGCGCACCATGGGCGAGACCCGCCTGTGGTACTCGCTCTGCATTGCCGCCATCGGCTTGGTGCTGCATCTGCGCTGGCACTATCGTTTTCTACTCCCATTTGCCGCCTTACTCGCCTCGGTATTCACGCTGATTAATATTTTGCAGCCCGAAATACACTCCGCCACCTTGATGCCGGCTCTGCAAAGTGCGTGGTTTATCCCCCACGTAGCGGTCTACATGGTGGCTTATGCCCTAATGGCTGCGGGACTACTGCTCAGCACGCGCCGCGAGTTACTTACGCACGCCGATACACTAACCCGCATCGGCGCAGCCCTACTCATTCTTGGTATGCTGATGGGTGCCGTGTGGGCACAACAGGCGTGGGGGAGCTACTGGGCATGGGATGCCAAAGAGTGCTGGGCTGCCGTCACGTGGCTGCTTTATTTGGCGCACATCCATTTTCGAGCACGCTTCGCCACCCATCTCAAAACGGCTTTTGTCCTCCTTTTCGCAGCCTTCTTAACCCTTCAAATCACGTGGTATGGGATTAACTATCTGCCTGCCGCAAAAAAAAGCCTGCATAGCTATACACAAATCCGCGAATAAAATAGTATATTTGTTCCCAACCCTACAAAATCATGAGCGTATGAAGAAATTGATTTACACTACGATTGTCCTTTTGCTTGTGGCGGCAGCCGTCACCTTAATCATTAGGCTTAACCACAACGAGTTAACTTCGGCAAATACACCTATAACAGAGCAGGTAACCGCCCTTATTGAACAAAACGACTGTCTGGTTTGCCACAACAACAGAGCCGAAGCCCCCGCCTACGCTGCACTTCCGATTTTAGGCACACGACTCAAAGAGCATATGCACCATGCCGCTCGTTTTGTCAATTTGAAACGCGTTTGCGACGACATAAACAATATCAACGAAGCGGATCTCGCAAAAATCGAACAAGCGGTCTCGAATGGCTCCATGCCCATCGCGGAGTACAAATATCTCCACTGGGGTACAAGTTTCAACGACAAGGAAAAGAGCCTGCTGCTGCAGTGGGTTGCCGACACGCGTGCCGCGCGCTTCGCCACCGGCTTGGCATCCAAGCAGTTCGCCAACAATCCCATTCAACCCATTGGCAACCCCGAACCCGTCGATTCGGCAAAAGTCTTGCTGGGCTACAAGCTCTACCACGACAACCGTATTTCGGGCGACAACACCATCTCGTGCGCTTTCTGCCATCCGCTCGACAAGGGCGGCGTGGATCACCTGCGCACCTCGAAAGGTATTCGGGGTCAATTCGGTACCATCAACGCCCCGACGGTCTATAACTCATCGCTCAACTTTGGGCAATTCTGGAATGGACACGCCACCACACTGGCGTTGCAGGCTGCCGAACCACCACTCAATCCCGTTGAGATGGGTTCCAATTCGTGGGATGAAATCACAGCCCGTCTGCGCGCGGACAAAGCATTGGTTGCCGAATTTGCTCCCCTCTATCCAGAGGGGATTACCGAGGCAACGGTCACCGATGCAATTGAGGAGTTCGAAAAGACTCTCTTGACCCCCGATTGCCCGTTCGACCGCTACCTCAAAGGCGATGCTAATGCGCTCACTGCTGATGAATTAGCTGGCTATGAAGCCTTCAAAGAGAATGACTGTGCCACCTGCCATGCAGGGCAAGGTATGGGCGGACAATCCTACGAATACATCGGTATTGCGGAGGATTACTACGCCGCGCGCTCCTCCGAAATTGTCTGGACCGAGGACGATGAAGGGTTGTATGGCGTAACGAAAGATTCGCTCGATCTGGGCTGCTTCAAATGCCCTATGTTGCGCAACATAGCCATCACGCCGCCCTACCTGCACGACGGCACGGCAGGCACACTCAACGCCGCTGTTGGTGCAATGTTCCGCTATCAATTAGGTCTGTCAGAAAACGATCCGAATGTGGTTCCAATCGTCTCTTTCTTGCGCACTTTGACGGGTAAAAATCCGCACCTCATCCCCGCCGAGTAACGCCCCTTTTTCCACTGATTCAGAGCGTTTCGATTCATCGGAACGCTCTTTTCTTTGTTTCGCACTCTACGTAGACGAGAAAATGTGTATATTTGCACTTTATATAAGTGTACCATGCTTGAAAAATTAGCCAAACAGACGGCCGTTTACGGCATCAGCACCATTGTAGTACGGTTTCTGAGCTACCTGCTCACGCCCTACTATACCCGAATTTTCGGAACTGATACCTACGGCATTGTAGTCGACATCTACGCACTCATTCCACTGGCACTCACACTTTTGACCATGGGAATGGAGTCGAGCTACTTCCGCTTTTCCGCCAAAGCCGAGGAGGCAGGTGGCGATGTGCTGGCAGCCAAACGCACTCTTTTTGCCACCACGTGGGGCATCACGGCACTCGCGGCAACACTCTTTGTGGTTGTGGTTCTGCTGTTCCGCGACGGGCTATCGGCTGCCATGGGTGAGGTCTATGTATCGAATCCTCAATATATTATCTGGGTAGCATTGATTATCTTGTTTGATGTGTGGGCGTGCATCCCCTTCTCGCGACTGCGTGAGCAGGGGCGCGCAATGACCTTCGTCAAATTGAAGATGCTCAACGTGGGGCTGAATGTCGCCTTAGCGGTGGCGTTCGGTTGCATGGGACTCTACGCCACCGACTTCGGTGTGGGCTGGGTCTTTGTTGCCAACCTCATCGCAAGCATAATGACCTTCTTGGCGATTCTCGCCACCACCAATGGTGTGCTACCAAAGATTAATTGGGTGTTGCTGGCGGTCATATTTGTCTATTCGTTGCCGCTGCTTGTGAGTGGCGTGACGGGTACGGCGAATGAATTTATCGACCGCCAATTGATCAAATATTTAGTTCCGGAAGGAGCTATGGATCAGGTTGGTATCTACGGAGCCATTACTAAAATTGCTGTGGTAATGATGCTCTTTTACCAGATGTATCGCTTGGCTGCCGAGCCGTTCTTCCTGTCGAATTTCAAGAAATCGGACTTCGTGCAGATGAATGCCGCCGCCATGAAGTACTACATCATGGCATCGATGATTATCTTTCTGGGTATCGCCCTGTTTCGCGATTTTTTCGCGTTGATTGTGGGTGGCGATTTCCGTCAAGGCATCTACATTCTGCCTGTGGTGTTAGCTGCCAACGTCCTGACGGGTGTTTGGTTGAACCTCTCATTTTGGTACAAACGCGAAGAGCGTACTTCGCTGGCGATTGTGGTCACGGGGGCTGGTTTGGTGGCAATTCTCTGTTTTGGCATCTATCTGATTCCGCTGTGGGGACTTGCAGGTGCAGCATGGGCGCGCTTGGCCGCCGAGACGGTCATGGTGGGTGTGAGTTGGTGGCTCAATCGACATTTCTACCCCACGCCCTATGATTGGCGGCGCATTTGGGAGTATGTAGTAGTGGCATTAGCAGTCTTTTTCGCCTGCGAGCTGACGGCGCAATACAGCAATAAATTCATCGGTTATACGTTTAACGTTGTGCTCTTTGCCTCCTATCTGCTCTACATCATTCGTCGCGAACGAATTGACGTAGGGGCATTGTTGCGCGCGGCACTCAAACGTAAATAAATGGGACGCAGAAGGGAAAATATCATTGTTCTACTGCTCAGTTTTGCTATCTTTGCAGCAGGTGTCTACGCGCTTTTTCACGCTGAGAGCCGCTGGTATACATGGGGCTGTTTGGGGGCATTGATTTTGATTGCCTTGCGGCAGTCGTTGATTAAATTGAAGAGGAAATAATGCGTTTTGCGGAGATTATAGGACAAGAAGATTTGAAGCGGCGACTGGTGCAGAGTATCGATGCCGGTCGGGTGAGTCATGCCCAACTCTTCAGTGGGCTGGCGGGAGCGGGTACGCTCGCCTTGGCTGTAGCGTATGTCCAATATCTCAATTGTCGTCATCGTCACGATGGCGACTCATGTGGCGTATGCGCTGACTGTGTGCAAATTGCAGCTTTAGCGCACCCCGATTTGCACTTGGTTTTCCCCATCAACAAACAAGGTAAGAAATCGGGCGAAGTAATTGCCTGCGACGATTTCCTGCCGCAATTCCGTCAGCTTTTCACCGAGCAAGAGGGCTATTTTTCGACACAGAATTGGTACGACCGTCTTGATTTGGGACGCACCCTGAAGGGGATGATTGCCGCGCATGAGGCGGATGAGATGATTCGCAAGTTGTCGTTCAAATCCTTCGAGGCGGAGTACAAAACGATGCTCATCTGGCTGCCCGAAACGATGAACGACGAGGCATCGAATAAAATTTTGAAAATTCTCGAAGAACCTTGGGACAAGACGCTTTTTATCTTGGTCTCGGAACGTCCAGACCGCTTGCTTCCGACGATTCTTTCGCGCACACAAGAGATTGCCGTACCGCGACTTACGCCCGATGTACTGGGGCAAATAGCAACCGAACACGGCATCACCGATGCGCAACAAGCACGCAACACGGCTCGCTTGGCAGCGGGTGATTTTGTGGCTTTGCAGCAACTGCTCTCAGGCGAGAGCGACATCCAACGCAAAGATTATTTTCTGCTTTTTTGTGGGCTTATGCGCTTCAGCTACAACGACAAGCACCTCGAATTGATAACTTGGGCGGAGAATGTGGCACAACTCACGCGCGAGCAGCAGCGCGCTTTTCTGCTCGAATCGGCTCGATTGCTCCGTGAGAGCTATATGTTGCACGCCGGAATCAACAAAATCGGTTATTTGTGGGGTGAGGAGCTGAGCTTTTGCTCGAAATTTGCCCCCTACATCGGTTCGCAGAACATCGAGCCGCTGATTGCCGAGATTGAGAGTGCCATGGCGCAAATTTCGCAAAATGGAAATTCAATGATTGTATTCACTCACTTTGCACTTTCGGTGAGCAAAATGATAAAAAAATTATAAATCTATGCCACGTGTAGTGATCCTTACGGGGGGAAATATTGGCGATGTAAAGTCGCGCCTGCAACACGCTCAACAACTCATTAACGAACGTGTGGGGGCTGTTTTACGCTGTTCGCACCGCTATCAGACCGAACCTTGGGGCTTCGCCACAGAGGAGGCGGGAAATTTTTCGAATCAGGTTCTGGAAATTTCCACCGACTTGCAATCCGAAGCAGTGCTCGATGCTTTGCAGCAAATTGAACAGGAATTAGGTCGCGACCGCAATGCCGAATCCCGCGAGCGCGAACGGACGGGCGAACGTTATTCATCGCGCAAAATAGATATTGATATGCTTTTCTACGGGGATGAGGTGATTTCGACTGAGCGTCTCACCATTCCTCATCCGTTGATGGCCGAACGGGAATTTGTACTCAATCCGCTGTGCGAAATTCTGCGTTCGAAGCGACACCCCGTGACAGGCAAGACCGCAGGTGAAATGCTCGAAGAGTTAAAGACAAAGAGATGAAAAACAGACGAATACTATTGCTTGCCGCTGCAACTGCTGTGTTGTTCGTGGGGTGCTTCAAAAGCATCTCTTACCAAACCACCTATGTGTTGCGTCCCTTGGTACAGAGCCAGAATCAAGGCTCCTACGAGGTGCTGTCTGGGGTCAAAGCCTATGCCTTTGCCGTCGACACATCGAGTTGGACAGTTGCCTCCTACGACGATGCGTTAGCAGGGGTACTGACTGCCAGAAACCAACCAGACGAAAAATTCTCAACCCACTTGGCAACCTCCGAAAGTTTTCCACCTTCGGACACCATCCCCGCATCAACCACATGGATTCAGATGCAACTCAACACCTCCTCGGCGATGATTTTGGTGGTTGATCCCGAACATAAACTCTACGCCTATCGACAGCAAACGTTCGCTGAAAATCTCTCACCCTACTATATTTCGGTGATTTTTCGGATATGGCAGGAGACTCACACCGAAGGTGCATGGCAAGTTGTGAACGAATTTTACGTTGCCCCCGAGCCGGATCCGACACCCGACCCTACACCCGACCCTACACCGGATCCGACACCCGACCCGACACCCGAAACACCTCCTACCGAATAAAAAATGGATATGCAAAAAAAGACAATCATACAGTTGTTGCGACTCTTCGTAGGGCTCCTCTTCCTACCTGCATTCTTGGTTCGCTGCGCAAGCATGATGACCCCCACAGGAGGTCCGAAAGATACGTTGCCGCCCGTGATTACCCTCATGACACCCGACAACAACACCACACAGATGAAAGATCGTACCAAAATCTACATCGAATTCAACGAATTTGTGCAGCTCAAAGAGCAGCAAAAGGAATTTTTCACCTCCCCCGCCATGAAGAAGAAGCCCGTCCTCACACTTCGTGGCAAGGGCGTTGCTATTCAGTTGCGCGACACATTGCTACCCAACACAACCTACGCACTCAATTTTGGATCGTCCATCCGCGATAACAACGAGGGCAACCCCCTCTACTCGATGCGCTACGTCTTCTCGACCGGCACCGAGATTGACTCCATGATTTGTTCGGGTTACACGGCAGATAGCTACAAAGCCGATTCAGTGCCCCAAAGTCTCATCTATTTCTTTCCTGCCGATTCGGTGACAATCCCCCCCGATTACGACTCTACGATGTTCAAACACCAACCCTCGGTCATTGCACGCGCCGAGAAAAACGGTATCTTCATCGCCCAGAATCTTAAACCTATACCCTACTACATTTATGCCATTCAGGATAAAAACAACAACTTCACCTACGAACCTGCGGTAGATCAAGTGGGCTTTCTCGAAGGGACACACAACCCGCTTGAACTCCCCGATTTTCCTATTTGGTACGATTCGATTCGCCACTATGTCTCTGCCGAGCCACAGCTCTATTTTCGTATGTTCACCGACGTGACTTTCCGCCGTCAAATGCTCTCACAACACGCTCGCCCCCTCCAACACAAGGCGATGCTCTACTTCAACGCCGCCCATCCCACCATCGAGGAGCTGCGCTTCGATAGCATTCCTTCGGATCGGGTCATCGTCGATCCGCAAACCATCGGTCGCGACACCATCGCTCTGTGGTTCAATCTCCCCTCGGCAGAACTTCCCGACACCATCAAAGGGTCGATTACCTACCTCAAGCACGATACAATCAACGTCCTGCATTCGGTGACCGAACCGCTGAAACTGGCATGGCAAAAAATTGAGAGTAAAGAGCAGCAAAAAGAGCGCGAGAAACAAGAAAAAGAGCGTAAGAAAGCCGAAGCAGCGGGCGAGAAATACGTCAACAAAGAGAAAAATCCCTTCGTTTACAAGCTCTCACTCACCGAGGAGATTAACCCCGAACTCAACCTCACTGCCGAATTCGACTATCCATTGGCAAAGATTGATTCAGCGGCTATTTTACTGACTGTCACCCATGAAGATAAATCAATCAACGACCTACCCGTACATTTTGTTCGCGACACCGCCAAGCTCCTCCGCTGGAAAATTGTTGCTCCATGGAAGAAGGAGGGCGACTACACCCTCACCATTCCTGCAGGCGCACTAACCGATGTGGCTGGTTTTTCGAATGACTCGATTGTAGGCAAATACAAGGTGATGGATCCCGAAAAAAATGCGTTGATTAAGGTGACCGTTAAACCAAAAAACAACGGGGCAAAGTACATCGTGCAGCTGCTCGATGCAGGTGGGGCACTCAAACAGGAGCGACACAACATCGACAGCGGCTTGGTGCAATTCAACTACGTTCCGGCGGGCGAAGTGAAGTTGCGCGTCATCGAGGATTACAACGGCAATGGTAAGTGGGACTCGGGTAATCTGGTTGAACGTCGGCAGCCTGAGCGAGCCGAGATGTACGTCAATGAGAAGGGCGAAAGCACCTTCACGGTGAAGACCAACTGGGAGTCTGAAATCACTATTGATATGAACGTCCTCTTCGCCCCCATGACCATGGAGTCGCTCTCGAAGATGCTCGAAGAGCGCGAGGTGCAACGTCTGCAACGTCTGCATGAACAACAACTCAAAGAGGGTCCAAAAAAGAAAAAGAGTGACAACAATTCGAATATGTTTGGCGGCAACAGCGGTGGGCAAGGCGGCAACAGCTTCGGCGGATCAAATAATATGAACAACATGAGACCAAATACGGGTGTACGATGAAACTAAAGACTACATTATTTATCCTCTTATTCCTGTTTTTCGCCACAGGCACACGCGCCCAGCACACATTCGGCATCACGGGCGGCTACGGTATGTCGACCTCTCGCCTAAAGCCCACACAAGAGATGAAAGGCATCTGGGGACGCTATAACGCCGGTATATCGTGGCGTCACTACGGCAAACAACGTTTCGTGGGGGGCTTCGGCATTGACCTCGAATTCATACAACAAGGATTCTCATTTGCCCCCAACGCCTCCACGACCGATGACAAAGCAGACTATCAATATTATACGCGCAAATTCAATTCGGTCATGTTGCCCATCGTCTGGCAGCCGCATGCCTACATCGGTCACCGTGTTCGTATATTTGTCGAGGCAGCAGCTACCTTCTCCTACAACTTCTCTTCAACCTACAACAACGAACTGAAGGGGGTCTCAGGCGACTATAATTTCCGTGTCACACGCGACAATCGCTGGGGCTACGGCTTAGCAGGTGGTGGCGGTGTCTCGGTACTTGTCGGGCGCATCGAACTCATGGCGCGCGTCCGCTACTACTTCGGCTTTGCGGACATCGTGCGCAACCGCAACAAATATCCGAACAACAACACCGATGGAGCCGAAAACCCCTTCTACTACACCCCCATGCGCTCGCCCACTGACAACCTAAGCATCAGCATAGGCGTAGCATATCGCTTCAACAAAGAGGGCTTCGATGAGTGGAAAATCGCACGTCCAAAGCGAGAGAAAATAGAACAAACATTTGATTACAAAACAAAATAAAAATATGGAAAGTACACGTCAGCAGAAAGTTGCCAAGCAAATACAGAAAGATATCGCTGATATTTTTCAGAAGGAGGCTCGCGAGCTTCTTCGTGGTGAATTGGTCACCGTGAGTGAGGTGCGCGTCTCACCCGATTTCAACTACGCGAAAATTTACGTAAGCATCTTCCCGTTCAGCAAGGGTGCCGAAACTATGGCTGTTCTCGAAAAGAACGTATGGCTCATCCGCCGCGAACTGGGTCGCCGTATCAAAGATCAGCTGAAAGGTGTTCCCGAAATTCAATTTTTCCTCGACGATTCGCTCGAATACATCGACCACATCGACAAGGTAATGCAGAAGGAAGAGTAGATAATTAGCTGCTGATGTTTGTCGGTTTCGTTGCTCGTCGGTACCTCTTCGCACCCAAATCGCGGTCGGTTGTCAACCTGATTGCTGGTTTGAGTGTATTCTCTGTTGCCATGCCCGTCGCCGCCATGATCATCCTACTTTCGGTCTTCAACGGTTTCGAAACGCTCGTCAAATCCATGTGTTCGGCATTCGATGCCGACCTCACGGTGACTCCCGTGCGCGGTCAAACTTTCGCTCTGGGGGCAATTGATACCGCTGCACTCACGCGCATCGATGGTGTCACCGCACTCTCCTACATACTGGAGCAGAGCGCATTAATCGAGCGCAACGGACGGCAAACCACCGCCATCATTCGCGGCGTTGACGATGTATACGTCCGTGTTTTACCATCCATCTCCGATGCCGTCATTTCGGGCGAATACCGTGTGCGATTAGGCGATTTCGATCGGGTGCTCGTCGGTCAAGCCATGGCGTACACACTTGGATTGCAATCTCTTGCCGAAAGCGACTTGACCATTTATGCCCTCCGACGCAATAACTTCTCATCGTTGCTTCCCATGGAGAGCTATACCCGACGCACTGTGCCCACGGCAGGGGTCTATGCCCTTGATTTGGATACCGAGCAGCAATATATCCTCACCTCACTGCGCCTCGCTCAAGCGTTGTTTTCCTACCCCGACAAAGCCTCGGCAATGCTGTTGTGTGTGAATGCCGATGCTGATGTAAAAGAGATTAAAAACGCGATTGAACGAGCTGTTGGCGACCATTTTAGGGTGCGCACACGCGCTGAAATGCGTGCCTCGTTCTATGCCATCATGACCTACGAAAAATGGGGCATTTTCTTCATTTCCCTCTTGGTGCTCATTATCGCCTCGTTCTCGATTGTGGGAGCCTTGGCAATGCTCATCACCGACAAACGCGACAACATCGCCACGATGCGCGCACTGGGAGCCTCTACCCCCCTTCTGCGCGGAATATTCCACTGCGAAGGGGCGTACATCAGCGGCATTGGAGCCACCATAGGTATCGCGTTGGGTGTGGGCTTGAGCCTTGCACAGCAACATTTGGGATGGATTGAAATTCCAGCCGATACGTTTCTCACCAAGAGCTATCCGGTTGAATTCCGATGGACTGACCTTGCCGTTGTCGTCCTCTCTTTTGTTCTTGTTACACTCTGCATCACGCGACTGACGGTTTACAGTATGATTAAGAAGCAGTTTTAACGTATAAAACAGCTTCTAAAAACGAAAAGAAATAACGAACCATGAAAAAAGGACTTTTTTGCCTACTCACATTTCTATTGGCAGCTTGCTCACATCCCACCATTGTCCCCGACGACGAGTTGGCGATGATTTTCCGCGATGCGTTTTTAACAAATGCTTACCTGAACAACAAGCGCGTCAACTCCGATTCATTGAACATCTACGAGCCGATTTTCGCACACTACGGCTACACAACCGCGGATGTGCAGTACACCATCGGTAACTTTTCGAAGCGCAAAAGTGCTCGTTTGGGCGATGTGGTCGAGGAGGCAATCAACCTACTCGATAAGCAAGGTGATTTTTACGATCGAGAGGTTGCCATCCTCGATACCATTGACAATGCAGCTCGGCACGCCTTGGGTCGCGTGGTCTACTCTGACACCTTGATTCGCGTACAGCGATTACAGGATACCGCACGTCTGCACTTCGATGTGAAAGATATTAAGCCCGGACAATATAATGTTTCGTTGCGCTACATCGTCGACAGCCTCGACGAAAACATGAGTTTGCAAGGCGGAGTATGGCTCGAACGCAAAGGCTCGCCACGTCGAGGCAACTACACCTATATGTTACGCCACAATCGCGAGGAGAGCTATCAGCGCACATTGATTGCCGACACGGCAGATCACCGACTGATTTTCGACTTTGCAGGGCTGGAAAAGCCCGCTCAACGCCCATCAATTGTCATCCGCGATTTGAAGATAACCTACACACCGCCCGCTGCGATTGCCGTTGATAGTTTCTACCATCAACTATTAGATGTTCACATCTTTGCCGAAGAATTCTTCCGTCATGCAATGCAGAAAGATAGCCTCTAATTACCTCTGGACCCCCTCCGGCTTCCGACCCAATCCACTCGTAGAGGTCGACCACACAGGACGCATCGTCTCGGTTGAGAGCTGCACAGAGCCCGACCGCATAGCCGGCACGGAGTTCTACGCAGGCATTCTCACGCCCAGTTTTGTCAATGCACATTGCCATCTGGAGCTCTCCTATCTGCAAGGAGCTATCCCCCAAGCGTGTGGTTTTGCGGGATTCGCCCGCACCATGGGTGCCGTGCGCGACTGCGCCTCGCTGAGCGAACGCCAGCAAGCCATGCAGCGTGCCGACAATGCTCTGTGGCAGAGTGGATGTGTGGCGGTGGGCGATGTGTCGAATGGCGACTCTTCGTTCGAAGTGAAGGCTGCAAGCCCCCTCTTCTACCACACGTTTGTCGAGTTTTTCGGACTTCGTTCCCTCTCTGCCGATTCACTGCGCCCGCTGCTGCTGCATCCTCACACCTCACTTACGCCTCACTCCATCTACTCGGTGCAGGATGCTCCACTGTGCGCCATCTGCGCTGAAGGTAGTGCACCGCTCTCAATTCATTTCATGGAATCCGCAGCTGAGGCAGCACTTTTTGATCACCGCGGTGATTTGTGGGAATGGTATAAAAAGGTGGGATTTACGTGTGATTTTCTGCACCACGGCTCACCAACACAGCGGATTATAGACTCCGTACCCGCCACCCGCAGCACCCTGCTGGTGCACGCTTGTTGCTGCACTGACAGCGATGTGAAGCAGCTAATGGACCACTTCACCGCGCCACTTTTTTGGGTACTTTGCCCGCAATCGAACCAATATATCTCTCGCACGATGCCCCCCGTGGAGCTGCTGCGCGCACAAGGGGCAACGATTTGCATCGGCACCGACTCTTTGGCATCGAACACGAATCTATCACTACTCGACGAGCTCAAAACCTTCCGCAACATCCCCCTTGCCGAGTTGCTCGGTTGGGCAACACTCAACGGTGCACGCGCCTTGGGTGTAGAACAGGAGTTGGGCAGCGTCGCTGTGGGCAAACGCTGCGGTCTGAATCTACTTTCGGGACTCGACTACCAACAGATGAGCCTCACCGCACAATCGCAGGTGCACCGCATTCTCTAACGGGCGAAGGTTCGATAGATGGCGTAAAGCAGGCTCACGTTAACCACACAGTCAATCGCGTCACTAATCATCATCTCGGTCGAGGTGCCTACTATCGCGAGCTCAAGGATGCGCGCTACGAATGGAGTCAACGCTGCAACGACAAACAAAATACCCACCCAGCGCGTCTGCGCCACCTGTCGGAGTTGTAAGCCAATAAGGATTTGCAAGATAAAGTAGACACTCATCAAAAGAATCAGCAACAGCAAAAACAACGACACGAAGGCGTTCGTCTCGGGGATAAGTTCCGTCACTACTTGCATCGGAATCGCCACAATATCCACACAAATCAGGGCTATGAAGGGCAATTTTGGAGAAATTTTACAACGTTGACAGTAGCTGCGCAATCCAAACAAGATAGCTATCCACAGCACCCCCAACAGCAGAGAGACAGCCACATAGGGTACCCACTGAATTACTTGGCTGATTAGATAACCACCGCGCCCATAGCGATTTTCACCGTTCAGGGCTATTTGTGCCGATGCAATCATCTCCAGTGGCATGGCAATAAAGCATGCCCAACGCAGCCATTTCGCTGTTTTCTGCGGCTCCGGGACGATTAGAGGTTCACCACACAGCGTACATTTTTCGGCTTCAATTGTCACATTCATTCCACAACAAGGACACGCCTTCGTCTTCTCCATGATTTTAAATATGCAAATGTTTCTCCACCGTCTGACGCAGATGGGTGCTATCAAGATGGGTGTAAATTTCGGTCGTCATGATATTTTCGTGCCCCAACATCTCCTGCACCTGCCGAATACCAGCACCTCCCTCAAGTAGATGAGTGGCAAACGAATGGCGAAATGTGTGAGGACTGATTTGCTTGTCGATGCCTGCCAATTTCGCTGCATCGCGAATAATCCGAAAAAGCATCACACGAGTTAATGCTCGACCTCGATTATTCAAAAAGACCACATCCTCACCCGTGTATTTCGAGACTCGTTCAGCAAGATAAAGTTGTATTTTGTCGCGTGCCACATTGCTCACAGGCACCAATCGCTGCTTGTCGCCCTTGCCAATTACACGAATGTAGCCCTCACCAAAAAAGAGGTCGCCCAATCGCAGCGAAGTCAATTCTGAAACCCGTAACCCACACGAATAGAGCACTTCGAGCATCGCCCTGTCGCGTAAACCTTTGGTGGTACGCGTGTCGATGGTGGCTATGATACGGTCAATTTCCTCTATCGAGAGTGTGTCGGGTAACGACCTTCCACATTTGGGCGTTTCGATAAATTCCGCAGGAGATGTTTCGATGTCGTTGCTCAGCAGCAGGTAGTTAAAAAAACTTTTCATACCACTCAAGATGCGTGCTTGCGAGGTTTTCGCCTTCTGCTGATCGAAAAGCCACGTCATATATCGTTCAACCATCACCGCCTCAACGTGCTTGGGTGCAACGTCATAAAATCGCAAAACGAAGTGCTCAAATTGAGCCAAATCGCGCATATAAGACTCTACCGTATTATCAGAGAGTCTTTTTTCCAATTTTATATAGGTGCGATAGCCCCGGGATTTTTCTTCCCACTTTGACGCATTATCTGCCATAATATGATTAACTTTGCTTGCACAAAGTTAGGCTAATTATACATAATTATGAACTATGTGGAGTTAAATATTGCGATTTCGGACGCTGAGCGTGCCGAAATTCTGATTGCCGAGTTGGCAGATTATCCCTTCGAGAGTTTCATGACCGACCCGAAGAGTCTTAAAGCGTACATTCCCGAACAAGCATTGACCGGCTGCAAATCAGCAGTTGATGCCATGCTCAACAGCTTCGGTGTGATGCGGCGCAGCTACACCCCCGTTGCAACTAAAGATTGGAATGCTGCGTGGGAGAGCAGCTTCGAGCCGGTCGATGTGGATGGCAAACTCGTAATTCGCGCACCATTCCACGCACCTGCACCCACCGGAATTGCCGAGGTGGTGATTATGCCCCACCTCTCGTTCGGCACTGGACATCACGCCACCACCTGCCTGATGACCTCAACCCTGCTCAAACTCGACGTGAAGGACAAGTTTGGTTTGGATGTGGGCAGCGGCACGGGCGTACTCTCGATTGTTGCTGCCAAGCAGGGAGCCACAGCCGTCGATGCCGTTGATATTGACGATTGGGCCGATGAAAATTGCCGCATGAATGCCACGACAAACGGGGTTGCCAATCGCGTACACACGCTCTTGGGCGACGTGCATCGGGTCGAGGGACACCACTACGACTTCATTCTGGCGAACATCAACCGCAATGTGCTCCTTGCCGACCTGCCTTGTTACAACACGCTGCTCAATGCAGGTGGCACCCTGCTGATGAGTGGTTTTTTGGAGGCAGACGCACCCATCGTCGCCCAAGCTGCCGAGGCACAAGGGTTACACACAACCGAGGTTTGCACGCGCGATGGCTGGGCATTGATTCACTGCACAAAAAGTTAGGTGAAGACGTACAAAGCACGTGGTGTGGTACTTCACACCCTCAAATATGGCGACACGTCGATGATTGTCCACCTGCTGACCGACCTCGGTGGGCGACGTAGTTATATGGTTCAGGGGGTACGCAGCACGCGGGGTCACGGATCGAAGTTGGCACTTTTTCAGCCGATGTTTGCCGTGGAGTTCGAGGGTCTGGAGTCACCGCGTATGCAGATGCACCGTTTCAAGGAGGTGCGCAGCGGAGTGGTGATGCAATCCATCCCCTTCGACATCCGCAAATCGACCATCGCGCTCTTCATGGCAGAAGTGCTCTACCGGCTCATCAAGGAGAGCGAGCGGAATGATGCCCTTTTCGACTTCGTTTGGAGCTCCATCTCGGCACTCGACACACTCGACGAAGGGGTAGCAAATTTTCACCTGTGGTTCCTCGCCAACCTGAGTCGGATGTTGGGTTTCCTGCCCGGCAACCGCTACACCGAGGGCGACTGGTTCGACATCAGCGAAGGGCTCTACACCCCCATACGCCCCACACACACCTACTTTATGACACAGGACAACGCCCGCACGCTCCATGATTTGATGGAGTGCGACGTGCGTTACCTCGCCGAGATTGGGCTGAATCGCACCCAGCGGGTCGATTTTCTCAATGCCCTACTCTCCTACTACGGCTACCACCTCGATGCTATCCACGCCGTGCAGTCGGTGACCATCCTGCAAGAGGTGTTCTAACACACACAACAGAGCCGCAACTTCACAGTCGCGGCTCTCTATGTTTTGTTGAGGCAATTCGCTATTTCACCTTCCACTCACAAGTAGCAACTTTCTCCTTCCCTTCGATGGGAACCATCGTCACCTGCAACGTGTAGATTCCCGACCGGGGTTGCTGGTCGAAATGCATCCTTATCTCCGTTTTAACCATCGTCAAATCACTCTCGGTCAAAGCTGAAAGTTGTTTTGTAACAGATTCATATTCATATTTATTCTCATACCCACTGTGCACATACTCGGCACATGATTTGAAGGAGATTGTCAGCAAATCATTGAGCAAGCTGCCTGCAGGATGTTGGTCGTCCCATGCGGCATCCGTGCAGACCACGCGCACCGCCTTGAAGTTATCAGCAAAATACTTATCAGGAACCAAATCCAAGAAATTTATTTTTCGATTAAAAGTGCGATCGCCATTGCGTTCGGCAATTTGCAAAAACCTCTCTGTAGCCGATTTTTTTGCCGCGGGGCCGTCTCAGGAGATTGGTAGAGCATAGGATCATTATTTAAATTTGGGTAATAGATCCGTAAATCATTTTCCTCTTGCCACACATACTGATGTACTTCAAAAGACCCTCCAGCATAGGTTTGAACATAAGACTTGATATAAATCCAATCGGGTTCTTCTCGATTTTCATCACAACTTGAACAGCAAAGTAGCCCAACAATCAATACACTAATCCATTTCATACCTTAAAATTTTAGTAAGACAATCCGTAAATCGCACGATGGAAGTGTAGACACACCTCCATTCCCTTGTGATAGGACAAACATAGTCAATTATAATTTCAATAACAAGTAATTTGAGCAAATTATTTATTCAAAGTGAACAACAAAAACACCTTCTGCAACAAAAATTTATATTTTTCATCACAATATTTCACCTTGAGAAAGAGAAAAGATCATGCTTTTTGATGGTGAATTGCAAAAAAATGATTTCTTTTGTAGTTTAATTCTAAAATCAACGATAAATGAGACAAATTATCGCTTTAATGTTTATGCTCTTTTGTTTGTGCACCCATGCGGCAGCGCAAGAGAGCCCCGTTTCCGGAGCAGTGGACGACAGCCTGACCATTGCACAATTAACAGCGCGCGTGGAGCAAATCGAGAAGCACAACCAGCGGTGGGACAAGGTGGTGAGCCAACTGCCGAGAATCTCTGGTTTCCTCCAATTAGGCTACAAATACGCGGACGAAAGCTCCTCATTTTTCGTCAAACGGGCACGAGTCTCCTTTGCAGGCGATTTAGCTCCGAAGCTCGACTATCGTCTGCAAATCGAATTTGCATCGCCCAAGATAGTCGATGTTTTCATGCGTTATCGCCCTTTCGACGCGCTGAACGTACAGTTGGGCGAGTACAAGCTCCCCTTCACCATCGAAAACACAGAATACAACCCCCTGAATTGCGAGTTTGTCCAAGACGTTCTGGCAATGACCTACCTCGTGGGGTTGAATGATTTAAGCGGCATACAATCTTCGGGGCGCGATTTGGGTGCCATGATTTACGGTGGTTTTGCACGACACAACGGACGCGATGTTCTGAGCTACAACCTCGGCGTGTTCAATGGCGAGGGCATCAACACGTGGGACAAAAACAAAAGCAAAGATGTGGTTGCACGGCTGATGGTACGCCCCGTGGATGGATTGGTGCTTTCGGGCTCCTACTACTGGGGCGAATACAGCAAAGAGCACCTCGCTCGCACCCGCTTCAGTGCCGGTGGCTGCTACGATCGCGGCAGGGTGGTGGTGCGCGGTGAGTACATCGGTGGCACAACCGACGCACTGAAGAGTGGCGGCTGGTATGCCCTATGCGGCATTCGCGCCACCAAGAGCCTCTTGGCTGCTGTGCGCTACGACACTTTTCGACGCGACCGCTTCGATAGCGACACCCGTCAGACGAACTACACAGCAGCACTGACGTGGCAGCCAATCAAATATTTACGATGCCAACTCGACTACACCTACGAAAATTTCGCCGCCCCCAAAGCAACAAACCATCACGTGGTATCGTTATTATTCACGGGAATTTTTTAAGCGTTGTTTTTAATCGAAAAAAGTTAATAAATTCCCCAATTTTGCAATATCTTTGCAATCCATTCGTTAAAAGAGAACAGTTAAAACTATTATAATAAACACATGAGCGAAGTCATCAACATCAAAGAACTCAATGAGCGCATCGAACGCGAAAGTATCTTCGTCGATACGCTTCGTACGGAGATGGGCAAGGTCATTGTGGGTCAGAGCCACTTGATCGACACCCTACTGATTGGTCTGCTGTCCAATGGTCACATTCTGTTGGAAGGTGTGCCGGGTCTGGCAAAAACACTTGCCATCACCACCCTTGCCAAGGCTATCAGTGCCAATTTTTCACGTATTCAATTCACTCCCGACCTGCTGCCTGCCGACTTGATTGGTACGCTTATTTATTCGCAGAAGAACGAAGAATTTATCGTCAAAAAAGGTCCTGTATTTGCCAATTTCGTACTTGCCGATGAGATAAACCGTTCTCCTGCCAAGGTACAATCGGCTCTGCTCGAGGCGATGCAGGAGCACCAAGTAACCATTGGTGATACCACCTACCCGCTGCCAGAGCCCTTCTTGGTACTTGCCACACAGAACCCGCTGGAGCAAGAGGGAACCTACCCACTACCAGAGGCGCAAGTCGATCGTTTTATGCTCAAAGCACGCATCTCCTACCCCAAGAAGCAGGAGGAGCGCGACATCATGCGCATGAATCTCTCCGGTAACGGTATGCCCCAAGTCAACAAAATCATCTCGCCCGACGACATTCTGAAAGCTCGCAAAGTCGTCGAGGAGGTCTACATGGACGAGAAGATTGAGAAATACATCATCGACATCATCTTCGCCACCCGCGAACCCGCAGAGTACAACCTCCAGAAGCTCCAATCGTTGATCTCTTACGGAGGTTCGCCCCGTGCGAGCATCTCGCTGGCGAAGGCTGCACGCGCCTATGCCTTCATCCGTCGTCGCGGTTACGTGATTCCGGAGGATGTGCGCGCCGTCTGCCACGACGTGCTGCGTCACCGTATCGGACTCACCTACGAGGCCGAGGCGGAGAACATCACCACCGAGGAGATTATCACCGATATATTGAACAACGTAATCGTCCCCTAACCATGCAGGAGAGCGAGAACGATATTCTGAAACGCGTCCGCAAGATTGAAATTAAAACACGCGGACTGTCGAACGAGATTTTCGCCGGAAAGTACCATACAGCTTTCCGCGGACGGGGTATGTCGTTTTCCGAAGTGAGGGAGTACCATGTGGGCGACGACGTGCGCGATATTGATTGGAATGTCACTGCACGCTCACGGTCACCGCACATCAAGATTTACGAAGAGGAGCGCGAGCTGACCATGATGCTTGTGGTCGATGTTTCGGGATCACGTATGTTCGGTACGACAGAGCGTCTGAAAAAGAATACAATCACCGAAATTGCCGCTGTGTTGGCGTTTTCTGCGGCAAAGAATAACGATAAAGTGGGTTGTATCTTTTTCTCGGACAAAGTTGAAAAATTCATCCCTCCCAAGAAAGGACGTAGCCATATCCTGATGATTATCCGCGAGTTGATTGACTTTCAACCCGAATCATTGGGCACGAAACTCTCCGAGCCTATTCGCTATCTAACCAACGTGAACAAAAAACGATGCACCACCTTCGTGCTCTCCGATTTCATGGACTCTTCGCACGACAAAGCGGCACTGGACGACGCGTTGAAGATTGCGGGTGGACGACATGATTTGGTTGCCATTCGCGTCTTCGATCCGCGTGAAACGGAGCTGCCCAATGTGGGAATCATCGAGTTGCAGGATGCCGAGACGGGTCGTAAAGTCTGGACCGACACCTCGTCACGTGCCGTACGCGACCACTACGCCAAAGTGTGGAACAGACGTTCGACAGAGATTGAACACACACTCAAGCACAATCGCATCGACACAGCAACCATCTCAACAGGAAGTGATTATGTAGTGGAACTTATCAAACTTTTCAAGCAGCGATGAAGTTTTTATTTACCATAGCGGCTCTGCTCGCAGCGGGCACAGGCATGGCGCAGCATACCCCCGTGGTACGCGCGCACATCACCCCCGACAGCATCTCGATTGGTGACCGCTTCGACTATGTCATCGAGGTCGAAAAAGATCAGGTGCAGGTGGTCAACTTCCCCGAATTTCGGGACACAACGGGAGCCATCGAGCTGGTCAAGAGTTTTCCGGTGGACACGCTCGAACGCAACGGGCGCGCTCAGAAATTGCGCAAACGCTACATATTAGCGGCATTCGAGGAGGGCAACCTCTCATTGGGCAGGGCGCAAGTACTCTACGCTGATAAGAACATTGTGGATACGCTTTCGAGTCTCGACACCCTCTGTCTGCGGGTTGCAACTTTCGAAATCGACACGACAAAGCAGACTATCAACGACATAAAAGCACAAAAGGCTCTTCCATTTCGCTACGCAGAGATTAGCAGCTACGTGAATTGGTCACTGCTTGCTTTGGCTCTGCTGCTGTTACTGTTGTTCATCGTCAAACGCGTGCTGGCGCACTACGGACATTCGATTGGTGAGCTGTTCAAGCCCGCACCACCACTGCCGCCCCACGTAACGGCCATCCGCGCGCTGGAGGCATTGCACAACCAAAAGCTGTGGCAGAACGAACATTACAAATCTTACTACTCGACTTTGACAGATATTCTGCGCACCTACCTCGCTGCCCGCTACCATTTCGGGGCGATGGAGATGACCTCCGACGAGATTATCGAGGCGATGCGCACCATCGAGGAGGTACCACAGAAGAGTGCGATGGATTTAACCACAATTCTGCATGATGCCGACCCTGTGAAGTTCGCTAAGGCAACACCCGATGCGGAACAAAACGAGGCAGACTATCTGAAAGCCTACTACTTTGTCGAGGAGACCAAGGAGGTCACCGAGCAGGAGAATGAAAAATCAGAAACAGACCATGAACAAGCCTAATAAAATCTTGCAACTGCTCCTTTGCATCACACTGCTCGTTGTTGCCATCGGAGCCTCGGGTCAGAATATGCCCGAACGGAGCCTCGTGCGCAAGGGAAACCGCCAGTTTGAAAAGGGCAATTACAAGCAAAGTGTCGAACGGTACACGAAGGCTCTGGAAACTGCTCCTAAGAGCTTTGAAGCAGCTTATAACCTAAGTAACGCACTCTACAAAACGGAGCAATTCGACAAGGCGGAACAGCAAGCAAAAGGTGCCGCTGCCGACTCGCTGCGCGCCGACACAGAGCGCGCCGAAGCCTTCTACAACCTTGGAAACACGCAGTTCAAGCAGAAGAAATACAAAGAGGCTCTCGAAAGCTACAAGCAGTCGCTGCGCATGAATCCTGCCGACACCCAAGCGAAGTTCAACTACGTCTACACCAAGCGATTGCTCGACCAGAACAAGGACAAAAATAAAGACAAGGATAAGAACAAAGACAAGCAGGATCAAAATAAAGAGCAGCAAAAGCAAGATCCCAACAAAGAGCCGGAAAAGGATCAAAACAAGGACAAAGACAAAGACGAACCACAACCCCAGCAACCTCAGCCTGAGCAAGGTGGCATATCGAAGCAGGAGCAAGAGCAGATGCTCGAAGCCATCCAAGCACAGGAAGATCGCACGCAAGAGAAACTCAAAGAGCAACAAGGGGTACTGGTGCGCGGACAAAAAAATTGGTAAAAAACGACATGATTATGCAGTTTGCATCTCCATATTATCTTTGGTTGCTATTGGTCATCTGCCCGATGGTTGCGTGGTACGTCTACCGCACCGTGAAGGGTGGAGCAGCAATTCGCATCTCGACCATCGCAGGGGTTGTGCGTGCGCCAAAAACCGTGCGCTACTACCTGCGTCACCTCCCTTTTGTTCTGCGTTGTGCCGCCGTTGCCGCGCTCATTATCGCCTTGGCGCGTCCCCAATCATCACAGACCAATAGCCACTCAAATGCCGAGGGAATCGACATCATGATGGCACTCGACGTGTCGGGTTCGATGTTGGCACGTGACTTCCAGCCCGACCGCATCACCGCAGCAAAAGAGGTTGCCGGAACATTCATCACCGACCGCGTGGGCGACCGCATCGGATTGGTTGCCTTCGCCGGCGAAGCGTTCACCCAAAGTCCGCTGACCACCGATCAAGGGACACTCCAAACTATGCTGAGCCGCATCCGTAGCGGATTAATTGAAGATGGCACAGCCATCGGTAACGGTTTGGCAACGGCAATCAACCGTTTGCGCGAAAGCAACGCGAAGAGCAAAGTAATCATTCTGTTGACCGATGGTGAGAACAACGCCGGGCAGATTGCCCCCCTCACCGCTGCCGAAATAGCTCACGCACAGAACATCCGAGTCTACACCATCGGTGTCGGCACACGCGGGCAAGCACCCTACCCGTTCCTCGATATGTTCGGCAACATTACCTACCAAATGGCTGAGGTGAAAATTGACGAAAAAAGCCTCACCGAAATTGCCTCTGTCACAGGTGGACGCTACTTCCGCGCTACAAACAAAGCCAAATTACAGGCAATCTACGAGGAGATTAACCAACTCGAAAAGAGCAAAGTAGAGGTCTCGGAATTCACCATCTACCACGAGGAGTACCTCGTTTGGGCACTCATGGGTCTTCTGTTGCTATTGACCGAATTCCTGCTCTCTAACCTCGCATTGAAAAAATTACCGTAAATAACCTACCACGCCATGTTCCGTTTCGCAAATTCATATTTTCTCTGGCTGCTTCTCGTGATTCCCGTGTTGAGTCTTCTGTTCTGGCTCTTCCTTCGCAGCCGCAGCCAACGCCTTGCACGTTTGGGTAATCCGGTTCTGCTCAGCGAGCTGATGCCAGAGGTATCAACGGGGCGCATGAAGCTGAAGTTCATTATTTTATGTGCATCGCTCACCTGCCTCATATTAGCAATTGCACGTCCACAATTTGGATCCAAACTCCGAGAGGAACAATCGAAAGGAATCGAGATGATGCTGGTCGTGGATGTCTCGAATTCAATGTTAGCCGAGGATTTCGAGCCCAATCGCCTCGACCGCACAAAATACGCTATCAACAAACTGTTCGACGAGTTGCATCAAGACCGCATCGGTCTGGTAGTCTTCGCGGGTGAGCCAAAAGTGCAGCTTCCAATTACCTCCGACTACCGTATGGCAAAGGCTTTTGCGCGCAAAATCGACCCTTCTTTGGTTTCCGTTCAGGGCACCGCAATCGGAGCCGCTTTGTCCCAAGCCTTGATGTCTTTTTCGAGCGACACACAGGAGAACCACAGCCGCGCAGTGATTCTTATCACCGATGGCGAAAACCACGAAGACGATGCGTTGGCAGCCGCTCAACGTGCTGAGCAAATGGGCATTCGCATCTACACAATCGGCATTGGCACCCCTGAAGGTGCACCCATCCGCATCAATGGCGAGTTCATAAAGGACGAGAAAGGTGACATGGTTGTATCGAAACTCAACGAAGAGATGCTGCAACAAATTGCCGACCAAACGGGAGGTGCATACGTGCGAGCATCGAAACAATCCATCGGTCTGGAGGAGATTGTGAAAAGCATCAACCAGATGGAACAAACCGAACTTTCGACCATGAGATTCGAGGAGTTCAACGAACAATACCAATACCTTGCGGCATTAGCTCTCTTACTGCTACTCATCGAATTCAGCCTGCTCGATCGTCACAACCCCCTGCTGTCGCGTTTCAACATTTTCCGCGAAAATAAAAAATAGCTTTTTTTCGTAATAATTTCTCGATTCTGCGATTAATCCCTACCTTTGCAATGGCAAGTCCGCCTTGTCGCCGCCTGTATTTGCAGGGGGAGGAAAGTCCGGGCAACATAGAGTGCCGTGCAAGCTAATGACTTGATACTCGTGAGGGTATAGCAGCGTAACAGAAAATAACCGCCCGTAAGGGTAAGGGTGAAAAGGCGGGGTAAGAGCCCACCGCGGAGGCAGCAATGTCGTCCGGCAGTACGTCTGACGGGTTGCAAGACCGTGTATACCGACAACTAAGAGCTACTCGTTCGATGTCGGGGGGTAGGTTGCTGGAGACGGCGGGTGACCGCCGTAGTAGATAAATGACAAGGACTTCGATTCATCGGAGCACAGAACCCGGCTTACAGGATTTGCCAAACAACAAAAGCAACCGTCAATTGACGGTTGCTTTTGTTTTGTGCTGCACGCGCAGTCAGCGATGGCATAGTTCTGCCACAGAACCCACGCATTCGTTAGAATTCAGTGGTGAAATAGAAGCGTATATCCTTGAAATTTTGCTGCGCCAGAGCCAACGAATAACTTGTGTCGGCAAGAAAAACATCACGACCATGCTTATCTGTCGCCATATTGGTGTGTTTTCGACGTTTAAAATCGTCTAATTGAGCCGCGTTATCACTCTCAATCCAACACGCCTTGTAGATTGAAATGGGCTCCCAACGGCACGCTGCATTGTATTCGTGCTCCAAACGATATTGAATAACCTCGAATTGCAGTGCGCCCACTGTACCAATAATACGCCGTCCGTTGAGTCCCGAGGTGAAGAGCTGCGCCACACCTTCGTCCATCAATTGATCGACACCTTTCGACAATTGCTTGAATTTCAGTGGATCAGCATTCTCAATATAGCGGAATTGTTCGGGAGCGAAAGAGGGAATCCCCGTGAATTTCAACTTCTCGCCCTCGGTGAAGGTGTCGCCAATCACAAAATTACCCGTGTCATGCAGACCCACAATATCACCCGGATAGGCGAAGTCGATGACCGATTTTTTCTCCGCCATGAATGCCGTCGGCGACGAGAATTTCTGCTGTTTGCCACTGCGCACGTGCAGGTAATTTTTATTCCGCTCGAAGACCCCTGAGCATATCTTCAGAAACGCAATGCGGTCGCGATGATTGGGATCCATATTAGCGTGTATCTTGAAGACAAAACCGGTCATTTTAGGCTCCATAGGCTCCACAATGCGTGTTTCGGTCGGTGCGGGGCAGGGCGACGGGGCAATGCGAATGAAGCAGTCGAGCAACTCGCGCACTCCAAAATTATTCACCGCCGAACCAAAAAACACGGGAGCCACCTTGCCTTGCAGGTAGGCTTCGCGGTCGAACGAATCGTACACACCTTCGACTAATTCGAGGTCATTACGCAGCTGCTTGGCATATCGTTCGCCAATGCAAGCGTCTAATTCAGATGAAGATAGGTCGTGAATGTCGGTCGTTGAAGCGTCTGCCGTCTGCTTCTCATCGGAGGTGAAGAGCGACAGATTTTTCTCGTAAATATTGTAAACTCCCTTGAAGGTTGCACCGTTCGAAATGGGGAATGCCAAGGGACGCACATGGATGTGCAACTCCTTCTCCACCTCATCCAACAAATCGAATGGATCCTTGCTCGGACGATCTAATTTATTAATAAACACAATCACTGGAGTATTGCGCATACGGCACACCTCCATCAACTTACGGGTTTGATTCTCAACGCCTTTCGCACCATCAATAACGATGATTACCGAATCGACAGCAGTCAGCGTACGAAATGTATCTTCCGCAAAATCTTCATGACCCGGTGTGTCGAGAATGTTAATTTTCAGCCCTTTATACTCAAATCCCATCACTGATGTGGCAACGGAAATTCCTCGTTGTCGCTCAATTTCCATGAAATCGGAGGTTGCTCCCTTCTTGATTTTGTTACTTTTAACCGCACCTGCAACGTGAATTGCACCTCCAAAAAGGAGCAATTTCTCGGTGAGGGTGGTCTTACCCGCATCGGGGTGTGCGATGACGGCAAATGTGCGCCGGCGCGTAATTTCTTCTTGTAATGTCATTAATCTATTGGTGCCTCAGTGTGGGGATAATCTATATTATAGTGCAGTCCGACAGACTCTTTGAGCTCTCGGCCATGTTTAATTACGAGGTATGCCACGGCAATCATATTGCGCAATTCGCACAATTCGCGGTTGGGTTTGGTCTTGGTGTAGAGCTCCTCAGTCTCCTGCCAAAGGATTTCGAGACGGTGCATGGCGCGTTTGAGTGAGAGGTTCGAGCGCACGATGCCCACGTAGTTGGTCAGGATGGATTGCATCTCTCGCTTAGATTGAATGATGAGCAACATCTCTTCGGTATGCTGCGTGCCCTCGAAATCCCAATCGGGAATGCCCTCTTGAATATCAACTCTATCAAAGAGCTGCGCAGCATGATAGGCAGCCTGATCGGCATATACAAGGGCTTCAATCAACGAATTAGATGCCAATCGGTTTGCTCCGTGAAGCCCCGTGCACGAAGTCTCACCCAAAGAATAAAGATGTTTGACGTTGGTTTCGCCATTGGTGTCGACCCGCACGCCACCACAGCAGTAATGCGCTGCAGGGGTGACTGGAATCCACTGTTTGGTAATATCAACACCTATTTTGAGGCATTTTTCGTAGATATTAGGGAAGTGGCTCCGCACTGCATCGGCATCTTTATGGGTCACATCGAGGTAGACAAAATCCTCTCCGCGCTTGGTCATCTCCTTATAAATTGCGCGCGCAACAATATCGCGGGGCGCAAGAGATGCCATGGGGTGGTATTTATCCATGAATTCCTCGCCATTCTGCAAACGCAGAATCGCCCCAAAACCACGCATTGCCTCTGTGATGAGGAAGTTCGGTTTCTCGCCCGGATTGTAGAGCGATGTGGGGTGAAATTGGATAAATTCCATATTCTCAGTAATCGCCTTTGCGCGATGACACATGGCGATTCCGTCACCTGTCGCCACAACCGGATTGGTGGTCGAGGAGTAGATATTACCGCAGCCACCCGTAGCAACGACGGTAAATTTCGCCAACATAGTTTCGATTTCGTTGGTATGAAGGTTGAGTACATAAGCCCCGAAGCACGCCAAACCGCGTGTGTGGCGGGTAACAAATTCACCTAAATGGTGTTGTGTGAGCAGATCAATAGCAAAATGATGTTCGAGCACCGTGATGTTCGGATGTTCGCGTACCGACTGAATCAATGCCCGTTCGATTTCGGCACCCGTCAAATCTTCATGGTGGAGGATGCGATGCTCCGAGTGCCCGCCCTCGCGGTTCAACTCGAAACGCCCATCGGGGGTCTTGTCAAATTGTGTACCCCACTCAATCAAGTTTTTAATCAGTTCGGGCGCACGACGCACCACTAACTCCACAGCTGTTCGATCGCACTTTCCCGCGCCGCACACCAGCGTGTCGTGAATGTGTTTTTCGAATGTATCGGGGGCATAGGTCACCGAGCAGATGCCTCCCTGAGCGTAGTTGGTATTGCACTCGTTCATCTCGCCTTTAGTGACGATTGTAACGTGACCGCACGTGGCAGCCTTCAGCGCAAAGCTCAGACCCGCTGCACCTGAACCAATAACCAGGAAGTCGGTTTTCATAGTATTCAAAGCTTTTAAGCGTTACAAAGTTACGAAACAAATCTCGATTCTCAATTGAAGATGCGCATAAATTGCAAACGAAGATTATTTTAATTATTTCCTTCAGACATTTGTTCCTTTGGAAATTAATAATTATCTTTGTCGCAAACAAAAGAAATAAAATGAGAAAACTATTATTTTCCGCTCTATTCACGAGCATGGCATTCATTGCCTGCTCCGGACAGCAAACAACAGACAAAAACAGACAAAAAACAAAAACTATGAGTACAATTCAATTGACGAAAGCCGATTTTCTGACCAAAGTGGCAGACTTCGAGACCTCACCCACCGAATGGAAGTATCTGGGCAATAAACCCGCCATCATTGACTTCTACGCCACTTGGTGCGGACCTTGCAAAGCCCTCGCGCCCACGCTTGAGGAGCTTGCGGGCGAATACGCCGACCAAATTATCATCTACAAAGTAGACACCGAGCAGGAGCAAGAACTCTCCGCCGCATTCGGCATCCGCTCCATTCCGACCCTGCTGTTCATACCCCAGACAGGCGAACCGCGCATGGCACAAGGTGCAATGCCCAAATTGGAACTCAAGAAATTGATAGATAGCATTTTACTTCAAAAATAGAGCACCATGGCATACGTAATTGATGAGAACCTCTGTCCACAAAATCATCGCTGTCCGCTGATTCCGCTCTGCCCTGCAGAGGCAATAAGCCAAGAGGGATTTGGCTTGCCTGTCATTGATGCCGAGCGGTGCATCGAATGCGGTAAGTGCATGACACACTGCGGTAAGCAGGCTATACACAAAGGGGAAACAAATGGAGACACTCTGTAAAATACGAGATTTATACCGCTCAATTGCGCAGTATGAAATCGCATTTCAAAAGCAATACGACCTGTGTCTGAATGAGGGGATGCTGCTATGCAGCCTCTCGCACGCAGATCGCATCTCCTCAGGCGAAATAGCGGAGCTGCTTGGACTTACACCATCCAACGCATCCAAAGTCATTAAATCAGTTGAGAAAAAAGGCTGTATTTCGAGGGTTTTAGGACAAAGTGATCGGCGACAAATGTACTTCTCGCTCACCGAGCAGGGGCGCATCCGACTCGCTCAAATCAAGTGCAGCACCATCGAGCTACCTGCCGAATTGCAGCGTGTTTTGCCGAAATAACTACTCACCACCGATGCCGCCCTTTGCATCATCGCACTGCACCTCCGCCGACTCCATTTCGAGGGTCACATGGTGAATATGCATACCATGCAGTAGCGTTTTCAACTCCTGCTTCAGGGGTTCCATACGATTCAGGTCAGTCAGCACAACGTGCGCGGTAATAGCGTTTTCGGTGGTGCTGATTGCCCATATATGGATGTGGTGCACCGCCTTCACCCCCTTCGCACAACGCATGACAGCAGCCACCGCCACCACATCAATATCCGCAGGCACGCCGTCCAGTGAGAGGCGCAAACTGTCACGTGTGAGTGACCAAACCGACACCACGATAATCACAGCAATCACCAATCCCACAATCGGATCGACCAGAGTCCAACCCGTCCACGAAATCACCACGCCTGAGACCACAACCCCCACCGAAACCAACGCATCAGCCGCCATGTGGAGGTAAGCTCCCTTGATATTCAAATCTTTTTTGCGATCTTTCATGAAGAGCCACGCCGTGAAGCCATTGACCAGCACACCAAAGCCTGCCGTCCATGCAATAGCTGCACCTTCAATGAGCGCAGGATGGAGCAAGCGGCTAACACTTTGGCTCACAATAACGCCCACAGCAACCAGCAAAATCACCGAATTGAGCAGTGAAATAAGTACCGTACTCTTCTTATAACCATACGTGTAGCGCGTTGTTGCATGTGCCTGCGATAAGCGAAAAGCCAACATGGCTAAAAGCAATCCCGCTACATCACTCAAATTGTGTCCTGCATCCGAAAGCAACCCCATCGAGTCGTAGACAAGTCCCACAACAGCTTCAACTACAACGAACAACACATTGAGAGTAATACCCACAATAAAAGCCTTGTTGAGCGACGAAAGGGCGTGATCGTGATGTTCGTGATTATGTGCCATAACTATCTGATTTATTATCGTTTACCTACATCAACATACGTAGTTTGCAGCAGCGTGCGTCCCACATCCAGCAGGGCGGGATTACTCTGTTCAAGTGCCGTAGACGACGTACAATCGAAAATTGCAGCCCCCACACTATCCGCCACACCAAAACCATCCACAAATGTGTAGTAGCCAAATTTAGGTAATCGAGTATCAAAAATATCCTTGCTGTATGCAAAATCGGTGTGCGAAATAGCCATTTGACCAAGCAACGTAGCTGCAAAATCCATCTGCGAACCATACGCCTCAACTACGTGCGGTGATTTTAGTGCCCCCCCCAACCAAATCATCGGAATCCGATGACGCAGCACCGCGTTGTACTCCACCCCCTCAGGATAAGCGTACGAATGGTCGGCAATCAGCACCACTAAAAGGTTGTCCCACATCGGCGATTTACGCCAACGCTCAATCATTTGCCCCACGCAATCATCGGTGAAAGCCATGGCATTGAGCAACTTATCATCAAATCGCGCAAGTGGCACATCGAACGGCTCATGACTGCTGAGCGTCAACAATCCCGCCAAGAAAGGCTTTTCAAGCGCACTCAAACTGAGCACCTGATCTGCAAAATAATCAGTCACCACATCATCCGCATAACCCCACTTCGAAGTGGGGGCATTGAAGTGCATATCACGCTGCCAAACAAGCGTTTGCCAGCCCGTACTATACATATAAGATGCCTGATTGGTGAAATTCAAATCTCCGCCATACGTGAAACTCGTAGCGTAACCCTGCTCCGCCAACGAACGGGCTATGGAGGGCAATGTGCGACTCTTGGCGGGCAATTTCATGATGGACATCCGCGTCTGTGCCGGGAAACCATTCATGATTGCCACCTCTCCGCGGTCGGTACGAAAAGAGTTGGCGAAAAAATTTTCGAACCATACACCCTCTCGCTTAAAACGTTGCATATTTGGCATCACAGCCTCCCCATTCACCTCGGCATCCATCACCGTGCGTCCGACACTTTCCAGAATCACCAGCACCACATTCGGACGTGACGTGCGGAGCAACCGCACCGTATCGCCACCCACTTTCGCACGGTCACCACGCAGTGATTCAAAGCGTTGTGCACGCACCTGCTCATCAAAAAATGGGTATTGGGCAGCGTAATCTTCCCGCTCACCCACAGTCGAAAGTAGGGAAAAAACCGGGTTGGTAGCGGCATGATTCAAAAACATATTAGAACTGAAATAGACCTTCGAAATATTTGCTGTGGCAACCGACAGTCCGCCTCGAATGGCGATAAATAACAGCCCACCCAAGAGGAGCAATACCCCCAAAGCAAACAGCTGCCGCCGCACTCGTTCTCTCGAAAAGAGAGGCACAACACGCAGATACGCCCAGCACATAACAACAGCAACAGCCACAAATACAATTACTTGGCGAATAGCCTCCCACACTCCCACACTTGCCATAGCACTCTTTGGATCCGACAAATAAATCAAAATCGAACCATCAATGCGAAAACCCCAATAGCCATACAACCCCAAATCGACAGCACAAACAGCAGCAACGAAGAGCGAAATTAACACAAAATAGGTGGCAAAAATTGCGCGCCACATTCGATCCGAAAGGCGCAACCAAAGCGACAAAATGGTAAGCAGCAAAGGTAATGCCGTAACATAGCCCGCCACCGTCAAATCGAGCGTCAGCCCGTGCAGCACGACTTGCAGCCACTCATGTGGCGATGCCGCAGCCGCCTGCGAAGCATAAAAAAGCAGGAACACAGGTTTCTGAAGCACCAACAAAACAAGTGTAGTGCAAAACGTTGCTAACAAGAATGTTATACGTTTTTTCACAACCGCATCAGATTAAAATTTGAGGTTGCTTTTGTTTTTTGAAATTACCGGCAAGCAGCGCGGAAAATGGTGATTCATAAACTCGCGCGTGCAACGAACACCCCTTAACACAAGCGCAGCAGCGAATACATTTCGAGGCATCCGTATGCAGTTCATCGCCTCGCAAAATAGCCCCCACAGGGCACTGATCGACACAAATTCCGCAATGCACGCAGAGCGATTCATCGGGCAGCGTCGGTGTTTTCGGCAACGGCATTCCACTACGCCGCATACGCAACACCCCCCACATAAAGCGCAACAAAGGCAGCAAAGGTTGGTTGGGTTTCGCAATTTTAGTCAAATTCACCGTTGGAATTTGCAGTGTTGAGGCAGCAGCATCGAACTTCGCTCGAATTTGCACCCCAAAATTGCACGCAATTGTCAAATCACCCTCATTCGGCCGCCCCACAGCAATCGGATTTTTCGCCGTACTATAAGAGTGCTCTCCGATAAAAGTCGCCCCAGCAATTACGCGAAATCCGTGAGACTCTATCAACTCCGAAAGCTCCACCAAGGCCCCTTCGTAGGCACGATTACCATACACCACCACCGCCACCGCAGGCGTTTGATTCCCACGAATTGCCTTTAGCCGTTCAACAGCCATCGGCGCAAGGTGCCCACCATAGACAGGGACGACAAATATCGCAAGCTCTGACGCAGAGACAATGCACTCAGCAGCAGGATGTAAAGTCACATCTTGCTGCACAATATTTTCAGTTTGTAAACCACATACAATTGCCTCTCCCACCCGTCGCGAAGTTCCGGTAGGCGAAAAATAAATCAGCCGCGCAGGATTAATACACATGGTATATTAGATTTTTTCGCCGTACGCCAAATCGCCCGCATCACCGATACCGGGAACGATGTAGGCACGCGACGTAAGTTCCTCATCAACAGCTGAAGTCCAGATAGTTGTGGTATCCATCGGCATATTTTTCTGCACGTGGTCAATACCCTCCTCACTGGCAATAATTGCCGCCACATGAGTGTGCTTAGGTTGTCCGCCCTTAGCACACAACGCGTTGTAAGTCAACACCAACGAGGATCCCGTAGCCAACATCGGATCGACTAACAGCAACGTTTTTCCTTCAAGATCGCCACACGAAATGTACTCAACCTGCACCTTGAATTTGCCATCTTTCGTGCTTTTACGATATGCCGAAACAAAGGCATTTTGCGCATCGTCGAAGTAGTTGAGAAAGCCCTGATGGAACGGCAAACCTGCACGTAAAATCGTAGCAATCACAATCTTGTCAGAAATCAATGCCACCGATGTCTCCCCAAACGGAGTCTCGACAACCTTTGCTTCGTAGCCAAAAGTCTTCGATATTTCATAGGCGGTAATTTCACCAATGCGCTCGATATTCCGACGAAAACGCATGGAATCTTTTTGAATTTTCTTGTCGCGAATTTCGGCAACAAACTTGTTGAGAACCGTGTTCTGCTCGCTGAGTATGTGCAACATAGGATTTGTAATTAGTAGAGAAAATTATTGAATGGGTAACGTCCGGCGTGTATCTCACGCACCATACCGTAGAGGTCGGTGTGAAATTTTTCGAGGTTCACACGCTGCGTTGCCGAGAGAAAAATACAGGGCGTATTCGCCTTCGCAATCCAGCTTTTTTTCAAATCATCGAGGGTAAGGTTCTCCTTGGTCGCAGGAAGCAGATCGTCCTCGTCTTTCTTTATATAGGTGTAGGCATCGACTTTGTTGAAGACCAAATAGGCGGGTTTATCCCCCGCACCAATCTCCTGCAACGTCTGTTTCACCACTGCAATTTGCTCCTCGAATTGCGGATGCGAAATATCGACCACATGAATCAGCAAGTCGGCTTCGCGCACCTCATCGAGGGTCGATTTAAACGATTCGATTAGCTCTGTGGGGAGCTTGCGGATGAAACCCACCGTATCCGAGAGCAGAAAAGGCAAGTTATCGAAAACCACTTTTCGCACCGTCGTATCGAGAGTGGCAAAGAGTTTATTTTCAGCAAAGACCTCGCTTTTCGCCAGCACGTTCATCAGCGTTGATTTGCCCACATTGGTATATCCAACCAACGCCACGCGCACCATACCGCCACGATTCGAGCGTTGGACAGCCATCTGACGGTCAATTTTTTTAAGTTCGTCCTTCAATTTTGAGATGCGATCGCGAACAATCCGCCGGTCGGTTTCAATCTCGCGCTCACCCGCACCGCCACGTGTACCCGTACCACCACGCTGCCGCTCAAGGTGAGTCCACAGACCCGTCAAGCGAGGCAGCAGGTATTCGTAGTTCGCCAGCTGCACCTGCGTTTTAGCGTAGGCGGTCTGTGCCCGCGACAAGAAAATATCGAGAATCAGACGAGTTCTATCGAGCATTCGGCAGGGAAGTATCTTGCTGATATTGCGGGTCTGCGAGGGCGAGAGTTCGTCGTCGAAAATCACCACATCAATCTCATTATCCGTGCAGTAAGTCGCAATTTCGTCCAGTTTACCGGGACCTACATAGATACGAGCCGAAGGCTGAGGCAGACGCTGTGTGAAACGGCGCACGCTCTCAATCTTGGCAGTTTCGGCCAAAAACTCCAGCTCATCGAAAAACTCCTCGGCTTGCCGCGGATCTTGGTTGTCGCGCACGACAGCCACCAACACGGCACGCTCGTTCCGCTCTTCGATTACAGGCTGTGATTTTGTCTTCTCCATGTTTTGTCCTCTCTTATCTAAAATGAGGGTATCCTTGCAAAAAGGATACCCTCACCATATTATTCAAATCCGATTAATTCTGAATACGGAATACGACGGGAAGGTTATACTTCACACGCACCGTTTGGTTACGTTGTTTTCCGGGAACCCACTTCGGCGACTTCTCCAACACGCGCGTAGCCTCGTCAGCCAGCGAACGGTCGGGACTCTGAATCACCTTGATATTGGTCAGGCGACCATCTTTCTCGATGACGAACGACACGGTCACCGTACCCGAAATACCATTCTCAAGCGCAATCTGCGGAAATTTCACATTCGATTGCACCCAGTTACGGAACGTATTCAAATCACCACCTTGGAAGGTAGGCATCTGCTCAACGCGCAAGAACGGCTGATCATCTACAATCTCCTCCTCTTCGACCTTCACGATTGGAGCAACCACTGCATCCTCCGAAAAGTCATCAAACTTCAAATCCGAGGTGATTTTCGTATCATTCTTCACAATATTCAAAATATCGGAAAGGACTTGAACCTCGACTTTTTTGGGAGGCTCTGGTGGTTTTTGATCGTTACGTGTAATCTCGGCCACATCTTCCTCGACCATGGCTGCGTCAATATCCATCTTCTGGATTCTATGCTCCTTCGGAGTATAGGCAAACGCCGCTATCACCAAACCAAGTGACACGACTAAACCAATTTCGAGCAGAAGACCTCTTTTGTTCTTGAGATCTGCTTTGGGTGATTTTTTAAGTTCCATTTATCGTTTAAATTAATTGTTTCGATTCTATACCCCTACATAGGTACTTTAAGCAACTACAAATATAGAGATAATATTTTGAAAATAAATATCTACAGCCTAAAAATCTTTATTTTTTAGCTACATTTGTCCATCAAAGCACTCTTATTATGACAAATCCGGAACCATTATACGGGAAAACGCTCTCCGAACTGAGCGATGTATGTGCCGAATTGGGACTTCCGCGTTTCGCCGCCAAGCAAATAGCTAAGTGGCTCTACACAAAAAACGTAGTCGACCTCAATGCCATGACCGACCTTTCGGTGGCTGCACGCACCAAGCTCGCCGAACGCTTCATGTCGGGTGTTACAAAGCCCGAACGCGAATGGATTTCGGCGGACGGAACCAAGAAATATCTTTTCCGCACACAGCGCGGACACTACATCGAGTCGGCATTCATACCCGATGGCGAGCGCGCCACACTATGTGTATCGTCGCAAGCGGGCTGCCGTATGGGTTGCCGCTTCTGCGCTACGGGTCTTCAAGGTCTTCAACAATCGCTCTCGGCGGGAGAGATTCTCAACCAAATATTCTCGCTGCCCGAACGCGACACCCTCACCAATTTGGTATTTATGGGGATGGGGGAACCACTGGACAACACCGAAAATGTGCTTCGCGCGCTCGAAATTCTCACAGCCGAGTGGGGATTTGCATGGTCACCCTCGCGCATCACCCTCTCCACGGCAGGCATCGCACCTGAGCTGCAACGACTGCTCGATACAACCAAAGTGCACCTTGCGGTGAGCCTTCACAACCCGTTTCACGACGAGCGCGCAGCTATCATGCCCATCGAAAATGCCTATCCAATTGCCGATGTCATTGAGATTTTGGAGCACTACGACTTTTCGCGCCAACGACGCGTGTCATTCGAATACATCGTCATGAGCGGGCTGAACGACACCCCGCGCCACATCCGCGAATTGTGCCGCCTGCTGAACGGCATCAAGTGCCGCATCAACCTCATTCGTTTTCATCGCATCCCCGACTCACCCTACTTCTCACCCGACGACGCAGCAATGATTCGTTTCCGCGATGCGCTGACAGCCAAGGGGATACAAACCATGATTCGCACCTCACGCGGTGAAGATATTCAGGCGGCGTGCGGGTTGCTGAGCACCGCAGTGCAAAAAGAGACAATCTTGCCTTAATGCGCGAAACTCACGCCCGACTCCTCGACCAATTGCATTCAAGCACGATTTTTGCAATTCGAACTAAAAAATATAGCGTATGAAAAAGATGCTTCTCATGCTGCTCTTGGCGGCACTCAGTCTAACTGCGTCAGCGCAGGTGCAATTCACCACCCAATCCACCGATGCCGTGCACGAACAGGCTATACAACAGGGCAAATTGGTCTTCATTGATCTCTATGCTCCGTGGTGTCCGCCTTGCCGAGCAATGGAAAAACAGGTCTTTTCGCGTGGCGATGTCGGTGAATTTATGAACGAACGATTTATTTGCGCCAAATACAACGTCGATGAACCAACTGGCGAGGCGTTGATGAAAAAATACCAAGCCGAGGGAGTTCCCACTTTTCTGATATTCAACCTAAGCGGTGACTTATTGGGGCGGATAACGGGCGCAACCGATGCCGACCACTTCATGACCGGCATTCGTACGATTCTGGCACGTCAGCGACCGAAAAAATAGCCTCAATAGAGAAAAAATACGATGCCCACAAAGTGAGCCACTACCGCCAGATTAATCATTAAATGCCAAACCATGTGGTGGTAGCGGAATCCTTTGCTGGCATAGACCCATGCCCCAAGGGTATAGAAGAGTCCACCCACCGCAATCAGCACCAACAACGGAGTGGAGGCATGACGCAGGAGCAGTGGGAAGAAAAAGACGATGGTCCACCCCATGACCAAATAAATTGTCAAACTCAGGGCGGGTATCGACTTGCGTGATAGCGATTTATAGAATATACCAAATACCACCATTGTCCACTGAAGCACCGTGATGAATGTTCCCTGCCACCCTCCAATGACCAAGAGCGCGATGGGTGTATAGCTACCCGCGATGGCAACATAGATAAAAATATGGTCGAGAATGTGAAATACATCTTTGTGTTTCGAGGTCGGATTCATCGAGTGGTAAAGCGTCGAGGCGAGGAACATCTGGAAAATCGAGAGGACGAAAATACTCACTGATACCGATGCCACAATTCCGTTCGCATGGTGCGTATAAGCCCACACCGCTGCGAAGGGCAGTGCTAAAAGTGCCATCAAGGACATCACACCGTGTGTCACGGTGTTGGCAACCTCCTCACCCAAGGTGGGTATATAGCTCTCTCTTTTCTTTTTCATGGCATTCATTACGTCAAATTCAGCATCAAAATTAACATTTTTTTTATTATCTTTGTCTGCAACGCAACAAATATAACATGGATATTTCACGTTACGAGAGACTGCGCACTTTAGTGCACGCAAATTTTTCACCCGAAGGCGAAGCCCTCACCGAACAGGCGATGACCTACGCCATGGAGCGACTCGACGGAATGGAACGCTACGACGGCACGCCGCTCATTGATCATGCCGCTACCGTGGCGACCATCGTGGTTGACGAGGTGGGATTGGGACACAATTCGACCATCGCCGCCATCTTGCACGATGTGGTGCGTATCGCCCACAAAGGGCAGTCCGACAATGAGTTCATCACATTGACCAACGAGCTCAGCGCGCGTTTCGGCAAGGAGGTAGTGGGCATCACCGTGGGGCTCTGCAACATCTCGGAGACCCGTCTGAAGGTCGATAAAGAGCAGGCTGACAACTTCCGCGATTTGATTGTTGCCTATTCCGAGGATCCGCGTGTGATTCTCATCAAACTCGCGGATCGGCTGGAGGTTATGCGTTCACTTTCGATTTTTCCAGTGGAAAAATGGCGCAAAAAGAGCTGGGAAAGCATGAATCTCTACGCGCAAATCGCCCATAAATTGGGACTTTACAACATCAAAAGTGAGCTGGAGGATTTGGCGTTAATGTACCTCGAACCCAAGGATTACGAACATATCGTTGTCAAATTACGTGAAAGTGAGCAGGAGCGGTTGGCATTCATCGCCCGCTTTCTGGAGCCTGTCACCAATCGGCTCGACAAATCGGAGATTAAATACCATATAAAAAGCCGTACCAAGTCAGTTTTTTCGATTTGGAATAAAATGCGCAAACAGCACGTACCCTTCGAAGGGGTCTACGACATTTTCGCCATCCGCATCGTCATTGACTGTCCCGAACCAGTGGAAAAGCAGCAGTGCTGGACGGTCTATTCGGTTGTCTCCGACTTCTATACGCCTAATCCAAACCGTATGCGTGACTGGATTTCGATTCCCAAATCAAATGGCTACGAATCGCTACACACCACTGTTTCGGCTGAGGGTCGCTGGGTCGAGGTGCAAATTCGCACCGAGCGCATGAACGCTGTGGCCGAGCGCGGTATCGCAGCCCATTGGCGGTACAAAGGGGTCAACAAGGGGGGTCGTACGAGCGAGATGTGGCTAAGCCGCCTGCGCGAAATGATGGAGCAGACTCCCCACTCATTGGTGCAGCGTTTCGATGCCAAACCCTCCACCGATGAGGTATTTGTCTTCACTCCCGATGGCGATTTACGTAAGTTGCCCGAAGGGGCAACGTTGCTCGATTTTGCCTTTGACATCCACACCAATCTGGGCACAACGTGCGTGGGTGGCAAGGTAAACAACCGTGCGGCAACCCTGCGCGAAGTGCTTCACAACGGTGATATAGTCTCGATTCTCACACAGAAAAATCAAACGCCCAAGCCCGACTGGCTCAGTTTTGTGGTGACCACCAAAGCACGCACGCGCATCAAATCATTTTTGCGCGAGGAGCTGGCAAAACACGCCCGCATGGGTCGCGAGGAGCTGGAACGCAAAATTAAAAACTGGAAACTCACCTGCACCATTGACGAAGCAGTCGCTTATCTGGGCAAACATTTCAAGCTCCGCACGGGCACCGAGGTCTACGGCTTAATTGCCACGCAGAAGATCGAAATCGGCTCGGTGAAAGAGATTCTCAACCGTTGGTTGACGGGAGCCGTCGATGAGGAGCGTCGTGCCGCTGCTGCCGAAAATGAACGGCAAAAATTCGCACGCGACCAAAACAACACAACCACACCCACCCACAACGGGGATGCACTGGTTATCGACGATTGCATCAGCCGTATTGAGTATAAGCTCGCACGCTGCTGCAACCCCATCCATGGCGATGCCATCTTTGGCTTTGTGACCATCAATTCGGGCATCACCATCCACCGCAACGACTGCCCCAACGCCAAGCGTATGCGCGAAAACTACCCCTACCGCATCATCGAAGCGCGTTGGCGTTCGTCGGCAGAGGGTGCTTTCCGCATTGCAATTCGCATTGTGGCCGCCGACTTGACGGGCATGGCAAATCACATCACCGAGGTGGTCAGTCGCGATTTGAAACTCAACATCCGCTTGATGGCATTCGCCTCAACGGGGGGCACGGTGACCGGCACCCTAAGCGTTGAAGTTCCGAGCACGGTGGTGGTTGACACACTCATCCACTCCATCATGCGCATCAAAGGGGTGCAGCGCGCCTATCGCGTCAACGAGTAGTTGCCCAACAAGCACAAAATAACAAACTGCAAGAGCCACTCGAAATCGAGTGGCTCTTGCAGTTCAGCGATCAAGCGTTCGGTTTTAGAATTTGAACCCAAGCGTCAACGAGACGTAGTGACGCGTGAGTTTACTGTTATAAAGACCACTGTAAGTCATCATATCGCCCGTCTCCGCATTGCGACTATAAAACAATTGGTAGTCACTCTGCTTGTTAGTCACATTTTGGTAAGCAACGTCCAACACCGTATTTGCACCGAGTGCCACACCCACACCTGCCGAGAAGTAGTAGCTCTCGGTCGTAAGTGGAGCGTTGAAATAGAGCGATTTATCCTTGAGCATCGAGCTGCTGTAACCGCCACCCACACGCAAGGCGAGCATCGGAATCGGCTTCATCTCAATACCCGCACGAAGGGTGTTTGTAGCTCTGAAATTCTGCTTGAATTCCCGTTTGTATTGCTCAGGATGCGGTACAGGACCTTCGGGAACATTTTTCACTCGAATGCCATTGTACCAATCGCGCTCGTAATCAACTGTAATCAGACCAAAATGTCCGAACATATAGGAGGCACCAAAGAGCAGTCGTGAAGGTGAGACAAAATCCCAGCTATTAGGACCTTCATCGCGCTGCACGGGGGTGACATCCTGACTATTTTTCACATCTCCCGTCACATTATTGCGGAGCTGCGACTCCAAATCACCACCATACGTGCGGTCAAGCGAGTAGAAGGTGGGTGTATGAAAAGCCACACCTAAGCGCAAGCTCTCAATTGGGCGCACAATCACACCCAACTTGAAATTCACACCACTACCATCCAAAACCGATTGCTGATACAACCCCATGTAGTTGAGTTGTGATTCGAGGGGTGCACCCAAACCATCGACCGCCCCCTTATCACCGAAGTAACCATACTCCTCTTGGTAATAAATCTGCTGTTTCTTATGCACACTTTGCACACCCAGAGAACCACCTACATAGACGATATTGTTGAAATTCATACCCACCGAGAAGGTGAACTCATTGATAGATCCCGTGTTGATCACATCCATCGAGTGGAGCACCGAGGCATTGTGACCAATACAATCGGGCACCCACATCGGCTTACCATCCTTATCGGTCACTGCACTAATCATATAGCCGTTATAACCAAGAACCGCTGGCCAAAAGTAAGGATTAATATTGTAACCTAAATTTCCATTGTTATCGGGGAAAATACCGTTCTGCCCCAACTGCTGTCCAAAGATATCGGCAATGGTCGGCATAAGTTGGTTGGGATTCGCAGCATCGTAACGCGATTCGGACGAAAAAGAGTTGCGTGTGTTGAAATCGGCAATGCGATTCATACCGAATCCGATAGTCACACTGGTCAACGAGGTCGAAGGATTTTCGAAAACATTGAGCGCAACACCAAAATTCGCCATCGCAAATCGATTCTTATTGCTACCCAGATAGGGCTGTGTCCCCGGCGTATCGGAGTGGGTGAACGACATCATGGGCGTGATGGAAAACTCACTGCGACGGTACATACCCAGACCCGCAGGGTTGATGGACATGGAGGACAAATCGGCTCCCAAAGAGGTGAACGCGCCACCCAAGGCCATCGAACGTGCCGTACCAAAGTTGTGCGTCTGTGAGAGTTGCGCAAATTCGCTCCCCATCATGATGTCGTGATCCAAGACCGCACCGCCAAATTGCAATTGCTGCGCTTGCAACGACTCCATAGCCGTGCACAAAAGTAGTGCCCCAAAGATTGCTATTTGTTTCATATTCATTGTCTACTAATCAATTAACGACCTCCGTAACCACGGCTGCCACTCGATGAACTACCACCGCGCGAACCACTGCTGTCCGACGAACTGCTGCTACCGCGCGATCCACTATAACTGCTGCCCGACGAACTGCTGCTGCCACGCGATCCCTCGTAAGACGACGTGCCCGCATTGCGGTAGGGGTTGGTGTTATTATAATTATAGGTAGTGCCTGTTGATTGGCTGCTACCACGATTTCCGCTGCGATAGACGTTGTTGTTGCTGTTATTGCGACCGCCCCGCTGGTTATAAACCGTGCCGCCAGTTCCGGTCGTTCCACCTTTGGTTGAGGTTCCATTGTTGCGATAAGTGCCCGAACCATAACTTCCGTTGTAGCGACTGCCCCCCGAATTTCCGGCTACATAGCGCGATGGACTACCTCCGCCATCGGTGCGATAATTATGTGGACGATAGCCCCAATTATCGTGCCCCCAACCCGGATAGTAGGGATGATGCGTGTGTCCATACCATGGATCACTCCACGGATAGTAGCACATCGAATAGTTCCAATCCCACCACGAATAGCGAGGATAACCCCACGATGCGTAGGAGGGACCATAGCCCCAACCGAAATACCAACCGCCATAAGGTGCGCCACCCCACGAGCCGAACATCGAGGTGATGTAGCGCGGTTCTACCCACACTTGGTCACCACTGACCATCACATTGTAAAACGCAGGATTATAAGACATTGCAAGATTCAGAGCAGCGGAATTATTGTAGCGCAACTCGTAGTAACTCGATGGCATATTGTAGGTTGGCGAGGAGAATCCGCGCAGACGACGCGCATAAGCACTCTCATACGAGTCGGCAACCAAACCATCCGTCACATCGCCATAAGCCCCCTCGGCAGCCGCAGCTTGAGCCTCGGCAGCTTGCGCTTCCCACTCGGCTTTACGAGCCAAAGCAGTCGCCTTACGAGCCTCTGCATCAGCCTGTTGTTTCTGAGCAATTGCCATCTTGTCATGCGAGGCGTATAAATCGTCGTTGTTATAGCTACTATAACTGCTACGCTGATAGATGCCCGACGTACAACCCGCCAGCCCCGTCAGCAGAAGGAGTGTTCCAATAATAATCTTTAAATTTTTCATAGCTCACGTAGTTTACGTTAATGCTTATTTTGTATAGATAACGAAAATTGTATCGGTTTTCGTATACCCCGACTTCAGAAATAGTATTCGGAAGTTATTTCAAGCAAAAATAAGAATAAAATTCGAATCCCAACAAAAAACCCCTCTCTAAATAGAATTTTTAGCAAGAAATGTGCAAGAATAAAAAAATATGCCTATATTTGCAGTCCCGAAAGGGGAATTTGACCCGTAGTATCAAGAAACAGTGCTTCGCAAGAGGTGTTATTGTGATAAGCAGAGATGGTTATTGCATCTTGAGCTACAAAAGGAGAGGTGGCGGAGTGGTCGATCGTGCCGCACTCGAAATGCGGTGTACGGGTAACTGTACCGGGGGTTCGAATCCCTCCCTCTCCGCAAACAAGCTTGATAATCAAGCGGTTACAAGTTTTACACACAATAAAAACAATACGCACAGATGATTGCTCATCTGTGCGTATTGTTTTTATCCCCATAGAGCGCGATTTACACGCACAACTTGCGAGTTTAAATTCCTATTTTTTTGGTGTGTAAACCACCTTTTTCGTCTCGAAAAACTCCTCATCAAAGTACTTCGAAATCTCGTAGATATCCCACCGTTTGCGGGTCATTGCCAGCTCCTCACCCAACTCACCCCCCTTCAAGCAGAGGATGCCATTGGGCAGCGTGCCATGCTCTCCCCGTTCGATAATCGCCCAAATCCACGACACAAAAACCGACATATCGGTCACCGCACGCGAAACCACATAATCGAAACGCTCATTGCGCAGGGTCTCCACACGTGCACAACGGGGTGTGAGGTTTTCCAGCTCCAAGGAGTTCGCCACACCCGTCACTACGCTAATTTTTTTGGCAATCGAATCCGCAGCCGTGAAGTGCGCCTCAGGAAAAAGAATCGCCAAAGGGATGCTCGGGAAACCTCCACCACAGCCCACATCGAGAATACGCGCCCCAGCATCGAACGAGCATACTTTGGCAATAGCCAGAGAGTGAAGTACGTGACGCAGATAGAGCTGGTCGAAATCCTTGCGCGAGACCACATTAATTTTAGCATTCCAATCGGCATAGAGGTCGTAGAGGGCATCGAAGCGTTCGCGCTGAAGCGGCGTAAGTGCGGGAAAATATTTATCAATCAACTCCATTTTTCTTTATTTTTAGCATTTACTGTCCGTTTTTTATCATTTTGCACATCTGTCCGCGGGCACGGTGAATCTGCGTTTTGACCGTACCCAACGGCAAGGTGAGTTTCAGAGCAATCTCTTCGTAGGAAAATTCATCAAAAAAACGCATACGAATCAGTTGCCGATAGCGGGGTGTGAGAGCTTCGAGGTAGTGGTCAATCTGGGTGCGCTGCTGAATATTAATCACCCGCTCTTCGGGATTGGGCGCAGAGGAAGCGGGCGAGGTGAACTGCTCATCAATCGACAAGTCATCCTGTCGCTTACGCACATAGTCGATGAAGGTATTGCGGGCGATGGTGTAGACCCACTGCCCAAAGGTGTAGTTGGCACTGTATCGCCCCAAGTTGATATAAACTTTGATGAAGGTCTCCTGCAACAAATCGTCAGCATCGTCCTCACCTGCCAATCGCTGCACAAAGAGCCGACGAATAGCATCTCGGTAGCGGTTGAAAAGGTATTCAAAAGCCACGTCATCGCCTTCGAGCACCAGCTCTACCAGTCGTGAATCGGCAGCAACAATGTAATCATCTATCTCCATACGCGCTCGTCTTTACGCAGCAGCACGAACGCCAGTAACATCGCCAGCAGCGGGCTCAAAAAATCATAGAGGAAGTAGTAGTTGACAATCCCCTTTTCGCCCAGCCGTTGCGCCAGACGACGCACCTCGAGTGCAACAAAGAGGTAGCGCACTAAAAGAAGGGTGCCAGCAACGATTTTCAATTCACCGGGCAGGAAAATCAATGCACTGAGCGTAAGCAGGAAAAAAAGCAGACGCGAACCCAGCTCCCATCGAATAAAATTCTTTATTTCAGTCGGATAGAACTCCTCTGCCGAGCCGTAGTAACGCTCATTATCGAGCCAACCACGGAATCCACCCCACGGCCGTTCGCGCAATGAAGCACGAGGCGAGAGGATGACACTCACGTTATCACGGGTCATGACCTTCTGCATAAACAGGTCGTCCTCGCCGATATTCATATTGAGATGGTTGAAGCCGTTGGCATCGAAATATATTTTCTTGGTAAAGCCTAAATTGTACAACGTTCCACGATAGGGACGCTGCCGCACGGCACGCGCCAACCAATCGGCAGCGTGCATCATGCGCCACGTGCGGATGATGTAGTTCCAAAAACCACGCTCTTGTTCTATACCGCAATAACCCAACACCACATCGCCCTTGCAGAACCCTTTAGCCATCAGCGACAACCAGCGATCGCACTGCGGCATCGTCTCGGTTGTAGAGAAAATCAGGTAGTCGTTGTGTGCCGATTTAATACCCACGTTGAGTGCCATCTTGCGCGAAATGGGATAGCGGGGATTGAGGTGAATTTTCGTCACATTTATCTGCGGAAAGGTAAGTTTGAGTTGAACCAAATCTTCATAGAAATCGTTGTTGGAGCCGACATAGACCAAAATCACTTCAAAATCGCGGTACTCCTGCGCCACAATTAAGGGCAATCGCTCCTCGACAAAGGTGTAATTCTCAGAAAAGATTGGAATAATCACCGACACAGGGGGCTCCGCGTCGAGTATTGTACGACGCAGTGTATTTTTATAGGACGGAATGCGACTGTAAACAAAGAGGTAGTAGTGGAGCTGCACGCAGAACATTGCAAAGAGCAACGCCATCAGCGTCAACCCCTCCCAACCGTAGTGTATCAAAAGAATATCCATGTAGGGCATACGCGAAACGCTTGTTTTAAGAATAAATTAATGCAAAGATACAAAACAATTCAGAATGCACAAAACAGTGCGGCGGGTTATTTTTTCGAATCAAGATTCAAAATTCCACTTATTTTATGTACTTTTGCCTATTAAATATGAATATGAAGTTCACCTTACAACATAAAGATTCAGCTTCTCGCGCTCGAGCGGGCGAATTAACCACCGACCACGGAGTGATTCGCACACCGATTTTCATGCCCGTAGGTACGGCAGCGACGGTCAAAGGTATTTTCCATCGCGACGTGCGCGACGAGGCAAAGGCGCAGATTATTCTGGCAAACACCTACCACCTCTACCTCCGCCCCGGAATGAAAATTATCGAGGCGGCGGGCGGTGTGCACCGTTTCTCGACTTGGGAGGGACCCATGCTCACCGACAGCGGTGGCTTTCAAGTCTTTTCACTTGCCGATTGTCGCAAGTTGAAAGAGGAGGGATGTCATTTCCGCTCGCACATCGACGGTTCAAAACACCTCTTCACCCCCGAAAGCGTAATAGATACCGAGCGCACCATTGGAGCCGACATCATGATGGCATTCGACGAGTGTCCTCCGGGCGATGCACCCCGCGAATATGCTGCCAAATCACTCGATTTGACAGAGCGTTGGCTTGGACGTTGCTTCGAACAATACCATCGCACAGAGCCGAAATACGGGCACTATCAAGCCCTGTTTCCTATCGTGCAAGGTTGCACCTACCCCGATTTACGTGCACGAGCTGCCGAAAATGTAAAACAATATAATGCAGATGGTTATGCCATTGGCGGACTGGCCGTGGGCGAGCCTACCGAGGTGATGTACGAGATGATTGAGGTGGTGAATGCCATCCTCCCCGACGATCGCCCACGCTACCTAATGGGGGTTGGCACTCCCACCAATATTCTCGAAGCCATTGAACGCGGAGTGGATATGTTCGACTGTGTGATGCCCACACGCAACGGTCGCAACGGACAACTCTTCACCGCCGAGGGGGTGATTAACATCCGCAACAAAAAGTGGGAGGACGACTTCAGCCCCATCGACCCCGCAGGAACTGCATTTGTCGACACCCTTTACTCGAAAGCGTACCTTCATCACTTGACCTCTTGTGGCGAGATGCTATCGGCGCAAATTGCTTCGTTACACAACATTGCCTTCTATCTACGACTGGTGACAGCAGCGCGCGAACACATCATTGCAGGTGATTTTAAACCGTGGAAAGAGCAGATGGTCGTAAAACTTGTTAAAAGGCTATAAACGATGAAGATAAAATTTCCGGGCGTTAAGATTTTGGATAGGTACATCATCGGAAAATTCCTGAGTACCTACTTCTTTGCCATCGCCATGATTATCGTGGTGGTGGTGATTTTCGACTATGTCGAAAAAATCGACGACTTCACGGAGCTCAAAGCCCCCCTGAAGGCAATCATTTTCGACTACTACCTCAACTTCATCCCATTCTTCATCAACCAATTCAGCGGTCTGTTCACCTTCATCGCCGTGATATTCTTCACCTCGAAGTTGGCATACCAAACCGAGATTATCGCCATGCTTTCGGGTGGCATGAGCTTCCGACGACTGATGTGGCCCTATTTCTTAGGCGCAGCGATTATCACCATGCTCTCGTTGGTGCTCAACCTGTGGATTATCCCCGTCACACAACGCACCTGCGTGGAATTCTTGTGGAAATATCGAAAAAATCGGCAAACCGTCCAGTTCGACCAACATATTTATCGACAGATTGAACCCGGCACCTATGTTTACCTTCGCGCCTATTCCGACGGCGATAAACAGGCTCAGTTCTTCGCCTTGGAACACTATTCGCACGGTACCATCACCCAATCGCTTGAGGCATCGGATGCCTCTTTCGATCCCAGTTCGAAACGTTGGACGGCAAGCCGTTACACCACGCGTCAATTCGACTCGCTGGGGATGGAAAATTTCAAGCAATATCGCAACCTCGACACACTTATCAACCTCGAAGTCACTGAGTTGGGACGAGTAGGCGATTTAGTGAAAACCATGAATATATCGCAGCTCAATCGGTTCCTTGGGCAACAGCGCACCAAAGGTTCCGACTCGATTAAAATCATCGAGGTCGAAAAACACACCCGCTTTGCCTATCCCTTGGCAACCTTCATTCTGACGCTGATTGGTGTTTCGCTCTCATCGCGTAAAGTGCGGGGTGGCACAGGATTACATATCGGTATCGGCACGGGATTATGCTTCTCCTACATCCTTTTCAACCGTTTCTTCGAGGAGTTCGCCAAGAGCGGAACCATGCCTTCAGGGTTAGCGGTCTGGACACCCAACATCATTTACTTGGCAATTGCCATTTATCTCTATCAAAAAGCACCAAAGTAGCATGACAACACTCCACGAAATAGCCGGCAAAGTACGCCGCGCAGAACGTATCACCGCAGCCGAAGCTATAACGCTGTGGCGCGAAGCTCCGTTGTGGCTCTTGGGCGAGCTGGCAACCACCTGCAAGCAACGCGTGAGTGGCAATAAGGTGTTCTACAATCGTAATTTTCACATCGAACCAACTAATCTCTGCGTTTTCAACTGCCGATTCTGCTCTTATCGCCGTCCGAAAGGGAGCCCCGAAGCGTGGGACTACTCCATGGAGCAAATCGAGGAGATTGCGCGCCGACGTGCCGGACAAGGCATCACCGAGGTGCATATTGTGGGGGGCGTACATCCCGAACACGGATTGGATTACTACGTGGACATGATTCGCCGCGTGAAGGCTATTTTGCCTGCCGCAGCCATCAAAGCATTCACCGCCATCGAGTTATCATATATGATTCACAAAGCAGGCTTGACCACCGAAGCGGGTTTGCGCGCACTGCAAAAGGCAGGCATGGAGGCAATTCCGGGTGGTGGCGCGGAAATTTTCGACGAGGAGTTGCGACAACGTATCTGTCCCGACAAAGGTTCGACTGCCGAGTGGTTCGACGTGCACCGCACAGCTCACAAGCTGGGCATACACACCAATGCCACCATTCTTTACGGGCACGTTGAGAGCCTCGAACATCGCATCGATCACCTCGAACGGTTACGCACACTTCAAGATGCAACCGCAGGTTTCGATGCTTTTATTCCGCTCAAATACCGCAACTTCGGCAATTCCATGTCCGAAATTGGCGAGGTCTCGGTCACCGAGGATATGCGAATGCTGGCTCTGAGCCGCATATTTTTGGACAACGTGCCGCACATCAAAGCCTACTGGGTGATGTACGGTCGCCAGACTACTGAGTTGGCACTTGCCTTTGGCGCAGACGATATCGACGGAACCATCGACGACACCACCACAATTTACTCGATGGCAGGTGCGGACGACAAACACCCCACGATGACCATCCAAGAGATGCAGCGCATTGCAGCGGCAGCGGGCTACCGCGCCGTGGAGCGTGACACGCACTATAACGAATTGTAATTGACCATGGAAAAAATCAGCTATTATTGGGCAAAATTGAAGCAAAAGCCCTTAGCTTACAACCTTGTACTGATTGTATTGACACTCGTGGCATTGGGTTTGGTCTCTCACATATTGATGCAGACCGGAACTCGTCATGGCGCACGTCGCACGGTGCCCGATTTTACGGGCGTACTGCTCGATGATGCACAGCGAATAGCGCGCGACAACGACCTAAAGCTCTGCGTCAACGACTCGCTCTACGTCTCCATTTACGAAGGCGGCATCGTACTCGACCAAGTGCCTGAACAAGGGGTTGAGGTGAAACCCGGACGAACCATCTACATCTCAATCAATTCGTTCCGTCAGAAGATGGTATCCGTCCCTTACGTTGCCCAACAGTCGCTACGTCAGGCAAAAAATATGCTCGAAATTGCTGGTTTGGAGATTGAAAAGTTGGTCTATCGTCCCGATATTGCAACCAACTACGTACTCTCGGAGTTCTGCAAAGACAAACAGGTATTGCGACACAGCCGCATCGAAGCCCCCATGGGATCGGGAATTACCCTCTATGTGGGGGTGGCGGGCGGTCAAGGATCGACGGTTGTTCCGCGGGTGATTGGATTTCAACTTCAACAGGCAAAAAGTCGCTTGTGGGAGCTGGGTCTCAACATTGGTAAAATCACCTTCGACAAGGGGGTGAGTCTGCTCAACCAACGTCAAGCGCACGTCTACGCTCAAGCTCCCGGACAGGAGCGCAGTGTGGCACTGGGTGCGACAGTCGATTTGCTGCTAACACTCGATGGCGAGAAGACAAAACAACAACGCATCGACGCTGAAAAGGCCGCCAAAGGGCTTATTGAAGCACGCGAAGCACAAGAAAAAGAGAAGGCCGATTCGTTGGCTCTGATAGATTTAGAGCCGACACAGTCGTCGGCAGAGTCCACAGAGCCCGAAGTAATGACCAAAGAGGAAGGATTTTTTGAATGATAGAAGAGCAGAAATACATCGACGAAGAGATCGCCGAAATGGACGAGGGTGGTGAGGAGCAAGATGAGCTCTTCGAACACTACGCTGTCACCGCGGATCGAGGGCAGTCGCTACTGCGGCTCGACAAATTCCTCGCTTGCCACATGGAACGTTGCTCACGCAACCGCATACAAGTGGCTGCCGACAACGGAAGCATCCTTGTCAATGGCGTAGCTGCCAAATCCAACTACAAGGTCAAACCACTCGACCACATCTCCATTGTCATGCCCTATCCCAAGCGTGAAGTGGAGATTATTCCCGAGAATATTCCTCTTGACATCCTCTACGAAGACGATGATTTGATTATCGTCAACAAGGCGGCTGGTATGGTTGTACACCCCGGACATGGTAATTACAGCGGTACACTGGTCAACGCCCTGACTTACCATCTGCAAGATCTTCCTCTATTCCAAGAGGGTGATATGCGGGCGGGATTGGTGCATCGCATCGACAAGGATACTACGGGACTTTTGGTCATTGCCAAGAACGAACGCACCCATGTGCAGTTGGCAAAACAATTCTTCGATCACACGATTTATCGCCGTTATGTGGCGTTGGTGTGGGGTAATTTCGACCAGAACGAGGGAACCATCACGGGCAACATTGGTCGCTCACCCAAAGATCGCCTCAAGATGCACGTCTTCGAGGAGGGAGAAGAGGGCAAACACGCCGTGACCCATTGGCGTGTGCTGAAACGCTACGGCTACGTGACCCTTGTCGAGTGCCGCTTGGAGACCGGACGCACCCACCAAATCCGCGTACACATGGCGTGGCAAGGACATCCGCTTTTCAACGATAGTCGCTATGGCGGCGACCGCATCTTGAAGGGGACAACGTTTGCTAAATATAAACAGTTCATCGAAAATTGCTTCACCATCCTCCCCCGGCAGGCTCTGCACGCGCAATCATTGGGATTCATCCATCCGACCACACACCAAGAGGTGCGTTTCGAGAGCCCAATCCCCGCCGATTTGACCGTGGTGCTCGACCGCTGGGACAACTATGTATCCAGTCAACGGCTCGATGCAATGAGTGCCAGCGAATAGAGGGTCATACACAGGTGATTTCATCATGCGCCGCTGCACCCAATTCGTGTGGTGGCGCAATCGTATAAACGGATGCGTTCTAACTGTATACAAAACGGTTTAAAAGTTGTATGGTAATAAAAAATTTGTATTTTTGTAAATTGGTAACATTTGAAAAAAGTAAGTCAACCTTCAATCATCCAAACCAACTACAAATCATGACACAACACTACGCGATTCAATCTTTCAAACACTGGATTCTCGCACTTGTTTTTTGTTTTAGTGGATTGAGTGCTTTTCCCATCAACGTTAATAGAATTCTCATCATAGATTCCTATGGCGTTGATTACCAATGGTCTAATTCGATTATAGATGGGTTGAATTTCAAATTAAAAGATACCTATCCGGGAATTGAATTGAATGTTGAGTACCTCTCTTCCGAACTTTTTGCCGACACCGACAGCTGGAAGATGAAGATGAACACCATACTCAACACCTATCAAAACACCCCTCCGGCAGTAATTATCTTCATTTCCGATGAGGCTTGGATGACCTACAACAGCGTCAACACCAGTTGTTTCTGCGATATACCGCTCCTACTCTGCGCTGTCAAACCACACACCATCACCATCGACAAATACAATGAGCGGCTCAAAGAGCTGCAAATCACCGATTTTGACTCGACCATCGAGCAGATGAAAAAATACAATGCCACGGGCGTGCTTCGCGAAATGAATGTGACGGGCTACATCGACTTGATGCAACAAATGCTTCCCAAGATGGATCGGATGACCCTGATTACGGACAACCGTTTTTACGGTATCTACACCCGCCTGATGTTCGAAGAGGCAGTGCAAAAAAACTACACCAACTACCCGGTCGAATATCTGGATGCCCGCTTTCTATGCACCGATTCGCTTTTCAAACGATTACCGAAAATATCCCACACATCAGGGGTTCTATTAACCTCGTGGCTCACCGGTGAACATGGGTTCGAATACTCCAAAGATTACACCTACAAGGAGATGTCGAACACACTGCAAACTCCCATCTTCGTCACCAACAACATCGGTCTTGAGAAGGGTTGCTTCTTAGGCGGATATTTCAATCGCGCCGAGTTTTGGGGCGAGCAAATTTGCACCATGCTGTTAGCTATCATCGAGGGGGAGAGTCCTCGCCAGATTGCGCCCGTTGTGGCAAAGGACGAGCAATGTTACATTGATTGGAATGTGCTGCACAAATTCAACCTGTCACCCAACTCATTGCCTGAGCAGGTCGAAATTCAGAATAAACCCGAATCGATGTTTGAGAAATACAAAGCTCAAGTTCTATTTTTTGTCACCCTATTCATCATCTTGATAGCTGTCTACATCTACACTTTGCGCAGCCATTTGCACCTGCGCAAAGCACAGAAACAGACCTTGCAAGCCATAGAAGATGCGACAACTGCCAATATACAACTGGAAAAAACAAGTCAAAATCTCATTGTAGCACTCAATAAAGCCGAGGAATCAGACCGTTTAAAATCTGCATTCTTAGCAAACATGAGTCACGAAATTCGCACACCATTGAATGCCATTGTTGGATTTTCGCAACTGATAGCCTCTGCCGAAGACGAAAAAGAACAGGCTGAATTGGCTACTATCATCCAGAAGAACAGCGACCTACTGCTGCAACTCATCTCCGACATCCTCGATATTTCGAAAATCGAATCGGGAATGCTTCACATGACCTATGAACCGATTAACGTGGATGCAGTGTGTCAACACGTGGTTTCGATGCTGCACTTCAAGTGTAACCCCGAAGTCACGCTCAGATTTTCACCTGCACCACAATCACTTACAATCTACACCGACGAAAAACGATTGATGCAAATTCTGGTCAATTTAATTAATAATGCCACCAAATTCACAACAAAGGGATACATCGAAACGGGCTATTTCTCCTACAATGAAGAGCTCGTCGAATTTTACGTCAAGGACAGCGGCATCGGCATTCCGACGGATCAACTTCCAACCATCTTCAATCGCTTTATCAAGCTGAACAGCTGTGTCGAAGGAACTGGATTGGGGCTGGCAATTAGCAAGACAATTGTCGAAATGCTCGGTGGCGAAATAGGTGTTGAATCCACTTTGGGCGAGGGGACTCGCTTTTGGTTCAGAATTAAAAAAAGAATGGAGTAAACTATGTTTCTACCAACAACCATAAAAGAGGTTCGCGCACGCGGCTGGGAGCAGCTCGACGTAATTTTATTCACGGGCGATGCCTACATTGACCACCCCGCATTCGGGGCGGCAGTCGTGGGACGATTACTCGAAGCCGAGGGCTACCGCGTGGCAATTGTCCCGCAGCCCAATTGGCGCGATGACCTGCGCGACTTCACCAAATTAGGAACGCCGCGACTCTTTTTTGGGGTCACTGCCGGGGCAATGGACTCGATGGTCAACCACTACACCGCCAACATTCGTCTGCGCAGCAACGATGCCTACACGGCAGGCGGCATGGCGGGTTTTCGACCCGACAATACCGTTATCACCTACACGCAAATTCTCAAGCGGCTCTTTCCGCACACCCCCGTGGTGGTGGGAGGCATCGAGGCATCGCTGCGTCGCTTGACGCACTACGACTACTGGAACAACACAATCCGCCCCTCGATTTTGGTCGAGAGTGGTGCTGATTTACTCATCTATGGCATGGGCGAACGGGTGATACAGCAAGTTGCCGGAGCGTTGAAAAATGGATATAACGCCAAGTTGCTGCGCAAGATACGGCAGGTGGCATTCATGGCGGACGAGGAGTATGCTCGGCGGCTCGATCCCGCTACCACCACATGGCTTCATCCCTACGAGCAGAGCCAGAACGACAACCGCGCCTTTGGCGAGAATTTCACAATAATTGAGACTTTGAGCAACCTGATGGAGCCCGTGCAGACCCTTGTGGAGCCAACGGGTGAGCGTTTTGTGATTGTCACGCCTCAAAATGCAACCCTCACCACCGAGGAGTTAGACCACTCCTTCGATTTGCCTTACGAACGGGCTCCGCATCCGCGTTATGCGGGTCGCGGCGCAATTCCGGCGTGGGAGATGATCAAACATTCGGTCAATATCCACCGTGGCTGCTTTGGCGGCTGCTCCTTTTGCACCATCTCTGCGCACCAAGGTAAATTCATCAATTCGCGCAGCGAACGTTCGATTTTATCAGAGGTTGAGCGGGTCGTTCAAATGCCCGATTTCAAGGGTTATCTCTCGGATGTGGGTGCTCCGTCGGCAAATATGTATCGCATGGGTGGACGTGATAAGACACTCTGTGCCAAGTGTCGCCGTGCCTCGTGCCTGCACCCTTCGATGTGTCCAAACCTCAACAACGACCACGCACCTCTACTGAACCTCTACGCGAAAATTCGCGCCATAAAGGGGATTAAAAAGGCATTCGTGGGTAGCGGTATTCGCTATGATCTCTTCGATCATAGCAACTACTTCGAAACACTGATTAAATACCACACATCGGGACACCTGAAGGTAGCTCCCGAACACACCGAAGAGGGCGTTTTGCGCTTGATGCGCAAGCCTCCTTTTGCCCTTTTCGAGCAGATAAATGCTGATTTTCAACGTATTTGCCACCGCGAAGAGCTTCCTTACCAACTCATCCCCTACTTCATCTCATCGCACCCGGGATGCACGGAGCAGGATATGCGTGCCCTATCGCAAAAGGTGCTCGGACGGCTCCACTTCACGCTCGAACAGGTGCAGGATTTGACCCCAACACCCATGACCCTCTCCTCGGTGATGTTCCGCACAGGCGAGAATCCCTACACGCACGAGAAGGTCTATGTGGCTCGTACACAGGAGGAAAAAAGACGACAAAAGAGTTATTTTTTCGATCGACAACAGCCGCCAGCTGCCACCCATGGCACACCCAGAGGTCAGAAGTCAGCACGCCCCTTTCAGAAGAAAAATCAACATTAAATTTTCTGTCACACCCCCTGCGACTTATGATTTGCGAAAGTGCGCCAACCAGCGGCGATCAAGCAGGCGATAGATGTAGAGCATCGCGCAGCCGGTGACCACCCCGACACCCGCACCCAACACGAGGTCGATGGGGAAATGTTTGGCGAGGTAAATGCGTGAATAGCAGATTAACAGCGTACAGACAATCATCATCCACGAAAACCATCGACGACTAATAACCGCTGCCGAGAGGGTTGTCAGTGCCACAATAACAGCGGCATGAGACGAGACCGTACCATAGCGTCCGGCCACCGCTTCGGGCGGAAAGTGAACCAACCCCTCCAATTCGGGGGTGAACATGGGACGCAAGCGAGGCGGAAAGTCAGACCACAAGTTTTTCAACAATCCCACGTGCTTGAAGATGCCAGCCACCATATCAGCCAACGCCAACGCCGCAACCAGACACAACACAAAAAGAATCACATTGCGCCAACCCATGCGACGATAGACCAGCCACAGAATAAGTGCATAAAGCGGTAACCACATCATCGTGCCCGACACGGCAAGCATGGCGCGATCCATCACCGCACCACCGTCAAAATTCAGGGCAAGAAACAACCCATGGTCGCAATCGTAGTTCATCATTAGTTAGAATTGGAAGTAGATAAATGGTTGAATATCCGTTGATTTCACCTGCATCACACACCAAATCATCACCGCCATTAGCAATACCTGCACCACCATCGGGGAGGCAGCCACCACGCGTTGTGCCATGCGGTCGGTCGAGGCGGGAAGCAGATGGAGCACATAGCCGATACCAATCAGGGCAAAAACGCCCAGATAACCCAAGATGACTTGTGGAATGATAGCAAAATTAAAACTGTAAAATATTTGGTGTAACATGAGCGTGACGGTCTGCATAGACTCAGCACGGAACATCAACCAGCCGAAGCACACAAGATTGAAGGTGAAGAAGATACCCACAATGCGCCAGCCCCATTTCATCTGTGAACCTGCGGTTTTAGCCCCCGGAACCAACATCAGCCACAATTTGTGAAGAGCCAAAGCCACCCCATGCAATGCACCCCAGAGGAGAAAGCGAACGGCGGCACCGTGCCACAATCCACCCAAAAGCATTGTAATGAAGAGGTTGACGTAGGTTCGCACGCGCCCCTTGCGGTTGCCTCCCAACGAGATGTAAAGGTAGTCGCGCAACCAAGTGGAGAGCGAGATGTGCCAACGTCGCCAAAATTCGGTGATAGTGGCAGATTTATAGGGCGCATCGAAGTTTTTCGGAAAGCGGAAGCCCAACAGCAGGGCTATACCAATTGCCATATCAGAGTAACCCGAAAAATCGCAGTAGATTTGCAGCGCATAACCGTAGATGCCTGCCAAACACTCAAAGCCCGAATAGAGCAGGGGTTCATCGAAGATGCGATCGACAAAATTGAGCGAAATATAGTCGGAGATGATGGCTTTTTTGAAAAGACCCGTAAGAATCAGAAAGACTCCCGTACCGAACATTTCCCGCGAAACGTGCAGTGGTTTGCGTATCTGTGGAATGAAGTCGCACGCCCGTACGATAGGTCCGGCAACCAGCTGCGGGAAAAATGAGAGGTAGAAGACATAGTCGGTCCACCGATCGAGTGGACGCAGCTCACGACGGTAAATATCAATGGTATAGCTCAGTGATTGAAAGACGAAAAACGAGATTCCGACGGGTAGAAAAATATTTTGGAACTGCATGAAACCCTGTCCAAAGAGCTGATTCGAGAGATCTATAAAGAAATTGGTGTATTTGAAATAGCCCAACATTCCGATATTCACACAGATGCTCAGCGCAACAAATGCCCGTCGCACCCACACTCGCTGCGCCCGGTCGAGAGCTTTAGCTATCCAGTAGTCACTCGTACCGGCAAAAACCAGTAACAGAAAATAGATGCCGCTCGATTTGTAATAAAAGTAGAACGAGAAGAGGAGAACATAAAAAATACGCGCCGAAGTCTTGTGGCGCAAAAGCGAGTAGATGAGCAGAAAGCCCGCAAAGAGGAAGAGAAACAAACCACTGTTGAAAATCAGCGGCTGCGTTTCGTCGTAGCTCAGCAGGTTAAGTGCCTTGTCCAAAATCTCGTTGATACTCATGCTTGTGGCGGCTTATTTGATGATTGTGGGGATGAAGAGTTCGTTGTGAATGTGTCGTTGCATACTGTCGCCAATTCCACGGGTCATCTCTTTGTGAATCTCCTCGGTCATACGTCGCTTCGCAGCCCGTTGCACCCCATCGTTCAGCGCATCGGAGAGGGCATACGCCACGCGTCGTCCACCGGCATAATTGATGTGGGTGTAGTCCTTGCCTGCCCAACCGTTGGTCACGAATTGCGCCATGCCACCCATGGCACGCATTGCAGCCGCCGTATTCCAGAATGCAGCTCCGTTTCTTTGAGCTGCTCCACGTTGATATTGAATCATATAGGGCACGGCATCCATCGGAGCAAAGCCCTCGGCCGTGCGCACCGAACGATCGCTAACTCCCAACACCAAGATAGCCGCTGTGGGGAAACACTCTCGAACGTAAACAATCATTTTTTCGATTTGAGCCGCATAATTTGCATAGTTGTGAATGCCCTGCTGCATGATATTAAGCCCATATTGCAGCACCACCAGATCGTAGTTCAGCATCGCATTCGCCTGTGTGTTGACCGTGGGACTGGTGCGGAACATCGCCTGACCATTATTACTGCGGATGGAATAGTTGTCTACCCCCACACCTACACCACCGCCATCGAGCAAAGCTCCATAACCAACCACTCCGGCAGCACCCTCTGCCACCCGGAAGGTGAGCGAGTGAATTGCACCACCAGAGACTTCAATCTGGCGCAATGCCGGATCGCCCTCGATGGTGAACATACGGCGCAAAGTGTCGTTCACCGTCACTTCGGCACGGCTGTCACCGCGACTAACGAAGAGCACGCGCGCCCCTTGACAAGGATTGAGGTGCTTGCGCGTGTCGGAACAAGCCCAACGCGTCTGCGCCCCGGTTTCTGCCTGACACACCCAGCCCGAAACGTAAAATTCATCACGCAAGGTCTGTGGTGTGGTGCGATATTGCATGATATTATAGGATGACCACCCCTTCGATTGGGTCTTCACCGTGCGGCGGAAACCCGTGAGTGGCGATGCCATCGGTGCGAAACCGGCACCCGTGCCGCCATAAACTTCTTGCAGTCGTTCGCGCAAGTCGGCAGTGAGAATATCGCCCTCGATAAACGAGTCGCCCAACACAGCAATGCGCACCGACTCACCATCGTACAGCTTGGCATAGAGAGCTTGCAGCAGTCCATTTCCCGTCGTGTCGAAATCCTCAATCGGGGTCACCCCTTCGCGTGGCACATTGGCAAATCGCAGGCTATCGGGACGCACAAACACTCGCTCCATCGGCTCACCGATTTGCCATGCAAAGGTGGTCTGAACGACGCTCGGCAACGAGTCGGCGACAATCTGCTCGGTCACCTCTGCCATATCGACATGGAACTCCGCTTCGTCGAGGACAACCTGTGACGAGGTCTGTGCAGGCGCATCATCGAAATGGATTAAATCTGAGAAAATACTGGCGCGGCGCAACGCAATGCCACCAACAATTTGAGGGGGGATAAGGCTCACACCCACCAGCACTACAATAAGTGCCGCAATGGCGAGCCAACTTTTGGGAGTGTAGTCTGGTTCAGTATTCATCTAATTTAGAAGCTGTTTGAATTTGTTACCGAAGTTATTGGAGAGCTATTTTTGTTCCTGTTCTGTTCTGTAAATCCGATTTTAGCGAGCTCAATGAGGATTTACAGAACAGAACAGGGGCAAAAAAAGGAGATTAATAAATTTAAAACAGCTTCTTAGTCGCGGCGACCTAAAATCAAAAACACATAGTAAAGGAGTGATGCAATGGCACTTAGTGCAGCCACAAGATAGGTGCGAGCGGCCCAACTCAGAGCCTCTTTTGCCTGCGCAACCTGCACCCCTTGAATGGTATGGCTCGATTCCAGCCACACCAATGCACGCTCCGAGGCGTTGTACTCCACGGGGAGGGTAATAAGTGAAAAGAGTGCCGACATAGCAATCATGCCCACACCAATCCAACACAAAAGCTCATTTTGCGTCGTCGAAAGAATGCCCAAACCAATCAGAATCACCCACGTAGCCATGCGCGACGAGAAGCTCACCACCGGCACCAATTGCGAACGCAGCACCAGTGGCGCGTAGCCCTGCGCGTGTTGCACGGCGTGTCCACACTCGTGAGCAGCCACCGCAGCAGCGGCGATACTCGACGAAGCGTAGACCGCATCGCTCAGGTTGACGGTCATCGTTTGGGGATTGAAGTGGTCGGTCAGCTGACCTGCCACATGAATCACCTTGACGTTGTGGATGTTGTTGTCGCGCAACATTTTTTCAGCAACCTCCGCACCAGTCAAGCCACCTGGGAAGCGCACTTTCGAATATTTGGCAAAGACCGATTTCAGCCGAGCCTGCACTGCAAAACCCGCGATTCCAATCAAAATCATCAGCACAAACATCCCCATTGTGGCAGCAGAGTAGTGCATCGATTGTTCAGCGTAACCTGCCTGAAGCAGGGATATCATCATTGTGTGAAACATATTTTATTGTTTTTTGTAAGTGTAGTAAGCTCCTGCCTGCTGCGTGGGCATCACCACCATGTCGTTGATGTTCATGTGGGCCGGTAGTTGAAGCATCCATGCAATGGTCTCTGCAATATCCGCGCCCGTGAGTGGTGTCACACCGACGTAGACCTTCTCGGCACGCGCGTCGTCGCCATGGAAACGCACCTTCGAGAATTCAGTCTCCACCATACCGGGGCGAATTTCGCTCACTTTGATGCCCGATGCGAGCAAATCAGCGCGCATAGCCTGCGAAATGGCGTGCACAGCGTGTTTTGAGGCACAATAGACAGCCCCATTTTCGTAAGGCTCCGTGCCGGCAATCGAGCCAATATTAAAGATGTGTCCCGCTTGCGCCGCCACCATTTTCTGCGAAACGATGCGCGAAACATAGAGCAACCCCTTGACGTTGGTATCAATCATGGCATCCCAATCCGCCGTATCACCTCGGTCGATATGCTCCAATCCGGCAGCCAATCCAGCGTTGTTGACCAACACATCGACTCGCTCCAAAGGAGACAAATATTTTTCGCACGCAGCCTGATCTCGCACATCAAAACAGAGCGTATGGCACACGCCACCTGCTCGCTCAATCTCCTCTTGCAGAGCTGTTAATCGCTCGGCACGACGACCCGTGACCGTAATCTCATATCCCATTCCGGCGAGCCGGTGCGCCGTTGCACGTCCGATACCCGACGTAGCCCCCGTAATCAATGCTTGTTTTTTCATAAAATGCAATTTCTTATTAACTCGCAAAAATAAGCAATTTTGCGGAATTTAGAAGTGAATAACCCATATTATTTTTGTTGCAAGCCATTGTCGCCAACAAATCGCACGAAAATCGAAAAAAATGCGTTACTTTTGTCTCTTCTAAACTATTTAATTAATCGCGTGAATCTCGAATTCTTCATAGCTCGACGCATGGCTCGCAACACAACCGGACAACGACCGGGGGTGATGGTACGTATTGCAGCCATCTCCGTGGCGGTGAGCGTGGCGGTGATGATTCTCGCCTTGGCAGTCATCATGGGCTTCAAGGGCGAAGTGACCCGCCGTGTGGTGGGTTTTGCAGCCCACACCGAGATAGTCGATGTGCGAAGCGTCAACTCCATAGCCTCCACCCCCATGCTGCGCACCGATGCCTTGGAACAGACCATTCGCGCGGTCGATGGCTTCGCCTCGATGCACCCCTATGTTCTCAAAGGAGGGATTATCAAGACCACCGATGCCACACAGGAGATGGTGCTCAAGGGGGTCGATGCGAGCTACGACTGGAGTTTTTTTACCGATTTTTTGGTCGAAGGTGCGCTACCTCGTGTGGACGAGGAGACTCGCACAAAAGAGGTGCTTATTTCGCGTATGGCAGCCAATCGGTTAGAGGTGGGCGTGGGGGATCGGATTGAGATGCTCTTCATCGAGCAGAATGAAGCTCCGCGTCGCGACCGCTTCAAGATTACAGGCATCTATGCCTCCGGAATGGAGGAGATGGATGCGGCGGTGATGATTACCGACCTGCGGAACGTACAGCGACTATCAGGCTGGGCGGCAGATGAAGTGACGGGTTACGAGGTCAACACAACCGATTTCGAACACATTGACACATTTGCTCACAACCTCTCAGCGGCGATACTCGCCTCCGAGCTTGATGAGACTCAAAACTTAGCGGTCAACAGTGTCAAAGAGTTATATCCCGGCATTTTCGACTGGCTCAAAACACACAATGTCAATGCCATAGTGATTATCAGCATCATGCTCATTGTGGCGTTTTTCAACATGGCATCAGCATTGCTGATTCTGGTTCTGGAGCGCACGCGCATGATTGGACTCCTAAAAGCGATGGGTATGCGCAATGGAGCTGTACAGCGCATCTTCCTATGGCGCGCCACCTTCATCACCCTGCGCGGCTTGGCGTGGGGCAATGGGGTGGGCATCGGTTTATGCCTGCTTCAACAACATCTTCACCTCATCAAGCTCAGCTCCGAGGGCTACCTCCTCTCCGAAGTCCCCATTGCCTTAGGTTGGGGTTGGTGGGCGGCACTCAATTTGGGGGTAATAGCGGTCATTGTGCTACTTTTACTACTCCCCGCACGCGTTGTGGCGACGGTCAATCCAAGTGAAACTATCCGTTACGAATAATGAAACCATACAATAAATCAGACCAAACAAAGACCGAGGAGGTGCGCGAAATGTTCGACCACATCGCGCCAACCTACGACCGTCTCAACCACACCCTCTCGATGAATATCGATCGCGTGTGGCGACGACGTGTGGTGCGTATCGTGCGCCGCTGTGCCCCGCATCGGATTCTCGATGTGGCAACGGGAACGGGGGATTTAGCAATCGCCATGGCGCAGCGCATACACGGCTCACAGGTGCTGGGTGTCGATATTTCAAAGGGGATGCTTGACGTGGCACGCCGTAAAATCATCGCAGCAGGCATCGACGAACGTGTGGTGCTCGACTTGGGCGATGCCGAACATCTGTCGGTAGCCGATGGCTCAATCGACGTAGCAACGGTAGCCTTTGGTGTCCGCAACTTCGGTGATTTGGAGGGTGGACTGCGCGAGATTGCCCGCACCGTGAAGGTGGGTGGCAAAATTATCGTTCTCGAATTCTCAACCCCCACAAATCCACTTTTCCGCGCCCTCTACCACCTCTATAACCACCGCATTTTACCCCGCATCGGAGGAATGATTTCTCAAGATCGCTCGGCGTATGAGTATCTTCCCAATTCAATTGAGGAGTTTCCCGCACCCGCACACTTCTTACAGATGATGACTGCCGCCGGATTTCACAACTGTCGTGCACGAAGCCAATCCTTCGGCATAGCACAAATTTATATAGGAGAAAGATGAATAAACAGAGATTCAACACAAGATTTTTTGCGCTGATGCTGCTTTTAGCGGTCTCACTGCTCCCCTCGTGTCGCCGTGCGGTCGAAAAAGCGCGCCAAAATATTCGCATCGAAGCAGTTGAGAAGGTCGAAAGACACGCCTTGTCGGGCATAGACCTCACCCTGCGCGTGCACAACGGGACGGGTTATAAATTGGTATTAAACAATGCTTTGCTTACTTTATGGCTCGACGGCTCACGGGTGGGCGATGTCATACTGCGCGAAGAGGTCGCCATCGAGCGTCACACCACACAAAGCGCAATCACGCGCTGGAAATTCAAAATCGACAATCCCCTCGCACTCTACGTCTTGGTTCGCCGCATCCACGCCAACGATTTTTCGCAGATCGAGGTAAGTTACGCGGTGAATGGTCGCGGCGGACCGGCTCCCATAAAAATTTCGAGCGAAATGATTCCTTTATCTGATTTTCTTCATATCTTTGGTGTCCGTATTGAGGATATAAAAACCTATTTAAGCGAATGATTCGTAAAATTTTGATACTGTTTGCCGCCTTGACGCTCTTTGCTGTCTCAGCTTGTGCGCAGTCGCTTGCGGCATTCAAAGAACAGTTGGCAGAACCGAGCACCGATGCAGCCACCGTCACAGTGACTGAGCAGGGTGATGCTGCAGATGCCGTGGCAAGGGCTGCACGTACCAATGCGCGTCAGCGAATCAAAGGTTATCGCGTCTGTATTTTTTTCGATAACGGTCAAAATCCACGTGCCAGAGCCGAAAACGCTCGTGCACTCTTCGAAGCAACCTATCCCGACGTGCGGGCATACTTAACTTACAATAGTCCATATTTCACCGTCACAGTCGGAAATTGCGTAACAACAGAAGAGGCTATAACGCTGTTAGGTAGGGTAAAAGGTACTTTTCCAAAGGCTTTTTTGAAAAACGAGGAGCTCTCCGTAATAAACCTTGTGAAGCAGTAAAAAAAACCATTTAAAATTTTTTTTAATTTTTATTTTGCATATTCAAATCGAATGTATATCTTTGCGCCGTTCGATAAAAGTTTAATTTAAAACATTTCAAAGTATTATGAAAAAAATTTTGTCTATTGTAGTTGTTTTGGCTGCCGTTACGATGGTTAGCTGCTGTGGTAATGCAAAAACGGCTGAGGCCGCTGAAACTGAAACTGTTGCTACCGAGGTAGTATGCGAGCCTACTGATAGCTGCTGCGCAGCTCAGGCTGACTCGACTGTTGCTGTTGAGGCTGCTCCTGCAACTGAGGCTGTGGTTAAATAATTTCCACACCAAAAATCAACCGGATTCTGCTTGCAGAGTCCGGTTTTTTGTTTTTAAACCCCTTCGTATCCCATTGTAGCACCCGATTTGCACTATCCAAATTCAAAACAAATACACATGGAGCTATTTTACGAATGGATTAATGGTGCCAACACCCTACTCTGGTCCTACATTCTGATTATTATGTTGTTGGGGTGCGCTGTGTGGTTCAGCGTAAAAACGCACTTTGTACAATTTCGTATGTTGGGCGAAATGGTGCGTGTACTGGGCGAATCCGCGGGCAAAACCCCGCATGGCGAACGACACATTTCATCGTTCCAAGCCTTTGCCGTCTCGCTGGCAAGCCGTGTCGGGACGGGAAATTTGGCAGGAGTAGCAACCGCCATTGCCATCGGCGGAGCAGGATCTGTCTTCTGGATGTGGCTCATTGCACTGCTGGGCGCATCGAGTGCATTTATCGAATCAACTCTGGCACAGCTCTATAAACGACGCGGCAAAGACTCTTTCATCGGTGGACCCGCCTATTACATGGAACGGGGACTGGGACTGCGCTGGATGGGCATCTGCTTTGCAATACTCATCTCCGTCACCTTCGGATTCGCCTTCAACTCAGTGCAGAGCAACACAATATGCGCTGCATGGGAGGGAGCTTTCGGCTTCGACGCAACCCTCGTAGGAGGGGTACTCACAGCACTCACCTTGCTCATCATCTTCGGTGGCATTCAACGCATTGCGCGTGTCAGTGGAATCGTCGTTCCCATCATGGCATTGGGCTACATCGTTGTTGCACTGGGCGTTGTCCTATTTAATATTCGGCAACTACCCGATGTTTTGTCACTCATCGTCCGCAACGCCTTCGGTTGGGAACAAGCTTTGGGCGGGGGTATGGGCGCAGCGGTCATGCAGGGCATTAAACGCGGACTGTTCAGCAACGAAGCGGGCATGGGCTCCGCGCCCAACGTTGCCGCCACAGCATACGTTTCACACCCCGTCAAACAAGGTCTCATCCAGACACTGGGCGTTTTCACCGACACACTGATCATCTGCACCTGCACGGCATTCATCATCCTCTTCAGCGGCGTACCTCTCGACGGCACAACCAACGGCGTGCAGTTGACTCAGCAGGCATTGAGTGCGGAGATAGGCCCCATTGGTGGCGCATTTGTTGCCATCGCAATTCTCCTGTTTGCCTTCACCAGCATCATCGGCAACTACTACTATGGCGAGGCAAATATCCGCTTCATCACCCAAAGTCGCCGTGTGTTGAACATCTACCGCATTTTGGTCGGGGGCATGGTGATGTTCGGGGCTTTGGCAACGCTCGATATGGTGTGGAGCCTTGCCGACATCACCATGGCACTGATGACCATCTGCAACCTGATTGCCATCTCGCTCCTCAGCCGGCAGGCATTCCTATTGCTCCACGACTACACCGAACAACGCCGTCGCGGCATACGCAACCCGGTCTATGACAAAGAGCGCATTCCCGAATTGCGCGACAAATCAGAGTGTTGGTAACAGAACTCAATTGAAAAAAATAAGAAATGGGAAGGGATTCTAAATTTTCAAAATTATTCTTCTACCTTTGCAGCAGATAAAATTTGAATGAAAAGGAAGTTACTCAAAATACTCAACTGCGCGTTTATAGCACTTTTCGTGTGCTATTACGCTGAGAGTACGCTTTTCATTCACTCACACACCTTCGCTTGGGGCACGGTGACCCACTCACACCCCTACCTACCCAGCAGTAGTCACTCCCACACGGCAGGGGAGTGTCAAACGATTCATTCGCTCAACAACCTCCTATTTACACTCATAACCGCCGTCACGCTCAGTGTGACCGTGGTGGTGTGTTATTTGTTGTACAACCCACACGTGCAATCTGTTGCACGGCATATTGTGGAAAATTGCTCGCTTCGAGCACCTCCTCGTTCGATTTCCGCACTGAGTTTGTAGCTACGACCGTTGGAGTCGGCAGCTATCAGCTCCCTATCCCAATAGTCTGAACTTACAACAAGAAATTCACATGAGAAAAATAATACCCCTACTGGGGATGTTGTTGCTATGCAGCTGCGGCAATCGCAACAATATAAAATCTGACAATCAAGATATTAGCATCAAAAACGACATCATAACAGTGAGCGAAAACGCACCTGTTTTGAACAAAATAAAAACGCAAAAAGTCGAAAAATCGCACTACCAAGCTCAATTTTCTACTTCGGGTATGGTCAAGGCAATTCCCACCTCCTACGCCGAAATAGCTACCCCTTTTGCGGGACGCATCGTGCGCTCATTTGTCCGCTTGGGACAAAATGTAAACGTCGGAAGTCCACTTTTTGAGATTAGCTCCCCCGCATTTTTCGAGACCGGGAAGTCCTATTTTGCAGCCAAACAAGAGATGGAGCAGGCGCAGAAAAGTCTCACTCGCGAGAAAGATTTGTATGCAAATCACGTGGGTGTAGGCAAGGATGTCGAGGAGGCTCAGGTGACCTATGAGCTAAAAAAACAAGATTATGAGAATGCAAAGTCGGCATTAAAGGTCTTTCAAGTCAATCCCGCCTCGATGCAATTGGGCGAGCCTCTCGTGGTTCGTTCACCAATTGCGGGCAAGGTGGTTGCCAACAACATCATCATCGGGCAGTATATCAAAGAGGATTCTGCGCCGCTGGCAGTAGTTGCCAACCTCAAGAAAGTGTGGGTCGTGGCACACGTCAAAGAGCGAGATATTCGCCTGATTGAACGGCTGCAAGAGGTCGAGATTCACCTCTCGGCATCGCCCGACGAACCACTCAAGGGCAAAATATACCACATCAGTGAGATGCTCGACGAGGCTACCCGCTCGGTGGAGGTGATTATCGAATGCGACAATGCGGCGGGTAAAATGAAGCCGTTTATGTATGGCACAGTGATGCTGACCGATGCTCAAACAGATGCTCTATTGATTCCGACAGCCGCCATTTTACAACAGCAGGAGAGCAACTATGTACTTGTTGCTGTGGGTGTTCGTCGATTCAAGAAGGTGCAAATCGACGTTGCCTCCACCGTGAACGACAAATCGGTTGTCACATCGGGATTGAATGCGGGTGATGAGGTTGCCGTCGAGGGTGCTTTCTATCTTTTAGACGCAAAATAAGCCCATGAAACGAATGATTTACGAAGCGATACATAGGCGAGGTCTTATGTTCGTGCTCTTCGCGTTGCTGGGCGTGGTGGGCTACTATTGTTGGACAAAATTGGCAATTGATGCCTATCCCGATATTGCCGATGTGACGGTACAAGTGGTGACACAAGTGCCCGGATTGGCAGCAGAAGAGATTGAGCAACAGATAAGTATACCGATTGAGCGGGCGATGAACGGTATGCCTTCGATGAAGGTGATGCGTAGCAAAAATACCTTCGGTCTCTCGACCGTCATTCTGGTTTTCGACGACGGAACCGACGATTACTGGGCGCGGGCACGCGTGCAGGAGCGACTGACCGATGTGGAGCTGCCCTACGGAGCTGCACCGGGATTGAATCCGCTCACCTCCCCTACGGGTGAGATTTTTCGGTATGTAGTTGAGAGCAAGAACCACGACCTGCGCGAGATTACCGACCTGCATAAGTGGGTGATTATTCCACATCTCAAGCAGGTGACCGGGGTTGCTGACGTGAGCAATTACGGCGGCATCACCACGCAATATCAAATTGAAATTGATCCGGCAAAGATGGAGCAATACCACATTTCGCTGGGAGATATTACCGAGAAAATCGAGAAAAACAACCTCTCAGCCGGAGGCAGTATGCTCTCACACGGCGATTTGAGCTACGTCATTCGCGGCATTGGTCTGGTCAAGGGACTTGATGATTTGGGCAATATTGTGGTCAAGACCGAAAACGGTGTGCCCATCTACCTCAACGACATCGGAGTGCTCAAATATGGCACCCTCGAACGCAAAGGCGTATTGGGATTCACCGATGCGGAGCGCGACTATTCGGACGGTGTGGAGGGTATCGTGCAGATGCTGCGTCACCAAAATCCGTCGCAAGTATTAGAGGGTGTCAAGATGGCTGTGGAGGAATTGAACAATGATATTCTTCCGCAAGGAGTTACCATTCACCCTTTTATGGATCGCACGGAGCTGGTGAACACCACACTACACACCGTATCGCACACCCTAATCGAAGGTATCTTGCTGGTACTATTGGTATTAATGCTTTTTTTGGGCAGTTGGCGCGGCGCGGTGCTGGTGGTTGTAACCATTCCATTTTCGCTCCTTATCGCCTTCATTCTGATGAAGTTAACCGACATTCCCGCCAACCTACTTTCGTTAGGTGCAATCGATTTCGGAATTTTGGTCGACGGGGCAATCGTGATGATGGAGACAATTCTCAAGAAGCGCGAAAGTGCCCCCAACGAAGAGCTAACAAAAGAGGGCATCGTGAAACGAGCAACCGAAGTAGCTCGTCCAATTTTCTTCTCAACGCTGATTATCATCACAGCATATCTTCCGCTATTTGCCTTTGAACACATTGAGCGTAAAATGTTTACCCCCATGGCGTACACCGTCGGTTACGCACTAATCGGGGCTTTATCTGTCGCCCTGCTACTCATTCCGGGACTGGCGTTCATCGCCTATCGGTTGCCACGCAAGAGCTACAAAAACCGCTGGCTCGAACGCATAACCGACCTCTACCACCGACAAATCAGCAAATTAATCGAGCGTCCGCGCAAAATTATCGCACCACTCATCGTGATTTTGATTGGCGCAGGGGTGCTATCCACAACCGTCGGCAAAGACTTCCTACCCCCCTTGGACGAGGGATCCATCTGGATTCAGGTGCAACTTCCGCCGGGAATCTCAATCGAACAGTCGAAGCGGATGGGGGCAGAGTTGCGCACAGAGCTGAAAAAATTCGAAGAGGTCTCCTACGTGATGACCCAAGTGGGACGTGACGACGAGGGTGCAGAGTCCTTTTCACTCTCGCACATCGAGTGCGGTGTGGGACTCAAACCCTACAAAACATGGGAGAGTGGGCGCACCAAAGCTGAATTAATTGAGGCTATGGACGAACGACTCAAACAAATTCCGGGTCTTTCGATTGGCTTTTCACAGCCCATCATCGACATGGTGATGGATCAAATTGCGGGATCACACAGCGATTTAGCGGTCAAAATTTACGGCGATGATTTGGCTCAGACACGACGTGTCGCCGAACAGATTGAGCAGGTTGTCAAGGAGATACCCGGTGCGGTTGATGTGGCAATTGATCAAGAGCCACCCCTACCGCAGTTGCAAATCCTTGCCGATCGCGAGCGGATTGCCCAATACGGATTGAATGTTTCGGATGTCACAGAGCTCATTGAGCTGGCTATCGGAGGCAAATCTATTTCGCAGATTTTTGTCGGCAGCAAGTCCTACGATGTGATTTGTCGCTACAACGAGTGCTACCGCAATACGCCCGAAAAGATTGGGGCTTTGATGCTTACAACTGCCGATGGAATAAAAATTCCGCTCTCGCAGGTCGCCCAAATCAAGATGACCACCGGTGCAAGTACCATTACCCGCGAGATGAACGAACGGCATTTGACCGTGCGGGTCAATCTGCGCGGCGTGGATTTGACCACGTTTCTCCGGAATGCCAACCGAGCCATTGCACGCGAAGTAATCTACGATCACGAAACGGTTCATACCAAGTGGGCAGGGCAGTTCGAAAATCAACATCGAGCCTACTCGCGTCTTGCCATTGTTGTCCCTCTGGCTCTGGCAATTATGTTACTTTTGCTCATCATTGCCACAGGTAAATTCCGCCAGGCCATCACCCTGATGAGCGTCGTTCCACTGGCTTTGTTTGGCGGTATGCTGGCACTCAACCTGCGCGGCATGACACTCAATGTCTCGTCAGCAGTCGGATTTATCGCACTCTTCGGCGTAGCGATTCAGAACGGCGTGATTATGCTTTCGCACATCAACAACTTGCGCAAAGATGCCTCAACGCCCCTCAAAGTGGCAGTTTTGGAGGGGACAAAACACCGTTTCCGCCCCATTCTGATGACCGCATCGGTTGCTATTCTCGGTCTGCTGCCCGCTTCGCTCTCCACCGGCATCGGCTCGGATGTGCAACGTCCGCTGGCAACGGTAATCGTCTATGGATTGCTCTTTGCCACCGTGATTACGCTCTACGTTCTGCCGATACTCTATTATATGGTCGAAAAACGTCACCTCAAACACAAATGCCCAGAACTCAATGAAAAATAAAATATTATTATTATTTATCTTGCTGCCAATCAATCTATTGGCGCAAGTTATGCAACCCATTAATTACACGGATTACATGGCTAAAGTGCGAGAGCAAAACCTCGCTTATGCCGCCGAAAAACTCAACATTCCAATTTCGGAAGCCAACATCCGGGCAGCAAAAGTATTCAATGACCCCGCCCTTTCGGTGGAGTATGCCAACAACGACGACCACCGTATGCAGATGGGTCAAGGGGTGACTGTGGAGCTGAGCAAGAGCTTTTCTCCCGGCAAGCGTGTAGCCCGTATTGACTTGGCACAGAGCGAACAAGGAGTAACAACAGCACTGCTTGACGATTTTTTTCGCAACCTGCGCGCCGATGCCACCATCGCCTACTTCGAGGCAATCAAGCAGGAACGACTCTACGAGCTGCAATCCAATTCGTATCAGAGCATCAGCGAGTTGGCGAAGGCGGACAGCATAAAATTTGCGCTGGGCAAAATCACCGAAACCGATGCCATGCAAAGTCGCTTGGAATCGGGGGTGATTTACAACGAGTTGCTTCAAGCACAGAGTGATTTACACAGCTCCTATATTGCTTTGAATGTGCCACTTGGACAATTTCACGCTGACACACTCTACGTGCCAACTGGAGGTTTTGAGGTTGCGACACGCAACTTCGCCTGTGGCGAGTTGCTCACCGCCGCACTCGAAAATCGTGCGGATTTAGTGGCAGCAATGAAGAATGTCGAGGTAGCAGAAAAGGCACTGAAACTGGCACGTCGAGAGCGGAACATGGATTTCGACGTGACGCTCGGGTACAATTACAACACCGAAGTGCGCAATGAATTGGCTCCGGCGCCGAAATTCAGCGGCATGACCGTGGGGCTCGCCATCCCCCTGAAATTCTCTAATTTCAACAAAGGAACGGTTCAAGCAGCGGCTCATCACGCAGCGCAAGCTGACAAATACTATCAGCAAGCGCAAGTGGAAGTGCAGAGCGAAGTAGCACAAAACTACAACGCCTATACATCGTACTGCTCTCAGGTCGAACGTTTTAATAGAGGGATGTTAGACAAGGCAAAAGCGGTCATCGAAGGCAAAATATATAGTTACAATCGGGGCGAGACTTCGCTACTGGAGGTGCTCAGCGCACAGCGCACCTACAACGAAGTGCGCGCCCTCTACATCGAGACGCTCTTTAACCACTCGGTATCGCTGATTGTCCTTGAGCGCAGCGTCGGCATCTGGGATATTCAATAAATAAATTCGGGGTCTTGATGCGAACATCAAGACCCCGAACTTATTACAAGATGGATTCCGACTATTTTTTCTCTTCTTCCTCTTCCTCTTCGCCTTCGATCTCAATCTTGCCGACAACAAAGGTGCCATCGCTATTTTTGATGATTTCCAACTCAGCTTCAGCATCAGCCTTCTCAAAGTCAAACGAATAAACCTCAGCTCCCGCCTCGATGGTCATCTCGATATCCTCGATATCGGTCAGTGCAAATACGGTTTGTGCATCAATCACCTCCTGCAATTTTGCCAAAACATCAGCTGGCAGCGCAGCAGCATTCGGGTAGTTATACTCAATAACTGCAGTGAGTTCCGTGCCCTTCTCCATTAGTTCAATCTCGATGATAATTACACCCTCTTTCAGATCCAATTCGTGGTACCTCACCCCCTCTTCAACATCCGACTCGTAGTCCAAAACCTCAGCTTTGGGATAGTTGGTGTTAATCCACGTTGCAATGTTCGCAGGAATTTCGAGTGGAGCTTCGTCCTCCTCATCTTCGTCTTTATCCTCCACTTCTTTGAGCAAAATACCCTGCTCGTCGAAATAAATATCTACTTCGGTTTTTGCACCAACAGCCTCTACCTCAATCTTGTAGGAGACTGCATTGTCACGCTCCAAGCGACACACGTCATCTAACGTCCAAACAGCGGTGTTGCTATACAACTCCTTGTTGAAGATGCTCTGCGTGGTGTTGAATTTCGCCTGCACATCGGCGGGAAGCTCCTTGAATGCAATCTCTTGCTCGATTAAGCGCATCGCCTCGGTGTCGCCAAACCACACCTCAACGGAGTCTTTAGATATCGCACGACTCTCTTTTTTCGAGAGTTTGAAAGTTGCAATATCATACCTATTATCCTTGCTTTTGTGCCAATAGAGTCCCTCCGCATTTGGGAATTTCTTCATAAGAATCTCCGTTTTGCCAGCCACATTCGCCGGTCCGTCCGGTCCCGGATTTACCACTTCACAGGCCGTAAATGAGCTTGCAGCAAAGAGTAGTCCTAAAACTGTTAATTTAGTTTTCATAAGGCATTAGTTTTAAATTGAACATTTATGTGTAGCAAAGGAAATGCACGAATCTAAAGAAATTCTGAGTTTTCAACAAATTGTCTCCATTTTCCAACTTTATTTGACTGTTATTTGTTTCTTCTATTTAATTGTTTACTTTTGGAAGAGAAAAAAGCGCGATTTATGAAGATTTTGATTATTGAGGACGAAAAAGAGCTATCTGCATCCATTGACCATTATCTCCACGACGAAGGCTACGTATGCGAATGTGCTGCCGACTACAAAACAGCTTGCGAAAAAATTCATCTTTATAGCTACGACTGTGTGATTGTCGATTTGACCCTGCCCGACGGCAATGGGTTGGATGTAGTGCGCGAATTGAAAAGCACCCAAACAGACACGGGAATTATCATCGTATCGGCGCGCAACGCTACGGAGGATAAAATCGAAGGGTTGGATATGGGAGCGGATGACTACCTTGCCAAGCCATTTCACCTGTCGGAGCTCAATGCGCGGTTGAAATCGGTGCTGCGTCGACGAAATTTCGGAGGGCAGAAAGAGTTTTGCTTCAATGAAATTCGCATTTTCCCCGATTCGCGACGCGTGGCGGTCGGCGAGCATACGGTGGAGCTCACGCGCAAGGAGTATGACCTACTTATGTTCTTGGTGATGAACGAGAATCGCGTGCTGACAAAGGAGGCAATCGTAGAGCATCTGTGGGGTGATTATATGGGCATCGAGGCCGATACATTCGACGCTTTGTACACCCATATGCGAATGCTACGCAAGAAATTGCAAGATCAAGGAGCCAAAGACTACATTGACACAATTTACGCAGTGGGTTATAAATTCGCATCAAATAAAGAGGAATGAAACTGTCGAAAATATACAAACGCTACACCCTCATTACGCTGATATTGGTTCTGCTAATCGGCAGCATTTCCCATTTTCTGGTTCTGACACACTTCGTGCACCACTCTGCCGACCACACCTTGCGCGAATATCGACAAAATATAGAACAGCACCAAACTTCGTGCGATACACTGGATTTTGCGGACAACACGCTGCTCGACAACAGCCGCATAACATGGTGCTATGTCGCTGACGATCAATACGTGAAAGAGTATCTGCGCGACACGATGATTTACAACGACTACAAAAAAGAACAGGTTGTTTTTCGTCTACTTTCCTACACCACACGCCATGGCAATGCCAATCTGTTGGTCACGCTGTGGCAGGTGACACTGGACAGTGAGGATATTTTGTGGGCAATCTTGGTATCGCTCATCATCCTATTTATATTGTTTTTCTTGTTTTATTTCTGGCTAACCAAGTGGTTTGTAGGACGTTTATGGCAACCCTTCTACCAAATTTTGAAACAATTGAAAGAGGTGGATTTGATTAACCCGTACACCATAGAGATTACCGGAAAGCGAGTCGATGAATTCAATCTACTCAACAATACTCTCCAGCGTATGTTGAATCGGATTCACGAAGATTACATTTCGCTGCGCGAGTTGACCGAGACCACCTCGCACGAATTGCAAACACCCCTGTCGATTGTCAAGGCGCGGCTTGAGCTGCTGCAACAGGGCAAAGAAAATAGCGAACACCAGACCGAACTCATTCAGTCTGTGAGCAATGCCGTGGATCGTGCCATCCGTCTAAATCACTTTATGCTCATTATCGCTAAAATCAACAACGACCAATTTCCCGCCGAACAACGGGTGGTTTTAAATGATTTCATCAACGATTTTCTAAACGCTTTCGAAGATGTAATTGCCGTAAAGAGAGTCGAAATCCGCAGACAATACATCGAACCGATGGTGGTAGATTTGCATCCTCAGCTGGCAGAAATATTGATTTCCAATCTGTTGTCGAATGCCATTCGCTACAACATCGTCATGGGATATATCTATATTGAGACCACCGCCACCACGTTGAAAATTACCAACTCCTACGGCAATATTCTCCCTTCGGGTGATCTTTTCGTCCGGTTCAAAAAATCGACTGCCTCCACCGAGGCTACCGGTTTGGGCTTAGCCATTGTCCGAAGCATTTGTCAAAAGAACAATCTGGAGGCAAGTGTCGATGTTTCGTCCGATCAATTTTCCATACAGATAGCAAGCAATAACTAAACAGCAACCCCACGATAAGTTGAATGCTTATCGTGGGGTTGCTGCCTATTATCTCAATTCAACGGAACTTACAGTGCCTCGCCCACCACATAGGTGCTGCCTCCGATGAAAATCATATCCTCCTGCTCTGCAAGCACGCGCGCACGCTCGACAGCTGCCGAAACCGTATCGACCACCTCTCCGTGCAGCCCATAGAGAGCTGCTTTCTCGGCAAGCTCCACCGCTGGCACCGCCCGCTCCGTCTGCGCTTGCGTGAAAATATAGTGCGCTTGGCTGGGCAACAAGGGTAGAATATGTGCCAAATCTTTGTCTTTCACGAAGCCCACCACACAGTAGAGCTCCTTGTAGGTCGTGCGCTGCAACTGCTCCGCCACATAGGCGATGCCATGGGCGTTGTGACCTGTATCGCAAATCGTGAGTGGTGCATCGCTCAGCTTCTGCCAACGTCCCAAGAGTGAGGTTTTGGCTGCCGCATCGTGTAACCCCTCGACGTAGGCGCGGCGGCTGATTGAGAGCGGTGTCTGCTCGTGCAGAAAATCAATGGCAGCCGTAGCTGTCAACACGTTGTGCAATTGATAGCTTCCCTTGAGATCCAGCTCCACATCAAACGTGTGCTCGTCGCGCAGGCGCAGCAGATGGAACCGCTGACAATCGCCCTCATCCCCCTCGGATGTGCAGTTAAACACCTGCTCGGCATAGATCAAATCGGACTTGCGCTCGGCTGCAATTGCCTCAAAAACGGGATTGCAAGCCGCGCTTTGTTCGCCAATGATGACCGGAATACTTTTCTTGATGATGCCTCCCTTTTCGGTGGCTATTTTTTGGAGTGTATCACCCAGCAATGCCGTGTGTTCCAGTCCAATATTGGTAATCACGCTCAGGATAGGCATCACAATGTTCGTAGCATCGAGCCGACCGCCCAAGCCCGTCTCAACGACCGCCACCTCCACATCGCTTTGGGCGAAATAGTCAAAGGCCAATGCCGCCGTCATCTCGAAGAACGACAACTCCGAAGCCACCATTTGATCATGATGTTTATCGACAAAGTTCACCACTTTTTGTTTTGGAATCATCTCTCCATCGACACGAATACGCTCACGAAAATCTTTCAAATGGGGAGAGGTAAAGAGTCCCGTGCGATAGCCCGCCTGTTCAAGCACCGCTGCTATCATGTGCGACACGGAGCCTTTACCGTTGGTCCCCGCAACGTGAATGGTGAAAAAATTGCGTTGTGGATTGCCCAAATGACGGCAGAAGGAGGTGATGCGCTCCAATCCCGGTTTGTAAGCCGTTGCCCCCTTATTGTCGTAGGATGGCAGGGACGAGAAGAGAAATTCGAGAGTTTGAGTGTAATTCATATCGTGGGTTGATTTTTATTATACAAGATGGTTTTTCTTCTTTGCACGATAGGCGATATAGTAGAGCACGCACAGCAACATCAGATACTGCGCCAATCGACCTATATAATCTCCACAACGGGTGTAGAGGGTTTGTTCCATGTTGAGTGCCACCGTGTCGGTCAGCACGCCGCGCTGCTCCCAGCCGAGTGTCTCGCGCACATCGCCACGCGCATCAATAAATCCCGAAATGCCCGTATTGGCACTGCGAGCAATAGCACGCCGGTGTTCGACCGCACGCAGACGCGAAATCGAGAAGAGGTGTTTGTAGCCCAGTGTGTTGCCCCACCAACCATCGTTCGAAATAATGAACATCGCTTGGGCTCCGCGACGAACAAAGTCACCGTAGAAGTCGCCGTACAAGCCTTCGTAGCAGATGGCGGGACCAATCTGTGCACCCTCGTGCTCAAAGACAGTACCTGTCTGTCCAACACCTAATTGACCCAGCGTTCCGCCCAAGTCAATTACCAAAAAATCGAGCCATTTGAAGAGCCATGGCAGTGGCGTTTTCTCCGCACCAATCACCAAACGCCCCTTGTGGTGGAGCTGCAAACGCGCAGTCGTATCGAGTCCGACCGCCGTATTGAAGTGGTCATACCACCCACCGCTTTGATCGCTCCGTGCAGTGGAGGTCTGCATCCCCGCAGCATAAGCGCGCTTGGTATTTGCCCCCGTCACCAGTAGCGCATTGGGATGTTGCGAACGCATGGAGTCGGTAATCTCCACCCACATCGGGGCAGTTATATTAAAATAAGGTGTTGCGGAGAGTTGCGGCTCCCAGTAATAGTTGGGCACGGCAGTTTCGGGCAGCGCAATAAATTGCGCATCGGAGGGCACCTCACCCAACAGCGCAATGATGTTGCGTTCTTGCCACTCTGTGCCACCATGAAATTTATCGTAACAGTCCACATTGGGCTGAATCACCGAGACGCGAATCGACCCTTGATTGGGTGCTTTGTAGTTGAAATAAAGGATACCTGAGACAACCATTGGGAGAAAAAGCACACTCAGAGCCACCACCCAGCGTGCAATACGGCGCGGAGCGCGCCACGCCTCGAAGAGCAGGATGTTGACCACCAACACCCACAACGAGCCACCAAAAACACCCGTATATTCGTACCACTGTACCAGCCGCACATCGTGTGAGAAGCCGTTGCCCAAGATGAGCCATGGCCACGAAAATTCACCCACCGTATACCAGTATTCGGTTGCAATCCAAGCAGCCACCAACAAGGTGTAGGCGAGAGCTTTAGGTGCTTTTTTCGAAACCGTATGAAAAAGCATGAAAGCAATCATGTTCAAGAAGGTCGAAGCGAGGGTAGCAGCAAAGGGACCGACGGGGGTAGCAAACCATATCCACCAGATAGTCAGTGCATTCCATAGGGCAAAAGTGAGAGCCGCCCAACCGAAGACACACCACCACGAACGGCGCGAAGCATCGTACGAAGAACTGATCCAAAGCAGCGGAATGAATGCTGCAAAGAGCGTGAGACCGGTCATACCGAGCCAGCCTGCCGAGAGCAGAAGTGCCGAAACGATGACCGCTGCGAACCTGAGAATCATGAATTTTGTGATTTTTACGCAGGCAAAAGTAGTCAAAGCAACCAATATTTCAAAGTTATTTCACGTACATTTTACCGAACGCCCGAAAAACCCCCTTTTCTACCGAATAATCACGGCGTTGATGAGCCGTACTCCCGCACGTTCATTGAGTTGATCGCGCAAGGCATCGCGTTGGTAAAAAAGCTCCGAACGCAACACACTCGACTGGATGCGGACGTGCAAGATGTGATTTTCGAGTCGTAACTCGGTCGTCACTTCAGCTGCACGCTCACCAACCACCTCACGCCACGTGTCGGGCAAACGCCCCTCAGCGACCTTGGCAGCAATGTAGGGACGTTTGAAAAACTCCTCCAACAAATCACCCATGAGCATCGTTTTGGTACGTCTCATCGTCCAACCTCCCCCTCTTTAACCAGAAATAATGTATAGTCGCCACCCGCTTTGTCGAGAATTGTACGTAGACGCGTGGCATTGCAATCGGTGATGATAATCTGCCCAAAAGACTCATTCGAAACCAAGCAGAGCAGCTGTTCAACCCGCCCCGCATCGAGTTTATCAAACAAATCATCGAGGAGCAAAACGGGCTTTTCGCCGCACTCCTCGGCAACAATCGCATATTGCGCCAATTTCAGGGCAATCAGAAACGATTTTTGCTGCCCTTGCGAACCATATTTACGCAGAGGATAACCCCCAATACGCAGTGTCAGATCGTCACGATGAATGCCCGCGGTGGTGAATTGATTGACAATGTCTTTCTGGCGCGTCGCAAGCAAAAGATCCGCAAACGAACAGTCATTCAACTCCGATTTATAGCCGAGTTCCACCTGCTCGCGATCTGCCGACAATGCCCGATAGTACTTTGCCACAACAGGTTGTAGCCGTGCGATTAGCTCGCATCGGCGGGTATGAATCCGCTCGCCATGTTCGACCAATTGACGATCGTAGATTTCGAGCATGGTCTCATCAGGTGTCATTTTGAGCAATTTATTGCGCTCAGCCAACACCGTATTGTAACGCATCACAGCCGTTAGATAGGTGCGATCGAGTTGCGAGATGAAGGCGTTGAGATAACGGCGACGCTCGTCGGCAGCATCGCAAACCAACGCACTGTCGGCAGGCGAGACAATCACCACGGGCACCAGTCCCACATGATCTGCGAGTCGCTCATACTCCTTACCGTTGCGCTTGAGCACCTTGCCGCCCTTCCGCGAAAAAGTGCAGACTATCTGCTCATTCTTACCCGCACAAGTTGTATATTGCCCATCAAGTACGAAAAATTCCTCGCCGTGACGAATACTCTGGGAGTCGGTCAACGACAACGACGATTTGCACATCGAAAGGTAGTAAACGGCATCCACGACGTTGGTCTTACCCGCGCCGTTATCACCCACAAAGCAGTTAATGCCGGGAGTCAACTCCAACTCCTCGTGGGCGATATTTTTGAAGTTGATCAGTGATAATTTCTTCAGAAACATAGTCCAAAGGTACAAAAATAGATGGATATTCCACAATTCGCGCTACACAATTGCTGTTTTCAAAATATATTTTGTAGTTTTGTGAGCTAAAAGAGAAATTACAAACTAAAAATTAAATATTTTTTATGGAAAAACACAATGCTACTGAGTCAGAGACTCTTGGTTCGGCAATGAACAAAACAGAGCTTTTCTTTGAAAAAAACAGCAAGAAACTCACATACGCACTATTGGGGCTGATTGTCTTGGCTGCCTTGATTTTTGGCTACCGCGCATTAATTGCTGCGCCACGCGTAGAGAAAGCTGCTGATCTGATTGCACAAGCGCAATATCGTTTCGAAGCGGCAACTCCCGACTACAAATTGGCACTCGAAGGTGACGACAACGGCGCAGGTTTCCTCGACGTAGTAGAGCAGTATGGTTCGACCCCTTCGGGCAACCTTGCCAAGCACTATGCCGGCATCTGCTACCTCAAGTTGGGCGAGCTGGACAATGCGGCGGAGTATCTCGCTAAATATTCAGCGGTCAAAGGCATCCCCGGCGCACTCATCAACGCACAGAACCTTGGTTTACAAGGGGATATTGCGGTGGACAAGGCTGACTATGCGAAGGCTGTGAAACTCTTTGTAGAGGCTTCGAAAGCTGCTGAAAACGACCTCACCGCACCTATGTATCTTCAAAAAGCAGGCATGGCAGAGCAGGCACAAGGCAATACCGCCAAAGCCGTTGAGTTTTACCAACGCGTCTTGGACGACTATCCCTCGTCGGCTGCAGCACGTGAGGCTGAAAAACTCCTCGGAATTACAGAATAAGTACCGCTAAAACAAATCACAAATGGCAACCCGTCAACACAACCTCTCGCAACTCGACTCTGCACTGCCCTCGGCATCCGACATGAAATTCGGTATTGTCGTTGCTGAATGGAACCGTGATATTACGGAGGCCTTGCTTGAGGGTGCCGTGCGAACATTGCGCCGCGCAGGATGTCCCGATATGAATATCGAGATTAAATACGTACCCGGCACATTCGAGCTTTCGCTCGGTGCACAATTTTTTGCCGAGTACACCGAAGTGGATGCAGTGATTGCACTGGGATGTGTGATTCAAGGCGATACGCGCCATTTCGACTTCATCTGCCAAGGGGTGACCCAAGGAGTGACCCAACTCCAAATGCAGTGGAATATGCCCATTGCTTTCGGAGTGTTGACCGTCAACGAGCGTCAGCAGGCATTGGATCGCTGCGGTGGTTGTCTGGGCAACAAGGGCGATGAAGCTGCCGCTACGGCGATTCAAATGGTGCGATTGCAAAACGAAATGGAAGCTGCATCGCCAGAGAACATGGATCGCAAGAATATCAACTAAAAAGAGAAACCACACAAAAAGAAGCCGTGCCGCTGATTAATATCAACGGCACGGCTTCTTTTAATATTTCAGATTCTACGACTACGCCTCGCCAATCTTAGGACCCATGTTGTCAGGTTGCTGAGGTTGCGGAATTTCTATCTTTCCCATGTTGCTTTCGTAACGGGTAATGTTGTCCTGTAACGACATGAGCAGGCGTTTTGCGTGTTCGGGGGTCAAAATGACACGACTCTTCACGCGCGCTTTCGGTGCACCCGGGAGGACGACCGCAAAGTCAATGATAAATTCAGACGTTGAGTGTGAAATAATTGCTAAATTCGAATAATTTCCCTGCGCCACTACATCGTCCAGATCGAGTTCTAATCCCATTTTTTTAATTTCTGTCATCCGCTTTAATCTTTAATGTCACAAACATACGCATTTCTACATTGTAATATGCAAGTTACACACCAAAGTTTTCGATAATTTATGAACATCTTGTAGCGCAGAGATAATATCCTCCTCCTTTTTTCGTCTGAGGTGCGGTTTAATTCTTTTGTTTTTTGTATCTTTGTAAAGTAAATACGCACAGAAGATAGACAGAATATGGGATTCGAAATCATAGAAATCTTGTTTCGCGGCATCGGTGTCGGCGTGGCAGCCTCAATCACAGTTGGTCCCGTGGCGGTGCTGTGTATTCAACGCACCCTCTCGAAAAGCCGCCGTTCAGGCATCGTTTCAGGCATTGGCGTCGCTTGTGCCGACACCTTCATGGCAATGATTGCCTTCTTTTTTTACTCCATGCTTCAATCGCAGATTGAGCAGTACAACACCTTGCTACGCATCATTGGAGGCATCTTTGTGGTCATCGTTGGAGTCTACGTCTTCACCCAAAATCCAGTATCGCAAATTCGCCGCAATCGCGCCGGCAAGACGAGCCTGTGGCAGGATTTTGCCTCCATCTTCGGACTGACTATCGCCAATTTCATCATGGTCATCCCCTACATTTTAGCCTTCTTTGCGGTCTTCGAAATCTCAAGTATTGATGTTTCGGGCGGTAGTTTTGGCAGCATCATCCGCGCGCTATTCGTCATCGGAGGTTTCTTCGGTGGAGCCGTGGCTTGGTGGACACTCATTGCCTTTATCATCAACCTCTTCCGTCGTCGTTTCCGCCCGCGCCATATGCTCACCATCAACCACGTGGCAGGTGTGGTGATTGGCGTGCTGGGTGTTTACACCATTCTCTCAACCTTTTTTGATATTCTTCCAAATGTCTGATAAAAACCAACATAACAAGATTATTATCGCCATCGACGGCTTCTCATCGTGCGGCAAAAGCACCTTTGCCAAAACCATCGCCGCACGCTTGGGCTACATATTCATCGACACGGGCGCAATGTACCGCGCTGTCACCCTCTACGCACTCGAACACGGAGCCATTCGGTCGGGCATCGTGGACGAGGAGCAGGTCGTACGTCTGCTCAAAGAGATCTCCATCGCCTTCCGATTCAATCCGCAACGCGGTGCGAGCGACATCTATGTAAATGGAGATCCTGTCGAGGGTAAAATCCGTACCATCGAGGTCAGCAACTGCGTGAGCCGTGTGAGTGCTATTTCAGAGGTGCGTACCAAGTTAGTCGCCATGCAACAGGAGATGGGCAGCCGAAAAGGAATCGTTATGGATGGTCGCGACATCGGCACAGTAGTCTTCCCACACGCCGAGATTAAACTCTTCATGACCGCCGATCCCAAGGTGCGGGCACAACGCCGTTACGACGAGTTGCAAGCCAAAGGAGACGCGGTTTCACTGGAGGATATTGAGCAAAATGTCCGCTCGCGCGACGAGGCAGACATGAGCCGAGCCATCTCGCCCCTGTGTCAAGCCGACGATGCCATCATATTAGACAACAGCCACATGACCGTCGATGAACAGATGGCGTGGTTTATGAGTAAATACAAAGAGGTGACAGATAAATGCGGGTTGAGATAGACGATAAATCGGGTTTCTGCTTCGGAGTTGTGCGAGCAATCACCGAGGCGGAGCACGCACTCTCGAAGGGGGGCACGGTCTATTCGTTGGGCGATATTGTCCACAACCGCATGGAAGTTCAACGACTCGAACAACTTGGATTACACACGGTAACCCACGAGCAGATGGCTCAACTACATGGCAAGCAGCTTGTTATACGTGCCCATGGCGAGCCTCCCACCACATTTGCTTACGCGCGCGAGTGCGGAATTGAGGTTATAGATGCCACGTGTCCTGTTGTGGCGCAACTTCAAACACGGATCAAACAAGCACACAAAGCCATGCGCACAGTGGGAGGACAGGTGGTGATTCTCGGCAAACGAGGTCATGCCGAGGTGGTCGGACTCACGGGACAGGTTGCCGCCCCGACTATTGTCATCGAGTGCGAAGAGGATTTGAAGCTGCTTGACTTCACGCGCCCCATCCACCTACTTTCGCAGACCACACAAAGCATCGTCTTATTCAGAAAATTAGCTGCCGTCATGCGCCATCGCGCCACCGTCGGCTCACAGGTAACGGTTGAAGATACAATTTGTCGCCAAGTGTCGAATCGCGAACAACACTTAGGCGACTTTGCACAGCGTTTCGATGTTGTGGTTTTTGTTTGCGGTCGCAAATCGAGCAACGGCAAGGTGTTGTCCGAGGTTTGTCGCATCGCCAACGCCCACACCTACACCATCGAAGAGGCGACGGAGCTGAATTCTGCATGGTTCGAAGGGGTAGAATCGGTCGGCATTTGCGGTGCCACATCGACCCCAAAATGGCTGATGCAACAGGTGGCAGATGCCATCCTCAATGGACAATTTCAGAACTGCATAAAATCTTAAAAATAAATTTCACCTAAAAAACCCTTATGTCATGAAAACCATCTCTCGTATTGTGAAATATTTTCTCAGTCTCTGCGTTCTCTCTTCACTACTCATCGCTCTGCTTTATGCGGTTGGTATGGCTGCCGGGACACCCGCCGACCTGTTTTATATCTTGCTCTACACCACGAAAGGTTGGATTTTTCTGGGAGCCGTGGCATTGCTGTCTATTCTCTATCCGCGCATCGGCTTCACAACCGTCCACATTCGAGGCAAAATGAGCGACAACCAACCACAGATTGCCGAGGCGTTGCGCATCGAGGGCTTTGAGCTGGTGAACGAAACAGAGGGTGTGGTGACCTTTCGCGCCACGAAAACGCTCCAACGCATTCGATTGCGGTTCGACGATGCCATCACCGTGCAACAAGAAGGCGAGTGGATTGCAATAGAGGGTGCACGCAAAGTGGTTACGCTTGTGAAATTTCGTATGGAATCAGGTAAAATAAAACATGAATAGAAAAATTGTAAAATACATCGCTCTTGCGACCCTTGTAGGTACAGCTCTACTTTTTACCTACGCCAAACGCAATGACTTCGGACTGGGACGTAATATGGAGATTGCGGTCAACATGATGCGCGAACTTTCGCTCAACTTTGTCGATGAAGTCGATGCCGACAAACTGATGGAGGGGGCGGCAGAGGGAATGGTGCGCAACTTGGATCCTTACACACAATATATGTCCGAAGCAGAGATGACCGATTTCGACGTGCTGACCACGGGCAAATATGGCGGTGTAGGATCGTTAATTCGCAAACGTGGTGATTATGTGGTACTTGCACAGCCATACAAAGGCTCTCCGGCGGATAAAGCCGGATTGAAAATCGGGGATAAAATCGTAGCTATCGATGGCGTAAGTGCCAAGGGCTACGAAGTTGCCGAGGCAAGCAAACGCATGAAGGGAACACCCGGAACCACGCTCCAACTGACGGTGGAACACCTGCTTGGCGGCACAACCGAGACCGTCACCTTGCAACGCGAACGCATAGCCATACCGGGTATTCCCTATGCGGGTTACGTGACCGAGGGAATTGGCTACATTCAACACAGCGACTTCACCGAAGGTTGCTACGAGGATATGCGCACTGCCATTGAGCAGCTACGCGCCTCGGGGCAGTTGCAGGGATTAATTCTTGATTACCGCAGCAATGGTGGGGGCATTCTGCAAGAGGCGGTGAAGATTCTCTCGATGTTTGTTCCCAAAGGGACGGAGGTCGTGACCACCAAAGGCCGCATCGAAAACAAAAGTTTCCGCACCTCCAGTGAACCAATTTTACCCAACCTGCCACTCATCGTCTTGGTCAACGGAAACACCGCATCAGCAGCCGAGATTGTCGCCGGGGCACTTCAGGATTTGGATCGCGCAGTGGTCATCGGACAAAAGAGTTTTGGCAAGGGACTGGTGCAATCAACCCGCCCACTGGGTTACAATGCCTTTTTGAAACTCACCACTGCAAAATATTATATCCCCTCAGGACGCTGCATACAAGCAATCGACTACTCCCATGCGCAAGATGGTACGGTGAAAATTGTTCCCGATTCACTCATCAGCGAATTCACCACCAAAGGGGGTCGCAAGGTCTATAACAGCGGTGGTATCATGCCCGATTTACGCACCGAGCCGGAGTATAGCAGTCGTTTTGCGATGACACTCTACGTGATGGGCTTCCTCGACGATTTCGGGGATCGCTATATGCAAGCACACCCTACACAAACGGTTAACAGCCGCACGTTCGCCCTGACAGATGCTGACTACGCTGATTTCGAACGCTTCATGCAGGACAAAAAAGTGGACTACGAATCCGACACTCGACGCGCACTCAAGGCTCTGCGCAAAGCTGCCGAAACCGATCGCTATACGCAGGTCTCTGCCGAGATAGATGCCCTCGAAAAGGGACTCAAAGACGACACGGCAACCAACCTACAAACCTACCGCAAGGAGATTACCGAGATGATTGAAGCCGATATCGTGCTGCGCCACAGCTATGTGGCAGGGGTGATTGAACGCAATATCACGGGGCGCGATGCGGAGGTGACAAAGGCCATTGAGATTGTGACGAATCCGCAGGAATATACGCGCATCGTCACGGAGCAGGATACACAAAAGAAGTAGCCACATGAAGTGGAGGAAAAACCTTTTTTCGTTCCGCAACCGCATGGTTGTCATCGTGGTGGGTGTAGCACTGGGCTCGCTATCGCTGCTCTACACCAACAACATGGCAACACGTCTGCGCGAAAAAGAGAAACACGATGTGTCGCTCTGGTCGCACGCCATGGAGCGGGTGAATCGCGACGTGCTGGGTGGCGCGAGCGAGGATCCATTGATTGCCGACATCATGAGCAACGGAAACAACATTCCGTTCATCATGACCAACGAAAATTTGGAGGTTATTCGCTACCACTTAGTTCCCGAAAAGGTGATTGATCATCCCGATCGCTTACGTCGCATGATTGACAAACTATCGGGAGAGAATGCCCCGATTCCAATCAAATATTGGTGGTCGAAGGATCATTATCACATCATCTTCTACGGACGCTCGGCACTACTCAAATCGCTCTACTACTTCCCTTACGTACAGCTGATTGTCATCACGGCATTCATTTTATTGGGCTTCATTGCATTCCGATCATCGAAACACGATGAACAAAATCGCGTCTGGATTGGACTTGCCAAGGAGACAGCACACCAATTGGGTACACCCACCTCATCACTGCTGGGGTGGATTGAATATTTGCGCACGCAGAATGTCGATCAAAGTGCCGTCGAGGAGATGAACAAAGACCTCGCACACTTGATGAAAATTGTCGATCGTTTCTCGAAAATCGGCTCAGAAACACCCCTGCAACCCGACAACATCAACGAGGTGGTCGGTGAGTCGGTGATGTACTTCCGCAAACGCATCCCACGCAATGTAACCCTCGATTACAACGGGTTAGCCATCGCGCCAGTGCAGGCAAACATCAACGCTGCCCTATTCGAATGGGTCGTCGAAAATTTGATGAAAAACTCGCTCGATGCCCTGCAGGGACACGGTGCACTCGACGTGCACATCTCCGCGGACGAACAACACGTAATGATTGATGTAAAGGATACGGGCAAAGGAATTCCGAAAGGCAATTGGAAACGGATTTTCGAACCCGGATTCACCACCAAGACGCGCGGTTGGGGACTTGGACTCTCACTTTCGCGCCGCGTAATCGAGGAGTATCACCAAGGAAAAATCGCCGTTGTGGAGTCGGAACTCGGCAAGGGAACAACCATCCGCATTACACTTAAACGCGTCTTTGCCTAATGATTACCACCGCGGCAGATAGCTTGTTGAAAAACGACTCGTTGCAACGAGCCGTCGAGCAAATGTTTCTGCAAGGGGCTCATTTCGGACCTGCGGAGACGGTCGATTCGCTGCTGCCACTCACACCACCCGCCACGGCGACAGATTTGTTTGGAGCTGCCTCCACACTATCCGCGAGTCACACGTCAATTTCAGCCCCACTACTCCTCACCGAAAATCCGCTATTTCAAACACTTGCCTTCTCCATCGCTTTGGTCTACGTCCTCTTCATTATTCGATATATGAGCAATATCTACACCCTATTCGCACACACAATCAACCTCAAATCGGGTAATCGAACCTTCGAAATGCACAACGAAAGCAGCGATTCGCAATTTCTCAACTTCATGGGGCTGCTCGGATTGATCATGATGGGCACATTGTGCGTGAAGGGGCTCGACGTACTGCACCCAATCGCCACACTCCCCTACCACGCAGCAGCAGGGGTGAATCTGATTGCAACAGCGGCATTGATGATTGTCTTTATGGCACAAATCGTTGTTTTGTACCTCATTGGCGCAACGACCCTCACACAGACCTTCAGTCACGAATTAATCTACATCAAACGCTCGATGCTCGCTCTGGCAACCATTCTGATGACCCCCATGGTGCTATTTTACACATTCAGTCCAATCGGCACGGGGCAAATATGGATATATATCATTCTATCAGAGGGTATTATAATCACAATTTTGTTCTTGCTACGAACGTTGACACTCTTTCTATCCCAAAAAATTTCTATTTTGCATTGGTTTTTGTACCTTTGCACCGTCGAATTGCTTCCAATCAGTTTGCTATGGCTACTGATTGTACGACAATAACAAGATAAACTCCTAAAACCCGGTTCGAATTGAAAGTCAATAGAGTATTAGTTTCACAGCCACAACCTGCAATCATCGAAAAATCGCCCTTTTACGATCTCTCACAGAAGCATAAAGTGGCGATTGAATACAAATCTTTCATACGCGTTGAGGGGGTGTCGCTCAAGGAATTCCGCGGACAACGAGTCGAAATTTTGACCCACACAGCCGTGATTTTCACCTCCCGCACAACAGTCGATAGCTTCTTCCACATCTGCGAGGAGGCGCGCATCACCGTACCCGAAGATTTGAAATATATCTGTCAGACCGAGGCTGTTGCCTTGTATCTGCAAAAATATATCATCTACCGTAAGCGTAAAATATCCTTTGCCGACGGCACCTTCACCTCCTTCATGGAGTTGATTATCAAACATAAAGAGGAGAAATTCCTACTGGCACTCAGCGAGCCACACAAACCTGAACTGCCCGAAACACTGGCAAAGCTGAAGCTCTCGTTCGATCCTGTGATTTTTGCACGTACGGTGCCTGCTGAGTTGGACGATGTGGATATCAAAGCCTTTGATTTACTGGCTCTCTACTCACCGGCAGATGTCAAAACACTGGTTGGCAAGTTTGGTAACGAAGGGCTCCCCACGGTGGCTGTCTTCGGTGAAGGCACACTGCGTGCTGCACTCGAAGCAGGGCTGACGGTCAAGGCAGCAGCCCCCTCACCAGCAGCCCCTTCAATGGTCAAGGCGGTAGATATCTACATCACCCAAACCGAGGCGGGCGAGGAGATTGGTGAAGTGACCTTGGCTACCGACCCCCGTAAAGAAGAGTTTATCCGCTCGCAACAAAGCAAACTCGCAAAGAAGAGCCGCGCACGTCGCACACCGACCGCCGCGAAAAAATAAAACGCATGATACAAAACACGTTGCCACACGCCGAACGACTCCGTACACTCGGAGCTATTCGCCGTATGTTCGACAACGGACAGAGCGGATTCATCTATCCATTTCGCTATGTGTGGTATGCCGAGACCGACGAAGTGGGCTCGGTGGAGGTGCTTTTCAGTGTCCCGAAGAAATTCCATAAGCGCGCCAACAAGCGCAATCTACTGCGCCGACGTACAAAGGAGGCTTATCGACTGCGGAAACAGCAGCTCTACAACGCCGCCGGGAGTACCAACATCGACTTGGGACTCATCTACTCCACAAAAGAGGTTCTCCCCTATAAAACGATTGAAAATGCCCTCCGCAAAATTCTGGAACAGATTGCTGAGCGGCTGTAAATTTCTGGCAGCCCTCCCGTTCTTGCTGCTTGTGAAGTTCTACCAACTCTGCATTTCGCCCTTCACGCCCCCCTCGTGCCGCTACACCCCCACCTGCTCACAATATGCGGTGGAGGCACTGCGCAAGTATGGTCCAGTCAAAGGATTGTGGCTCACTGTACGACGCGTAGCGCGCTGCCATCCGTGGGGTGGCAGTGGCTACGATCCAGTGCCATAGCGTGATTTCGCAGCGGCATTGCTGTTGCGAAGAGCGGTAGGCAAACTGTTTTGAAGCGATTTGCTATTTCATGCAGATTATCTTCTCCGCACGCTCGAAAGGAGGTAAAGCAGCTGGAGTGAAGTCGCTGTAACCTGTAGCAATAGCACAAAGCACCTCACAATCAGTAGGTATGGGGAGGAAAGTGCGGAGAAAATCGATTGCCTTCTCGCCTTCGGGACACTCCTTCACGCGCGGACGATCATTAATCTGCACCCAGCACGACGAAAGCCCCTCGTCCACACAAGCCAACTGCAAGACCGTGGCAGCAATGGCAGCGTTTTCACGCCACAAATTCACCTCAGGATCGCCCAAAAGGAGAATCACCAGCGAGGCATTTTTGATAAATCTAGCCCCTGAATCCCGCATATCCGCCATCCTTTCGATAGCTGCACGATTGGTGACCACTAAAAAACGGGTCGAACGGCTGTTTTTCGACGAGGGGGACAACAGAGCACAATCCAACAAACGGTCAATGACCTCCTGTGGAACAACATGATCCGAAAATTTGCGTACACTGCGACGCTTACTAATAATCTCTTTGAATTCCATTATAGGTTTTTTTTAAGAAACTGTTTAAATTTGCTACCAAAGTTATTTGAGAACTATTTTTGTTCCTGTTTTTGTCTTGTAAATCCGATTTTAGCAAGCTAAATGAGGATTTATAGGGCGAAAACTGGAGAGAAAAGAGCCGAGAAGAGGAGATTAGTAAATTTAAAACAGCTTCTAAGTCTATTCTGCAAAAATAGTGAAAAAATGTTTATCTTTGACTTTCAAAACGATGATTACGATGATCAACTATAAATTAACCATAGCCTTGATTTACGATTTCGACGGCACACTGGCTGCCGGCAATATGCAGGAGTACGATTTTATTCCCGCCGTAGGCAAGAGCAACAAGGAGTTTTGGAGCGACTCCAACACCTTGGCTCAAGAGCAAGATGCCGACATGGTGCTGACCTATATGGCTCGTATGATTCAGGAGGCAAAGTCGAAAGGGTTGTCGCTCAAGCGCGAAGCTTTTCAAGAGTCGGGACGACACGTGACCCTCTTTCGGGGGGTGCGCGAGTGGTTCGGACGCATCAACACCTATGGAGCCGAGCGGGGTATTCGCATCTTGCACTACATCAATTCGTCGGGACTGAAGGAGATTATCGAAGGGACAGAAATTGCACATGAATTTCGCAAAATCTATGCCTGCTCGTTTCTCTACGACGTGGATGGCATAGCCTATTGGCCCGCCGTGGCGGTTAATTACACAAACAAGACACAGTATATCTTCAAAATTAACAAGGGTGTGGAGTCGGTCTTCGATAGTAAACTCGTGAATCGCTATATCCCCGAAAACGAACGTCCTGTCCCCTTCCGACACATGATTTATGTGGGTGATGGCACAACCGACATCCCCTGTATGCGGTTGGTAAAGAGCTCTGGAGGGCACTCCATCGCCGTCTACAACCCCGACCAGAAGGCGGCAAGCAAGGAGATGGGACAACTCATCCACGACAATCGCGTGAGCCACGTCTGCCCTGCCGACTACTCGCCCGATGGAGAGATGGATATCTTGGTACGCACCATTATCGACAAAATCGACCTCGATCACAAACTCGAACAATTAGAAGTAATCAGATAATGAAAATTATATTTGCGACAAATAACGTTCATAAATTAGCCGAAGTGCAAGCCGTGTTAGGTCACGATTTCAGCCTTGTGACCCCTTATCAATGTGGAATCACCGAGGAGATTCCCGAGACACAAGCCACCCTTGAGGGCAATTCTTCACAAAAAGCGCACTACATATACGACCGCACACACCTCGATTGTTTTGCCGACGACACAGGGCTTGAAGTGGTGGCATTGAATGGTGCTCCGGGTGTTCACTCGGCACGCTACGCAACCGATGGGCACGATTTCGCCGCCAACAACCGCCTATTGTTGAAAAATTTGGAGGGTGTGACAGATCGCCGGGCTCGGTTTCGCACCGTTATTTCGTTAATCATTGAAGGTGTGGAGCATCAATTTGAGGGGGTCGCCGAAGGGCACATCATCGACCACGAAACAGGCGAAGAGGGGTTTGGCTACGACCCTCTTTTCAGACCCAACGGCTCCGAAATTACCTTCGCACAGATGGAACTCGATCAAAAAAACGCACTCTCTCACCGCGCCCGTGCAGTGCGGAAACTGGCTGACTATTTGCAAAAATTGAATAAATAGGCTAATTTTGTCACTCCTATGGAAGAAATATATCATAAAGAGGAGCTTTTTGCCCCCGAAAAAATCGAACAACTAAAGAGCCACTACGCGGCAATTCTCGACCTACTGGGCGAGGATGTTGCCCGCGAAGGATTGCTGAAAACTCCCGAACGGGTCGCTAAAGCGATGGCCTTTTTAACTCAAGGCTACACCACCAACCCCTCGGACATCCTTCGTTCTGCGATGTTCCGTGAGGAGTATCGTCAAATGGTGCTGGTCAAAGATATCGAAATTTATTCGCTCTGCGAACACCATATGCTGCCCTTCTACGGCAAGGCACACGTGGCGTACATTCCGAACGGCTACATCACGGGGCTTTCGAAAATCGCCCGCGTGGTAGAGTGTTTCGCCCGTCGCTTGCAGGTGCAAGAACGACTGACAGTGCAGATTCGCGATTGCATTCAAGAGGCACTGAACCCACTTGGAGTGGCAGTTGTGATTGAGGCGAGCCACATGTGTATGCAGATGCGCGGTGTCGAAAAACAAGGTTCGGCAACCACTACATCCGCCTTTACTGGCATTTTTCTGAAGGACAATCGCACGCGTGAAGAGTTCATGACGCTCATTTCGAATAAATACCGATAGGCGACAGATGGAATCCGAAATATTGAAAGGTTTAAGCCCCGCACAACGCGAGGCTGTCATTAATTACAACGCACCATCCCTGATTATTGCGGGTGCAGGGTCTGGCAAGACTCGGGTACTGACCTCGCGCATTGCTTACATGATTGAACAGGGCGTGGCTCCGTTCAACATCCTCGCCCTCACCTTCACCAACAAAGCAGCGGCACAGATGCGCGAGCGCATCGCCCAGATGATTCCCGACAACCGCAGCCACTACATCTGCATGGGGACGTTTCACTCCATCTTCTCGCGTATTCTGCGCGAAAATGCAGCACACATCGGCTTCCCCGAATCCTTCACCATCTACGAACCGTCGGATTGCAAGAATCTCATCAAGACCATCGTCCGCGAACTGCAACTTCCCGACGACAAATACAAACCCAACACCATTGCCTCGCGCATCTCATTTGCCAAGAATAGCCTCGTCACACCGGGAGCCTACATCGCCTCGACAATCTATGCCACCGAGGATCGACGGTTGATGATTCCCGAATTTGGGAACATCTACAACATCTATTGTCAACGCTGCAAACGCAACGGAGCGATGGATTTCGACGATTTATTGCTGCAAACCAACATCTTGCTGCGCGACTGCCCCGAGGTGTTGGCGCGCTATCAAGAGCAGTTTCACTACATCTTAGTCGATGAGTACCAAGATACCAACTTCGCACAATACGTCATCATCCGCCGCCTCTCGCAGCACCATTCGAAGGTTTGTGTGGTGGGCGATGATGCCCAATCAATCTACTCGTTTCGCGGTGCTAAAATCGAAAATATCCTCACTTTCCGCAAGGATTTCCCCGATGCACTAACTTTCAAATTGGAGCAAAACTACCGCTCGACCCGCACCATTGTCGAGGCGGCAAACTCAGTGATTATTCGCAACGCCAAACGAATGGAGAAAAATTGTTACTCCGAGGGGGCGCAAGGCGATAAAATTCGCGTTCTGAAGGCATACACCGATCGCGACGAAGCGGAGCAAGTGGTCTCGGACATCCGCGATCGCGTGCGCGAAGCAAACGGCGAGTGGAGTGATGTGGCGATACTCTATCGCACAAATAATCAGTCACTTGTCATTGAGGACAACCTCCGCCGACGGGGCATTCCATACCGGATTTATAAGGGAAGTTCATTCTACGATCACAAAGAGATAAAAGATTTGTTGGCGTACATTCGATTGGTCATCAATCCGCGCGATGATGAGGCTTTCAAGCGCATCGTCAACTACCCGGCACGCGGCATAGGCGATACAACCGTACAACGCATCGAACAACTCTCGCAGCAACATGGGCTATCCATGTGGGAGGCTGTGGATCAGCTGGTTGCCGAACCAACGACCGACCCTGTACAACGCACCATCGCCCGCAAAGTCACCGATTTTGTCGGCATGATTCGCGCGCTGTCACTGGCTCGCAACGAAAAAGGAATTTACGATTTCGGTATGGAAATCGCCTCCCGCTCTGGCATCATCGGCACATATCGCACCACGAATACTCCCGAAGCCACTTCGGCACTCGACAACATCGAAGAGTTGCTAAACTCGATGCAACTATTTAAGGAACAACGAGATGCTGAGATTCGCAGTGGCGAGCACGCCGACGAAGGCGAGGCGACTATCGACGAGTGGTTGCAAAACGTGATGCTGATGACCGACATGGACAAAGATGATCCGGCGGATAAAAATAAAGTAACTCTGATGACTGTCCATTCAGCCAAAGGGCTGGAGTACAACTATGTATATATCGTTGGGCTGGAAGAAAACCTCTTTCCCTCGCAGCGCGCCATCGAAAGTCCCGACGGCATCGAGGAGGAACGCCGCCTGTTCTATGTGGCACTCACGCGCGCCAAGGTGATAGCGGTAATTTCCTACGCCGAAACACGTTTTAAGTGGGGCAATATGGAGTTCTCGCGTCCAAGTTGTTTCCTACGCGAGATAGACCCGAAGTATCTGGAAGTGACTGTCGATGAAGATGATGAGCGTCCCGCACACTCACAGCAGACCAAATCTGGCAGCTCACCCATCGAGGAGTTGCGCCGACGTTTCGACTATCGACAAAAACAAAAATCGCAACAGACACAGCACTTTGGTTCCGGGCAAACCGAACGCTCCACCTCGCCCAATCCGGCATTGGTGCAAACTCCACGCCCCTCAACCGAGGGGATGCGTCGGCTGGGGGTCCGTTCGACATCGGACGACATCCCGCAGGTGGTCAGTGGTGACTATACTGTGGGGCAGAAGGTGGAACATCCTAAATTTGGTGTGGGCGAAATTCTACGCATCGAAACCCTCGCCACAGACCACAAACTGGTGGTCTCATTCGGTACATACGGCGAGAAAACACTGCTGGCGAAATTCGCAAAACTGACCAAACTATGACAACCAAAGAGCGATACGAAGGGGTGATAGCATGGTTCGAGGAGCACGTACCGACAGCCGAAAGCGAGCTGCACTACGGCTCGCCCTATGAATTATTAGTAGCGGTGATTCTCTCGGCACAGTGCACCGACAAACGGGTGAACATGACCACTCCCGCACTGTTCGAGGCTTTTCCCACACCCCAAGCGATGGCTCAAGCCTCGGCAGAGGAGATTTTTCCCTACATAAAAAGCATCTCTTACCCCAACAACAAAGCGAAAAACCTCGCCGGCATGGCACGAATGCTGTGCACCGAATTTGGGGGTGTAATTCCGCAAGATTTGGAGCAGATGCAACGGCTCCCCGGTGTGGGACGCAAGACAGCGAATGTGCTGGGGGCCGTGCTGTGGCAACAAGAGGTGATGCCCGTCGACACACACGTTTTTCGCGTCTCGGAGCGCATTGGGCTCACCACCCGCTCTAAGACACCGTTACAAACCGAATTAATGCTCGAAAAGAACATTCCATCGCACCTGCTGCCCATCGCCCACCACTGGCTTATTCTGCATGGTCGCTACGTTTGCATGGCGCGCACCCCGAAGTGTGACGAGTGCGGCATCGCATCGTGGTGTAGAAAAGCGCAGTCCGATATGCAAAAGAGACAGATAGAATAGCGTCTTTTAACGCATTTTTTATATCTTTGTAACTCCTATTCACAGGATTGCCCCATATTATGGAAATATCAAAACAAGATATCGGCACATTGCGCGCTTTGCTGACACAACCCAAGCAACAGATTGTCATTGTAGCTCACACCAACCCAGACGGCGATGCCGTAGGATCATCACTTGCGTGGCGCACCGTGTTGGCAGAAATGGGTCACCACGTCACTTGCGTTGTTCCAAATCGCTATCCCTATTTTCTCGATTGGATGTCGGGTATCGATCAGTTGGTGACCTTCAAAACTGACGAGGCTGGCGTGGCAACTAAAGCAATCACCGAAGCCGATTTAATCTTCTGTCTCGACTTCAATGCCATATCTCGACTTGAAATTTTGAGCGACACCATCGCACAAAATACAACTGCCAAACGCATCTTAATCGACCACCATCCCTCGCCCGCCGAGGGCTTTGATTTGTTGTTCTCCTATCCCGATGCCTCCAGTACGAGCTTCGTGGTCTATGCTTTGATTGAAGTTTTGTTCGGCACAAAAGTCATCACCAAAGAGATGTCCGAAGGGCTCTACGTAGGCATGATGACCGACACAGGCAATTTCTCGTTCTCCTTTCTGACTCCTGCACTCTACCGCGCTGTGGCGGTGCTTGCCGAGACGGGCATTGATATTCCACAAATTCACAACAACGTATATAACGCCTATACCGAGGGGCGCGCACGGTTGTTCGGCTACGCCATCAATCGCAAAATGGAGATTATCGAAAATGGTACAGCTGCCTATATGTCGCTGACCGAGAGTGAAATGCGTCGGTTTCAATTTCAGCAAGGTGATAGCGAAGGTTTTGTCAATTATGCCTTAACAATCAAGAAAATGAAAATGTCGGCAATGTTTTTGGCGCATCATAAATTCATCCGCATCTCGCTCCGCTCGCGTGGCGACGTGGATGTAAACCTCTTTGCTCGCAAGTACTTCAACGGTGGCGGACACCACAATGCCGCAGGTGGCAAGTCGTTCATGACCATGGAGGAGACCATCGCTCACTACATCCAATCCGTCAAGGAGTTCATGGCGGAATAGAGATTCATTCGCACACATAAATACAATAAAGCCGCACCCCGAGGGATGCGGCTTTATTTATATAGACAACATTGTAGTTACCAGATTACTACGCGCTCCTCAACAGGCATAAACATCACGCCATCGGTGATGCCGAAAGCATCATAGAACGACTGAATGTTACGCAAAGTCGCGTTAACACGATACTTACCCAGCGAGTGTACATCGAGCTTCGTCAGGCGAGCAATCTCCTCATCACGAACGTTTTGCGCCCATAAAGTAGCATAGGAGAGGTAAAAGCGTTGTACGGGACTGAATCCGTCGATGGGTTTCACATCAACACCTTTCGATGCATTCTGCAACGCGGTGTAAGCCACACGCAAACCACCTTGGTCAGCAATGTTTTCACCCAACGACAATGCACCATTGGCATGCACACCCGGCAGCACCTCGATGGCATCGAACTGCTTAATCAACACCGCTGTTTTGTTCTTAAATGCCTCAGAATCAGCAGGAGTCCACCAGTTATTCATATTGCCATTCTTATCGAACTGGGAACCTTGATCATCGAATCCGTGTGTCATCTCATGACCAATCACCACACCGATTGCACCGTAATTCACCGCGTCATCCGCATCCGAGTTGTAGAACGGAGGTTGCAAAATGGCTGCAGGGAAGCAAATTTCGTTAGTTGTGGGGTTGTAGTAAGCATTCACGGTTTGAGGAGCCATCTGCCACTCCGCCTTATCAACCGGTTTACCGAGACGTTGGATATTGTCGGCGGTATACCACTTGCCTGCATTGACCACGTTCTCCCAATAGCTCTTCGAAGGGTCAATTTCGAGCGATGAATAATCTTTCCACTTGTCAGGATAGCCGATTTTCACGGTGAACGAAGCTAATTTCTCCTGTGCTTTCGCTTTGGTGGTATCGCTCATCCAATCTAATGCAGCAATATGCTCACCCAGTGCTGTTTGAAGATTCTTAACGATGGTCAACATACGCGCCTTGTCGCTTTCGGGGAAGTATTTGCCTACATAAATTTCGCCTACCGCCTCCGAGAGGGTGCTATTAGGCACAGCCATTGCGCGTTTCCAACGTGGTTTGGGCTGCTGTGTACCCGACAAAACTTTGCCAAAGAAATCGAATGAAGCAGTAGCAAAATCATCGCTGATGTAGGACGCTGCACCGTCGATGTATTGCGAAATCAGGTAGTAGCGCAAATCCTCCACAGAGGCTGTTTTCAGCAATTCATTGGCTTTAATGAGCGATGACGGGGTCGTGACAATAATTGTGTCGAAAGCACCGATACCCATTGTTTTGTGGTAAGCCGCCCAATCAATGGCATCGTAAGTTTTCTCGAAATCGGCACGAGCCATAGGGTTGTACTGCGCGGAGACGTTGCGCAATTCGACATTCGACCAAGTTTTCTCTGCCAGTGCTGTTTCGATGTTCATCACACCTGCAACCGCTTTTTCAAGCTCTGCTTCGGGAATGCCCACCAAACCAAACACCTTATTCAGATAAACTTTATATGCTTCGCGAATTGTCGCACTTGTCTCATCGAGATAGTAGTCGCGATCGCCCATACCCAGTCCGCTCTGCGAAATATAGAGAGCATTCACGCTGCTGTTCATCAAATTCGGCTGCACATACATCCCAAATAAAGGGGACCCCACCGAGGTGTGCATCTCCGCAATCACGGGGGTAAACTGCTTGCGATCGGTGATGGTCAGAATCTGATCCACCGCCGCGCGGATGGGTGCTGCACCTTCAGCATTCAGACGCACCGAATCCATACCCATTTTATAGAGGTCTGAGATTTTCTGCGTCACCGTGCCGGGTTCTGCTTTCACCTTCGCCATCTCCGAGAAGAGCTCGTTGATACGAATTTCATTGTTTTCACGCAGCATATCGAATGCGCCATAGCGGGCAAATTCGGGTTTTAGCGGATTTCTTGTCTGCCAGCCGCCTGTGGCATACTGGTAGAAATCGGCATTGGGAGCTACGGTCGAATCGAGGTTTGCCAGATCGATTGCAGCGGTTTTTGCCGGTTGATTTTGACAACTTGCCATAAATGCAATGGTTGCGAATAAAAGGATTTTTTTCATTATTTTCTTCAAAAATTTAATCTGTTCAGGTTCTTGTGCGGTTTGGAACGCACGTTATTTATTTTCTGATTGCCGCCACACCCGGGAGCTCTTTGCCCTCCATGTACTCAAGCAACGCTCCGCCTCCGGTCGAGACGTAGGAGACCTTGTCTGCCAAGCCAAATTTATTGATGCAAGCCACCGAGTCACCACCGCCGATGAGCGAGTAGGCACCCTTCGAAGTTGCCTCGGCAATTGCCTCTGCCACAGCGCGTGAACCCGTTGCAAATTTGTCAATCTCAAATACCCCTACCGGGCCGTTCCAGAGGATTGTTTTGCAACCCAAAATGTGGTCGCGGAAGACCTTCTTGCCCTGTTCACCGATGTCCAGACCCTCCCACGATGCGGGAATGTTGTCTGATGGAGCCGTTTGGGTGTGCGCCTCAGCGGAGAATGCGTCAGCAATCAGCGCGTCGGGGGAGGTGATAATTTGGATTCCTTTGGCTTTAGCTTTAGCTAAAATATCGAGTGCTACGGGGAACATATCAGGTTCGCAAATCGAGTTACCCACCTTGCCGCCCAATGCTGCTGCAAAGGTGTAAGTCATGCCGCCACCGATGACAATGGAGTCCACTTGCTCCATCAACTTCTCGATGATGGTAATCTTCGTTGAGACTTTCGAGCCGCCGATAATTGCACAGAATGGACGCTGGGGCTTGAGCATCATGCCATCGATAGCATTCAACTCATTCTCCATCACGTAGCCAAACATCTTGTCGTGGGGGAAGTAGTCGGCAATCAGAGCCGTCGACGCGTGGGCACGGTGCGCGGTGCCGAAGGCATCGTTGATGTAACAGTCGGCATAAGAGGCAAGTTTTTTGACAAACTCCTTCTGCGAAGCTTTAATCTCTTTTTTAGCTGCTGCTTTCTGCTCGTCGGTGGCATCGTCCGCCAATCCGCGGGGCTTACCCTCTTCCTCGGCATAGAAACGTAGATTTTCGAGCAGCATCACCTCGCCCGGTTTGAGTGCTGCCGCCATTTGAGCCGCCTTCTCTCCCATGCAGTCGCCCGCAAACAAAACCGTGTGACCCAACAATTTCTCGATGGTGGGGACTATTTGTGCCAAGGTGAATTTGGCATCATTATTTTTCTTCGGACGGCCCAAGTGCGACATCAAGATTACAGAGCCGCCTGTTTCGAGTACTTTTTTAATCGTAGGGATTGCCGCACGAATACGGGTATCGTCGGTCACTTGACCTGTTTCGTCGAGTGGCACGTTAAAGTCTACGCGGATAATCGCGCGCTTGGCTTTGAAGTCATACTGATCGATTGCGAACATAGCTATTTGATTTTAATGATGAATGCACGGTATATCGCAGCAAATTTATGAAATAAATTGACAACATAACATAGAAACAGGTATAATTTACGAATTTTCCTATTGTTCATCGGGATAGAGTGGGGCACCTGTTTCGTCCACATCGACCCACGCTTTGACCGTAACCGAGCCAAAGGTCACCTCGCTGCCACGGATAACCACCAAAAAACGGTACGAATTTCCCGCCTTGAGAGCATTATCGGGCAACGGAACAGCAACCTGATAGGTACGGGCGATTACCTCGCCATTGATTAGCACATCAAACGACACGGCAAGTGGCTGCGAACTTGCTACGGGAAGCATTGTATATTGCGCTTGCAAACCACTGATACTCATCTTGCTAATTGAACTATCGTAGGTGGAGGTCGCAGGAATTATGCCCGTTGCCAAATCCATTTGTGCCCCCTCGACGGGAGGGTAGATATGCGCCAAAGCAAGGCGGTTGATTGTCACCCCTTCCCCCTCCACAATTTCAAAAATCACCTGCGTGGCGCAATGCAAAAAGACGATGGGGATGGCGGTCTGATGCGCCGCAACATCTTGTTGCAATGCACCCCACCACAAGTAGTCGGTCTGATTGAACAGAGGTTCAGAGTGTCCATTCACAAAGCGTGGTGCAGCATATTGCGTATGGTCGGAAACGGCATAAAAATTGTAGGTTCCATTTGGCAGATACATTTTATATCCTTGCAATCCCTGCAACATCCCCGGTGTGGTGGAGAGATATGCCCCTTCGGCGACGGCGGTTGCGGTGGTCGTGTCATCGAAGGCAAAAATCTGTGCTTGAATGTTCTTGCGCACGGGCGAGACCGAGCGCGTCATGTTACGGCTCTCAACCGCCGCATGGAAAGTAATCAACGAACCATCCACAGAGGGGTTGTCGGACTGATTTGGACTTCCAGAACCGGAATCAATACAGATAGTGGTCTCTGTGCAGCCGTTCGTGAGCAGCAGCAAGGTGGCACAGCAGAGTGCGCGTGTAGAGATAATTTTCATAATTTTTCTATTTAAAAGACAACCTCACCGAAGCAGAATTCACGCCAAAGAGCTCGTGCAAAATCCGACGCAGGTAACAAATCGTAACTTCAAGAGCTAAAAAACAGCCATCGCGAGTGTCATTTCGTTGAAAATTTTATATCTTTGCTAATAAATTGATATTAGAACAACCTTAAATCACAAAAATATGTACGGTAAAATTAAAGATTACTTACAGCATGAACTTGCCGACATCAAAGCTGCCGGTCTCTACAAAAACGAACGCATCATCGAGTCGCCACAACGTGCCGAAATCGAGGTGGGTGGTCGTAAAGTATTGAATTTCTGCGCCAACAACTACCTCGGTCTGTCGGATAATCCGCGCATGATTGCGGCTGCCAAACAAATGTTGGATTTGCGCGGTTACGGAATGTCATCCGTGCGCTTCATCTGTGGCTGTCAGGATATTCACAAGACACTCGAAAAGGCAATTTCCAACTACTTCGGCACCGAGGATACCATCCTCTATGCCGCCTGCTTCGATGCCAACGGCGGTGTCTTCGAACCCCTGTTCGGTGAGCAGGATGCCATCATCTCCGATGCACTGAACCACGCCTCGATTATCGATGGCGTACGTCTGTGCAAGGCGGTGCGCTATCGTTACGCCAATGCCAACATGGATGAGCTGGAAGATTGCCTCAAAAAAGCACAGGCACAACGTTTTCGCATCATCGTCACCGATGGTGTCTTCTCGATGGACGGCAATGCCGCTCCACTCGACGGAATCTGCGCTTTGGCAGCCAAATACGATGCACTGGTGATGGTGGACGAGTGCCACTCAGCAGGTGTTTTGGGAAAGACGGGTCGCGGCATCACAGAGCTTTACAACCTGCGTGGTCAAGTAGATATCCTGACTGGCACACTGGGCAAAGCCTTTGGTGGTGCAGTAGGTGGTTACACCACAGGTCGCAAGGAGATTATTGATATGCTGCGTCAGCGTTCGCGCCCCTACCTCTTCTCAAACTCATTGCCTCCCGCAGTGGTGGGTGCATCCATCGAGATGTTCAAGATGCTCGCCGAGAGCGACGCACTGCACGACCGTTTAGTCGCCAATGTGGAGCACTTCCGCAAGGGGATGATGGCAGCCGGATTTGATATCAAACCGACTCAATCCGCAATCTGCGCGGTGATGCTCTACGACGCAAAGCTCTCACAGGAATTTGCCGCTAAATTGCAAGATGAGGGTGTTTTTGTCACCGGATTCTACTATCCCGTTGTGCCGAAAGACCAAGCGCGCATTCGTGTGCAGGTGTCGGCAGGACATACAACCGAACATCTGGACCGTTGCATCGCAGCCTTCATTAAAGTGGGTCGCGAGCTGAAGGTCATTAAGTGAAAAACAACACCAAAGTGGCAAAAATAATTTTGGACGCGATAGATCGCAAGATCCTTAAATTTCTAATAAAAAATGCACGAATGCCCTTCCTCGAAATTGCCCGCGAATGCGGCATTTCGGGTGCGGCGATTCACCAGCGTATCCGCAAACTTGATGAATCAGGGGTGATTCTTGGCAGTCGACTCATTGTTGACCCCAAGACCTTGGGCTTCGATGTATGCGCCCATATCGGCATTTGCCTGAGCGACCCGCAGCTGTTCACGCAGACCATGGAGCGGCTCAAAGATGTACCTGAAATTGTGGAGTGCCACTTCATCACGGGCACCTACAACATCTTGGTCAAGCTCTACTGTTTGGATAACGAACACCTGATGCGGACGATTTTTGATGGTATTCTGCGCATTCCCGGTGTGGCAACCACACAAACTTACATCTCGTTGCAGGAGGCATTTCAGCGACAGGTGAGCGTGGATTTCATCGAGGATTAAAAAATTCTTCTCACAACAAAGGCTCGAACCAGAACGGTTCGAGCCTTTGTTGTGTTGGCTTCGGGCTAATAGAACGTACCTCGCGGAGCAAAAATCGCGTAACCAAAGTTGAAGGTGAGGTACATATTACGCCAATTGCGCAGCCCATATTTCGTCAGCGAGAGACTCACGGGACCAATCTGAGTGTGGTAGACAAACGATGCCTCGACAATATAGTGCATCTGTTCATCGAAATCACCCACACTCAATTTACGCAAAGGGCTAAAGTCGCGACGGTCGCGGTACATGGCATAAAAACCCGTGCGCAAGCAGAAATTAGGCAATAAATCAAAAGTCGGAATCACACCACCCGCGACGAAACGACGGGCATAAAAGTCGGGCATATAAATCATCTTCGCCTGCGGAATCGGCTCATAGGAGGGCATCGACATCAAGGTTGAAATTTGCGTGGTGAAGTCGGGGTGATTAGTATAGACCGCATCGAAATTCACACCAAGCGAGAACCAACTGCCGGGCGAGAGGTTGAAATATTTGTCCCACGTGAAACGCGCACCGAACCACTGTCGCGAAACAAGCTTCAGAAAATCGACCTTGTTGTAGGGCTTATATTTGTCGCGCCCCGTGACAAATACACCTGAAAAGGTCAAGTGCGACCCTTTGCGCGGGAAAAACTGCCGATCGAGCGTATTGCGCTCCAAGCCGAGTTTCAGCCCAAAGTAAGAGAAACGCGAGTGGTCGGTGTCGTAGGCATCCACCACATCCGAATCATAGCGGTAGTTGATGTGTCCCGCATTGGCGCGCAGATAGAGCACGCTGCTGCGTGTGAGTGGCATACCGGCACAGAGCGAGAAAAAACTCTCGCTATTTTTCACCTGTAACGCATTGTCGACATCCGAGACATTCCCAAAGGTGCCATGGCGCAGGTTTTTGACCGAGAATTTGTAGGAATAATCCAAGAAGAGCGGTTTCCACATATAGAAATCGGCACGCCCTCCGATGGAGCCCCATGAATAGATGGGTCCCAAGTAGAGGTCGGTGGTCAGTGTGTGCGCCACCCGACCGATAGTCTCATAACTCACACCGATGAAGGCTTGGTTGAAGGCGGTGGAGGAGACGTTACCCCCAATGGTCATCTGGAAACTAGGCTTGGTGGTCAACTTTGCCTCGAACGAATAACGCTGCGTTGTCGGGTTGTAAATCGCCTGCGGAAACTCCATCGAAAAGTCCCCGGCAGCCAACATACTGTATAAATTCGCCTTCAGCTGGTCGTAGGTCATCTTGTGCTGTCGCCCCAAGTGTTTGTAATCTATCTTCACGAAGTCGCGCACGTAAGTCGCCGGCATACGTGAAAGTCCGGAGATGTGGTAGTCATCAAAAATCAGCGGCGCGCACCGCTCGCGGAAGGCTTTACGACGGGCAACATAATAAGTCGAGTCGCAACGCGCATTGATAGCGGCTCGTATTTTGGGCATCTCCATCATTGCATCAGCATAGCCCATATCTATGATAGCCACAGCATTATCGAAGTCGAGCATACTGCTTGTCACCGCACGTCGCACCATCACACTGCGCCCTTCGGGCAAATCGTAATTTGTTTCGTGCATCGCCAACATGAATGCCTGCTCCATGAGGTTGTTGTTCTCGCTGGGTGGGATGTTGCCTTCGGTGCAGACCGAGCCGAGAATCACATCGGGCTTGAAATCAGTATCGAGGGGCTGCCATGGAAAATTATCAAAAATACCTCCGTCGTAGAGCAGCATCGAGTCACGCTTCATTGGCTTAAATACCAACGGAATAGACATCGAAGAGCGCACAGCCTCTGCCAAATCACCATTGCGCAAAACCGCCGGCTTTCCGGCATTCATATCGCTCGCCACACAGAGGAAGGGCACCATCAAATGGTCGAAATCGCCCTTCGAAGCAGCCGTAGCGGGGGCAAAAAGTTCGAGCAACGCCATATCAATTGGAGTCGAAGAGATGAGGTTCGTGGGGAGGGCAAATCGCCGCTTTGGTTCAGGATTAGACACATCGACCCGCAGTCGCAGAAAAGCAGGGAGCATTCCCAAACGACGATAATAGGGCATATAGTTGGGATCAATGCGTCCCGAAATCCAATCTTTAATCACGCCCGAAGCCACAATGGCACGCATTTCGGCGGGCGAATAGCCAGCAGCATACATTGCCGCGATGACCGAGCCCATTGAGGTTCCTGACACACAATCGATAGGAATTCCATTTTGCTCAAGTGCCTCCAACACGCCGATATGATAAAGCCCCTTGGCACCACCACCGCTCATCACCACACCCACCGTTTGAGCTTGAAGAAACGTCGTTCCAAAGAGAATCGCAGCGATAAAAGAAAAGACCGTTCGCAACATACTTATTTAATTTTTTTATAACTTTGCACATTATATGTGTAAGAGTTCATAAAAGTAGGTAAAAAGTACAAATATTCAAAATATGACCGATAAAATCAACGATTTGCTTCGTCGAGTGGAAGCATTCAAACCACAGGCGGCAGCCGAGTTGGAGGAGTTCCGAATCAAAATCCTCGGTAAAAAAGGCGAATTAAACAGCTTGATGGAGGAGTTTAAAACCGTGGCTCCCGAACTCAAACGCGAACTGGGACAACATCTCAATCGACTCAAAGATGCTGCCACGGAACGAATCAACGCCCTGCGCGAGCAATTACAAGACGCTGCGGCAGACCACGATGCACAAATTGAAGATATGAGCCGCCCCGGAACAGGCGCACAAATAGGATCACGCCACCCCATTGCGCTCGTGCGCAACGAGATTGTTGAGGTCTTTGCCCGCATGGGTTACACGGTGGCTGAAGGTCCCGAAATCGAGGATGACTGGCACGTCTTCTCGGCTCTCAACTTCCCGCCCGAACACCCTGCACGCGATATGCAGGATACCTTTTTCATCGAAAAAAATCCCGATATTTTACTCCGCACCCACACTTCGTCCATCCAAGTGCGCACCATGGAGCACCAAAAACCGCCCATTCGCGTGATTTGTCCGGGACGCGTGTTCCGCAACGAGGCAATCTCCTACCGCGCACACTGCATCTTCCACCAAATCGAAGGTCTATATATCGACGAGGGGGTTTCATTTGCCGATTTGAAGCAATCACTGCTCTACTTCGCCAAGGAAATTTTCGGCGAGAATGCCGTGATTCGTCTGCGCCCCTCTTACTTCCCATTCACCGAACCCTCTGCCGAAGTCGATGTTTCGTGCAATCTCTGCGGTGGTAAGGGCTGCAACGTCTGCAAAGGGACGGGCTGGCTCGAAATCATGGGTTGCGGCATGGTAGATCCCAATGTGCTGGAGTCGAACGGTATTGATTCGAAAAAGTACTCGGGTTTTGCTTTCGGTATGGGTGTTGAACGCATTGCAATGCTCAAATATGGAGTGAAAGACCTACGTCTCTACTTCGAGAACGACGTGCGATTCCTCCACCAATTCGACTCTGCACTCTAATTTACCCTTTCCAGACGATGAAGCATACTACCTCCATAGTGGCACTTTGTATCCTCTTTTGTTCGGCATTTGTGCCGGGAAGAGGACAGCAAGAGGTGAGTGCGTGTGCCGATTCGTTGCGGGGTGTTTTCCTCTACACCGAGGGAATCAAACAAAATCTCATCTTCGGCGACACCACGCGTGCCACACAGCTTTTTGAGGAGGCTATTGCTGCCGACTCCACCCTCGCCCCCGCCTACTTCGAGCTTGCGACCGCCTTGCTTCAAAGCGACACTCCGCGAGCCATCACCCTCAGTCAGCACGCCACGGCTCTCGACTCAACCAACAAATGGTATTTGGAGCTCTTGGGGCAGACTCTCATCACAGGCGAACGCTACAACGAGGCTCTACCGGTCTACCAACGATTGAATCATGCAGACGCGCAGAATCCGGATACCTACCGTATGCTCGCAGCACTCTACGAACTCGCACAACAGCCCTTCTCCGCTATCTCGGTACTCGACTCGGCAGAGACGCGCTTTGGACGGATTCCGCTATTGTGCGACGCAAAACGACGATTATTGGTCGCAACAAGGCAGTACGACAAGGCGATTGCCGAAGTGGCAGCACAGGCTGCTGAGACCCCTTATGAGGCAGAAAATCACGTTGCTCTTGCCGAATTATACAATATCATGGGGCGCGATTCACTGGCGCGCGTTGAATTTGCAACCGCCATACGAATCGACTCCACCGACATCACCACACTGGTCTCCATGGCAGATTTCTACAATCGACACCAAGAGTATCGTGCATTTCTCGGCATCACAAAACGGCTGTTCACACTTGATTCATTGCCCGTAGAACAAAAGGTCAATCAATTCAAACGAATGACTTCAGACAGCCACTTCTATCGCGAAAATTTCCTGCAATTACACGAGTTGGCATCGCTACTTGCCATAAAATATCCAAACAATCAGCAAGTTATCGACCTATATGGGCGGCATCTGATTGCATCGGGCGAGTTGGAACAAGCACTCGCACTCTACAAGCACCACACCACGGATCGCCCAGCGGTGAAGGGGTTTTTTACGATGGTTATCGACATCGAAAGCTACAAACAACAGACCGATTCGGTAGAAAAATATGTAGCTCAAGCTATTCGGCTCTTTCCCGACACGCCCGATTTTTACATTTCACGGGGACACGTTCACAGCTACGCCAAGCATTACGACGAGGCGGTGAAGAGCTACAAAACATCACTACACCACGCACCAACCGATTCGCTGCGAGGTCTGATTTGGGGCTACATTGGCGACACATATCACGCTGCTTCAGAGCAGAAAAAATGCTACAAAGCATACGATAAATCGCTTCGCTATTACCGCGATAACGCAATGGTACTCAACAACTACGCCTTCTTTTTAGCTGAGGATGGACGGCTCTTGGATCAGGCCTTGATAATGGCTAAACTTGCCACCTCGCTCACCCAAAACAACCCCACCTATCTCGATACCCACGCGTGGGTGCTATTCAAATTAGGACGCATCGCCGAGGCGAAAAAAATAATGCAACTTGCCATCTCACTCGATCGCGACAACAGTCCCGATTTACAGCTGCACTACGGCGATATTCTCGCCGCCGGAGAAGAGTGGTTCATGGCAGAAGTCTATTGGCGCAAAGCCCTCGAAAATGGGTATGCACCCTCAGAGGTCATTCAGCAGCGATTCGAGTGGCTCAAAATGCCCAAACCCGCAAAAACAGACGGACAATGAAATTGCGCACACTCATCCTCCTTATACCTGCACTGCTGACCTTTTTTGTCTCTGTGGCACAAAACGAGAGCCAAATAGAGAGCCAAAAACAGGTGATAGCCAACCTCGAACGGCAAATTGCAAACCAAGAACGCGAACTCTCGGTGATAAAAAAAGGACGTACCACAACTCAACAACGGGTGAAAATGCTCGCGCGGCAAGTCGAGTCGCGGAACCAGTTGCTCGAAGCTCAACGACGACAAGCTCGGTTGCTTGCCAATCAGCTAAAAAAGAGTAACAACACCGCACGAAGTTTAAATCAGGATTTGGATCGTAACAAAACACTCTATGCAGAAATGGTGCGCGAAGCATATCGTAACTACAAGCATGAGAACTACTTGACCTACATATTTTCATCGCGAGACTTCACAGATATGGCGCGCAAAATTACTAATTTGCGACACGTGGCTGAGATGCGCCGCACCAAAATGCACGAAATAAACATCCTGACCGGAAAGGTCGCGGCGGAAAAAGTGCTGCTCGATCATCGCAAACAATCGCTCGATTCGGTGACCACACAGCTGCAATCACAACGCACAAAACTCGAACGAGATGCCCGTTCGGCGCGTGAAGATGTACGCCGAATGTCGCAGAAAGAAAAACAGCAACTACGTAAGAAAATAGCTCAAGAACAACAACTTAGCGTTGCAATTAACGAACTTAGAAAACTCACTCGTGGCAACAAAGAGGGCGATTCATTCACATCAAATACTGCCGGACTGCGGCTGCCCGTAGCTGCCGGACGATTGCGTCGCTACATGGGCAATATGGCGGAGATAACCGGACCGCAAGGGGCACATGTCAACTCAATTTACGAGGGCAAAGTGGTGGAGATTAAACGCAACCGAATCACAGGCAAATACGATGCCTACATCGCTCATGGTGAGTACCTGACCTCCTACGCCAACTTGGGGTCGGTAGAGGTCACAAAGGGTCAGAAAGTGGCAAAAAATCAACAGATCGGAACCATCGGGTCGTCGGTCAATATCGACACGATGGAGACCGAATACAAACTCATCTTCGGCATCTACGCACCCACGCCCTCACAGACGATGCGCGCCGAAAACTGCTTCCGCAAATAACATAAACGGCACTATGGCTGTAAAATACTATACCGATGGCTGTCACTACCGCCTGCCCGACAAACGCAAAACAACCGCTTGGCTGCACGAAGTAGCGTGCGACGAGGGGTACACATTGGGCGACATCAACTACATATTCTGCTCCGCGGAACGACTGTTGGCAATGAACAAACAGTATCTCGGACACGACTATTTCACCGATATCATCACCTTCGACGACAGTGATCGAAGCGGTACACATATCGTTGCGGGCGAAATTTTTATCGACGTGGAAACCGTCGCTGACAATGCACGGCAATATGGTGCAACTACATTGCAAGAGATGCGCCGCGTGGTGGTGCACGGCGTGCTGCATCTTTGCGGTCAGAATGACAAAACCCCGCGCACAAATGCACAAATGCATAAAAAAGAGGATAAATACTTGAAATACTGGAATATAGAACAATGATGACACTCGAATACGATCTGATTGTTATCGGAGGCGGACACGCAGGATGCGAGGCTGCTGCTGCGGCGGCTCGGCTCGGAACACGCACTCTATTGCTGACAATGGACATGGATAAAATGGCGGCAATGTCGTGCAATCCAGCCGTTGGTGGTGTGGCTAAAGGTCAGATAGTAAGGGAGATAGATGCACTTGGCGGACAAATGGGACGCATCACCGACCTCACCGCCATACAATTTCGAATGCTCAACCGCTCAAAGGGTGCTGCCATGTGGAGCCCGCGCGCGCAATGCGACAAACGACGCTTCTCGGAGGAGTGGCGACACACCTTGGAAAACACCAGCAATCTATACATTTGGCAAGATGCCGCAATCGAAATGCTCTTCGACACAAGCAGCAAACAGCCTCGTGTACGAGGGGTGCGCACCCGCATGGGGGTCGAATTTGGATGCCGCACCGTGATACTCACCAGCGGCACTTTTCTCGAGGGCATGATGCACTGCGGTGTATCGCACGCTGAAGGGGGACGGTCGGGCGACGCTGCGTCACATGGCATCACAGAAAATCTAAAAGTCATGGGGTTCGAAGTAGGACGCATGAAGACAGGTACCCCAGCACGCTTGGATGCGCGAACCATTAATTTCGAAATTTTAGAGCCACAATATGGGGATGAAAATCCAAATAAATTCTCATTTTCCACCGAAACAGAACCCGTAAAAAATCAATTACCGTGCTTCATGGTCTACACCTCACCCGAAGTGCACGCCATCTTGCAGGAGGGTTTCGATCAGTCACCCCTCTTCAATGGGACAATCAAAGGAATCGGACCGCGTTATTGTCCAAGTATTGAGGATAAATTGCGCACATTCGCTGGAAAAGAGCAACATCAACTCTTTCTCGAACCCGAAGGGCGATCAACAAATGAATATTACCTGAATGGATTTTCCTCCTCTCTGCCTTGGAATGTGCAGTGGGAGGCACTCCATCAGATTCGAGGCTTCGAAGATTTGCACATATTTCGCCCCGGTTACGCCATCGAATACGACTATTTTCCACCCACACAACTCCATCACTCACTCGAAACAAAACTCGTGAACGGACTCTATTTTGCAGGACAAGTCAATGGAACTACCGGCTACGAAGAGGCGGCAGCGCAGGGGCTCATCGCGGGCATAAACGCACATCGCGCACTGCACGGAGAGGCTCCAATTGTGCTCCAGCGCGACGAGGCATACATCGGTGTACTGATAGATGACTTGGTAACCAAAGGTGTGGATGAACCATATAGAATGTTCACTTCTCGTGCAGAATATAGAATTTTACTACGACAAGACAATGCAGATATCCGTTTAACACCAAAAGGATATGAAATAGGATTGATTTCAGAGAAAAGACACGCAGAATTCATCAAAAAAAACACACTTGTAGAATCGCTTATTTCACACACGCACCGCACAAGTATCAAAGCAGACGAAATTAACGACTATTTAAAATCGGTAAATTCTGAGGCAACAACACAAGGACGCAAACTCTACGACATTATTTTACGCAGCAATGTGACAATTGATGCACTAATCAATGTACTACCTGCACTGAAAAAATTCGTAGCTATAAATGAAATTGGGGCTGAAATTCTGGAGGAGGCTGAAATTCAAATAAAATACAGAGGGTACATTGAGCGCGAAAAATTTATTGCAGAGAAATTACATCGACTCGAAAACATTCATATTCCAGCCGACATCGACTTCAACACCATTCAGTCTCTGACCATCGAGGCTCGCCAAAAACTCGCACGCATACAGCCATCAACCATCGGACAAGCATCACGCATTCCCGGTGTATCACCCGCAGATGTCAATGTATTGTTGGTTAAATTTGGAAGATGATAGCCCGTTTGTTCCACGTGGAACAATAATAAAGCCCACAACGTAAGTTGTGGGCTTTATTATGCAACAAATATTTATTACAACACAATCGTACACCAATTATGCTTGTCTTCAGAGCGACCGTACTGAATATCTTGCAGACGAGTATAAAGTTCCATGCTGGTCTTACCAACCTCAGAGCCAAACTCATAAATCTTATTAGTCTGCATATCAAAAATCTTACCAATAGGCGAGATTACAGCTGCTGTACCGCACGCACCGCACTCCTCGAATGTGGACAACTCGTCGAGAGGCACTTCACGCTCCTCAACCTTCAAACCCATATCGCTTGCAATCTGACGCAAGCTCTTGTTGGTAATTGAAGGCAAAATCGAAGGCGATTTTGGTGTTACATAGGTGTTGTTTTTAATGCCGAAGAAGTTGGCTGCACCACACTCCTCAATATATTTATGCTCTTTAGCATCGAGATAGAGAACGTTTGAGTAGCCCAATTTGTGCGCATTTTCCATCGAGAAAATACTTGCACCATAGTTACCACCAACCTTCACATCACCCGTTCCGCGCGGGGCTGCACGATCCTGCTCGCGATCCAAAGCGACCATAATCGGTTTGATACCCGATTTGAAGTAGGCACCAACAGGCGAGCAATAGATAATCAAGAGTGCATCCTTGGCTGGTTTAACACCCAAGCCAACAGTTGTACCGAACAACACGGGACGCAGATAGAGCGACGCGCCGGTTCCGTAAGGGGGTACAAAACGCTCGTTGCGTTTAACAACCTCAAGGCACGCCTTGACAATCATCTCCGTAGAGGGGACGGGGAGACAAAGACGCTCGGCAGAGGTCTGCAAACGGCGCGCATTGTCCTCAACACGGAACAGACGCACCTTGCCATCCACACCGCGGAAAGCCTTCAGACCCTCGAACAATTCGATGCCATAGTGCAGGCATGAAGCCGACATATGCATCTTAATGTACTCATCGTCGGTGATGACCATGTCACTCCATTTTCCGGCAGTGTAGTTAAAACGGGCGTTAAAATCGGTTTTTTGATAGTCAAAACCTAACGAACCCCAATCAGTAGTTTCCATTATAATTAAATTTAAATTGGTTGAATTTCCTTTTTTAATAATTAACCGACCACAGAACCGCTTGAAACAGTCGCATCAGGCTGCAAAAGCCTCAGTTTACCCGAACCATCCTCTGCCATCAGAATCATACCGCGCGAAAGCGTACCCTTCAATTCACGTGGTTCGAGATTCACAAGCACCAAAACCTGCTTACCCACCAACTCTTCGGGGGTATAATGTTCAGCTATTCCCGACACAATTTCGCGCTTATCAATGCCCGTATCCACAGTCAGCTTGAGCAGCTTCTTGGTCTTAGCAACCTTCTCTGCCGTCAGGATGGTGGAGACACGAATGTCCATCTTTCCAAAATCGTCGAATGCAACGTTATCTTTCTGTGGTTCAATGTGTTGCGTGCTTTCAGCCAAGGCATTTGCCTCTTTCGTAGCCGCCAATTTATCGAGCTGTGATTGAATCACATCGTCTTCAATCTTCTCAAAGAGCAACGTCGGTTCGCCAATTTGGTGACCCGCCGCAATGAGCTGCATACTACCTAATTTCTCCCAGCCGAACGCCTCAATTTGAAGCATCCGCAGAATCTTCGCCGACGAGAAGGGCATGAAAGGCTCGATAGCAATCGAGATGTTTGCCGTAATCTGTAAGGCAATATTAAGAATCGTTTTCACGCGTTCTGCGTCCGTCTTGATGAGCTTCCACGGCTCCGTGTCAGCGAGGTACTTATTGCCAATGCGTGCCACGTTCATGGCATCTTTCAACGCCTCGCGGAACTTATACTCCTCAATATTTTTTTCGAGCGACCCCTTGATTGCCTCCAAGTCAGCAATTGTCTGGCGATCGTAATCAGTCTGTTCACCACACGCCGGCACTGCGCCGCCGTAATATTTTTGTGTCAACACCAAAGCGCGGTTGACAAAATTGCCCAAAATAGCAACTAATTCACTGTTATTACGCGTCTGGAAGTCCTTCCATGTGAAGTCGTTATCCTTCGTTTCGGGGGCATTTGCGCAGAGCACATACCGCAGCACATCCTCCTTGCCGGGAAACTCCTCCAGATACTCATGCAGCCAGACTGCCCAGTTGCGCGAGGTGGAAATTTTCTCGCCCTCAAGGTTCAAAAACTCATTTGCAGGCACATTTTCGGGCAACACATATCCACCGTGCGCCTTGAGCATTGCCGGAAAAACGATGCAGTGAAAGACGATGTTGTCCTTACCGATAAAGTGCACCATTTTGGTGTCTTCACTCTTCCAATATTTCTCCCAGTCGGGAGTAAGATCCTTAGTTGCAGATATATATCCAATCGGAGCATCAAACCATACATAGAGCACTTTCCCTTCAGCACCCTTCGCAGGAACAGGGATACCCCAATCCAAATCGCGACTCACAGCACGCGGTTGCAGACCGCCATCGAGCCAGCTCTTACACTGTCCATAGACATTGGTTTTCCACTCTTTGTGTCCCTCCAAAATCCACTCGCGGAGAAACTCCTCGTAGCGATCCAACGGCAAGTACCAATGGGTGGTCTCGCGTTTGATGGGCACCGAACCCGATACAGCACTGTGGGGATTAATCAACTCATCGGGCGAGAGGGTCGATCCGCACTTCTCGCATTGGTCGCCATAGGCGCGATCGTTCTGGCATCGGGGACAAGTGCCGACAATGTAGCGATCGGCAAGAAATGTCTGAGCCTCCTGATCGTAATACTGCATGGTGGTCTTCTCGATGAACTTACCCTCAGCGTACAATTTACGGAAAAAATCGGATGCCGTAGCGGCGTGTGTTGCCGACGAGGTGCGTGAGTAGATATCAAACGACATACCCAGTCCTTCGAACGATTTCTTAATCAGCGTGTGATAGCGGTCGACAATCTCCTGCGGTGTGACTCCCTCTTTGCGCGCCTTGAGCGTGATGGGCACACCGTGCTCATCGCTACCACAGACCGAGATAACATCTCGACCCTTCAAGCGCAGGTATCGCGTGTAGATATCCGAAGGAATATAAACCCCCGCAAGGTGTCCGATATGCACCGGTCCATTAGCGTAGGGAAGTGCTGAGGTAACAAGGTATCGTTTGAACTCTTTTGCCATATAATATGTAGATAACTTTTTTACGTAATGATAAATCTTGTCAAAATTAGTAATTTTTATGATAAAGAGAAAGCAAAATCGATAAAAACAACAAAGACCGCTTTTTATGCGGTCTTTGTCTCTATCATAATCTGCAGAAAAACCTATCGGCGACGTGCCTTTTTCGCAGGTTGTTGCACCAAATCCATCTCGTTGAGCAGCCAACCTGCACCGGCAAATTTATCAATCACAAACAACACGTAACGCACATCTACCGAGATTGTTCGCTGCAAGTCGGGTTCAAAAGCCACATCGCCCGACATTGCATCCCAGTTGCCATCGAAAGCCAAACCAAGCATCTCACCGCGAGCGTTGAGTATTGGCGATCCAGAGTTTCCACCCGTGATATCGCAATTTGCCAAGAAAGCAACGTGGAGCGTTCCATCAGCATCGGCATACCGACCGTAATCACGCGCTGCATAGAGCTCCTTGAGTCGATCGGGGACAGTAAATTCATCATTATTTGGATCCTCCTTGGCAACCACACCACCCAGCGTAGTGCTATAATTGTAGGTCACTCCATCTGCCGGATCATAGGGCAATACCTGCCCATAGGTCAAACGCAGCGTCGAATTGGCATCCGCTGCCCACGCTTTATTGGGCTGCATACGCATCAAGCCTGCGATGTAGAGACGATGTCCCTCCTCAAAATCACGCTTTGCTTTCACCATTTCGGGCGACTCGACGATTGTCATAATCTCCGTGAAAATCGAAGAGGCAAAAACGGCAGCAGGGTCGGTCTTCGCAAATTTTGTAGTGTAATTATCCAGAAAATCGTTCATCTTCTGCTCACTGGTTGCGATTGTGTTATCATATATATAATCCACATAGGCATCCGTATCACCCGCAAAATCCTTATCTATCACCTCTGTGAAAATCAAAGGAAGCTCCTTCATATTTTCGCGCATAATACGCAACATTCGTTTAGCAATTTTGCGGTCTGTTGCCTCGTTGTAATCCTTGTAAAAAGAGGTTAAATAACTCTTCAAACTAACCCGATTCTCCTCACTCAACGAATCTTTCATTCCTGACAGAATCATGGCAGGGTTCACAAGTTCAATCGAACGCCAAAGAGCCTCGTCCATATATTGATAGCGACCCATCCGCGGAGTCAACACATCTACCGCCGCCTTTATCTTGGGTAGCGCGTCAATAAATCCCTCTTCGGGCAAGGTCTGCTCATTTGCCCACTTTTGGAAAGCAGCCTCTTGAGCTTGCTTCTTACCCTTGACATCCAACTTGATGATGCCGCGAGACATACCGATAGAATTTTTCCAATAGTTCGACGACTGAGCGTACTTCGAGGCGTATTGAATACGCACCCGGTCACTGGCTGCCATATCCTCTTTGAGAATATTCTGACGCTCGCCGCGAATGAAAATACGCTGCGGATTGGTCACATCCAACATCTGATTAATCTCATACGAAGTCATGTAACGTTGTGTGGTTCCGGGAAAGCCCATGACCATCGCAAAATCACCCTCTTTATAGCCGTCAAGCGATATTTTGAGATGTTTTTCAGCCTTGTAAGGTTTGTTTTCGGGCGAATAAGCTGCCGGCGCGTTGTCTTTGCCTGCATATACGCGGAAAACAGAAAAATCACCCGTGTGACGAGGCCACATCCAGTTATCGGTATCGCCACCGAACTTACCAATCGACGTGGGAGGCGTACCCACCAGACGAATGTCGGTAAAAACCTCGATGATAAAGGCAAAGTATTGATTGTTTCCAAAAAATGGAACCACCTTCACTTCTCGACCGGGATTCTGCTCCAAGAGGTTTTTAGTCAACTCCTGAACGTTCTTATCGACCATTTCGCTGCGTTCAAGCTCTCCGACGATACTAGGGATGTTTGCCAGTACATCGCCCGTCACATCGCTTATTTTACGGATAAAACGCACCTCAAGTCCGGGGGCAGGAAGCTCCTCGGCATTCGATTGCGCCCAAAAGCCATCGCGCAGGTAGTCGTGATCGACCGACGAGAGAGATTGAATAGCACCAAATCCGCAGTGATGGTTGGTGAATAACAACCCTTCAGGAGAGACGATTTCACCCGTGCATCCTCGACCAAAAATCACAATAGCATCCTTCAATGCGGCATGATTTAGGCTGTAAATATCATCTGCCGACAGTTTACATCCCTTGGCTTGCATATCGCCAATATTCATCTTCTGAAGATAAGGCAAGAGCCACATCCCCTCGTCGGCATAAGTTGACAACGACCAAATTAGAGCCGTAATACATAAAAAAAATCTCTTCATAACAGTTAAATAGTTTTTATTAGTTGTAATTTATTTAATTTTAATCATATTTAAAATTGAACGCTCTGCCTGTTTGCGAACTACCTCATCTATCTTAATTTCAGGCGATTGATTTTCAAGACACGCACAAATATTCTCCAATGTCACCATCTTCATATAGTTGCAATTGTTGCAACCGCAGCTCGAATCGATTGGCGGTGCTGGAATAAACCGTTTGGCGGGGTAGCGTCTCTGCATCTCGGCAAGGATACCCGACTCGGTGATGACAATAAATTCCGTGGCTGGATTCGTGCCGCAATAATCGAGAATGGCGGCTGTGGAGCCAACGAAATCGGCTACTTCAAGGATGTGTGCCTTGCATTCGGGGTGCGCAACCATCTTTGCCTCAGGATACTGACGATGTAATTCCAATATTTTTTCGAGAGAAAATTCCTCATGTACATGACAAGCTCCATCCCACAAAATCATGTTTTTGCGTCCCGTAAGTTTCTGAATGTAGGAACCCAAATTGCGATCGGGGGCAAAGATAATCGGCTGCTCTGCGGGGATGGATTGCACCACCTTCAGGGCATTCGACGAGGTGCAACAAATATCGGTCAACGCCTTCACTCCCACCGTCGTATTAACATAGGAAACCACCATATAACCGGGATATTTAGCCTTGAAGCGGGCAAAATCTACGGCATCACACGACTCGGCAAGCGAACAACCCGCATCGGGGCAGGGGATTAATACCTTTTTTTCGGGGCAGAGCACCTTCGCGGTCTCCGCCATGAAATGCACGCCGGCAAAGAGAATCACCTCGGCATCGACCGTCTGCGCCTTAATCGACAGGGCAAGTGAGTCGCCCAAGAAATCGGCTACCGACTGCACATCGGGCGTGGTGTAGTAGTGCGCCAAAATAACGGCATGGTGTTGTCGTTTCAATTCGGCGATGCGTTCGAGGAGTTGTTGGGTGTTAGCCATTGTTTATTTTTATTACTTTAATAGATTTAAATAATATTATATAATAGATATAATAGCTGTTCACAATGTGTATAAGTGAACGTATAAAATAGTTATCAACTTTTATTTTTTTCTGTTTTATTACTTTTCTATTGAATCTATTGTTTGATAGTCATTTATGAAAGTAATGAACAATTGTTAATAGCGTTTTTGAACATTTCAACAGAAAAATATTGTCAACATTTGATAGTTGTTTCGGTGAAAAGGTTCGGCATCAAATAATGAAAAGTATTTTTGGTAACGCCGGATGTTTTTATATACAATCTCCTTTCTCGGAAAAGCAAGCAAAAAACAGGACGACTTTTCATTATTTGTCTCTCGCTTATCAACCATCTATGAACATCTTTTTAGTGTGTTTTCATCACGTTATCCACAATTTTGAGGGCTATTTCGCGGTAGTATTTTTCGACTCGAGGATCGATGGTTGCTGCGGGTGTTCCGTTGTCGCCACCCTCCATAACTGATTGTATGATAGGAATTTCACCTAAAAAATCAACATTATTTTTTTCTGCAAATTTGCGAGCCCCACCCTCTCCAAAGAGGTAATATTTGTTTTCGGGCAGCTCGGCAGGGGTGAACCACGCCATATTCTCTATAATGCCTGCCACGGGTACGTTGACCCCCTGATTTCGGAACATCTCTACACCGCGTACCACGTCTGCCACAGCCACTTGCTGCGGGGTGGATACAATAATTGCGGCATCTATTTTCAGCTCACCGATGATTGAAAGGTGAATATCACCTGTGCCCGGAGGCAGGTCAGCCAAGAGAAAATCGAGTTCGCCCCACGCTGTTTGGTGAATCATCTGCTTTAGAGCATTCGATGCCATTGCTCCGCGCCACAACAGGGCATCGGTCGGTTTGACGAAGAATCCGATGGACATCAGACGAATACCCATCGCCTCGGCGGGGATGATGTGGTCAACCCCCTGTTCCTGCACCGCTTCGGGTACAAATTTCTCCACCCCAAACATCTTGGGCTGTGAGGGTCCGTAGATATCGGCATCGAGAACACCCACACGGAATCCCATGTTGCGCAGGGTGATGGCTAAATTTGCCGTCACCGTCGACTTTCCGACACCCCCTTTGCCCGACGCAATAGCGATTACTTTGGCTATGCCGCCGGTGGTTGTTTTTTTCTCTGACTCGACTTTGCGCGGGGCACCTTCGCGGATGACAACCGTCACCTGTGCATCGGGGAATGCCTCAGAAACAGCCGTTTGAACTTGATTTTTTAGTTTTACAGCAAACGGATCACGCGCCTTGGCGAAGTGCAACGTCAGGGTAATGTGCCCTTGGTCAGCGGCAATGTTTTCCACCATACCGCTGCTCACAATATCCACGCCTGTTTCTGGATGGACAATCGCTTGTAGCAGCGCATTAATTTTATCTTTCATCGAATCAAAATCAAAATGTTGGACAAATATACGATTTATTTTTCGGTTTCAAACAGAAGAGAATGAAAAACATTATCGAAAAACGATAAATATTGTTTGTTTTTCAGAAAAATAGCTTTATATTTGCAACCTACAACCTATGTATATAGGGGCTTTGAAACTGTTTAACGTATAAAATTATTAACTAAATATTGTTCGTATGAATTTTTTGAAAATATTTTTAGCAGCACTACTCGCCGTAGTTGTGGGCAGTATTCTGACCTTTCTTTTTTGGTTGATGTTGTTTTTTGGCGTGGCAGGCTCCATGGAGTCGGTGAGCACGGTGAACTCCAACTCGATTCTAAAAATTGATATGGCAGAGATTATCACCGACTCCCCGTCGATTGACCCCTTTGCCTCTATTGATTTTGCGACGATGCAGACCACCTATCGTTTGCCTTTGCTGCGCGTCTTGCGCTCCATCGAGGCAGCCAAGGCGGATGAGCGCATCAAGGGCATCTATCTGCGCATGAATGGTCTGGGCGGTGTTGAGGGTTCGGCGGTGCTGGAGGAGTTGCGTGCGGCGTTGGCTGATTTCAAACAAAGCGGAAAATTTGTGGTCTCTTTCAACGAAACCTATTCACACGGCAGCTATTACCTTGCCTCGGTGGCAGACAGTATTTATATGCAACCAGAAGGTGGCATGGATTGGTCGGGACTCTCGATGAGCGTGATGTTTTACAAGGGATTGCTCGATAAATTGGATCTCAAAGCGGAGGTTTTTCGCCCTACGGTTTGCACCTACAAGAGTGCTGTGGAGCCCTATATTTTAGATAAAATGTCGGCAGCGAACCGGGCTCAGATGCAATCGTTGGCTAACTCCATCTGGGGAACCATCACCGCTGCGGTCAGCGAATCGCGCGGTATCGACACGGCGACACTCAACACGTTGGCGGATAATTTACAGGTTTCTCTACCCGAAGATGCGCTCAAATACCACTTTGTGGATAGGTTGATTTATGAAGATCAGATGAACGAGGTGTTCCAAAAATTGGGTGTTCAGCCCGCCTCCGACGGTTCGTTCTCGTTTGTCACGTTGGGTGAATATGCTTCGCAGGTAGGGGCTGACTTGAAAAACATCTCTGCATCACAGGTCGCTATTATCTATGCCGACGGCGCGATTGTCGATGGCGAAGGGGTTTATGGTGGTTATGTCTATGGTAATACGCTGGCATCCACGTTGGCAAAGGTGCGCGACGATGAGCGCGTGAAGAGTGTGGTGCTGCGGGTGAATTCTCCGGGAGGCAGTGCCCTTGCGTCGGATGTCATCTGGCGCGAAATGGAGCTGCTGCGTGCGAAAAAGCCGGTTGTTATCTCCATGGGATCCTATGCCGCCAGTGGTGGATATTATATCTCCTGCCCGGCAGATGCTGTGGTTGCCGATCGCATGACCTTGACCGGTTCGATTGGAGTTTACGGAATGTATCTCAACACGGTCGATGCGCTCAAAAACAAATTGGGCATCACGGTGGATGCCGTGAAAACCAACACCTCGGCGGGTATGGGTGCAACGGGTGCGTTGACCGCTGCCGAGCGCAATTCGGTGATGCGCGGCGTGGATAAAGTCTACACAACCTTCACCAATCACGTTTCTGAGGGGCGTAATCTCCCGATTGACAAAGTGTTGTCAATCGCTGGAGGCCGTGTGTGGACGGGAGCAGAAGCGCGTGGGATTGGACTCATTGATGCCTATGGTGGTCTGAAAGAGGCGATTGCTGTGGCTGCCGATAAGGCTGAGTTGGGCGACACGTATCGTGTGGTGGAGGTGTTGGAGGAGCCGGAGGGGCTGGCAGCCATCTTCTCTACCTTCTTCTCGCAGGCACGTGCTCACCTCGAATCGTCGGAGCTGGGTGTGATGATGAAACAGTACCGCAAAGTGCAGGAGGTGACCTCACAACGAGGCATCGTCATGTACGAGCCCCGCACATTCACCATTGAATAAGCATACGATGGCAGTCATTCGATTAACGAAGGAATTTTCGTTCGAGGCGGCACACGCACTCGAAGGATACGATGGTGCGTGTCGCGAGATTCACGGACACTCCTACCGCCTTTACGTGACGGTCAAAGGGGTGCCTTCGGAAGATCGCACCGATCCTAAATATGGTATGGTCATTGATTTTGGGGTGCTGAAACGCATTGTCAACGAGGAGGTTATCTCGCGACTCGACCATGCGTTGGTTTTGCATCGCACGGCGGCATCTGAGCCTTTGTTGTTGGTGTTAGGGGCGCAGTTTTCGAACATCATAGCTACCACCTACCAACCTACGTGCGAGAATATGCTCGCCGATTTTGCATCGCGCATCGCTCCTCGCCTACCACGGGGGGTGCAGCTCCATGCGCTGCGGCTCTACGAGACGGCAAGTTCTTATGCCGAATGGTTTGCCGAAGATAATTAATTCTACCTACGCCCTATGAAAAAGCTCTTTCTGGTCGATGCTTATGCGTTGATATTCAAATACTACTATGCTTTCATGGGACGACCCATGCGCAATCGTGCGGGATTGAATACCTCTGTGGTTTTTGGTTTTACGAAGTTTCTGCGTGATATTCAGAAGCGCGAGCATCCCGATTTGCTGGGGGTGGCGTTTGACCCGAAAGGAGGGTCGTTTCGTCGTGAAATTTTTCCTGAATATAAAGCCAACCGCACGGCAACACCCGAAGATATTCTCCTCTCAATCCCCTACGTCAAACGGGTGGTCGAGGCTATGTGTATTCCGATTTTGGAGGTGGAGAACTACGAGGCAGACGATGTGATTGGCACGTTGTCGCAGAGGGGTGTTGAGGCTGGTTACGATGTTTTTATGGTCACTCCCGACAAAGATTACGGTCAGTTGGTGCGCGACACTTGCAAAATATATAAACAAAATGGCGATGGCGTCGAGATTCTCGATCCGGCGGCAATCGAACGTAAATATGGCATCACCGACCCCATCTTGGTGCGCGATATTCTTGCGCTGTGGGGCGATGCGTCGGACAATATTCCCGGCGTGCCGGGTATCGGTGAAAAGGGTGCTTGTAAACTGGTGCAGACGTGGGGCACAGTCGAAAACATTCTCGCCAATGTGGATAAAATTGGCGGAAAGCAGGGCGAGAAGATAGCTGCATGGGGCGATAAACTACTTTTAGCGAAGCAACTTACGACGATATGTCTGGATGTTCCAATTGCCTTCAATGCTGCCGATCTCACGGTTTGTGAGCCGCATATCGACGATTTGCGGGCACTCTTTGTTGAGCTTGATTTTCGTCAGTTTTTCGACGATTTGACCAATCTTGCCCCCGCTGAACCACTGCCCACCGCACCACGCCAAGCGGCTCAAACGCAGTTGGCAGAGGTGGCTCGTACCAAATCGGCACTGGCGAAGCGTGCCGCTTTAGAGGGGCAGGGCGACCTATTTGCGGTGGCGACATCGAGCCTTGAAGTGGCTCCTCTTGTGGAGGGGCAGGCGGAGGTAGCGGAGGTGCAAGCCGAGTTGACAGAGTCCTCGTTCGAGAGTGCGCAAACTACGCCGCACACTTATATTCTTGTTGAGCACGCCGATCAGTTGCGTCAAGTGGTGCGTCAAGTGGCGACCTATGCCGAATTTTGCTTCGATACAGAGACCACTGGTCTGGATGTTTTCAACGATCGCATTGTGGGTTTGTCGCTTGCTGTCAACCCTTTTGAAGCGTGGTACATCCACTTTACGGAGCAAAATACGGAGGAGTATGCCACTATTCTGCGCCCTCTGTTTGCCGATGCTACTCTTGCAAAAATTGGGCAAAATATTAAATTTGATTTGATGGTGCTACGTCGTATTGGAATTGAGATTGCTGGTCGTCAATATGATACGATGATTATGCACTATCTGCTCGACCCCGAATCACGACACAACATGAACGCCCTTGCGGCGAAGTACCTTAATTATAAACCCATCGAAATCGAGTCGTTGATTGGGCGCGGAGCGCGGCAAATCACCATGGATATGGTCTCGCTTGAGCGGGTGACGGAGTATGCTGCCGAGGACGCGGATGTCACGTTGCGGTTGAAGCAGGTGTTATGGCCCATGATTGAGCAGGTGGGGTTGCAACAGCTCTACTCCGAGATTGAGGAGCCGATGATTGGTGTGCTTGCAGAGGTTGAAATGGCGGGTGTGTGCATCGATTCCGAGGCGTTGGCAGAGTATGCCGTGGAGCTAAATGTACGATTGGCGGAGTTGGAGTCCGAAATTCGCACTCTGGCAGGTGATTCATCGCTCAATATCAACTCTACAAGGCAGTTAGGTGAAGTCCTTTTTGCGAAGATGCAAATTGCCGAGAAGCCTAAAATGACGAAAACGAAGCAATTTTGTACCGATGAAGAGTATTTGCAAGGTTTTGCTCACAAACATACGATTGTCGATCGCATTCTCGAATATCGCGGTGTGAAAAAGCTACTCTCGACCTATGTCGAGGCGTTGCCTTTGTTGGTGAATCGCACCACGGGACGCATTCACACCTCGTTCAACCAAGCAGTTACGGCTACCGGGCGGCTCTCGTCCACCAATCCGAACTTGCAAAATATCCCTGTGCGTGATGAGCTTGGTCGGCGCATTCGCAAGGCATTCATCCCCTCTGATGCCGACCATGTGTTGCTCTCGGCGGATTATAGCCAAGTTGAATTGCGACTTATGGCGCATCTTTCGGGTGATGAATCGCTTATTGCCGCCTTCGAACATGGTGAAGATGTCCATGCGGCAACGGCTGCACGGCTCTTCGGCAAGGAGCTATCGGAGGTGACTTCCGATGAACGACGCAAGGCGAAAACAGCCAATTTTGGTATTATATATGGTATTTCGGCGTTTGGTCTGAGCCAGCGATTGGAGATTCCGCGTGCTGAGTCAAAGGCAATCATCGACGGTTATTTTGCCTCCTATCCCAAGGTGAAAGCCTACATGGAACAGGTGGTCGAACGGGCGAAAGAGGAGGGCTATGTTTCGACAATTTTTGGTCGGCGTCGCTACCTGAATGACATCGCATCGCACAATGCCATTGCGCGTGGACTTGCCGAGCGCAATGCCATCAATGCACCTATACAGGGTTCGGCGGCGGATATCATGAAGATTGCCATGGTTAACGTGAGCCGTGCCTTGGCGGCTGAAAATCTGCGTTCGAAGGTGATTCTTCAGGTGCATGATGAGTTGGTGGTTGACGTGCTGCGTTCGGAGCAGGAGCGCGTGGTGAGGTTGGTGAGTGAGGCTATGGAGTCGGCGGCTGCGTTGCGCGTGCGACTGGTGGTCGATTGTGGCATGGGCGAAAACTGGCTTGAGGCGCATTAGCTCCAACTTGAGGCGTTGTTGATAGAAAAAAAGAGCCCGCGAAGTGTTTTCAACAACACTTCGCGGGCTCTTTCATTCAAATGGTATTAACGATAACGTTTAGCCATTTTTGCGGCGTTTGCTCCGGGGGTGTAGAACATCCGTGGTGTTGTGACTGCTTTGTAGACAACGCCCGCATTCGCTACCTTCCCCAAACGTGTTTTGTGGTGTGTCGGAGTGATTGAGAACGGACGAGTACCGGGTATAGTGAACGATTTGCCCGCAACTTGTCTTTTGGAGCGCATGGATGATGCAGGTTGCTCTGTCCATCCCTTGGTCAGCACGATGCTTTGGCATTTAGCTGCTGGTTGCGCACCTCCCCATTTATCAACCGTGGATACGCTTGGATAGTAGGTAACATCCACCATTTCTTCACTTCCTTTTACCTGTGTCGGAATGACTGCTGGAAGAATTTCAATGGTCTGTTTGTCAGCAGATACAGTTGTTTTGAACTCTGTCAGATCTACTGCATAGTATTTATCCGACATACCAATCAAATAGTAAGGAGAGTACGACCATGCGGTCATTGGAGCGATGGTTTTGAGATCTACGGGAATCGTTATACTTCCATCGGCTGCAATTTGCAAATACCATTTCGGTCCGAAATCGTGGAACAAATCGTCGGAGGAGTAGGCACTATAATTCGCGTTACCAAAGAGATCAACGGGGGACATATATCTACCAGTTGATTCTGGGTTTACGTCGAAGCCTTGACAAACCAGTCGGTTTTGACCGCGAACTTTGCCTTTATATTTCTCTGCCACCTTTTTGAAATCGGCATACAATTTATCTACTTCGTCTCTTGTTTTACCTTCATATACGGCGTATGCTGCTTCGGGACAAGTTGCAGGATAGGCTGGCTCATCGCTGACAACGACTTTCACTTTGATGGGTTCATTGTCTAATTCCCACGAAGCATCACCTGTGCTTTGATCCCATACGCGCATCCAGCGACGAATCGTAGCGGTCCAATCACCTGTCAAATCGGTAAATAACGGAGAGTCTACGCGTGGTGCATCGGGGATACAAATGGATCTCATGTCACCTATGCAACCTTTATCTGCATCGGGATTGCTGGCAGTCTGTTCGTCGTTAAAGCAGGATACAACTAAGCGAGATTCGGAATCTTCCCAAGAATCGAACACAAGATTCAAACCTTCGTTGCTATTAATCTTGTTAACTTCGTCTTGCGTAAGCTCATTTCCGTATGCTTCCATCATCTGAGAGTAGGTGACACCACTGCCATTCATCTCCATGACCCACTCGCGCACGGTGTTGCACAGATATTTAGCACCTACTGCATCTTGTGAGGTACACTTCACGTTGAACCATATTTTCCAAGGTGATTCAGTCTCTCCTTCAGGAGCGGAGATACCTGTTACTGACATCTTTGGAGCGGGTTTGCTTGGGTCTGCTGCTTTGAAATCGTAGTAGTCGACCGATTGAACAAGATGCTCCGCATCTATATAACCCAAAATCAACATACGATAGGTTATGCCTGGTTCAAGGTCAGGAACGGTTACTTCGACAGGAACATCGGAGTGAGGCATACCGCCCATATACATCCATGTGTGTGTGCTCTCTACGCTACCCAGACGTTGTTCGACAGCATTCCATGTTGCCATATCAACCCAGCTCCAACCAAACTCTTTAATGGCATTGTCGGGTGTGAAATTAAGTGTGATTGATCGTGTGGTGTGTTTGACAACCGCTACTTTTACATGAGCGTCTAACTTGTCAGGAGCCTTCGTTGCGCAGGCGATAGCGGCATGATAGGGAGTTTTCCAGCACTCATCTTCAGAAAGCATTGGTGTGGGAGGACCTTGATGAGGGCGTTTGTTCAGCAGTTCGCCACCGCCGCCACCATTCATACTGTCGTAGTATTTGTCAAAATCGAATTCTGCAATCCAAGCTTCTTCCCCTGAATTGGGATCAATACCTCGGTTGATTTTACCAGCAAGCAATGTCAAAGCCTGACCTGGGTTAGGGTAAGAGGGAATAATTTCACCTGTTTCCCCGTTTTGCTCGTTCCATCCCGTGAATTCTACGGTTTGAGATTCGGCAAGTGTTTGTACTACGGTCAAACTACCTCCAATAAAGTTGGCATCGAGATAACCAAATTGCTCTTTTAGACCTAAGTAGCGATCGCGATCCGAGACTCCCCAGCCAATCGTATCACCCGGTTGAATTTCAATGTGGAAGCGGATGCTCTTATAGCCGGTGTCGAGAATGGTAATAAACTCGGTGTATTTTGCCGTGTGGAATTTTGCTGATAATATCTCTTCGCCGAATTTATCATCGATTTTGGTCGCCACAAAAAGTGTGTAGTCTGTGTTGCCTTCCAGCCCTTTGAGGGATATGGTATTTTCACCATCTGTTGCCTTTACAGTTGTGCCTGTACCGAAGATGATGGCTGCGCTGGGAGTGGTCGCTGTCGTTTCTGACGAGAGGAGATAGGCGTATTCTGGAATTTTGTTTGTGGTTAATTTTAGTTCGGCTGTACTTATACCCACAATAGCATCTGAAGAGAGTACTGCGCTTGGTTTTTCTTCAGGGATAGGGGTTGGTGTGGGGTCATCCGAACACCCAACAAGCCCTCCTCCAACGAATGTGAGGCAAAAGAGGGTTAAAATTGAGATGATGTGTTTCATAATTGTAAAATTTTAGAATTAAGTGAGCTGATTTTTGTTTTATAAAACTTTTCACAATTTAAATAAAAAAAAGTACTATTCAAAAAAAAGTGTAATTATTTTTGATAAAATATTGGAAATAAAAGTTTTTTTTGCAGATTTCCAGCCCTTCCCCTGTAGTTCTTAATTTTTATTATTTTTGTAGTGACCTATGTTGCTGATTGTGAGCATATTTCCCGTATTGATATAATTGTGTTCAATACGGGAAATGCTTCTGTAAAAATCGTAAACGTTGATTTGATGATATGATCACGTTAAATTTTATGTGTATATATATAGGTACACTATTTGACTCGTCAGGTAGTGTTTTTTTGTTTTATTAGCAGCCGATTGTATGCGTCGCAGCTCCTTCACGCAGCCGTAACTGTTTTGTAACATAGGATGCGTTTCTTTGCATCATAAATATTGCAAAACTAAAGATTTATTCGATGAGTCCCTTGTTTACATTCACAATTATTATCCTTGCCGGACTGGCAATTATGGGTATCGTGGTCGGTGTGGCGAACGATGCTGTCAACTTTCTGAATTCGGCTCTTGGGTCGCGTGTCGCCCCTCGGAAGGTGATCCTCACGGTTGCGGCTGTGGGCATTTTGGTGGGCACGCTCACCTCTTCGGGCATGATGGAGGTGGCTCGTAGCGGAGTTTTCTACCCGGCGCAATTCACCTTTGCCGAAATCATGATGCTCTTTCTGGGTATGATGTTGGGCAATGTGATTCTGCTCGATTTGTTCAATACACTCGGATTGCCCACCTCGACCACCGTCTCGATGGTCTTTGGGTTGTTGGGAGCCGCTGTTGCTGCTGCACTGCACCGCATCGCGGTCGATTCGACTTATGTGCTTGCCGACCTTTCGCAGTTCATCAATTCGGGCAAGGCGATGGTCATCATCTCGGCGATTTTGCTCTCGGTGGTGCTGGCTTTTGCGGCGGGAATCCTCTTTATGTACATCTCGCGACTGATTTTCTCATTCCGCTTCGCCCCCATTTTCCGCCGCTACGGGGCGGTGTGGTGTGGCATCTCCTTCGCAGGCATTCTCTACTTTGCACTTTTCAAAGGACTTAATAATTCGGGACTGATTCCCGGCACACTTATCACCTATGTCAATGACCACGTATGGCTGACGCTGTTGGTCTTGTGGGCGGCTTCATCGCTGGTTTTATTGGGGTTGCAAGCGTTACGCTTCAACATCATTCGAACCACGATTCTGGCAGGCACATTCGCACTCGCACTCGCCTTTGCGGGCAATGACTTGGTCAACTTTATTGGTGTGCCGCTTGCCGGTCTCGATTCCTATAACTTGGCTCGCGAGAGCGGTAATGAGGCGATGCTCATGGGGCAACTCATGGAGCCTGCGCGAGCCAACTTCTTTGTACTTTTAGCTGCGGGGGCTGTGATGATTCTCACCCTGTTTTTCTCGCGCAAGTCGCGCCACGTCACCGAAACCGAGTTGGCTCTCGCCTCGCAACACGAAGGTGAAGAACGCTTTGGTTCGACGTTTCTGTCACGCGGATTGGTGCGTATGACGCTCGGTATGAATGCGGTGTGGAGTAGTGTGGTCCCTCTCGGCGTGCAGCGTGTCATTAGCAGCCGTTTTGCTCCCCTGCCTGTCGAAGAGCGTTCCTCGGCCCCTTACGACATGATTCGTGCCGTGGTCAACCTGACTGCATCGGCTATTTTAATCTCGATAGCCACCTCTTACAAGCTTCCTCTTTCGACCACCTATGTGGTCTTCATGGTAGCCATGGGCTCATCGCTTGCCGACCGCTCGTGGGGCCGTGAAAGTGCTGTCTATCGCATCACAGGTGTCATGGCGGTCATCACGGGCTGGTTTGTGACGGCTCTCGGCGGCTTTGTCATAGCACTGGGCGTGACCTTGCTGCTACTGTGGGGCGGTTGGATTGCTGCTGTGATTCTGACGGCACTCTGCGCGTTGTTGCTCATCCGCAGCCACCGCACATCACCCGAAGAGAGACAGGAGGTGACGCATCCGCAAGAGAAGATTGTCGAGGCGGAGAGTGCAGATGAGGTGCTCTATGGGTGTGTGGAGGAGGTCTGTACGACCATGGAGCAGGTGACCAAGATTTATAACCGCACGCTGGTGGCGGTATTTAAAGAGAACCGGAAAGTGCTCCGCGAGATGGTCACCCATTCCGATGCACTCTTCGAACAGGCGCGGACACGCAAATATGATGTGATGACCACGCTACGACGTATGCAAAATTGCGACATTGCTACGGGACATTTCTATGTGCAAGTGGTTGATTATCTGTCGGAGGTGACTAAAGCATTGATTCACATCACGCGTCCGGCATTCGATCATATCGACAACAATCACGAGGGGCTCACCAAGGAGCAGATTGTGGATTTGATGCGTGTGAACGACGAGGTGGAGGCAATTTTCGACAAAATAAATGAGATGCTGCGCACGAAAGATTTTTCGGAGCTGAATCGGGTGCTCGAAATGCGCGATTCGCTCTTCGACACCTTAGTCGAGGCGACGAAGAGTCAACTTGGACGCATTCAACGCGACCCTACGACCAGCACCAAGGCGGGCATTCTCTATCTGACGATTCTCAACGAGACGAAAACGATGATTCTTCAGGCGCGCAACCTGCTCAAGTCGCAGAATTACTTTTTGGAAAACAAAAAATAACCATCTCCAGATGCGCAAAACCCCACTTATCAACGATGAGTGGGGTTTTTGTTGTGAATTGAGGGGCGAAAATTTTGCAAAATAAAAATTTCGTTCTATATTTGCAGTCCCAAAGCACATTATTGCGGAAATAGCTCAGTTGGTAGAGCGCAACCTTGCCAAGGTTGAGGTCGCGAGTCCGAGTCTCGTTTTCCGCTCACGAAGGTCTCTTTTTAGAGACCTTTTTTTGTTGTGTGGCACGAAGAGTAAGGAACGGAATTTGAAGTGCATCAGTCATTGCATTTAACTTTAAAAGTTATGACCGTGAAAAAATTTCATTTTCTGCTAATTGCGCTGCTGTGCCTCGCAATTACATCGTGTCAGAAAGAGCCCTCGACCTCCGACCTGCACAAAGATTATTTGGTCTATACCGCCTCAGACCCTGCGACTGATTTCGCGACCTTCGACAGCTATTACCTGCCCGACAGTATCCTGCTCATCGGTACCTCCGACACCATCAAATATTGGAAAGATGACGATGCGCGGGCGATTATCCAAACCGTTGCCGATAACATGGCGGGACGGAATTTTACACGTCTGGATCAGAAGCAGGGGGCTTCGATGGGGGTACAACTCAGCTACGTGAAACAGGTTACCTATTTCGTGGGGCATGATAGCCCCTACTGGTGGTGGTATTATCCTCACTATTGGGCTCCGGGTTACTGGGGTGATTGGTATGGCTGGCACTATGGTTTCGCTACGGCTTATTATGCCTACACGGCGGGCTCGTTGTTGATCGAAATCGTGAATCTCGAGAAGCAATCTCTCTCCGAAACCAAGCTCCCAATTCTCTGGGATTGCTTCACCGGAGGGTTGCTGACCGACTCTCAAGAGGTGAACCTCGCACGTAGCATCGAAGCTGTGAATCAGGCTTTTGTACAATCGCCGTCACTCAAACGATAATCTTTAAATGAAACTTACTATGAAAACGACAAAATATCTTGCGACGGTGTTGACCGTCGTGGCTTTGGCAACCTTCGGCTCGGTACACGCACAGCTCTTTCCCAAGACTTACATCAACATCGACTGGCAGTACAATATGCCTTCGGGTAGCCACTTTGCCGACAAGGGTTCGGGTTGGGGCATGAACTTCGAGGGGGGCTATTTCGTGACCCCCGCCGTCACGGTCGGACCCTTCATCTCCTACCACACCAACCTCAAGTCGATTGACCGTCAGACGTTGCAACTCGCTCCCGGCACCGCCCTGACCATCAACCAGAAACACTCGCTGTTTCAACTGCCCTTCGGCGTTGCGGCTCGTTACAATTTCATGGATGGATCGGTGTTTCAACCTTATTTGGGGATGAAGGTGGGTGCGAGTTACGCTCAGATGTCCTCTTACTATTACGTTGTCAAACAATATTCCGACTCGTGGGGTTTCTATGCCGCACCCGAAGTGGGTGTGAGTATTTTCCCCCTCCCCTCGCGGCGATTTGGTCTTCACGTGGCACTTTTCTATGGTTACGCAACCAACAGCACCAAGCTGCTCTCCTATTCAATCAGTGGTATAAATTCATATGGCGTACGGGTGGGTGTTTCGTTTTAATCATATTGCAGCTTAAAACAGTAGACTTCGAAATGTCTACTGTTTTTTTGTCTCTATGTGAAAAAATAGGTAAAAAACTAAATTTATTACTACCTTTGGTTCAACTTAAGAATACAATTAAATATGAGTCGATACGATAGCTTATCACGCGAAGAGCTGCTCCGTAAAGTTGAGGAGCTCGAAAACGCAACTCAATCTGCCCTCAATTCGGAATCCCATCAAGATGTTGGTTGGTTTCGAAAAAAATATGCCAAGAAAATATTTGATGCAATTCCGGATATGATGGTCGTGCTTACCCGAGATGGTGAGATTGATGATGTGGTGTCGTCGGAGGAGGCAAATCATGTAGGAGTGCCCTCGAAGGAGCTGCCCGGACGAACCTTATGCGATTTGCTTTCGCCCGAAAATGCCGACAATGTAAAAAATAATCTTGATCATGCCTTTGCTTCGGGTTGCAGGTCGATGGCGCATCACGACATTACACTCAACGGATTGACACGTCATTACGAGAATCGTATCTTCCCGCTCGATAATCAGTACGCGCTCTGTATGTGTCGCGATGTGACTGCCGAACAGCTCGCTAAGCGTGAGTTGGAGACGGTGAAATATGCCATGAATAGCGTCGATGAGGAGATTTATGCCTGTACGACCGATGGCAAAATGGTCTATGGTAATCAGCTTTTTCGTGTGCACAACAGCCCCAATGCAGATATTATGGGTCATTACATCTACGAATTTTGGCTACCCGCAGGCAATCAATATTTATGGGAAGAACGCTTGAATCAAATCCGCTCGGCAAAAGGAACTTTTAAATATACAATTCGTTTCAAAAATGAACAGGGAAAAATCGTCGCGTGGGACATTGTCTCTTACATCATGCACGACGAATTTCGCGACGAAGATGTGGTCTGGTTCTTTGGTCACGAAGTGACGTTGCGTATCTTGCACGAAAACCAACTTAAGGAGATGAACTCGGTGATGGACAGCATATTGAACAATATTCCTGTCTACCTTTATGTGAAAGATCCGGGCAATGAATTCCGCTACCTCTATTGGAATAAGGCGTTTGAGGAGCACTCGCACATCTTAGCTCAGAACGCATTGGGACATACCGATTTCGAAATATTCCCCAATTTGATTGATGCTGAGCGGTTCCGTAAGGACGATTTGGCACTGCTCCATAACGGCGAGCGGAAGTCGTATCACGAACAATACAACACGGCGGATGGTGAGCTACGTATTCTCACTTCGTCGAAGACTTTGGTCTCGATGGAGAATCGTCTGCCACTGATTATTGGGTTGTCGTGGGATGTGACGGAACAGAAAGCTGCTGAGCGTGAGATTATTGAAGCTCGTGTCAAGGCAGAGGAGTCGGACAAGCTGAAATCGGCATTTTTGGCAAATATGAGCCACGAAATCCGCACTCCACTCAACGCTATTGTGGGCTTTTCGAAATTGCTCAGTGAAGTCGAAAGCGATGAGGAGAAGCAGCAATATGCCGATATTATCGACACAAATTCGGAGTTGTTGTTGCAGTTGATTAATGACATTTTGGATATTTCAAAAATCGAAGCAGGAACTCTCGAATTTCAGTATAAGACCGTGGAATTAAATGAGTTGTGCCGCGGTGAATGTGAGGTTTTCCGTACGCGTAAGGGGGAGAACGTTGAGTTGATTTTTGACGATAAGCATCCCAAATCGGTGCGCATCGAAAGCGACCAAAATCGCTTGACGCAAGTCATTGCGAACCTACTTACGAATGCCTGCAAATTTACGCGTGAAGGGGCAATTCACTTCGGATTCGACCTGCACGGCAACATGATTGATTTCTATGTCAGGGACTCGGGTGTGGGTATTGCTCCCGAAAAGGTCAATAATATTTTCGAACGCTTTGTCAAACTCAACAATTTTGCGGTTGGCACTGGGTTAGGTTTGTCCATCTCGAAGATGATTGTAGAGAAGATGGGGGGTACGATTGGTGTTGAGTCGCAATTGGGCAAAGGATCTTGTTTCCACTTCTCCCTGCCGATTCGTCGAACTGTTCAACCCGAATAGCGGGCGGCAGTCCGTGCCGATTGTGTGTGAAAGAGGGCTAAAAAACGAATTCCAGTTGGTCTATCTCGTGGTTGAATGTGAGTCGATGGTAGGGTGAAAGCCCATACTCTCGAATGGCAAGTCGGTGTGCACGAGTGGGATAGCCTTTGTTTTTACTCCACCCATAGAGCGGATATTCGGCATCGAGTCGCTGCATATATTCATCGCGGTGGGTCTTTGCCAGAACCGATGCTGCGGCGATATCAGCATACTTACCGTCGCCTTTCACCACACAGCCGTAGGCAATGGTGAGTGCGGTGCGGAAGCGATTGCCGTCGATTGCCAAAAACTGTGGTGCAGGATTGAGCCGAGCCGCAGCCAGCGACATCGCTTCGAACGAAGCATTCAGAATGTTGATTTCATCAATGCGTGGTGCCGAAACCGCTTCGACTGCCCATGCCACGGCTTCGCGCTCAATCACAATTCGTAATTTATCGCGATTGCGCTCGGTCATCTGCTTCGAGTCGTTGAGCAGCGGATGGTGAAAATCGGGTGGCAGAATCACGGCAGCAGCGAAGACCGCCCCTGCGAGTGAGCCTCGTCCCGCCTCGTCACACCCCGCTTCGAGCAGGTCGTATTGCGAACAGTTTTCCAACATGGTCTACAAAGTTATGAATAATTTGCCATGGTTTCGCCATTTTTAGTTATTTTTGCGGTGATAGGAGATTCGGAATGAGAGTAAATATCGTATATCAGCCCCTTGTTGTGGCTTTTTTGACGCTGGTTGCCGTTGTGGTACTGGCGTTAATTCCGGTTGGTGGAGTGGGTGTCAAGGCGATGGGCGAGGTTCCTTCACTGTTGGGTGGCTTTATCATGCAGTGGCAGCATACCTTTCCGCTGGCAGCGAAGATGCTGTCTGGGTTGCTCTTTGTCTTTTCGGGTGTGGTGGTGGGGCGGCTCACGCTGCGCTACACGCTCTACGCTGTGCAAACTCATCTCGCTATCCCCCTTTATGGCATCTTTGCGTGCAGTGTGTTGTTGAGCGACGCATTCACCATTACGGCCCTCGCGTCCACTTTGTTTACACTCTCCATTTACAGCTACAACGCATCGTTTCGTAGCCGAGACTATGGTTTCGGCAATATTTTCCGAGCTTCGCTCTATCTGGGGCTCATCCCATTGATTTATACGCCCGCTGTGGTGCTGACTTTGGTTTTGCCGCTTGTCGCCATTCTTGGCGAACGTTCGGGACGCGAATTATTTGTTGCGATGGTTGGTTATCTGCTTCCGTTTTTCTTGGTTTGCTACGTGAATTGGGGCTTAGGAGGGGCTTTTTCGACCCCAATAATTCTATTGTGTGAGTTTTTTGTGACCCACAACAGCTTCTCGATTTTGGCACTTGCACCCCTTACATGGATTCAGCTTGGAGTGTTGTTCCTTCTGTTTGCAGGTGCTGTGGTATGCTATTTTCTCAATCTGTATTCCGCCAGCTCCAAGTCGCGTTCGATTCTCTCTTTTCAGTTGGCACTGTCGCTCATCGCGGGGAGTATGCTGTTCGTGCCGTGTGCTTCGAGTGTGGCTATGGGATTGGTCGCTATTCCGACTGCAGTAGTTGTGCCGCTGCTCTTTGTGCGGCTAAAACCCGCACTGGCATCAAATCTCTACCTTGGACTCATCGCCCTCTGTCTGGTTGCATTTTTTCACCAATTACAATAGATTATACAGGTGTATATGTGATAAAAATGGATTTTATGACGTTTTTATTCTCATAGATTGTATATTTTATTGTATATATTAAATAACATATTGTATATTTGGCAAGGTACAGTTGTGACGCCACTTTTGTACGTATTAACCAAATTAAACAGGAATGTTATGGAGAATTTAATTTCTATGGCATCGGTTTCGAAGCCGATGATTGTGAAGTACACAGAGACTACTCACAGTGGAATTCAATCACAAACGCTCTCACGTTATGCCATTGGCTATGTACTTCGGGGTACGAAGTATATCTACGACGGTGATCGGCGGGTGCGACTCTCGCGTGGCGATGTGTTTTATCTGGGAATAGGTTGCCACTACATTGAGAATGTTCCGGAAAATGGACAGCCCTTCGAACAAATTTTAATCTACTACACACCGCTCGAATTGCAGCGCATTCTCATGCATCTCAATGTCACTTATGGGCTCAATATCTCTAACGACCACCATTGTGTCGAGTGTTCGAACCACTCTTATGTGACACTGACGGGATGGAGCAGCCTACGCAATTTTTTTGTCAACACAAATAATTATTTGCGCGACGAGCAATTCCAACACGACGAGACGGCGGAGAATATCAAAATGACTGAGTTGATTTATAACATCATCTCGCACAACGAGGGCTGCCTGAAGAGTAAGATTTTGAGCAATATCGACACGGCAAAGGAGAATTTCGAGCAGATTGTCTACGACCACATATTCAAGGATGTCTCGATTGACGACTTGGCGAGCCTAACCAACCGCTCGCTCACCTCCTTCAAAAAGGAGTTTCGTCGCCTGTTCCACATCCCGCCTCACAAATGGTTCATCCGCCAACGACTCATGCACGCGCGCCTACTGCTGATTTCGACCTCGCTGTCGGTCTCGCAAATCGGTGTGCAGTGCACTTTCCCCAATACTTCGCACTTCATCAAGCTATTCAAAAAAGAGTACATATTGACCCCTGCCGCCTATCGTTCGCGCCACATGACAACGGAGGTCGGTCACCCCAATTCGAAGTCATACGCCACTCCTGTCGATGAATTGGCGATGTGCCAATCGCTTTAATTAAAAAGTTATGAATTGTAGGTATTTAAAAATTCTTAATTATAAATTGATGCAAAATAACGGTTTGTTTCGAAAAAATGATATATAAAATTTGTGTTATGATGAAAAAATATTACCTTTGTAATACTAATGATGGGATTCTCCCATATTCATTAACCTAACTAACCTAACCAAGGGGGTCGGATATCGCCAGGTATCGACCCCCTCTTTTGTTGGTTGTCACTCCACTTTGCAGCCTTTGTTCGGGTCTGTTTGTAAATTAGTAGCTGATTATCGAAATATTGTCAAATTTTTTTCCTATTTTTGCATCAATTGGAAAAATAATGAACTTAAATGCCGAAGTTATATGATAGGGCAGACGTACTAAAAAAACCTGATTGGCTAAAAATACGCCTCCACCACACCGCAGCCTATGCTGAGGTGCAGCACATCGTTAAAGAACACGCTTTGCATACGATTTGCAGCAGTGGAATGTGTCCCAATAAAGCCGAATGTTGGAGCCGTCATACGGCTACCTTCATGATTTTGGGCGATATATGTACGCGTGGCTGCCGATTTTGTGCCACCAAGACGGGGCATCCGCTTCCGCCCGATGTCGATGAACCTATGCAGGTCGCCGAGAGCGTGCGGTTGATGGGGCTTCGGTATGTTGTTGTAACATCTGTGACTCGCGACGACCTGCCTGATGGCGGGGCGGAGCAGTGGGCGGAGACAGTCCGCGCCATTCGGTCGCAGAATCCCGACGCAGCAATTGAGCTCCTTATTCCCGATTTAGATGCACGCCCCGAATTGATAGATGTGGTGGTGGCATCGAAGCCCGATATTATTGGGCACAACATCGAAACCAGCGAACGACTGACCCCCGTGGTGCGATCTAAAGCAAAGTACCGAACCAGTTTGGAGACTTTGCGTTACTTGAGTACGCAGGGTGTGGTCACCAAGAGCGGTGTGATGGTCGGTCTGGGCGAGAGCGAAGAGGAGGTGTTGCAGACTTTACGCGACCTGCGAGAGGTGGGCGTGAAGATTGTAACCCTTGGTCAATATCTTCGACCCACTTTGGAGCACTATCCTGTTGCGGCGTATATCACTCCCGAAAAATTCGAATGGTACAGACTGCAAGCTCTTGCGATGGGTTTCAGCTACTGCGCGAGTGCTCCGATGGTGCGTTCGTCGTATTTGGCTGACGAAGCGTTGAAAAGCATCACGTTGTAGCGTACTGAATGATGAAAGTCGAATACCGAGATCTGGGGCGCAAAGAGTACAAGGAGTGTTGGGAGTACCAGCAGTCCCTGTTCGATGGGCTTATAGCGCGCAAGGGTTCGACCGACGACGAGGCAGGTTACTTGTTATTGGTGGAGCATCCGGCAGTCTATACGCTTGGCAAAAGCGGTCATGCCGAGAATATGCTCGTCAGTGAAGAGTTTCTGCGTAGTCGAGGTGCCGAGTACTATCACATTGATCGTGGCGGCGACATTACTTTTCACGGTGAAGGGCAGATTGTGGGCTATCCGGTTCTCGATTTAGATAAGATTGGAATTGGGCTAAAGGGCTACATCGAACGAATCGAAGAGGCTATTATCCGCACAGTGGCGGCTTATGGCATCAAAGCGGGGCGTGTGGCGGGTGCTTCAGGTGTTTGGATTGACGATGGAGTGAGTGCTCCGCGTAAGATATGCGCAATTGGTGTGCGTGCGTCGCGTTTTGTGACCATGCACGGTTTTGCGCTCAATGTTTCAACCGACTTGGGCTGGTTCTCCTACATCAACCCTTGCGGATTTGCCGATCGAGGAGTGACTTCCATCGAGCAAGAGATAGGTCATGCGGTTGCCTTGAATGAAGTCAAGGAGCTGGTAGTGAGAAATTTAAGTGAGATATTAAATGTTAAAATATATAAAAATTAGAAAGTATGCCCATAGAGAAAAGATGGGTAGTGAAACCGCAGGGGGATCCGACGGCGGTGGCGGCATTGGCTGCCGAGCTGAAGATCTCTCCCGTGCTGGCTAATCTACTCGTACAGAGAGGCATAGACAATGTAGAACGAGCTAAAAAGTTTTTTAATCCCAAGATCGCCGATTTGCACGATCCATTCCTGATGAAGGATATGGATAAGGCAATCGAACGAGTGGAGCAAGCAGTACATGGTGATGAGAAAATCATGGTCTACGGTGATTACGACGTAGATGGATGTACAGCTGTGGCGTTGGTGTATAAATTTCTCCGACGTCTGGGACACAAAAATCTCATGTTCTACATTCCTGATCGTTATACCGAGGGTTATGGTATTTCGATTAAGGGCATTGATCATGCTGCACGCAAAGGTGTGCGCTTGATTATTGCCCTTGACTGCGGTATAAAAGCCACAGAAAAGGTTGCCTATGCAAAACAGAAAGGCGTGGATTTTATTATCTGCGACCATCATCTTCCGGCGGAGGAAATTCCTCGCGCCGTAGCGGTTCTCGATCCCAAAAGGATTGACTGCACCTATCCATTCGACGAATTGTCGGGTTGTGGCGTGGGATTTAAATTGGTGCAAGGTTATGCACAGAAAAACAACATTCCTTTCGAGGAAATCTCACCGTTACTTGACCTTTTAGTGGTGAGTATCGCCTCGGACATTGTCCCTTTAGTCGACGAAAATCGAGTGTTGGCGCACTATGGGCTGATGCGGTTGAATCGAGAACCATCGAAGGGGCTGTTGTCGATTATCAAGATTTGTGGCTTGGAGAATCACAACATCACAGTGGATGACATTGTCTTCAAAATCGGGCCACGCATCAATGCTGCAGGGCGTATGCGTATGGACGAAACTGACGAGAATGCTTCGCCTTCGGGTGGTCATGCGGCGGTGAATCTGCTCATTGAGGCGAGTGAAAGTGTCGCCGCAGAATTTGGCAGCGTGATTGACAACTACAACCAAGATCGCAAGAGCATCGATCGTAGTGTGACGCAGGAAGCGCATGATTTTATCGAGAATAATCCTGAACTCAAGGAGCTGAAAAGCACGGTGGTCTACAATCCGAAATGGATGAAAGGTATTGTCGGAATTGTCGCTTCTCGACTCATTGAGACCTACTATCGTCCGACGGTGGTGTTGACGATGAGCAACGGTTTTGTGACGGGCTCAGCCCGTTCGGTACCCGGTTTCGACCTCTACCAAGCTGTCGAGTCGTGTGCCGACTTGCTCGAAAATTTCGGTGGACACATGTATGCCGCAGGGCTGACCATGAAACCGGAAAATGTGGAGGAGTTTACACATCGATTCCACGATTTTGTCGATAAAAATATTGACCCCCAGATGCTCGTCCCGCAGGTAGATGTGGATGCAGAGTTGCTTTTTTCGGATATAACGTCCGATTTTCGTCGCGATTTGAGCTTTTTTCAGCCTTTTGGTCCCGGTAACGCAGCTCCGGTCTTTGCAACTTATGGAGCCAGCTGCCACGGTGAAGCAAAATTGGTGGGTGCTGAATGCGAGCACTTGCGTATGGATTTGATGCAGACACAGAAACCCAATACAACGATTCAGACGATTGCCTTTCAGCAACCGAATCACTTCGAATGGGTGCGCTCAGGTCGTCCGGTTGATGTATGTTACCAGATTGTTGAGAACCACTATCGGGGCTCGGTGACTACGCAGCTACGCATAAAGGATATTAAGCCCGTACTGTCGCGATAGTCTCTTCGTCGAGGGCAAATGTTTATTATACAACAGAACCGCAGCGAGTGTAAACTCGCTGCGGTTCTGTTTGTTGTATGCTGTCGTATGGATAAACAGGGGTGCATTATGCAAAAAAATGGGTGGAAAACTACTTTTCCACCCATTTAATATTCAGACCTTGCAACTAAAAATAGCCTTGAGATTTGATTGCTGCATACGATATTTTGAGTGCATTAGCGCGGCGAAGCTCCTGCTTCACATCGGTAATGATACCCATCTTGGTGCTGTTATCCGCCTTGAGGCAGACCGTCATTGCTGCGCGGTCGTTCTCACTGAGCTTATCGCGCTCAGCGGAGATGAAGTCACCAATATCCTTTGCGGTTCTGTATGAGTCGTTCAACTGGATGCGAGGCGCGGTACCAAATTTCGTCTGCATAGCCAGCGAGGGCTGACCGATGTGGATGTAGCTCACCAGAGATTTTTTCTCCAGTTTCTGCACCTCGGTTGCCTCGGGAAGTTTATAACGCACCAATAAATCCTGATCACGCATCGAAGTCGAAATCATAAAGAAGAAGAGAATCATGAAGATTACGTCAGGAAGTGATGCTGTCGAAATCGGGGGGAGACCTTTGCTACCCTTTTTTTTCATTACTGCCATATCTTCTTACTTTTTGATGTTACGCGGTTCGGCTTCCGAAATTTTGGGCGGAACAGCCGTGGTGATTACTTTTCGTTCTTCCTCGGTCAAGTCGGCAAATTTAGAGCCGAACTTTGCCATTGCAACCTCGTCACGCAGCTCAGAGAATGCGCGCGTGAGTTCGTTTTGCACCATGATGTACGACTGATAGTCGGTATCACGCGTTGTCTGCAATGAGACAATACCCTGACTGACAGGATATACCCACTTGCTACCGTCAGGCAACTCAATCTCGGTCTCCTTCATCTCAGGCAAGGTAACCAGATTGTTCGGGTTCTCGATGAACTCTCTGGTTTTGTCTTTGAGTTGGCGGAAATCGATCAACTGCTGCTGACCTTGGATGCCGGCCATAATCTGTCCGGATCCATTGACCAGAACCAAGAATACGTTACGCTCTTTCATCTTGATATCCTCCTGTTTTTGGTTCTCAGGAGGCAGAGGAGGGAGCATACGCACCAGTCCCGTGTCGACATTCATAGTGGTGGCGACGAGGAAGAAAATCAACAACAAGAAAGCAATATCGGCCATTGAGCCGGCATTAATCTCCTGTACTTGTCTTTTATCTACTGCCATTGTTTTCTATTATTTGAAAGCTCTGTAAATCTCTGTGCCGATTGCCGTCAGGAAGGCGGCAACAAAAGCAACGTAGGTTACAAGGATACTGGTTTCGGTAAGAACCGTTGATGCTTGGTCGAAGAAGCCGCCTGTCTGCAGGTCGGGGATGTTGATGGTGTGAGCTGCCGAATAGAAATAAGCTGCACCCACGATAACAACAATCAGCAGCACCGAAAGAATGGAGCTTTTGATGCCTCTTGGATCCTGAATCATACCGAATACAGCGCAGAAAATCGCCGCTGCAATAGCCCCCACAACCAGGATATAACCCCAGATGATGTTCAGGCTAATTGACGGATCGAACGCAGCTGGGTTCTCCGGATGGGGCGATGCGAGTGCATACACAAGCAGCACAACGGTAATCGCCATCAGGACGCCCAACAATATATTTAATGCCTTTTTCATAGTTTGATTTAAATCTTAATCGTTGGGTTATTTCTTGTTGTATGCTGTCAGGAGATCCATCAGTGTGATAGAAGCATCCTCCATATCGTTAATCAAAGAGTCAATCTTCGATACGATATAGTTATAGAACAACTGAAGAATAACCGCAGCGATCAAACCCATAAGGGTTGTCAAAAGGGCAACCTTGATACCACCGGCAACGAGTGTCGGGCTGATATCACCAGCAGCCTGAATTTGGTCAAATGCCTGGATCATACCGACAACGGTACCCATGAATCCCAACATAGGAGAGAGCGAGATGAACAGACCAATCCAAGTCAAACCTGACTCCATCTGACCTGTCTGAACAGAGCCGTACGATACAACAGCCTTCTCGACAGCGTCGAGACCCTGATTGTAACGATCCAAACCTTGATAGTAGATCGAAGCGATTGGACCGCGTGTGTTGCGGCAAACCTCTTTTGCAGCTTCTACACCGCCATTTTTGAGGGCAGCTTCAACCTCAGCAATCAATTTTTTCGAATTGATAGTCGAGAGGGCAAGATAGAGAATGCGCTCGATAGCGACTGCCAAACCAATAACAAGGAATACGAGGATTGGGAGCATCCAAGCCCAACCACCCTCGAGGAACTTCTGCATCATCACGTGGTGCATCGTCTCGCCTGCAACTTCCGTCTCGGCGGTTATAGCTACCTCTTCGGTAACAGCCTCGGCAACGGCAGCGGTGTCTGCGACAGCCTCTTGCGCGAATGCGTCAACAGTGCCAAGAGCGAAGATGGCAACTGTCAGAATCAAAAAAAGTTTTTTCATAAGTGTGTTTAATAAATTAAAATTTGATTTAGTTGATTTTGTATTTTCGTTTTTGTCTCTTGTGTTTCAGCTTTGGTCTTTCACTCGTCTCTTATTTGTCCTCATTTGCCCCTCACTCATCCTCACGAGCCTCTTCTCATCCTCATCTTTGTTCCTGCTCATCCCCCTCGTCCTCTCACCACCGAGCGATGCAAGTCTGTTATTTATCCACCCTGATTACATTTTGCAGAAAAATTTCTCTGCACGTCATTTTCCTCGCTTAAAATAGGGTCTTCCACCTTCTAAGCTGATGTTCACACAGCAACCCACTTAGGATGTTTGCACAGTCTTTTGACGATACAAACAGCTATAAATCATGAAGTTACCTACTTGAAAACTCCTCTTATTGGCACTGTAAATCACCGTTAAGGCGCATTAACAGTGCGAAATATAAGAAAAAAAATTGTTTTGTGCAACGTCCTATGCCGTAAATTCTCCTTTTAATGGTTTTATGAGCAACATCCGGGTCTCATCCGCCGAAAGGTTTTGCCCGAGTACATACATCAATTTAGCAACTGCCGCCTCGGTGGTCATGTCGCAACCCGAGAGTACACCCGCCTTTTGCAGACGCAAACCAGTTTCGTAGAGCTCCATAGCCACCCGTCCGCCACCGCATTGTGTCACATTGAGCACGATGATGCCGCGAGCAATCGCCTCCTCCAGCGCACCAATGAACCACTCGGTTGTGGGGGCATTGCCTGCGCCATAGGTCTCAAGTACCACACCCTTAAGCCCTTCGACCGCGAGCATGGCACGCAATGTGCGCTCGTCGAGTCCCGGGAAAAGTTTGAGAACTAAAATTCCGTCGCTCAGATGGGTGGCGATGCGTAGTTCGGCGGCAGACTCTTCGCATTTCAAGATGGCCGCTGCATTATAGGTGATGTTGACACCCACCTCGGCAAGGGGTGGATAGTTGTAGGAGCGAAAGGCGTTCAATGCCTCGGCACTCCCTTTGGTTGAGCGGTTGGCGCGGAACAGTCTGTTCTGAAAATAGAGCGATACCTCAGGTACTTGGGGTCGCCCGGCGAACTGTGTGCCAGCAATTTCGATGGCAGTGATGAGATTCTCACGACCATCGGTGCGCAGCACACCGATTGGAATTTGGCTGCCGGTGAAGACTACGGGTTTCGCCAAATTCTCCAACATAAAGCTCATTGCTGAGGCGGTGTAGGACATGGTGTCGGTGCCATGCAGCACTACAAATCCGTCGTAACGCGCGTAGTTGTCGCCAATGAGCGTCGCCAGCTCGACCCAATTCTTGGGTGAAACATTCGACGAGTCAATCACAGGATCCATCGCCAGTACGTCAATATCGACATTGAGCCGCTTGAGTGCGGGGAATTCATCGTAAATAGCACTGAAATCGAAAGGGACGAGTGCACCAGTGTCCGGGTCGGTTTTCATGCCGATTGTGCCGCCTGTGTAGATGATTAAAATGGATGATTTCATCAGTATAAAATTATTATTGTTATTTTATTTGTTCTTCAATTCGAAATATTCGACAGGCATTGGCGGTGGTGATTGCCGCAACCTCGTCTGTGCTAATACCTTTTATATCAGCTATCTTTGCACATATATACTGCACATTTGCCGACTCGTTACGCTCTCCGCGATGAGGTGCAGGGGTCAGGTAGGGGCAGTCGGTTTCGAGCACTATCTCCTCCAACGACATTTGTCGCACGACATCGGGCAAGGTGCTCTTTTTGAAGGTCACCACTCCACCGATGCCAAAGACAAAATCGCCGCAGACTCGCAGTGCGCGGTAGCTCTCCACCCCCTCCGTGAAGGCGTGAAACACCCCTCGTAAACCCCTTCCGGTGTAGTGCTCCATTAGAGCCACTGTCTCGGCCCAAGCTCCACGCACGTGGACTGCGATGGGTAAGTCGTACTCCAATGCCCACTCAATTTGCTGCCGGAAGGCTTCGATTTGCTCCTGCTTGAACTCAGAGCTCCAATAAAAATCAAGCCCAATTTCGCCGACGGCGCAAAATGCCCCAGCGGGTGGATTTCGCAGATACCTTTCAACCTGAGATAACTCCTCGCGCCAGTGCGGATTGTCGTTCACCGAAGTCGGGTGCAGCCCCATCATCGGTGTGCAGCACTCCGCGTGCGCCCGGCTGAGAGCAAACATCCGTTCATAGCTCTGCCCATCAATTGCCGGTAGTAGCATCCGCACCACTCCCGCATCGAGGGCACGACGAATCACCTGCTCTCGATCGGCATCGAACTCCTCGACGTAGATATGTGAATGAGTGTCAATGTACATTTTCTCTTCAAACATCCCATCTATGGTTTATTGAATCATTTTCATATACATATTGCCCGGCAATTGCCGTACAGCACCCGCCATCTCAAGTCCCAATAACAGAACCGACAAATCGCCCACTCCCAGTGAACTCAGCTCGCCCAACTCCTCGGTTGAAACGGGGTCGGAGGTGCGAAAACAACTCAGTACACCCGCTTCATCAGCGGTCAGCTCAGCCATCGTCGCAGTTGGACGTGCACCCACATCCGCCATATTTAAATCCCACATCAACTCCTGTATAATATCCTCTGCCGTGAGTATAGATTGTGCTTTTTTGTTGCGTATCAAGAGATTTGTGCCGCGCGATGCGATGTCCGTAGCCCGCCCCGGAACAGCCATCACCGAGCGGTTGTAGCCATCGGCACAGTGTGCTGTCATCAACGATCCACCTGCGCAGGGCGACTCAACAACCACCGTCCCCATACTTAGGGCAGCGATAATGCGGTTGCGCGCCAAGTAGAATGTCCCCTTCTGCTTCGCCTGCGAGTGCAGCTCGGTGACCAAAGCCCCACCACCATCCAAAATATCACGCGCCACAGCCGTATGCTGTGTTGGTAGCACATCGGGCAATGAGTTGGGCAGTACGGCAATGGTCTTCATTCCGGCAGCGAGTGCTGCACGATGACAAGCCACATCAATGCCGAATGCCAAGCCGCTCACAATGCACACATCTGGAATTCGCTCGGCAAGTTCGCGCACCAAGTTGATGCACATCCGCTGTCCGTAAGGAGTCGCCTCGCGTGTGCCAACCATCGACACGCAGCGCGCGGTGAGTGCCTGCACATCCCCCTTTATATATAGTATGTGGGGGTAATCTGGAATTTCGCGCACCAAGGCAGGATACTCTGCATCGGTCGAGGCGATTGCCCGTATTTCATTGCGTGTGCAGAATGCCATCTCTCGCTCGGCAGCTTTGAAGGCTGTGCGTCGCACAATTTGCTGCGCCACATCGCCTCGCAACTCCGCCTTTGAGATCAGTTCCTCCCCTTTAGCGGCGAAGATTTGCTGCGCATCACCGAAGATGCTGAGTAGGTGTACAGCACCCTGCACCCCAACTCCGGGGGTGAGCGTAAGAGCTATATCTTCAATGGTCATGGGTGCTGATTCTGGTTTTATGGTAGTGTAAAGGTAAATATTTTTGTGAAATAACGCAAAGTTGTCGATATATTTTGCAAGTTTTAGAAATCTTTGTATATTTGCACTCCCGATGCGTTAACTATTCGCCGAAAAAAGCTCGTCACACTTTTTTCTGGATTGCCCCGCATCGTGAAAAAGGGTCTGATGGCCGAGTGGCTAGGCAAAGGTCTGCAAAACCTTGTACAGCGGTTCGAATCCGCTTCAGACCTCAAAGAAAGTGGTTAATTAGTTTGTATTCAACTAATTAACCACTTTTGTTTTGTTATGGCAACCTCGATTTGCGGCTTATTGGTCAAAAATAGTAGATAAAATCGGGGTAATAAATTGATTTTAATA